>CALICM010000058.1 GCA_938049225.1 uncultured Paracoccaceae bacterium
CTTCGAGAAGGCTGGTAGGTGTGTCAGACAATGGGTGGACGCTCGAAATCAGTTCGCTATCCTATACCCAGAACGGTTCAATAAATGACCCGTCGAAACCGCATGGGCTAAGCCTCATACACAGAGTTTCGGATACTCCCCATGAGCGCGCCCGATCTGGTCGCCTTTGATGATTTCCTGCTGCGCGTGGGCAAGTTGAACTATGCCTGGACCAACACCGAAAGCTTGCTGATCCACTTGATTGCCGGTCTGGCAAAGACGGATAACGACGCCGCGTTAGTTATATTTCTGACTCTGAACACCACGCGCGCGCGCGTTGACTTGGTGCAACGCCTTGCAAAGATGGACCGCACCCCGCCGCCGCAGCGCAAGCGGGTCTTGGCGGTAACAGGTGCTATTCTGCAGCTTGCGGGTTTGCGCAATCGCTACAATCACTGCATCTATGCCTTTGATCCCGATGGCGGGAATACCAAATCAATTCTAATGCGCATCGCTGATCGCAAGGACACCATCAAGATGGGGCAAACCTCGGAACTGGATGCGGCCGCGATGGACGAGATTGATGCCGCGATTCAAAAGCTGCGCGACATCAATCGCTCGATCTGGAGCATCGCTAAGGATTTTGGCTTCCCAAGCTAAGTGACCCCAGCCTGATCGATCGCCAGTCTGGGGCAGGCGGATCACGCGGCTTTGCGCGATCCACCGCCCGAGCGTCGGCGATTGTTGCGGCGGTTTTGCCCGGGACGGCCAGGATTTGGCTTGCTATCGGCCTTAGGGGGGCTTGCGCCCTGCGGCTTCCCGCTAGCGCCACCGCCACGGCGCCGGCGGTTTTTCGAAGGCGGTTTGGCCCATTCCGTGCCGCTGACCACCGGGATTGTCAGGCCCATGGTTTTTTCGATGTCCCGCAAATCGCCCATCTCGGCCTCGGCACAAAAGGCATAAGCGGTGCCAGCCGCACCGGCGCGCGCGGTCCGACCAATGCGGTGAACGTAATTCTCGGCGACATTGGGCAGGTCATAGTTATAGACATGCTGCACACCGGGAATGTCGATACCGCGCGCCGCCACATCCGTGGCCACCAGCACTTTGATTTTTCCCTCGCGGAAGGCCTGCAGGGCCCGGTCCCGCTGGCCCTGGCTTTTGTTGCCATGGATTGAGGCAGCCTTGAAGCCATCGCGGTCCAATTGCTTCATCAGACGCTCGGCACCGTGTTTGGTGCGCGAAAAGACCAACGCGCGCTCTTTTGGATGGCGCGACAGCAGATCGCGCAGTAGCGCGGTTTTGTCACCTTGGGCCACATAGTGCAGGGCTTGGGTTATTTTATCAGCGATTTTTCCCGGCGGTGAAACCTCGACCCGGACCGGATCGGTGAGCCATGTATCCGCGATCTCGGCCATCAGTTTGGGCATGGTGGCCGAGAACAACAGCGTCTGCCGCTGGGTTGGTAGCAGTTTCGCGATCTGGCGCAAGGCGTGGATGAACCCCATGTCCAGCATCTGATCAGCCTCGTCCAACACGAAGTATTTAGTCTCGGATAGGCGCAGGCTACGGCGTTCGATGTGATCGATCAGGCGGCCGGGCGTCGCGACCAGAACGTCCAGGCCTCGCGCCAACTGTTTGGCCTGCATGTGCAGCGAGTTGCCGCCCACCACCATGCCGACCCGCAGATGCGTCCCGGTGACGAAACGCTTCAGGTTGTCCGAGATTTGCTTGGCCAACTCGCGCGTTGGTGCCAGGATCAGCGCGGTGGTGGTTTTGGGTTCGGGGCTGGTGCCGCGCTTCATCAGCATGTGGATCAGCGGGAGGCCGAAGGCGGCGGTCTTGCCGGTGCCGGTCTGGGCCAGGCCCATCAGGTCACGGCCTTCAAGCACATACGGGATGGCCTGGGCCTGGATCGGGGTTGGGTCTTTCAGGCCTTGGGTGGCCAAAACAGTCATCAGATGGGCTGACAGACCCAGGTTTTCAAAATTGCTCAAATCAGTCTTTCTACCGGGCCGGGCCCGATCACTCATTGTGACCCGCAGACCCTTTGGGCAGCGGGACATAGGGAACCGGTAAGGCACAGCCCCGCCCCGAATGGGCAAAAGCCGCCGAACCGCTGGACCCCTGCGTGATATGGGAACCTTGTAAATGGCGCGTCGCGCCGTGATCCGTTCCAATCCTTGGCGGGTTCATCCCGCTTATACTGGCGCCTGCTCACGCGGCAGAACGGATATCTCGCTGCAGCAAATGGACTGTCCGAGCGCGCAAGTCAAGAGATGTGGTGTCGCGGCAACCAAAGTAACTCGATTGCCACAATGTGGCCGGGCGTGGTTACGCGCCCGGCTGCTTGACCACTCGCAAGTAGGGCAATGTTGCGGTGAAACCGCCATGCTGCGCGCGCGCATCATCGTCCGAAACCGACGAGACCACGATCACATCCTCGCCTTGCCTCCAACCCGCAGGTGTCGCCACTTTATGCTGTGCGGTCAGTTGTAGGCTGTCCAGGACGCGCAACAGCTCGTCGAAGTTGCGGCCGGTGGTCATGGGATAGGACATCTGCATTTTGATCTTTTTGTCCGGACCGATCATGAAAACGGTACGCACGGTCTGATTGTCCGCCGCTGTCCGCTCAGATGCGCTGCCGCCCACCTCGGCTGGTAGCATGTCGTAAAGCTTGGCCACTTTCATGTCGGGATCGCCGATCATCGGGTAGGCGACCGCGCTGCCCGTGGCAGTCGTGATGTCAGCCTTCCACCGCTGGTGCGTATCGACGGGGTCCACGCTGATTCCGATAATCTTGCAATTTCGCTTGGTGAACTCGTCTTCAATCCCGGCCATATAGCCCAGCTCGGTGGTGCAAACCGGCGTGAAATCCTTGGGATGCGAGAACATGATCGCCCAGCCGTCGCCGATCCAATCGTGGAAATTGATGGTGCCCTCTGTCGTCTCGGCGGTGAAATCGGGTGCGGTGTCGTTGATCCTTAGACTCATAATGTCCTCCACTGTGCCAAAAACCGGGGCATCAGGCCCCCGAATTAAGGCATGTGACATCTGCTAGACCATCCTGCAAGGCATCGCCCAGCAAAACCCGTTTGCAACCGTGTCGCGGCCGCCGTACCTAGGCGGCTCCAATGACCGGAGGCCGATGATGCCGCAAAAGTCCATCCTGATCACCGGCTGCTCCTCGGGCATCGGTTATGACGCGGCTCACGGCCTTAAGGCGCGCGGCTGGCGGGTCTTTGCGACCTGTCGCAAGCCCGCTGATTGCGCCCGGCTGGAAAGCGAGGGGCTTGAGAGCTTCCCCCTCGACCTTGCATCGGAGGAGAGCATTGTGATCGCTGTGGCCGAAGCGTTAGAGCGGACCGATGGCACTCTGGACGCGCTGTTCAACAACGGGGCTTTCGCGACGCCTGGTCTGGCCATGGATCTGCCCCGGGCGGCCCTGCGCGAGATCTTCGAAACCAATCTGTTCGGTCAGTTCGATCTGATCAACCGCCTGATGCCAGTGTTCCGCAAGCAGGGCCATGGGCGCGTTGTCAATAACTCTTCGATCCTGGGGTTCATCGCCCTGCGTGCGCGGGGGGCCTATATCTCGACCAAATTCGCGATGGAGGGGCTGACGGATGCCTATCGCATTGAGAACAATCAGCCCAACGTACACTTCATCCTGATCGAGCCGGGCCCCGTCACCTCGGACATCCGCCGCAATTCGATCCCGCATTTCGAGCGCTGGATCGACTGGCAAAGCTCGCCCCGCAGATCCTTCTATGAAAAGATGCTACTGCCGCGCCTTTACGCCGAGACGAATGCGCCGGACACATTCGAACTGCCGGCCAGCGCTGTCACCAAGAAATTGATTCATGCACTGGAAAGCCCGCGCCCCAAAGCACGATATTTTGTGACCACGCCAACCTATATGATGAACATCTTCAAGCGACTTCTACCCACCCGCGCGTTGGATAAAATATTGCGCAAGGCGTGACTTTGGCAAAGTTGAGCTTACCTAGGTATCAGTACTTGGAAAGGACCTTTAATGGCCGATAGCCCGCTGTTCTATGTCGCGCTTTTTGCCTGCCTTGCAGTGGCGGCAGTATTGCTCGTGGGCGTTGGGGGGTTCGCCAAAGGGGGCGATTTCAACCGGAAATACGCCAATAAGATTATGCGCTTACGCCTTTTGCTTCAGTTCATAGCAGTGATCATCATTATCGGCTTTGTTTATTTGACCCGAGGGGGCTGAACCATGGTTGTCTTGAACAAGATTTACACCCGCACCGGCGATGCGGGCGACACCGCTCTGGGAAATGGCAGTCGGGTGGGCAAACATTCCGCGCGGGTGCGCGCTTATGGCACTGTGGACGAGGCGAATGCCACCGTCGGACTGGCCCGACTGCATGCGGATGCGCAAATCGACAAAATGCTGATGCGGGTCCAAAACGATCTGTTTGATCTGGGGGCCGATCTGTGCACCCCGGATATGGAGAAAGACAGCGATCGCGAATACCCGCCGCTGCGCATGGCCGCTGCCCAGGTGGAGCGCCTTGAGGCCGAGATTGATGCGATGAACGCGCGTCTGCAACCGCTGCGCAGCTTCATTCTGCCAGGGGGCAGTGCTTTGGCTGCGCATTTGCACTTGTGCCGCACCGTCTGTCGCCGGGCCGAGCGGTTGGTCGTGGAACTGGCAGCTACTGAAAGCGTTAACGAAGACGCGTTGCGCTATCTCAACCGCCTGAGCGACTGGTTCTTTGTGGCGGGCCGCCTGGCCAATGACGATGGCAAGGACGACATCCTATGGGTTCCCGGCGCGAACCGCTGAGGGCGCCTTAAATCAAAGTCATGCGATCCGGTCGGTTGGTGTCGCGATCCAATACGCACAGGACAGAGGGACCGCCGATATGGAACGCGGCCCCGCTGACCACAATCGTCTGCCCGTCGTCAAACTGAATGTAGTAGTAAGTGATGCTGCTATTGCAGGCCTGCAGCACAAAATAACCGTCGACCAAGTCACTTGCGGTAACAGCGCCGCAGGGCAACTCAACCCGACTTCCCGGCGACACGCTTAGGCTTTCGCTGTTTCCAATGGCCCCCGGTGCGATGATCACAGCACCCATCTCGCCCGGGTCTGCAAAGTAGCGTTGGCCGACCCGCCCTAGGGTTTGAACACCCCCTGTCCGCGTGTGAACCAGGTCACCGGCCTTCAGCGTCTCGATGGGTTGCGGACCATAGGGCGTCTCGATGAGTGTACCCGCCGCAAAGCCCGTCACCGTTACGCGCGACGGGTGGGTCAGCGGATGGGGTCCGGCCCAAGCATCAGCAGTGTCAGTAGCACCAGGGGCTGTTGCACCCTCGAAAGTCTCTAGCTGTATGGTTTGATGCGCACCCATGGGATCCTCCGCTTGTGTTCGCCTTAGGGATTAACAAGGCGCTGAGGCCAAATGATGCTGGTTGCATGGATGTTCCAAGGCAGCAGTGGCGCGCTCTGGCCGCAGGTATGTCACCGCCGCCACAATCGGGCAGGGCAAGGGGACGGTTGCGCGTTGTGTTCCCATCCGGCGGGCGTAAGGTAAGGGGATGACCGCCGCGCCCGAGGCCTTTTTGACGACACGCGAGCTGGCTGATGTGCTGCGCATCAGCGAACGCAAAGTCTATGATCTGGTGGCGAGTGGCGAGGTGCCCTGCGTGCGGGTGGTCGGCAAGTTGCTGTTCCCAAAGGCCGAAGTGATGGCTTGGATCGATGCGGCACGATCAGGGCCATTGGCGCAGGGGGCGTTGCCGGATGTTGTGGTTGGTAGCCATGATCCACTGCTTGACTGGGCATTGCGCGAAAGCACCAGCGGGCTGGCGGCCTTTTTTGACGGCAGTACGGATGGGTTGGACCGGCTCGCGGACCGGCAAGGCGCGATCTGCGGCGTGCACCTGCACCAAGCCGATGGATGGAATACCGAAGCCGTGGCGGCGAAGCTGGGCGAGGCCCCGGTTGTGCTGGTCGAATTCGCGCGGCGCCAGCGGGGCCTGATCGTGGCGCAAGGCAATCCGTTGCGGTTGGCCGATATCGCGGGGCTGGCGCAGGTGCGGGTGGCGCGGCGGCAGGCGGGGGCCGCCAGTCAGCGGCTGTTCGACATGTTGGCCACCAAGGCGGGTTTGGATCCGACCGATTTGGCTGGCCCCGAGGCTGTCGCGCGGACCGAGGGGGACCTGGCATCCATGGTGTTCGAGGGCAAGGCGGATGTAGCCTTTGGCTTGCTAGCGGCGGCCGGGCCGATGCGCTTGGATTTCGTGCCGGTTTTGGAGGAGCGGTTCGATCTGCTTGTTTGGCGTCAGGCGTGGTTCGAACCACCGTTTCAGCGGTTGCTGGCGTTTTTGCGCGGTCCTGCCTTCGCGCAAAAGGCTGCCGAATTCGGCGGCTATGACTTAAGTGGCCTAGGCGCTGTCCAGTTCAACGGGCGCGGCTAGTCTGCGTTCGGAAAGAACAATTGCTGACCGTCGATTTGATAGTCGGCGATGGCCGTCTGCCCGCCAGTGCCAGTGAGCCAATCTATGAAAATCCGTCCCGCTGCGGCCTTTACCGTCGGATGGCGCTCAGGGTTGACCAGGATAACGCCGTATTGGTTGAACAACCGGCTGTCGCCCTCGACCAGCACCTTGTGATTGGCCTTATTGCCGAAGCTGATCCAGGTTGCACGGTCAGCCATGATATAGGCGTCCATGCCGACCCCGGTGTTTAAGGTGGTGCCCATGCCTGAGCCGGTCTCGCGGTACCATGTGCCGGACGCGGCGGTTGGATCGATGTTTGTGGCGGCCCACAGGCGCATCTCGGCCTTATGCGTGCCGCTGTCGTCCCCGCGCGAGGCAAAAGGGGCTTGCGCCTCGGCTATTTGGGTCAAAGCCGCAGTGACGTCGGTCGTGCCCGCGATCCCCGCAGGATCGGTAGTAGGACCGATAATGACGAAATCATTGTACATCACATCTTGCCGACGAACGCCCCAACCCCTAGCCACGAAGGCCTCTTCGTCAGCTTTCGCGTGCACCAACAAGACATCGCCGTCGCCGTTTTGCGCATTGCGAATCGCTTGCCCGGTGCCAACCGCCACCACGCGCACCTCTATCCCTGTGCTTTCGGTGAACTGCGGCAGAATCTCATCAAAAAGGCCCGAGTTTTGGGTCGATGTGGTGGATTGCACCACGATGAACTCGGATTGCGCCTGGGCAAGGGTGGCGAGGCAGAGGGCCACGAGGGCTGTCACGAGGTATCGCATGGGGTTTATCCTAAAGGATCAGGCCACCCGCCAGATAGGCGCGGGCGGCAGGGCTTTGGGGTGTGTCAAAAAACCGGTCAGCAGAGGTGTGCTCTTGAACCCGGCCATGGTGCAAAAAAACAACCTCGGCCCCCAGGCGGCGGGCCTGGGCGGGATCATGGGTGACCATGACAACTTTGGTGCCAGCGGCATCGGCGGCCGAGATCAGCGCCTCGATCGCCAGGGTGGCGGCGGGGTCCAGGCTGCTGGTGGGTTCGTCCAGGAACAGAACGTCAGGGGCCGTCGCCAGGGCGCGCACGATGGCCAGGCGCTGCTGTTCCCCCCCCGACAGGCTGCGTGCGGGTTGCCGGGCCTTTGCATTCAGGCCTGCTTGGGTCAGCAAGGCGGCTGCGCGGTCCCGAGGTTGGCGCGCGGCGCGTAGGGCGTAGTGGATGTTGGCCGCAACTGTCCGGCGCAGCAAAACCGGGCGTTGAAAGACCATCGCTTGCCGGGATGTCGCGGTGTCGATTTGGCCGGCGGTGGGTTGGATCAGGCCGTGCAGCAAGCGCAGCAACAGACTTTTGCCCGCACCATTGGGCCCCAGGATCATCGTGGGGCCGCTGGCGCCGAGTGTCAGATCATTGATATCAATAAGCGTTTCACCCCCGGCGGCAAAGCGCAGGTTGCGGGCATGAAGCAACGGCGGCACTGGGGCGGTGGTGATCGCGCAATCCTCAGGCATGAGCCAGCACTTTTGCATGCGAGGCGCTGAGCGCGCTGACCGCGGCGTTCACCGTCAAGGCGACGATAATCAGGATGGTGCCCAGGGCCAGGGCAAGCGCGAGGTTCCCGCGCGAGGTTTCCAACGCGATGGTGGTGGTCATGGTGCGGGTCACGTGATTAATATTGCCGCCCACGATGATGACCGCGCCAACCTCGGCGATTGCGCGGCCAAAGCCTGCGAGCAGGGTGGTCATCAGCACGTGCCGCCCATCCCACAGCAGCGTGGGGACGGCACCTGAGCGGGTGACCCCGAGCGACCGAAGCTGCTCGGCATATTCCTCATCCAATGTGGATACGGTTTGCCGGGTGAGGGCGGCGATGATCGGGGTGACCAGCACCGTTTGCGCAATGATCATCGCGGTCGGTGTATAGAGCAGTTGTAGCACCCCCAAAGGACCGCTGTTGGACAGAGTGAGGTAGACGAGCAATCCGACGACCACCGGCGGCAGTCCCATCAACGCGTTGATTACCACAATTACCGCTTGGCGCCCGCGAAAGCGGGCCACGGCCAAAGCCGCCCCCAATGGCATTCCAATAATGGCCGCAATGATCACCGCCGTCAGCGAGACGCGCAGAGACAGCAGAACAATAGCCCACAGGTCCGGGTCACCAGATAGGATCAGGCCAAGGGACTGGCTGAAAGCATACGCAAATTCCTGCATAATCTCCGAAATTCTCCAGAAGAATGGAGTATTGGGAAATTATGCCAAGAACTTCAGTCGCTGTCCAATACTTTGCCGTGTCACAACCGCTTGCTCATATGCAGCACCTGATCGATGCTGCGAATGGGTTGCCAGCCCAGATCTTTGTAGACGCGGATCGTGTGCGGCGCCGCTGTTGGGGCCCGCAAGCTCAGCTTGGCCAAACCTGCCTTGCGGCAAGCGCGTTCGGCACAGCGCATCAGACTGCGACGGACGCCCAGGCCCGCCATGTTCTGGGCAACGGTGATGGTTTCAAGATGGGCATGATCCCCTCTGATCCTCAGGGTGAGGCTGCCCAGCACCCGCCTGCCGCTCGCGGCAATCCAGGTTCGCACGCCAGCTTGCGCGGTCCCCTCGGCTGGCTTGGTGGGATAAATGGTCCATCCGATCATGTGGAGGTTGTGTCGGAGGCGGCGGCACACATGCAACTCACAAGTGCTTTAATTATTATTGATAACTTAAGGTTGCGGGTCGATGCTCATTTGGGAAGCGACATTAAGGATGTATTGCCCGCGAAGCGTGGTCGCCTAAGTAGGCGATGCATCCCAATCGTGAAAAAACAGACGGCCCCATTGGTCGGTGATGCGAACCCAATCGACGAAACCGTCGTATGTCGCCGCGAAGCGCTTGAACCGGCTCACGGCCGTGCCCAAAGCCATCGAATAGGCGCGGCAGTCCGCGCAATCGATGTTGGGCGAGCAACATTTCGCGCCCGAACTGGTCATATCGGTGCGGTAATGGACATGATAAGGCGCGCGGCGGGTCTCGCAGTTGGTGGCCCAGCCTGTGATCGGGTCGATCTGATAGAGCCCGGCGGGATCGGTCACGAAACGATTATAAGCCTCGGAGTAGATAACGGTGTCCGGGTGGTCCGCGCTGACCTGGGTCAGGTGATCCCGCACATCCGCCAATTGGGCAGGTGTGAAAGCCATCGTCTGGCCGGCGTTTGAAATGCGGAAATAGGCGTCGTCATTAGCCGCACCTTGGGCCAGTTTTTGGCGGTATTGTTCGGTCTGGCTAAACAGCGAGAAGGACAGTTTCACTCCGGCCGTCTGACAGATCCGCGCGACCGTGCCCGCACTGCGATAGTTTTCGGCGTTCAGGGTCATGACAAAGCGTGCACGCGGGTCACCGGCATAGAGTCGGATCGACTTCTCAAAGGTCTCGGCCCCACGGAATTTGCCGTTTTCGCCCGGCGCCCCCCAGGCCGAGACATGGATGGTAAAGGGCAATTCGGGGTCAAGCGCGATTGTGCCATTGGTGAACACGACTCCACGCGGGATGTGACTCGCAGCGATCCGCAAACGATCCTGCACCAAAGCGGGCTCGCCACCTGCCAGGAAGACGTAGTTCACCCCGCGCGCCTTCTCGGCCGAGAAAAACTGGTCCCAGTCAGCCAGGTCTTGGGTGTCGCCATGTCCCAACCAATCCGAGCCTTCGAAGAACAGGCAGCCCTCGCACTTCAGGTTGCAGGTGCGCGAGATGTCGTAGCTTGAATTGACCACCCCAGCACCTTTGGTGCGGATCTTGCGGAACAGCGCTGCGATTTCAGGATCGCGCAAAAGATAGTCGCGCAGACGCGCCGGGGCGGCAATGTTGTGGCGATCATCCAGCATGGCATGGCCCCTGATGGCCCAAGGGCATGGCCATGGTCATCCCGCAACCACTTCTTCGGGGCGCAGTATTCGAAATTTCTGCTTGCCGATGTCGTTCCGAAAGGTTTCGACAATGCGTTGCGGGCGCTTTTCGGTCGCCATGCGCATATAGCGAAAAGGGCGGTCCGGAAATCCGCTTTCGCAGATCCAACGGCTGATATGGGCCTCCATCTTCAGGTTTTCATAGGGCGACAACCAATCGATGATCCAAGGGATATCGCCAGACCGCCAGTCTTCGGGTTTCAAGGGCGCGCGGGTTTCGACATAACGGCGCTGCGCGTCCTCGGACAAGCTGGCGAAACTGACGGCGGCGCGTGGGAAGCCGTCGAAATTGAACACCCAGACCTGACCCAAATGCAATGGCGGCTCCCACCACCATCTGAGCGCCTTTAGCGGCAACTCCTGATGCTGTTTTGAGCGCAGCATCAGATAAAAGACATCACCCGCCGTCGCGCGCATCTTCTCGGTCGGCTTATGGGGGTCGGGAAACGGGTTTTCGGCCAAGGTCTGTATCCTACAAGAGGGGGCGCGACGGGTGCCGCGCCCCTGGCTCTACGTCTACATGCGCCAGCGGGCCTAGGCCAGCAGCCCCACAGCCTCACCCGAGGTCAGTACTGGCCGCGCTGCCGGGCCATAGGTCGCCGGATCTGTCGCCAGTTGAGGGAACAGGGCCAAAACCTCGGCCTTGGTCGCGGGGCTCAGATCCGCCAGGCCGGTGGTCGTTGGGTGATAGCTTTCGCTGTGCACCCCGTCCGATGTGACGATCTGGTGCGTATCGAACAGCATGTGGTAATAGGTCACCGGTGTCTGGCGGTCCTGCCAGATGGTGTCGCCATTGATCAGATCGCGGGCGGCGACTAACACCTCGCCATGGCCGGTTAGCACTTCGGCCCGCCAGCCGCTGAGCAAAATGCGGTGGGCGGGCGAGACGCGCAATTCAGCCGTGTTCCCAAGTGCGCCAGCGCTGATCACGATGGCGCCCAGATCGCCTGGTGCTATCAGTTCACGCGAGCCGACCCAGCGCAGGGTTTGCGGACCATGATCTTTCGTAAGAACCTGGTCGCCCTTAGCAAGGCTTTCGATTGCGCGCGCGCCACTTGCGGTATCGATCAACGTTCCGCTTGCAAAACAGGTGAAGGTGATGGTGACGGTGTCGCTATCGTCTCCAATGATCCCGACATCGCCACCGAAATCGATACCTGGAATCGAAACCGTAAAAGTGAAGGTGTCCCCGAACGTGGCTGTCCCGTCACTCTCGAAACTCCACACACCGGTCGTGCTGTTGCTCGTTAGTATGCCACCACCACCGGGTTCTTGTGTGAAAGTATATGTGTCGAAATCCCCGCCACCACCTGAATCGAAGTTGCCTGACACCGTCATTCCGGCGGTCAGGTCGACAGTCAAGTTGTAATCTTCTTCGGTCCCTAAACCACTGGACGGATCGATACTTCCGTTAACGGTGTCAAAAATACCAAGTCCCATATGTGGATGCTCCTAAATCCGCCCTCAATTTAGTCATTAAAGGTCGACAGAGCGAAAGTCAGGCGCAATTGAAGCAAATTTTGCTGGGCGTGTCAATTTGGCTCCCACAACTCTAACGGGTTTCCCTCCGGGTCCTTGAGCCAAGCAAACCGGCCATTGGGTTCAGGTTCGGGCGCTTGTTTAACCTCAACGCCTGCGGCTTCGAGTTGCGCGACCATACCGTCCATGTTCGTGATACGGAAATTCAGCATGAATTGTTTTTCGGTGTCGCCGAAGTAATCCGTGTCCTGCGCAAAAGGCGCGAACACTGTGGGCCCTGTCTGTTGTTGCCAAGGCTGTGTCTCGTAGTCTTGCGGCACCGGATCCACGCCCAAATGTGTCTTGTACCAAGCACTCAACGCCCCCGGATCTTTTGCCCGAAAGAAAAAACCGCCGAAACCTTGCACCTTTTGCATTTCACCCTCCGTTGATGTTGCACCACGATAGCATGAAATTGATGATCTGGGCGGATGTCTTGGCCTGCTTGTACCACCTTGTTTTAAAAGGCGCCTCATCGGCGGCGGTCCATGGGGGCGGCTCGTTGACGCGCGGGTCAAACCCTGCGTCGCTTTTCCCCTGTTTCTTGGCAATCAACCTGGGTAAACCCCTTGGGTGACCAGCCGTGCGGCGCGCGGTGTGAAGAAGGGGAGAGCACGAAATGAAGGTCCTGGTACCTGTCAAACGCGTGATTGACTACAACGTGAAAGTCCGGGTCAAGGCGGACGGCACGGGGGTTGATCTGGCCAATGTCAAAATGTCGATGAACCCGTTTGACGAGATCGCCGTCGAACAGGCGATCCGCCTGAAAGAAGCCGGGCAGGCAGCCGAGATTGTGGCCGTCTCGATTGGCGTGAAACAGGCGCAGGAGACCCTGCGCACGGCCTTGGCGATGGGGGCGGACCGGGCCATTCTGGTTGTCGCCTCGGAGGATGTGAATACGGATATCGAGCCGCTGGCGGTCGCCAAGATCCTGAAAGCGGTGGTCGAGGCCGAAGCGCCGGGCCTGGTGCTGTGCGGCAAACAAGCCATCGACAACGATATGAACGCCACCGGCCAGATGCTGAGCGCGCTGCTCGGATGGAGCCAGGCCACATATGCCTCTGAGCTGGCGGTCGAGGGCGACAGCGCGGTTGTGACCCGCGAGGTCGACGGCGGCCTGCAAACGATCAAGGTCAAGATGCCCGCCATCGTGACCGTGGATCTGCGGTTGAACGAGCCACGCTATGCCAGCCTGCCGAACATCATGAAAGCCAAGAAAAAACCGTTGGATGAGAAGACCCCAGCGGATTTCGGCGTTGATACAGCGCCCCGACTGACGGTCGTTTCAACTGCCGAACCGGCGGAGCGTAAGGCGGGTGTCATGGTTGGCTCGATTGACGAGTTGGTTGGCAAGCTCAAAGACGAAGCGGGGGTGATCTGATGGCTGTACTTCTTCTTGCAGAGGTGACCGGCGGTACCTTGTCGGCGGATCTGACGGGCAAAGCGCTGTCGGCGGTAAAGTCGCTGGGCGACGTGACTATCTTGTGTGCGGGCGCTGGCTGCGGCGATGCCGCCGCTCAGGCCGCGAAACTGGATGGCGCGGCCAAGGTGCTGTGCGCCGACAACCCCGCCTATGGCAATGGGTTGGCTGAGCCTGTGGCGGCGCTGATCGTCAGACTGGCGGGCGACTACAGCCATATCGTGGCCCCCGCCAGCGTGAACGGCAAAAACATCCTGCCCCGCGTCGCGGCCCTGCTGGACGTGATGGTGATCACTGATATCTCGGGTGTGGTCGATGCCGACACCTTCGAGCGGCCGATCTATGCCGGGAATGCGATCCAAACCGTCAAATCCAGCGACGCGACCAAGGTTCTGTCGATCCGCACCGCCGGGTTCGATGCCGCCGCTGAAACCGGCTCGGCCCCAGTCGAGAACATCGGTGCGGCCGACAACCCCGGCCTCAGCGAGTGGGTCGAGGACAAGGTCGTCTCGTCGGACCGCCCTGAACTGACCTCGGCCAAAGTGGTCGTCTCGGGCGGGCGCGGCGTCGGCTCGGAAGAGAACTTCGCGCTGATCGAAGGGCTGGCCGATACACTGGGTGCTGCCGTTGGCGCCAGCCGCGCGGCGGTCGACAGTGGCTACGCGCCGAATGATTGGCAGGTCGGTCAGACGGGCAAGGTCGTAGCACCCGACCTTTATATCGCCGTCGGCATCTCGGGCGCTATCCAGCACCTTGCGGGCATGAAAGACAGCAAGGTGATCGTCGCGATCAACAAGGACGAGGAGGCGCCGATTTTTCAGGTTGCCGACTACGGCTTGGTCGCCGATCTGTTCGACGCCGTGCCCAAACTAAAAGACGCGTTGGGCTAAGCCACCTGGGTCGGGGCTGGTCGGCCATGTGCCCGCCCGCCCCATTTACCCCTCCGAAGCAGATCCTGAAATCGATTGCGCCGTGGAAGCGGCGCGCATTATGGTCCGGCAAGCGGACAGTTGGGGCAAATGCTATGGACATCAAAACCGTTGGCGTGATCGGCGCGGGTCAAATGGGCGGCGGTATCGCCCAGGTTTTCGCTATCGCAGGTTATGATGTTCAACTGAACGACATCAGCCCCGAAGCCCTGGACAAGGCGCTAGCCGGGATCACGGCGAATATGGACCGCTCTGTCGCGCGCGAACGCTTAAGCCAAGCCGACCGCGACGCGGCCCTGGAGCGGATCAACATCGGTACCGATTTAGAGCCGATCGGCGCGACCGATTTGGTGATCGAGGCGGCGACCGAGGATGAGGCGCTTAAGCACAAGATCTTTAAGGCGTTGGCGCCCCACCTGGGCGCTGATACGATCCTGACGTCGAACACCTCGTCGATCTCGATCACCCGCTTGGCCTCGGGCACCGACCGGCCCGAGCGGTTCATGGGGTTCCATTTCATGAACCCAGTGCCGGTAATGCAATTGGTCGAGTTGATCCGCGGCATCGCCACTTCGGACGAAACGGTTGAAACCATGCGCGGTGTGGTGGACCGGATCGGCAAGACGGCGTCCTCGGCTGAGGATTTCCCGGCTTTCATTGTCAACCGCATTCTGATCCCAATGATCAACGAAGCGATTTACACACTTTACGAAGGCGTTGGCACCGTCCGCTCGATCGACACCAGTTTGAAACTGGGCGCGAACCACCCGTTGGGCCCGTTCGAGTTGGCCGATTTCATCGGTCTGGACACCTGCCTTGCCATTATGAATGTGCTGCATGATGGGCTGGCGGACACCAAATACCGCCCCTGTCCGCTACTGGTGAAATACGTCGAAGCGGGGTGGCTGGGCCGCAAAACCGACCGCGGCTTCTATGACTATCGCGGTGAAGAGCCCGTGCCGACGCGGTAAGGCGGCGGCCCTTTGGGATTGGACAATCACGTTTCCGTGTATGCATTGTCTCTAAATTCCCAACAATAAGTTGAGCGAAAAGAGGGGTGACTTCTGGTCGATTTGCCCAATATTACGTGATTTTGGAACCCAACAGGAGACACCCATGACCTTTCGTGCCCTTGCTCTCGCCACAACTCTGGCTCTGACCCCTTTTGCAGGCCTCGCCGCCGATTGGACTTTGGACAAATCCCACACCCAAGTGACCTTCTCGGTGGACCATCTTGGTTTTTCCACGACCAACGGGATTTTCCGCGAATTTGATGCCGACATCACATTCGATCCCGAAGCGATTGAGGCCTCGGCTGTCAGCTTCACGATCCAAGCTGCCAGCCTGGATACGTTTTGGGAAGCGCGTGATAAACACGTGCGCGGCGCGGATTTCCTTGATGTCGAGAAGCACCCTGAGATCACTTTCACCTCGACCAGTGTAAAAGCCCTCGACGAAGACAGCGCCGAGTTGACCGGGAATCTGACCATCAAGGGTGTCACCCAGCCGATCACCTTTGCCGCCGAGTTGCGCCAGCTGGGCGCCAATCCTTTTGACGCCAGCAAGCAAGTAGCGGGTTTCCAATTGACGGGCGAGATTGATCGGACCGCCTTTGGCATCGACTATGGTGCACCGGCTATCGGCACCGTGATCCCGGTCACCATCGACCTGGAAATTGGCGCTGCCGCCGATCCGTCGTAAGGACCCCAACGCATGAGCGCTATGAACACCGAGACCGCCTGGGGCTGGCCCGCACGGGTCTTGCATTGGGTCATGGCGCTCATGATTGTCATGATGTTGGGGTTCGGCACCTATATGTCGAACTTCGTGACCGATCTGGTCGCGCAATTCCAGATGGTTCAGCAGCACAAAAGCGTTGGCTTTGTGGTGTTCACGCTGGCGGTGTTGCGCGTGATCTGGCGGTTGGCGAACCCTCGCACGCCAGTCTTGCCCGCGGATATGCCCGGTTGGCAGCGCAGCGCGTCGCATGTGAGCCATCTGTTGCTCTATATCTTGATCCTGGCGATGCCGATCAGCGGCTGGCTTATGGCCTCGGCCTCACCTTTGAACGACGCGGGGGCCTATCCGACGCAGATTAAGAACATGGTCTTTGGCCTGTTCGAGTTGCCCGATCCCTTCCCCCAGGGCTCGAAAGACCTCACCGAGGCCTTGCACACGGCGCATTGGGCGTTCGCGATGACCTTGGCCGCCATCCTGGCAATCCACATCGCGGCGGCTTTGAAACACCACTTCATCGACCGCGATTCTATCCTGCGCCGCATGACCTTGGGGCGCGACTAACGGGCCCCACACAAGGCTTGATTTGTGCAACGCGCGGGGCCTTGCCAAGCGTCGCTCAGGTCCCCTCGCCAAAGCGATCCGCGACCAGAGCAGTCAGCGCGTTGGCCAGATCCTCGGCCTGCGCGCCGGACGTGATAACCTCAATCATCGTGCCTTTCGCTGCGGCCAGCATCAGCAAACCCATGATCGAATCGCCCGAGACGGTCATGCCGTCGCGGGTCACCTGGGCCTCGGCATTATGCGCCTCCACAACCTCGACGAATTTGGCCGAAGCGCGGGCGTGTAACCCGCGTTCATTCACGATGTGCAGCGTCAGAGGGCCGGGCATTACGCCGACAAGGCAGCTTTACCAGCCCCCAGGCCGTCTGCCGAATTGATGTACTTGCGCGCCGCAGCCAGTGCGCAATCGACCGCTGTTTGAAGGGGCATTTCGCGGGCTTTTGACAGTTTGATCAACATGGGCAAGTTGACCCCATACAGAACCTTGCGGTCCGGCCGACTGCACGCGCACACCGCCAAATTCGACGGCGTGCCGCCGAACATGTCCGTCACAACGACCACACCATCACCTTGGTCCACTGCGTCCACGGCTTCGTTGATCTCGGCTTGTTTTTCCGCGCGGTTGTCTTCGGCGCCGATACTGATGGCCAGGACGCCCGGGCGCGGCCCGACGACGTGTTCCAATGCAGCGCGGTATTCGCGCGCCAATCCGCCATGGGCGACAATTACGATACCTATCACAGCTTCACCACTTCCCTTGCCTCGGCGTGCCGCGGTACACGCTCAAGTTCCCGATGTCGAATAGACACCTGCCATCCGGCATCTGCAAGTTGAATCGCCAACGCTTCCGCAACGCAAACCGATCTGTGGCGCCCGCCGGTACAACCAAACGCCAGAGTGAAATAGGCCTTACCTTCGGCCTTATAGGCCGGAAGAAGCATGCTTATCATATCTGCGGTTTGGTCAAAGAAAGGTTTATAAAGCGGATCTTCTGCAACATGGGCGGCGACGCGGGGGTCCTGGCCGGTTAACGGGCGCAGTGACTGGCTCCAATGTGGATTGCGCAAGAAGCGACAATCCAAGACCATATCTGCGCTGCGTGGCGTCCCACGCTTGAAAGAAAATGATTGAACCGAAACGGTCAATTCATCAGTACCTGCAGGGCCAAACCAGCGCGTGATCTCGGTCCGCAGTTCATGCGGCGACATATTTGAGGTATCGACCAAGACATCCGCCAGGCCAACCAATGGCGCAAGAAGCGCCCGCTCGGCCTCAATCCCCGCCAGCAATGTACCGTTGGGGGCCAGAGGGTGGCGTCGGCGGGTCTCGGAGAAGCGACGCAGCAGGGTGTCGGTGTCGCTGTCCACATAGACCAGCGAGACGTTCAGATGCGGTTGCGCTGCAAGCTCTTCCAGGGCCGCCGCCAGAGCTTGGGCGCTGAAATCGCGGGTCCGCGCGTCGATGCCCACGGCCAGCGGGCGTTCATGGGGCCCGCCCGAGAGAAGGCGCATCAGCAGGGACAAGGGCAGATTATCGATGGCTTCGAAGCCCAGATCCTCAAGGGCATTGATCGTGGTCGATCGCCCGGCGCCGGAAGGGCCGGTGACAAGGACCACATCTTGTTGGGTGGCCATTGTGGGGTCAGACGACGCGGGCATCTGATAGCTCCTTGGGTGGTGCGTCGGGGTTCACCAACAACGGATCGCGGCCATATCGCAGGCACGCCATAAGCTCGTACGCAAGATTTGGACGATTTTTTCCGGTTATCAACGGCAGTGCAGCATGATCGGTGCCGATTTTTCGCACCTGCGGTAAGCGGGGCACATCGAGACCAGCCCCCTCGCGATCCAAATCGACCACCACTACAATCCGCGCCTGGGCCTGATAATTCAATCTTATCAGACCGATACCCCGTGCCTCGATGAGTCCGGCCAGGGGGCGGGGCGGGGTGCCCCAGAGTATTCCCTCAAGCGTGGTCACTTGTACTTGATCATCCGCCACCAGCAGCCCGCCAAGACCGATTAACTGCAAGGCGAGCGTGGATTTGCCGCTGCCGCTGGCCCCGGTGATCAGCACCGCTCGGTCCGCGACAGCGACGCAACTGGCATGCAGGATCTGGGGGGCGGGGGGGATCATACGGGCAACTCCACCACAAAGCGCGCGCCCAAGGGGGGCGTGTCTGGGCCCGCGCCATGTGGGCGAATGTTCTCGGCCCATATAGTGCCATCATGCGCCTCTACAATCTGGCGTGATATCGCCAGGCCAAGGCCCGAGTGGTTGCCGAACTCCTCGGTTTGCGGGCGTTCCGAATAGAACCGGCTGAACACATCCCCAAGGTTCGCATCAGGGATGCCCGGTCCGTCGTCCTCGACCGTGATCCGCACATGACCGGTCTCGGTCAAGCGGGTGTGGAGGCGGATCCGGTCCCCCTCGGATGCGAACGAGATGGCGTTGGTCACCAGGTTGGTGAAAACCTGTGCAAGCCGACCCTCAAGTCCGACAATTTCCAGGGGAACGCGGCCAAAACCTTCGACCAGGGTGGCGCCCTTCTTCTCGGCCTGCTCGGCGGTAAACTCGATAATATTGCTCAACAGCAGATGCAGGTCGAACGCTTGCCGTTGATCACGAACCAATTCCCCATCCAAACGTGACGCGTTCGAGATGTCCGTCACCAGCCTGTCTAGTCGGTCCACATCTTGCTTAATGACGTCCAACAGCCTCTGGCGCGCGTCTTCTTTCTTGGCATAGGGCATGGTTTCCACGGCCGAGCGCAGGCTGGTCAGGGGGTTTTTTATCTCGTGCGCCACGTCCGCCGCGAAGCTGCCGTTCGCCTCGATTCGGTCGAATAGGGCTTTGGTCATCTGCTGCATGGCGCCTGAAAGATAGCCAATCTCGTCAGGCCGCGCGGTCATGTCGGGGATGGTGATTCGCTCGGGATTCAGTTTGCCCGAGCTTTTGTTACTGCCATCCTGAGCAGCCTCTGCCAGATCGCGCAAAGGCCCTACGATGGTATTGGCCAGCACCAAGCTGAGGATGATCGAGATGATACTCGCCAGGGCAAAAACTTGCAGGATCCGCTCGCGGTCGCTGCGAATGATAACATCCAGATCGCCCGGGCGGGTGATAAGGACCACCGCACCGATGACGCCTTCTTCGCCAACAATCGGTGCGCCGACGCTGAGAACTTGGTCGCCGCTGTCCGTACTGCCTGAGTCCTGCACCACCTCGCCCATCTCAAGCGCCTGCGCGGCAAGCGGTTCCGCGGCTACAACCCCAAGGGGGAAAGCCTGCGCCCGGCGTTCCGCAAAAATGCGCGAGATCCGCTCCCACATATCAGCCATTATGGTGGTGAAAGCGGTCGTGCGCTGTGCCTCGATGCGGATGATCTCGCTGGCGGGGGTGGCCTGACCGTTGGCTGAAAACATGCCCACCAGCCGCGCCTCAGGGTCGAACAAGAACATCCGCGTTTCGGTCACACGCTGCATCCGGCTGAGGGCAACCATCGCGGGTACAGGGTCTTCGCGCAGTGCGCCGGGGCTGAACTCCTCGGCCAACACGCTGGAGACCAGCCGCGCCTCGGTGATCATACTGCGCAAGCGCAGCTCTTCCAGACCACCTTGGGATTGGTTCAGAAACAGAACCCCTGTTAGCAGAACACCCAAAGCAACCAGGTTGAAGGTAATGATCTTGCGCGAAAGCGGGGATCGGCGGCCAAACCGGCGTTTCCAATCCATGATGACCGGATTGCCATCCGCGCGATCATCCCGATGGCTGTTGGCCTCAGACGAAGAGGCGGGCGAAGTTCGCCCGCCCGTCAGGATCACCTTGTGCCTGGCTATGGGTCTTGCGTCCGCCTGGCGGCGATCCGACATTTGGATCAGGCCTCGTTATACCTATAGCCGATGCCATAGAGGGTTTCGATTGACGAGAAGTCATCGTCGTGGACTTTGAATTTCTTGCGAATCCGCTTGATATGGCTGTCGATGGTGCGGTCGTCCACATAGACTTGATCGTCATAGGCGACATCCAACAACTGGTCCCGGCTTTTCACGAAACCGGGGCGCTGGGCCAGGGCCTGCAGGATCAAAAACTCGGTCACGGTCAGCGTGATCTGCTGACCCTTCCACACCACGGCGTGGCGCAGCGGATCCATCGTCAGGCTGCCGCGGGTCATGGTTTTGGCATCCCCTTCGGGTGCTTCACGCTCGGCGTTTTCGCGGCGGCGCAGGATCACCCGGATACGCTCGACCAACAGACGCTGCGAAAAGGGTTTGCGCATATAGTCGTCCGCGCCCATCCGCAGGCCGATCAACTCGTCGATTTCCTCGTCCTTCGAGGTCAGGAAAATCACCGGCACGTCCGAGCGGGTGCGCATCTGCCGCAGCAACTCCATCCCATCCATACGGGGCATTTTAACGTCTAGAACTGCTAGATCTGGCATGACTTTTTCGAACGCGCTCAGGGCTGCTGCGCCGTCATTATACGTCTTGACGTCGTAGCCTTCGCCCTCAAGTACCATGGACACAGACGTCAGGATGTTTCGATCATCATCCACAAGTGCGATATTCGCTGACATCACCTGTTCCTTCTTTTCTACCTTGGCCCTCAACCCATCTAAACATGCATATGGGTTAATGACCTATGAAAACCGCGCATCCAACAGGCGCTTTGCCACGATCTGCCGCATGCTTGCCACATTAATTCCACTGGAATAGTGGCGATAAAATGTTAATCAGAAGGTATAGCTGTCGCAATTATGGCATTCTTTGAATACTTGCCGGTTGGAATTGGCCCTCCGACACATTGCGACCAAACAGGGGAGGCGGGTGCGCGACCCGAAATGTCGCGGTCCCGTGTGCGACAGGAGAGCGACTCAATGAACCATGGCATGGTTAACCCAGCGGCAACGCTGGAAGCGACCGGTATACCGGGGGTGAAAACAGCGCATTACAACTTGCAAGAGCCCGCGTTGGTCGAAACGGCCATCGCGCGGGGCGAAGGGGCGCTGGGGCAGGGTGGGACATTGCTGGTCTCGACCGGCAAACATACCGGACGCTCGCCCAAAGACAAATTCGTCGTGCGCGAGCCGTCGGTCGAGGATGGCATTTGGTGGGACAACAATGCCCCCATGACGCCAGCCGCCTTTGCACGGCTGCATGAAGATATGCTCACGCATGTGAAGGGTGGTGAGTTGTTCGTACAAGACCTGTTCGCGGGTGCCGATCCCGCGCATCGGTTGAATGTACGGGTGATAACCGAGCTTGCTTGGCACAACCTGTTCATCCGCCACATGCTGCGCCGCCCTGATGCGTCCGAGCTTGAGGGGTTCTTGGCAGAGTATACCATTCTGAACTGTCCCAGCTTCCTAGCCGACCCCGAGCGTCATGGCTGCCGGTCCGAAACCGTCATCGCGATGTCGTTCGAGCAAAAGCTGATCCTGATCGCGGGGACATCTTATGCGGGCGAGAATAAGAAGTCGGTATTCACGCTGCTGAACTACCTGCTGCCCAAAAAGGGTGTCATGCCGATGCACTGCTCGGCCAACCACGCGACCGATGATCCGCATGACACAGCGATCTTCTTCGGTCTCAGCGGCACCGGTAAAACCACGCTCAGCGCGGATCCGGCGCGTACGCTTATTGGCGACGATGAACATGGCTGGTCCGATACGGGGACGTTTAACTTTGAAGGCGGCTGTTACGCCAAGACCATCGACCTCAGCCCGACGGCCGAGCCTGAGATCTTTTCGACAACCAGCCGCTTTGGCACTGTTATCGAGAACATGGTCTATGACTCTTATACCAAAGAGTTGGATTTCCAAGACGACAGTCTGACGGCCAATATGCGCTGCGCCTATCCGCTCGAGGCGATCTCGAACGCTTCGACTACCGCGCGCGGCGGCATGCCCAAAAACATCATAATGCTGACCTGCGACGCCTTTGGTGTGCTGCCGCCTATTGCTAAGCTGACACCCGCACAAGCGATGTACCACTTCCTGTCGGGTTTCACCTCAAAGGTGGCCGGCACCGAAAAAGGCGTGACCGAGCCGCAGCCGACCTTTTCGACGTGCTTTGGCGCGCCCTTTATGCCGCGTCGCCCCGAGGTTTATGGCGATCTGCTGCGTGAGAAAATCGCCAAGCATGGCGCAACCTGCTGGTTGGTAAACACGGGCTGGACGGGCGGGGCCTATGGTGTGGGGTCGCGGATGCCGATCAAGGCGACCCGGGCGCTACTGACGGCGGCGCTGGATGGATCGCTCGCGAATGCGACCTTCCGCATGGATGATGCCTTTGGCTTCTCGGTGCCGACCTCGTGCCCTGGCGTGCCGGACCTTTTGTTGGATCCGCGGCGGACTTGGGATAAGCCCGATGCCTATGACCGTCAGGCCGCGCGGCTTGTACGGATGTTCGAGGAGAACTTCCATCAGTACGAGGCCTTTGTCGATGAGGCGGTGATGGAAGAGGCTGTGGTGTTCCGCGGCGCGATGTAAACGGCGTACGCAACCCCGGGGGGCTGGCTGACACTGGGCCTTTCGTCGGGGTGTTTTGAGGTGACTGCGGGGTGGCCCCGCGTAAGGGGCGGGCCCGCATGGGATTTGCTGTTGCAACGGGGCATGCGCTGACAACCGAGGCCGCAGAAACAGCGCTGCGGTCTGGGGGCACAGCCGTGGACGCCTGTATAGCGGCGGCCTGCATGGCCTTTGTCGTGGAACCCGTGCTGGCCCAGCCGCTTGGCGGTGGGTTTTTGATGCTTGCGCCACAAACCGGGCCCGCGACGCTTTTGGACGGCTTTGTGCAGACCCCGCGTCAAAAGCCGTCGGAAGGCGATTTAGACATCGGATCGATTACGGTCGATTTCGGCACCGCGACCCAAGACTTCCACATTGGGCCGGGGACTGTGGCAGCCCCCTGTTTGATCCCCGCCGTGTTCGAAGCGCACGCGCGGGCGGGGCGGATGCCCATGGTAGAGGTTGTGGCGCCCGCCGTCGCGGTGGCGCGGCAGGGGCACCAGATCACTGCCATGCAAGCGCATATCGCCGGATTGGTGACGCCGATCCTGAAGGCGGATCCCGTCGTGGCGGCCTTGCATTTGGACAACGGTGCCGCCCCCACGCCGGGTACCAAGCACGCCAATCCCGCTTTGGGGGATGTGTTAGAGGTCATGGCGTTGGAGGGGCCGCGCTTTTTCACCGAGGGTGAGGTGGCGCAAGCTTTGGTAGGGCTGCCCGGCGGAGCGCTGAGCGCGTTGGATCTGCAACGCGCCAGGCCGATCTACCGCACACCTCTGTCGGTGGAGCGGTTGGGACATCGCATCGCGCTCAATCCGCCGCCCAGCTTAGGTGGGGTCCAAATCGCCCTGGGGCTCAACGCGCTGGACCATTTGCCGGATCCAGGGGAAATGGCACAGGCTTTGGCGGGTGTTGCGCGGGTCAGGGCGGAATTGCAGTTGGATTTGGATCCAACAAACGCCGGGCGGGCCCTGGATCCTGCGTTGGTGGCCCAACTGCGAGCGTCCCTGAGTGCACATAAGGCGGCGGTGCGGGGGACCACGCATATTTCGGTCATTGATCGTTGGGGAACCGGGGCGGCATTGACCCTGTCGAATGGCGAGGGATGTGGGCGCCTGTTGCCCGGGACCGGAATTATGCCAAACAACATGCTGGGGGAGGAGGATCTGGTTCCCGAGGGGCCAACCGCCTGGACGCCTGATACGCGCCTGGCCTCGATGATGTGCCCTACGGCGGTACGGGGACCGAATGGCGCGTTGACGATGCTGGGCAGTGGGGGATCGGCGCGGATCCGCTCCGCTCTGACCACGGTTTTAGTGGATCTGGTGGACCACGGATTGGGTTTGGCCGAGGCGCTTGCGGCGCCACGGATGCATGTTGAAAGCGGCGATTTGGCGTTTGAGGACCTTGGCGATGAAGCGCGTCGCACAGCGCTGCTGCGCGACTGGCCCGAGGCTGCGATCTGGCCGACCCCAGACTTCTTTTTCGGTGGGGTCCATATCGCGCAACAAGCCCGTAACGGCGCGGTCAGCGCGGCATCAGATCCGCGCCGCGATGGGTGTGCGGTAACAGGCTAGAGCAAAATTTAATAAGCTGTGTTGCGGGTTAAATCGATTTCGCTCCAGCCGCCTGGCGATGCGGGTCAGCCCAAAAGGCCCCGGCGCAGCAAATTCAGACCCGCGAGGATCAAAACCAGCAAGGTGGCCTTGCGGAACACTTCTTGGTTCAAACGGTCTTGCACCCAGAACCCCAATAACATGCCCGTCAGCGCGGGCAGCACCAGCCAGGCTGAAAAGGGCAAGGTGTTGGCGTTCAGCAGACCCGAATGCATATGCGCTGCCAGAAGGACAACCGAGCCAATCAGAAAAGCGATCCCCTGGGCGCGGATCTGTTCGACCTTGGGCGTTTCACGTGCCAGAAGGTAAAGCGTGATTGGCGGCCCCCAAACGCCCGCGAGCCCGCCGAAAAAGGCGGCGAGTAGGCCGATGCCAAGCTCGACCCGATGCGTCAGGCGCGGCGGGAAGCGCGGCCGCCAGCCGATCAACTGCAGCCCCCCTGCCACGGTGACCATGCTGCCCAGAATGACAAAGAACAGCCAGTCCGGCAGTAAGATCAACAATTGGGCAAACAAGCCGATCAGCAGCAGCAACACTAGATTGAGACGCCAGTATTTTCGCGCCGTCGCAACGGCGGCTTGAGCGCCGCCCCGAAAGGCTTGCTGCGCGTTTGTCACCAGCCCGGGCAGGATGATCGCCGCGATCGCGGCCTCGGCGGACATCAGCGCGCCAACACCGCTGACCGTGATCATCGGCAGGGCAAAACCCACAGAACCTTTGACAAAACCGGCAAGCAGCACGGTGAGAAAGGCTGCCGCTATCGTCAATGTGCCGTACTGGGTCAGCAAGTCTTGCATGGGAATCCTTTGGTGATGGGCAGGGTCTGACACTGGAGAAACGCACACGCAAGAATAATAAAATTACCCTTTTGAGTGCCCTGTGAGAGTATTATTGCGCGATCATTGACCTCCCTTAGGGCTGGGCTTATGGTGCACGCACCTGCGAAAAGCGATTCCGCAATGCACAAGAGTGACCCTATGACCGACCCCCGACATGCCTTCGAGACGGCACCGCATCTTGCCGAGTTGACCAAACTGACGGCTGCGGCTTTGGTCGCCGCTGAAGGTATCGAAGCAACCGCCCGTGCCGCGTTGATACATCGTATCGGCGGGCTTAACGGGCGCATCTCGGGCGCGTCCCTTGAGGCGGATCAGCATGCGGCGCATGGGCTGGCGTGGCTGGCGACCTATGTCGAAAGCCTGCGGCAAATGCACCATTGGGCGGATCGTCTGAACGCCGAGGGGCGGCTGGGCGAGATGGAATCCCTGCTGCTGCAGATCGCCTTTGGCGAATACCTTGCCCAGATCGACGGCGGCATTCCGATGAGCCAGTCCGAGATTGCCCGGCTGGCGGATTTGGGCGTGGATGGGGTCGCGCGCGCCCGGTTTCGCGACGATCCCGCCGTGACCCGGCTGATGGCTGAGGGCAACAGCGACGCCGCGCGCCAGCGTCTGGTGCGGTTGATGGCCGAGGCGCGGGGAACGGCCACCTTTGGGCTGACCGGCCTGGACGAAGACATGGAGATGATCCGCAATCACTTCCGCCGGTTCGCCACCGAGCGGGTCGAGCCCCATGCTCATGGTTGGCATTTGGCGGACGCGTTGATCCCGATGGATGTGATTGATGAGATGGCCGAATTAGGCGTCTTTGGCCTGACCATCCCCGAAGAATTTGGCGGGGCGGGAATGGGCAAAACCGCGATGTGTGTCGTCTCGGAAGAGTTGAGTCGCGGCTATATCGGTGTCGGCTCGCTGGGGACGCGGTCCGAGATTGCCGCCGAATTGATACTGGGCGGCGGGACCGAGGCGCAAAAAGCGGAATGGCTGCCGAAACTGGCCAGCGGCGAGACGCTGCCAACGGCGGTGTTCACAGAGCCAAACACCGGCTCGGACCTGGGTGCCTTAAGGACCCGTGGGGTTCAGGATGGGGCTGATTGGGTGCTGACCGGCAACAAAACATGGATCACCCATGGTGGCCGAACGGATCTGATGACCGTTCTGGCGCGCACGGCTCCAGGGACGGACAATTACGCTGGCCTGAGCATGTTTTTAGCGCCCAAGACCCGGGGGACCGCGAACCAACCCTTCCCCGATGACACAATCGCCGGGGGCGAGATCGAGGTGCTGGGATATCGCGGCATGAAGGAATACACCCTGGCTTTGGACGGACATCGGGTGCCGGGTGACGCCCTGCTTGGCGGGGCCGAGGGGCAGGGGTTCAAGCAACTGATGCGAACCTTCGAAAGCGCCCGGATCCAAACTGCGGCGCGCGCCATTGGGGTGGCGCAAAACGCCCTGGAATTGAGCTTGGCTTACGCAACGGATCGGGTGGCCTTTGGCAAGCCCACGAAAGCTTTTCCGCGGGTCTATGGAAAGCTGGCCATAATGGCGGTCGAGATCATGGTGGCCCGGCAGTTGACCTATTACGCCGCGCGCGAAAAGGACGCGGGCCGACGCTGCGATCTGGAGGCCGGAATGGCCAAGCTGTTGGCGGCCCGCGTGGCATGGTCCGCGGCGGACAATGGGGTGCAGATCCATGGCGGGAATGGCTTTGCGTTGGAATATCCGATCAGCCGGGTCCTGTGCGACGCGCGGATTTTGAGTATTTTCGAAGGTGCTGCGGAAATTCAGGCCCAGGTGATTGCCCGCAGGGTGTTGGAACAGGGGGCGAACTGAGGGTCGCAGGCAGACGCTTTGTCAACAACGTAAATGCTGTTCGCCGTTCAAATTTGCCCCATGGCCTCATGGCCAAAGTGGCGCAACCAAACCTCCGTTCGCATTTTGTCGCGCGCTTCATAGTCTTGAATCGCTTGGCCCAGGTCGCTGAAAACCGGCGTTTCGGTGTCCGTGCCAACCTCGGTCAGCCGCATCGTGTACCAAGCGGTTATGCCGCCGTCCGGCGCGTCAGAGAATCTGGGAAAGACCGGCTCAGTTTTCTGACCCGCTTTCCAAAACTCGGGAAGCGAAGGCTCAAGGACCAGTGCGCGGGCAAGACCGACGATATCGACCGCGCCGCTGACCATGGCATCCTCTGCCTGCGCGCGTGTCTTGAACCCTCCCGTCAGCATAAGGGGCTTGGTCGTCACAGCGCGGGCGCGCTTTGCAAACTCAAGGAAATAGGGACCGCGTCCGGCCCCGTCGGAGGCGGACTTCGCACCGGGGAAATAGGTGCCGCCGCTGATGTCGATCAGGTCGACCGAGGACCGATCCAGCGCGGCCACGACCTCGAGCGCATCCTCCCCGCCGAACCCGCCTTCGAGTTGGTCCGAGGAATTGAGTTTCACGGCAACCGGGAACTTGGGCCCGACTGCGGCGCGGATCGCTTCGACGGTTTCCAACAAGAGCCGCATGCGATTGGCGATTGTCCCCCCCGTAAGCGTCGCGACGCTTGTTGAAAAGCGGTGACAGGAACTGACTGAGTAAAAATCCGTGTGCCGCGTGTATCTGCACGCCGCCGAAACCAGCTTGCCGCGCCAAGCGGGCTGTCCTCGCGAAGGCCGAGGGCAGCTGACGTATTTCGTCCATCGTCAGTTCCGCGCAGCGCAGACCGGCCAGATCAAGCGGGCTGGGGCCTTTGGGGGTGCTGGTGGGTGGATAGGCAAGCGCACCGGCGTGGCCAAGTTGCAGCCAAAGCTGGGTGCTGTTTTCGCAGCCTCGTTGGGCAAGTTCGGTGAGCCGGTCGAGGTCGGAGGTCGCGTTGAGTACCAGGTTGCCGGGCTTCTCGGCGTATCCCGCATTGCCCTGCACCTCGCCGATGATGGATAAACCCACCCCACCCGCAGCCCAACGCTGATACAGCCTAATCTGATCAGCTGTCGGATGGCCGGTTCCGTCACCTAAGGCATCCGACATCGCCGATTTGGCGATCCGGTTTTTGAGGGTTACGCCACAGGGCAGCGTAAATGGCTCGAACAAACTCTTATGTTGTTGCACCTGTTTTCTCCCCTCAGGTTTGCCCGGCTTCCGATACATCCCCGTTAATTCGCGGCGCGGCAAGTTTGGTCGGATTCGCGCTGCAGCCCTTGACCTTCCAGTCACTGGAATCCCTATATCTTGGATTAATGCAGCGAATCGAGGATGGTGTCTTTGGCTCACGAGCTGACTTTGTCTCTATCCGGCTTAGACTGCGCGTCCTGTGCGGGGCGTGCAGAACGTGCGATCGCGGCGGCAGGTGGGGCGACGGATGTCAGTGTAAATCTGGCGACGGAAACGGCGCGTCTGACGCTGGAACGCCCTGAAACCACCGCCGATGTCGTCGCGGCGCTCGACACCGCCGGGTATTCGCCCATCCGCCGCACCGAGGTGCTGTCAGTCGAAGGGATGACCTGCGCCTCCTGCGTCAGCCGGGTTGAGCGGCTGCTGATGGCGCAGCCCGGTGTGTTGGAGGCCACGGCAAACCTGGCGACCGAGACCGCGCAAGTGCGCACGCTTGAGGGGGCGGCCACCCCCGAGGGCCTGGCCAAGGTTCTTACCCAAGGCGGGTATCCAGCACGGTCCGCTGGGCAGGCCGAGGCTGTGGCTGGGGCCGAACGCAAGGCGGCGGAATATGACGCATTGCGCCGGGCAACCCTTATTGCCGGGATTTTGACACTTCCAGTGTTCCTTTTGGAAATGGGGGCGCATTTTGTGCCGGGTGTTCACGATCTGATCGGCCGCACCTTGGGGCATCAGATGAGTTGGCTGATCCAATTCGGCTTGACCACCGCCGTTCTGGCCGGGCCAGGCCAGCGATTTTACCGCAAGGGTATCCCCGCACTTCTGAAGGGCGCGCCAGATATGAACGCGCTGGTCGCCCTGGGGACAGCGGCCGCATGGATGTATTCCACACTGGCCTTGTTTGTGCCCGGCCTGTTCCCCGAGGGGACGCGCGCCGTCTATTTCGAGGCCGCAGCCGTGATCTGCACGCTGATCCTGATGGGCCGTACCCTTGAGGCACGGGCAAAGGGCCAAACAGGGGCCGCGATCCAGCGCCTTATTGGGCTGCGACCCAAAACTGCGCGGGTCGCGCGCGCAGGCCAGATTGCCGATATGCCCATCGATCAAGTGGTCGAAGGGGACACTCTGCATCTGCGCCCCGGCGAACGGGTCGCGGTGGATGGCCGGGTTCTGGAGGGTGAATCCTGGGTCGACGAAAGCATGATTTCGGGCGAGCCGGTGCCGGTTGAAAAGTCCGTGGGTGCCACGGTCATTGGCGGCACGATCAATGGCACCGGTGCGCTGACCTTCCGCGCGACGGCTGTCGGCCAGGCGACGGTTCTTGCGCAGATCATTCGGTTGGTCGAGCAAGCCCAAGCTGCAAAGCTGCCCATTCAAGCGCTGGTCGATCACGTCACTGCTGTGTTCGTCCCCCTGGTGATCGCCACCGCGGGCCTGACTGTGTTGGGGTGGTTGGTGTTTGGGCCGGATCCGGCGCTCAGCCTGGCGTTGGTCACGGGTGTTTCGGTTCTGATTATCGCTTGCCCCTGCGCGATGGGGCTGGCGACGCCGACCTCGATCATAGTGGGCACAGGGCGGGCCGCAGAAATGGGTGTCTTGTTCCGAAAAGGGGATGCGTTGCAGGGGCTGCAGGCGGTGCGTGTTGTGGCGTTCGACAAAACGGGCACGGTGACCCAGGGCCGCCCTGAAGTGATCGGGCTGCACACGGTCGAGGGGGCTGACGAAGACACGCTTCTGACGCTGATGGCCGCGGTAGAGGTAAAATCCGAGCACCCGATTGCACAGGCCATTCTGCGCGCGGCCGAGGCGCGCGGCTTGAAGGTTCCCGCTGTCGAGCGGTTTCAAAGTGTGACGGGCATGGGTGCTTTTGGCCTGGTTGACGGGCGCGAAGTGCATATCGGCGCGGACAGATATCTGGCTCGGGAGGGGATTGCGCTGGGCGCGCTTGAGGACGCGAAACAAAGCGCTGCCGCGCGCGGCGAGACACCTCTTTTCCTTGCGGTGGACGGCGTTGCGCAGGCTGCGATCAGCGTATCCGACCCGATCAAGCCCAGCAGCCAGGCGGCCATTGAGCGGCTGCACCACTTTGGGCTGAAGGTCGTGATGATCACCGGCGACAATCGCGCCACGGCCCAGGCTGTCGCCAAACGACTGGGGATTGATCAGGTGGTCGCCGAAGTGTTGCCGGACGCCAAGGCGGCGGCGGTGCAAACGTTGCGCGGGCAATACGGCACTGTGGCTTTTGTGGGCGATGGGATCAACGATGCCCCCGCACTGGCGGCCGCCGATGTCGGGATCGCGATTGGCACGGGGACAGATGTGGCGATCGAGGCGGCGGATGTTGTGTTGATGTCTGGCGATTTGGCGGGTGTCGGCAATGCCCTTACGATCAGCCGCGCCACCATGCGCAATATCCGCCAGAACCTATTTTGGGCCTTTGCCTATAACGCGGCACTGCTGCCGGTGGCCGCAGGGGTCTTGTATCCCTTTAGCGGCATGCTTCTATCGCCGATGCTGGCTGCGGGCGCGATGGCCTTGTCATCGGTGTTTGTTGTGTCAAATGCCTTGCGGCTGCGTTTTGTGACGCCTGTGTCGTAAGCGAGGGGGAGGATTTCTTATGAACATCGGCGAGGTCGCAGCCCGCGCCGGGCTTCCTGCGAAAACCATCCGGTATTACGAAGACATCGGGTTGATAAAGCCACCGCGCGACACCAACGGCTATCGCGCCTTTGGCGAGGTTGAACTGCATAAACTCGCCTTCCTGGCCCGGGCCCGCGCGCTGGGCTTTAGGATCGAGGATTGCCGGGATCTTTTGCGCCTGTACGAGGACGAGGCGCGCAGCAGTGCCGAGGTCCGCGCGATCGCCCAGCAGCATCTTGATCGTATTGCCAAGAAGATCGCTGATCTGGAAGAGATGCGAAACACCCTCTCTGATTTGGTCGATGCGTGTGCTGGCGATCAGCGGCCCGATTGCCCGATCCTTGCGTCACTTTCGAAGTATCCGGTTTGATGGGCTGTCTTGGGGTGCGGTTCGCCCACTTATCGTGATTGGGAAGGCTTGGGAGTGTTAACTTTGAGACGTGATGGCGTTGGAAATTAAGACAATCGCAACGGTTTGAGCGTGTTCTAGAGGGCAGGAGGTTTTGGGGAGAGATCCATGCAAATTACATCCACACCCGCATCGAATATTCTGGCGCTGCCCTTGCCCGCGAAGCCGCAATCGGCGGAAAGCGGGCGCGGCGTGGTGCCACGTCCAGCCCAGGTGACCGAGGCCGGGGAGGCCGCGGCACTGGTCAAAGACCCGCGCGGCCTGCAAGCGCTGATGGAAAGCGGCACGCGGCGTGACGCCGCCGGGCTGACCGAGGCTGAGCAGGCTTTGGTCAAGCAGCTTGCCGCGCGTGATCGCGAGGTCCGCGATCACGAGCAAGCCCATGCCCGCGTGGGTGGCCCCTATGCGGGCGAGCCGACCTATACCTATCAAACCGGCCCGGATGGTCAGCGGTACGCTGTTGGGGGCGCGGTCTCTATCGATACGGCCCCGGTGCGCGATGATCCGCGTGCAACGATCCGCAAGATGGAAGTGGTCAAGGCCGCAGCACTTGCGCCCGCCGAACCCTCGGCCGCGGATCGCCAAATCGCAGCCATCGCCGAGGCCCAGAAGTTGCGAGCCATCGGTGATTTGAACGCCGCCCAGACGGCCGCCGCAGGCCCTGAGGGGGCGACCGCTGCCGGTGGGGCGAAAACACGGGTTGAGGCATTCTTGGAAGCCTTGGCAAGTTTAACCGACGTGGTTCAGGGCCGAAACACAGGTGCGTCATTGGACCTAGTTGCCTGAACCGTCGCGTTCGCGGCAGACGTGCCCCTTGGGGGGCCTGTCTGCCCGCGGATGCCGCGGGCATTCGTGATTGACACCCTCTCGCTAAACGCCATGTTTTGCGCAGCACCGCGCCGAGGATCGGTACGGGCAATGTAAGGGTGCGTCACGACATGACTTTCGATCAGCGAGATCTGCGGGATGCGCTGGGCTGTTTTGCCACCGGTGTGACCGTTGTCACGACCCTAACCGAACGCGGGCCGATGGGGATCACCGCAAACAGTTTTGCCAGCGTCTCGCTGACGCCGCCACTTGTTTTGTGGTCGCCCGCGCGAAAATCAACGCGGTTCGCGGCCTTTGAGACCGCATCGCATTTCGCTATTCACATCCTGGCCGAGGACCAGCGCGATTTGTCAGATCTCTTCGCGCGCGAGGGCGAGGATTTTGACAACCTCAGCACCACGCCAGGGCTGGGCCAAGCGCCCTTGCTTGAGGGGTGTGTCGCGCGGTTGGAATGCGCGCATTCAGCGGGTCACGATGGCGGCGATCATCTGATCGTGGTGGGCGAGGTGTTGCGCATCACCCATTCCGACAAACGCCCCTTGCTGTATCACCGGGGGCGTTATGCCGGTGTGCAAACAAATCTATAGCGGCTCGCCATAGAAAATGTTGCCGCCCAGGGCGACGGTGCGGCGCAGGGTGCCAAACCATCCCGGCTTCATCCATTTGGCGTGGAAGAACAGCGCGCCATCGGTCACATCCTCGGTCTGGTTGGTGAGTGCCAGGGTCGCGGCTTCGGTCGCGTTGCGCAATTTCACCTTGTCGGGAAACACTTCGGGGCGACCGTCGCAGCGGTACGAGAACTGACACCGGCCTTTGTCCTCGCCCTCGGCGATCACAGCGCAGACCGAGTTCGGAAAGCGCGGATCCTGGGCCCGGTTCAGGATCACATTGGCCACCGCGCGGCCGCCGTCGGTGCTATTGGCCGCCGCCTCGTGGTAAATCGCTTCGCGCAGGCAGGTGAAATCATCGTTTGAATAGCTGGTTTGCGCACGCGTTGGGGGGGCTTCGGCGGGCGGGGTGCAGGCGGCCAAGGTAAGGGCTGCGAGCAGGGCGAACAAAAATGGGGTCTTCATACGGGGCCGCTTCTTCTGCTGGTCACATTGAGGTGCCGTGTCTGGGACGATTCCGGCAAGGGATACGTTAATGTCGGCGAAAATCCGCCGATCTCGGGCCCGCTTGCCCCGCCCCCAGGGCTGGGTTAGGACACGGACCAAGTTTGGAGGCGGGATCAAATGGCCGGAAAACAAGGAAAACCTCAGCGCCCCAAGGCCGCCCAGCCACGGGGGTTTCGCGATTATTTGGGGGCCGAGGTCACCCAACGCCGCGCGATGTTGGAACGGATCACCGCTGTCTACGAGGCCTATGGTTTTGACCCGCTCGAGACCAGCGCGGTCGAGACGGTCGAGGCTTTGGGCAAGTTTCTTCCCGATGTGGACCGGCCCAATGCAGGCGTTTTCGCCTGGCAGGACGAGGATGCGGCCTGGCTGGCGCTGCGCTACGACCTGACGGCGCCTTTGGCGCGGGTTTATGCGCAATATCGCAACGATCTGCCCAGCCCTTATCGCCGCTATGCCGTGGGGCCTGTTTGGCGCAATGAGAAACCTGGGCCTGGGCGATTTCGACAGTTTTATCAGTGTGATGCGGACACGGTGGGCACGCCAACCGTGGCCGCGGATGCCGAGATTTGCGCGATGCTGTCGGACGTGCTCGAGGCTGTGGGCATCGCGCGTGGCGACTACATGGTGCGGCTGAACAACCGCAAAGTCCTCAACGGAGTGATGGAGGTTGTGGGCCTGTGGTCCCCAGACGACCCAGATGCCCAGGCCCAGGCGCGCGGCATCGTTTTGCGCGCGATCGACAAGTTGGACCGCCTTGGGATCGACGGTGTGCGCGCGTTGCTGGGGGCGGGCCGCAAGGATGCCAGCGGGGACTTCACCGAAGGTGCCGGGCTGAGCGCGGATGCAGCCGACGTGGTCATCGCCTTTATGGAGGCGCGTCGCGACAATGCGGGTGCGACCGTGGCCGCTTTGCGCGACTTGGTGCGTGGCTCGACTATCGGCGCCGAAGGCGTGGACGAGTTGGAGCAGATCGGCGCGCTGATGGCTGCACAGGGCTATGGCGCGGATCGTTTTGTGCTGGACCCGTCGGTGGTGCGCGGGCTGGGATACTACACCGGGCCGGTCTATGAGGCTGAGTTAACCTTTGAAGTGCGTGATGCGAAGGGGCGGGCGCAACAATTCGGCTCGGTCGCGGGTGGCGGGCGCTATGACGATTTGGTCAAACGGTTTACCGGCCAGCAGGTGCCCGCGACGGGTGTCTCGGTAGGGGTTGACCGTTTGCTGGCGGCGCTTGTCGCGCGTGGTGCGGGCCAAAGCACACCGCCAGGACCGGTGGTTGTCACCGTGATGGACCGGGCGCGGATGGCGGATTACCAGGCGATGGTGGCCGAGTTGCGCACCGCAGGGATCCGGGCCGAGGTTTATTTGGGAAACCCCAAGAACTTCGGCAACCAGTTGAAATACGCCGATGCGCGCTCAAGCCCCGTCGCGGTGATCGAAGGGTCGGACGAGCAGGCGCGCGGTGTGGTGCAGATCAAGGATTTGGCCTTGGGTGCCCGGCTTGCGGCGAACATCACAACCAACGACGAATGGAAGGCGCAGCCCGCGCAGATGGAGATCCCACGCGATGAATTGGTGGCCCAAGTGCGGGCCATGATCGCGCGGGCGGACTGAGCCCATGTTCGAACGGGCCTATTTGGTTGGCGCGCGCGCGGGTGCGGGCTTGGCGCAAGTCGAGGCCGAGGTGGCGCGGCTGATGGCTGGGTTCACGGCGGCAGGCGCCATGCGGGTGGATCCCGCAGCCCTCCTTCCGGCCGAGGCTTTGTTGGATCTATATGGCGAGGATATCCGCGCCCGGGCCTTTGTGACACATGATGGGACCGGCGAGATGATGCTGCGCCCTGATTTCACAGTGCCCGTGGTTCAGCGCCACATGGCCCAAGGCGCTGAGCCAGCGCGCTATGCCTATGCCGGGCCGGTTTGGCGGCAGCAGCGGGCAGGGCGGGCCTGGGCGCAAGAGTATCTGCAATGCGGGTTTGAGTTGTTCGATGGTGCTGACCCCGGCGCGGCCGATGCCGAGGTTTTTTCCTTGATCTGCGATGCAGTTCAAGGGCAGGGGCTGCGCGTGGTCGTGGGCGATCTGGGGCTGTTGATGGCCGCGATTGCGGGCCTGACCACCAGCCCAACCCGTCGCGCGGCCCTGCGGCGCCACCTGTGGCGCCCCGCCCGGTTTCAGGTTCTGCTGGAGCGGTTTTCGCAGCCCCCGGGGGGCGCCGACCGGGCACCAAAGACCCCACAAAGCAAAGTCTTGGGTAAGCGCACCCCAGCCGAGGTCGCGGCCCGTTTGGCGCATCTGGCCGAAGATGCCCATACCCCGGCGCTTGAGGCGCGAGAGGTTGCTATGATCCATGACCTTTTGGCCCTTCAGGCTCCCGCGCCGGTCGCACTGGAGCACTTGCGCGGCATGGCTCAGGCTTGGCCCGCTCTGGCACCCGGTGTGGCGCGGCTCTCGCAACGGCTGGCGGCGCTCGAGGCACGTGGGATCGATGTGGCTGACCTGCCCTTCGATGGCGCTTACGGGCGCGGTTCGATGGAATACTACGATGGTTTTGTGTTTGGGTTTACCGCCCCCGGCCGCGCGGATCTGCCGATTATCGCCAGCGGTGGGCGATATGATGCGTTGACCCAAGTGCTGGGCGGCAAGGCGGGTGGCGTGCCTGCCGTGGGCGGCATCATCCGCCCCGAGGCACTGTTGGCGCTGAGGGCGGACGCATGACGCTGAAACTTGGCATCCCCTCGAAGGGACGGCTGCAGGCGCGGACCATTGAGTGGTTTGCCGCGCGCGGGGTTCAGCTGGAACGCAGCGGTTCCGAGCGCGAATACGCTGGGGCCGTACGTGGGGTGCCTGGGGTTGAATTGGTGCTGCTCTCGGCGGGCGAGGTGCCACGGGAACTGGCCGCGGGGCGGATCCATTTGGGCGTGACCGGTTTGGACCTGGTCTCGGAAAAACTTACCCAGGATGATGTGCTCACGCTCAGCCCCTTGGGCTTTGGCCATGCTAATCTGATCGTCGCGGTGCCGGATTTCTGGGTCGACGTGCAAACCATGCACGATCTGGACGCTGTTGCTGCAGACTTTCGGGCAGCCCATGGCCACCGTTTGCGGGTGGCCACCAAATACCACAATCTGACCCGCGCATACTTTCAGCGCCATGGCGTCGCCGACTATCAATTGGTCGACAACCAAGGTGCTACCGAAGGCACGGTGAAAAACCAAACGGCCGAGGCCATCGCGGACATCACCTCGTCTGGCGAGACATTGCGCGCGAACCACCTGAGGGTACTAGACGACGAACCGATCCTTCGGTCCGAGGCCACGTTATTCGCCGCGTGCCATGCCCCTTGGGCGGCACCCGCGGTTCGAGATGGTCATACGCGCTTGGTGGACCAGTTGGGCCTTGAGGCCGCCGTGTTGAAACCTTGGACGTGATGCGGCTACGGGTGCTTTACAAGCCCCAAACATGGACCCCGTCCGGCGGGTGATTTGCTTGTCCAGACTCGACACGCCAATTGATCCACCGTCCATCGGCGGTCTCGTCGCTTGCAACGGGCGAGATATGACGTCTAATCGGCGGATCAAACGCCACGTGTGCGCCTTTGGCGGCACCATGAATCCGAAAAATACTATTTACAAAATATCGCCCGACCAATTTAACCTGCATTGGTGCTGGCGCCAGAAGCGATCGTGGAAACTCAACAAATCATTTGCGGTCGGCTTCGGATTAGCGCTAAACAAGGTCATCCCAGTTCGACTATTCGATGCTGGTATTTTTTAGCAAAACAACTGACGGGACAGATGTATGGGAATCGATCTCAATCGACTTACTCTTGTGGAACTTAGAAAACTGGCGGGGAGCGTTGAAAAGGCGATTGTCACGGCAGAAGCAAAACAACGCAAGAATGCGCGTGCGGCGGTAGAGAAAGTCGCGAAGGAATACGGCGTTTCCATCAACGAGCTTCTCTCGCAGGAAGAGCCAAAGCCCAAGCGTAGAAAGAAGGCCGCTTCGAGCAAGAAGCCCGCTGCACCGAAATATCACAATCCGTCGGATCCGACGCAAACCTGGACAGGAAAGGGCCGTCGACCGAAGTGGTACCTTGAGGCGATTGCCGCGGGGAAATCAGAGACAGAGCTTTTGATATAGGAATAAACTCCCGTATTGATCTTGCTGAAACTCGGCGATCTATAGAGCTTTGAAACTGTAGCGTGTCTTTCGTGTCTCGGAAACTCTCGCCGATAGTCCTTGATACCGTCTCCCTATAGTGCGCTCATCGCTAGGTTTTTTCCGTGTCGCATGAGCGGAATTTCACTGGGTCGATGTGGTGGTGCAGGCTGGCAAAGTGCCGCGGTTTGGCGCGCGCCCCGTGTTCGGGCTGCGCCCGCCACCGGCCCGCCCGCCAAACCGATTGGCGGGGTAGGGGTCTAGCGGTGGAGGATTGGACGTTGGCTTGGCCTCAAAGGGCTTTTTGCAAACGGTTTAGTTTCAGTTTTCGAGACAGATGCGGCAAGGCGCAATCGATGAGCAGCAAAGTGCCGAAGTGCGTTTCGCTTTGAAAACACTCCGCGAAATCTGAGAAGTCGAAATCACTCAGACCGGTTGTTAATCCTCCCCCAACAGCAAGCCAATATTCTGCGTAATCATGAGTACAGGCTTCGATTTTCGGTTCTTTCCTTCGGATGGCATCGAGACATTGGCTGCGCAGATCGTCGATAAGCCAACTCGCTGAGCCGGTAATGCTAATCGCACCAAGTCGAAACGGGGTTTCGTAGGATTTGTGGGCCCTGTCGAGTTCCACTGTAAGTCCAGGGCAAATATGAATTGATCCAATACTGTGAGGCGGTTCCCGTTTTAAACGGCCCCTTAGAGCCTTGGCCGCATGTCTTGGGTCGACGTCCAGGGATAGTTTTAGGCTAACGAAACATGATCCTTCATGGCCCCCGGGGTTCACGCTTTCAATAGCATTTTTGAGCGTTTGAATAATCCGTGGCTCGACCGTTTCCAGCGCGATTTCGCCTCCCGGCGTGCTCACTGTCTTCACGAGTCTGGTCGCTTCCACAGCGATATTTTCGCCTATGCTGAAATCGGGAAACCTTTTTGGCCCAAGGGATTCGTACATCACCTCACCAAAATCAAGTGAGTGAAGGAAAATTTGAGTACCACGCTCGAGAATATCGCTCGGGAGGGTCGCCACACATTCGGTCAATGTCTATTGATCCAAGAAACTCCGCAGTTTCCGGCTCCGACTGGGGTGCTTGAGCTTCCGCAGCGCTTTCGCCTCGATCTGGCGGATGCGTTCGCGGGTGACCGAGAACTGTTGGCCAACCTCTTCCAACGTGTGGTCGGTGTTCATGCCGATGCCGAAGCGCATGCGCAAGACACGCTCTTCGCGCGGTGTCAGCGAGGCCAGCACACGGGTCGTGGTCTCTTTGAGGTTGCCTTGGATGGCTGAATCGAGCGGTAGGACGGCGTTTTTGTCCTCGATGAAATCGCCGAGCTGACTGTCCTCCTCGTCGCCGATGGGCGTTTCCAGCGAGATGGGCTCCTTGGCGATCTTCATCACCTTGCGGACCTTTTCCAGCGGCATTTGCAGCTTTTCGGCCAGTTCTTCTGGCGTCGGCTCGCGGCCGATCTCGTGCAGCATTTGGCGGCCGGTGCGCACCAGTTTGTTGATCGTTTCGATCATATGCACGGGAATACGGATCGTGCGTGCCTGGTCGGCGATCGAGCGGGTGATCGCCTGGCGGATCCACCAGGTGGCATAGGTCGAAAACTTGTAGCCGCGGCGGTATTCGAATTTATCGACGGCTTTCATCAGGCCGATGTTGCCCTCTTGGATCAGATCTAAGAATTGCAGACCGCGGTTGGTGTATTTCTTTGCGATGGAAATCACCAAGCGCAGGTTTGCCTCGACCATTTCCTTCTTGGCGAGGCGCGCTTCCTTCTCGCCCTTTTGGACCTGGCTGACGATGCGGCGGAACTCGCCGATGTCGACGCCGACGTATTGCCCCACCTCGGCCATTTCGCCCCGGATTTCCTGGACGGCGGGCCGATGCTTGTCGGTCAACACATCCCAACCGCGCCCGGACAAGGCCGAGACCCGTTCAAGCCAGCCTGGCTCAAGTTCGTTCCCGCGGTATTCGTCCACGAATTCCTTGCGGTTGATCCGTGCGGCGTCGGCCAGTTTGACGATGGCACCGTCCAGACTCATGATCTTACGGTTGATGCCGTAAAGCTGATCGACCAGCGCTTCGATCCGGTTGTTATGCAGGTGCAATTCATTGACCAAAAGCACAATCTCGGACCGTAGGCGCTGGTAGTCCCGTTCTTGGTTGGCGCTGAAGCTCTCGTCGTGACTCATGGCCGCCGACATACGGCTGTCTTGCATCTCGGACAGTTTGGTGTAATCGGCGGCAATCCGGTCGAGGGTTTCCAGAACCTGTGGCTTGAGCTGCGCCTCCATCGCGGCAAGGGATAGGTTCGCCTGTTCCTCTTCCTCGTCCAAATCATCGTCGGTGCTGGTCTCGCCTGCGCCCTCGCCCCCGCTGTCTTCGCCTTCGGCGGCCTCAGCGGTTGGTTTGGGGGTGGGTTCGGCGGGTTTTTCCGCAGCCGGGGCCGCTGCTGCCGCGGCGGTGTCGACGACGGGCGCCACCTCGCCATCTTCGTCCATCGCAGCACCGAAAGTGGTCTCAAGGTCGATCACATCGCGCAGCATGATCGCCTCTTCCAGCAATTCGTCACGCCAGATCGTAATCGCTTGGAAGGTCAGCGGGCTTTCGCACAGCCCCGAGATCATCGTGTTGCGTCCGGCCTCGATCCGCTTGGCGATGGCGATCTCGCCCTCGCGGCTCAGCAACTCGACCGAGCCCATCTCGCGCAGATACATGCGCACCGGATCATCGGTCCGGTCCAGGTTTTCCGAACTGGTGGTGGTGGTCGCCAACTCGCGCGAGGATGATGTGCTGTCGATCACCGCGGGCGTGCCGGAACTCCCCTCTTCCTCGGCGTCTTCGGCCTCGATCACATTGATGCCCATCTCGGACAGCATCGCCATGACGTCTTCGATTTGTTCCGAGTTGACCTGGTCGGCAGGCATCACCTCATTCAACTCGTCATAGGTGATGTAACCCCGCTGTTTGGCCTGGGCGATCATCTTTTTGACGGCGGCCTGGCTCATGTCCAGCATAGGGCCGGACATGTCCTGAGGTTCGTCGGCTTTTCCCTGGTCGTTGTCTTTGGCAGCCATCAAGTGCTCCTTCAGCGAACCATGTTTGGGGGTGATTCGCGTTCTGTGGGCGTTGGGTGAAATCTCTCGTACGAATCACTGATTCGCAATGTGATTCTATTTCTTCTTCCTTAACCAAATCTGCGCGTCGATCATCTTTTGTAAATGATCGACCAAATCCTGGTGGGTGTCGCTGGTTGCATCCTCGCCTGTCACATGCCCACGCAGGCTGATTTGGTGCGCCGCTGTCGCTTGTTGCAAGCGCCAAGTCAAGCCCTCGTCCGCGACACCCGTCATCTCGGCCTCAGCATCGCGCAACTCGGCGCGCATGCCGTCGGCGGCGCGCTGTTTGGCGATCTCTTCGCGTACGGCGATCAGGGCTTGGTCCAGCGGTGCATCTGGTGCGAGATGACGATTATCACGCAACTGCGCGATCCGTGCGAGCGGCGCGAAAGCCTCACTTTGGGCCAAGGCGGTCAGGCGATCAGGCAAGGGGATGGATTCGGAGGCTGTGTTCATTGTTAGCCCATGTAAGTTGCCAGCGATGACTTGCAACAGCTGCTGGCGCAAACTGTCTAAGTCTTTGCATAGAAAACTCAGTTCTTCCAACTCAGCCTCGACTGTTTCGGCGACAGCCGCGTGGTTGAGGCAGCCCAGCAGGATGGCACTTTCGCGCACCCTGGCCGCCAAAGCCTCGTCGCCCGAGGTCTGGGCGAGCAGGGAATTTTTCAGTGATGGCGTGGGCATCGCGGGCGGAGTGGCGCGAGATTTCGTGGGACTGACCCAGGCGCGATTCTGTTGGCGCGGGGCGGGGCGGAACAGTTGGTTGCGGTGATCGCGGATCGCATCGCGGTAGTGGGATTTGATCACCGGATCGGTGATTTTGTTGAGCGCGGTGCGCAGCCGCGCGTCCAGTGCCGCGCGGCGTTCGGGGCTGTCAAAGACGTGGCCTTCGGTTTCGCGTTGCCAAAGCAGGGCGACCATTGGCACGGCTTTATCCAAGGCCGCCTGCATCGCGGCGGCGCCTTGCGTGCGAATCAGATCATCGGGGTCCTGGCCTTGGGGCATCATGCAAAACCGCAGACCTTTGCCCGCTTCGAGCAACGGCAAGGCGTTGTCGATCACGCGCATCGCGGCGCGCAGACCGGCCGTATCCCCGTCCAGCGCGATCACCGGTTCGGCCGCGATGCGCCACATCAGATGCAGTTGGTCTTGTGTAACGGCCGTGCCCAAAGGTGCGACCGCGTGATCAAAGCCGACCTGCGCCAGAGCGATCACATCCATATACCCCTCGGCCACGATCAGCGCTTGGGCCTTGCCGGCTGCTTGGCGGGCCGGGCCGATGTTGTAAAGCGCGCGGCCTTTGTCGAAGAGCGGGGTTTCAGGCGAATTGAGGTATTTGGCCTTGGCGTTTGGATCCATCGCCCGGCCGCCAAAAGCAATGGCACGCCCGCGTGCGTCACGGATCGGGAACATAATGCGCCCGCGAAAGCGGTCGAAGGCCGCCCCGCCGTCATCAGGCTTGATCGCAAGGCCCGCGGCGACAATATCCGCTTCGGGCACGTCCTTGTCGCGCAGATGTTGGGTCATCGCATTGCGGCTGTCGGGCGCGAAGCCGATCTCGAACTGTTTGCGCGTGCCCTCGCGCATGCCGCGGCGGTCCAGGTAGTCGCGCGCGGGCACCGCCGCGGCGGTGGCGAGTTGCAGACGGGCGAATTGCACCGCCATCTCCATCACCTCTGCCAGGCCCGCGCGCTGGGCGGCCTTGGCGGCGGCGGCGGGGTCTTGGGCGGGCATTTGCATTCCGGCCTCGCGGGCCAACAGCTCGACCGCGTCCATGAAACCCATGTTCTCGGTCTCGCGCACGAAGCCTAAGGCGTCGCCTTTCGCGTGGCAGCCGAAGCAATAGTAGAACCCTTTGGTGTCATCGACATGGAACGAAGCGGTTTTTTCCTGGTGGAACGGGCAGGGGGCCCAATAGTCGCCCTTCCCGGGGTTCGACTTGCGGCTGTCCCAGGTGACCTTGCGCCCGGCGACCTGAGCGATCGACGTGCGGCTGCGTAACTCGTCAAGGAAGCCGGGGGGCAATGCCATGGGGGATGATATCGTGCGTCGTGCTGTAAGAGCAAGCAAGCGGAGGCCCATGCTGGGCCAAGTTTATCCTCCCCAATCCCGCAAAAACGGAATTGGGGCCCGTGGTGCCTGTGTGCAGGTTTGTGAGAATGGCGGCATGCAGGAGATTTTGGTGCGCTGGGTGGGGTGATCCGCTTTTCTAGCGCGTCTGTTCGTGGGCATAGCGCAGCTGTGCTGTCTCTTCGTTGCGGGTCAGGCGCACCTGTTCGCGCATTTCTTTTTCGATAAAGCCAATATGCGCCTCTACCGCCGCGCGGGCGGCGGCCGGGTCGCGGGCCATAAGGGCGTCGTGGATCGCACGATGCTGGTTTAGCAGGTCGCGGCGGGTGGTGCGCAGGCCAAACAGGGTTTGACGGTTATAAAAGACCCCCTCACGCAGCATTTCGAACATCGAGCGCATCATGTGCAGCATGACGACATTGTGCGAGGCCTCGACGATGGCCATGTGGAAATCCGCGTCCAGCGCGGCCTCTTCCTTCGGGGAGCGCTTTTCGTGGGCAGCTTCCATCTTGGTGAAGATGGTGTTGATTACTTTGAGGTCGGTATCGCTGGCCTGCTTCGCGGCGCGCTCGGCGGCGAGGCCTTCGAGGTCGCGGCGGAACGACAGATAGTCGAACAGCGCCTCGGTATGGGTGGAGAAGAGCCGCACCAGCGGCGGGGCGAAGGCGGAGCCGAGGACGTCCGCCACATAGGCCCCGGCCCCGGGGCGGGTCTCGATCAAACCCTCGGTCTCTAACTCTGCCAGGGCTTCGCGCAGTGAGGGGCGGGATACGTCGAGTTGTGTGGCGAGGTCGCGTTCAGACGGGAAACGCTCGCCCGGGCGCAGGATGCCCCGCAGGATCAGGCTTTCGACCTGTCGCTGAATTGCCCCGGCAATGCGCTCGGGCTCGATTTTCTGAAAGGTCATGCCGCGCTCCGGTCAGAATTGGTCAAATAATATGACCGGAGCACGACTAAGTGCAAGCGTGTTGGTCCGTACGGGTGTCAGCCGTTGGGGGTGATCACAATCTCGACCCGACGGTTGGCCTGGCGGCCCCGCGCATTGGCATTTGTATCGATCGGCTGATCCTCGCCGACACCGCAGGCTTGGATGCGGCCACCGCTGGTTCCGGCTTGAACCAGGATGTTGCGCACTGCGTTGGCCCTGCGATTTGACAGTTGTTGGTTATACTGGCGCGTGCCGGTGTTATCGGTATGGCCGATAACCTGCACGGTTGTGTTGGGATAATCCTGGAGGCTGCGCGAGATGGCGACAATGTTCTGCCGCGAGTTTTGGTTCACCACGGCGCTGTCGATCGGGAACAGGATGCCCTCGGGCAGAACGACCAGCAATTGCGAGCCGTTGTTGACGATCCGTGCGCCCGAGCCGCCCAGATCACGCCGCAACTGTTTCTCCTGCTCGTCCAGGGCGTTGCCCACGACCGCGCCGATGGTGCCGCCGACGACGGTGCCGATCACGGTGGACCGGGTGTCATTGCCGATCGCCTGACCAGCCAGCGCGCCAATGCCAGCACCCAGCACCGCGCCAGCGCCGGTGTTATTGACGGTGCCATCGGGGTCGGTACAGGCGGTCAGCCCGAGCGCGGAGGCGGCGATCAGGGTGAGGGTGAGTTTTGTGCTTGGCATGAGAGGGATCCTTTGGACCGTTGTTTGACGATACTGAACTCTGGATTGGGGGGGAAGTTCAAGGATCATCACGAAACCTCGCGCAAACTTGCCCAAAACGGCACATTTCCTACGGATCATTTCAGGGGCCCATGCCGCGAAGCCGGGGATGGGCTCACCGTGAAAAGTCATTCAACTATATGATATTGTTTGCGAAAGGAACGCGCGCAATGGGTTGGTGCGTATTATTAAAGTTCGTCGGGCCGTCGCGCGGCTGACGCAGGCCGCAAACCCCTTTAAGCTGTATTTCGATCGTAAGCCGAAATGGGGGGAGTTTGATATGGGCGCGACGCCACCAGTCTGTGAATTCAACTGGCCTGCCGCCGACTTTGTTCTTCCGGCAACCGATGGCCGGTCTTATGCGCTGAGCGATATCGCGGGAGAGAATGGGACGGTGGTGATGTTCATCTGCAACCATTGTCCTTATGTGCTGGGTGTGCTCGACCGGCTGATCGCGGATACGGTGACCTTGCAGGGGATGGGGATCGGCGTGGCGGCGATTTGTTCGAACGATGCGGTAGCCTATCCTGCGGATAGTTTCGAGAACATGCGCAGAATGGCCGAGGATCGTTCGTTTCCCTTCCCCTACCTGCATGACGAAAACCAGGCGGTTGCCCGCGCTTATGGGGCGGCCTGCACGCCGGATTTCTTTGGCTTTGACCGGGGGTTGGGTCTGCAATACCGGGGACGGCTGGACGCGGCCCGGTTTGGCGCGTCGGCCGAGGGGGTGCGGCGGGATCTGGTCGAGGCGATGACCCAAGTGGCCGAGACAGGGCAGGGACCCAAGACACAAGTGCCGTCGATGGGGTGTTCGATTAAGTGGAAGATGGGCTATAGCGCTTCGCCTTAAATTTGAATCACCTAACGCTGCCTGAAATCATAGATTTCAACGCGTTAGGTGACGAGATATGTCTCAAGGTAAAGGCGAAACGCTTTAGGTTTCACTGATTGGAACGCAAGCTTTACCAATACCACGCGCACGACAAGGGCTTGCTCCATGCTCGGACAAAATCGCGAAGAGATCTTGCATGCGCCAACGCATGTTTCTTATCTGAAGTCTGACAAAATTGCAGCTTGAAATGCGAACTCAGCAGCCTCCGGCAAACCCGGCGAAGTTCAATTTCCGGCGTACAGTAATTGCCCAAGGCCTCTTTCAGGGCTTCGACGCAGAAATCCGCATTGATGCTATTTGATTGCGCCATGCCAAAACCCTGCGGCTGTACCAATCAATGATGGCGAAGAGGGAAAGAAAGCCTCGTCGTATGGGGATACGCGGCCTCACTGGGGCCACGGTTCCTCAAAGTCATTTTCCAGCGACAAGCTGACCGATCTTCGCATGCAGCGATTTGACGTTGATCTCGGGCTCTTTTGACGCCTTGGGCTTACCATCGAAAACGTCCGTCATGCCGTCGAGAAGTTGGTCCTTTCGAAGTTGGTCCTTTCATTGCTTGATCTGGGTCGGGTGCACGCCGTATTTTCCGGAAAGCTCCGCCAGCCTCATCTCATCACGGATTGCTTCAAGCGCAACCTTGGCTTTGAATTCAGGAGAATGGTGCGTTCGTTTCTTCATTCTGGATCACTTATTTCGTCATGCACTCCACCTTAACAACTGGTCCGAATTTCCGCGACCACTTCTTCAAAGAAAAACAACGTCCTGCTGGACGACCATCGTAGGGGAGAAATTATCAAGCCTTGAAGCCAGACAAAACCGCAGCCCCAAGCACCAACTCAACAGTCCACCCCAAAAGGATTCACTTTCCCGATTGCGCTAACTTTGGGGATTTGCTAGGTGTCCGCATGCTGTTTTGGAAAGCGTTTCTATGCCCTAAGGCAGATGTGAAGTCGATGGCTGAGAAGAGCAAACCAAAGTACCTTCTGAAATGGCGTCTTGCGAGTGAAGACGTTTTGAATCCATAAAGACGAAAGTTCGTGTAAGCGGCAGAAAGTTGTGAGGCACCCATAGCTCAGCTGGATAGAGCACCGCCCTCCGAAGGCGGATGTCAAGTCTGGCGATGGCGAAAGGTGCTGGAAGAAAGAAGTGACTAAACAACGGCTTGAGCGGATATCGGGTTCGCTCTTCAAGAGGCCGAAAATCTCGCGTAAGCATGACGTAAGCATCTCGCGAACGGTATGCACCCGTAGCTCAGCTGGATAGAGCGCCGCCCTCCGAAGGCGGAGGCCAGAGGTTCGAATCCTCTCGGGTGCGCCAATAATTTCAATGACTTAGGTAGTTTGGTGGTCGAGGGGATTTCGCAATATGTGTCACTTGATGTGTTGCGGCGAAAGCACAGCGATTCCTGACACATCACCCCGCTTCCATCCCGCGCCAACGCTTGATTGCGCGATGCATCAGCCAGTTTTCGGTTTCGCACTTCAGCAACATACCCACACGATAAAGGTCTTCCTTCGTGCATCCACCGGGATCGGTTGCGATCTGCATGGCGACATCAGGTTTAGAAGGGACAGGTTCCCTCTTACCGCCACCGCCAACCCGCTTTGTGCCCGTTCTGATAAAGCTGCCCTTGAGATGCATTTTGCTGTCTTTGGGCAGGCTGTCGAAGAACGACCGCAGTTTTTCTTGTGTGGTGCCCAATGTAATGGCGACGTGCTTCATACTTCTTTCGTTCGAAGGGACGCTCAATGCGGCGGCAAGCACGGTTTCATATGTCAGTTCAACGGTAGTCATGATTTCTCTTTCAAATGAGGTGATCCAGCCGGTGAACCACGAAAGGAATAGCACCCTTCACCAGCTGGACCGTCACCCCGACCGACATGGGCTGGGCCGGGGGATCGGCAGCAGGGAAATCCGCATAACCCTGCTGCGATGCTGTTACGCGCGGGCCATGCCTTTCAACTTGCCTAAGGCATCGTTGGATGCTTGCTGATCGGCCAGACGATAGCCGTTGATACTGTCCTTCTTCTTCCCGATGGCCTTGGACCCGGTTGTCATGTGCTTCAGAACCACGTCTGATTTCTCATATGCGGCCCAAAGCGCAGGGCTGGTCCGCTTCCGGGCTTCCAGTCGCACAGCGTCCACATCCTTCGCCTTCAGACCCATCAGATGTGGTGGACTGTTCAGGATCACACTTACCGTAGCCATGTCACCGTCCGTGGCCGCTTTGATTGCCTGATAGCGTGCATCAGTCGGGCTTAGAGACTTCAGGTGGTTGCGGATGTCAGAACGAAGCGGCGCGTCACTCTGGGTGGTTGGACAAGTGATGGCAGCGTCGATTTTCTTCAGGATCGCTTCCTGATACTGGGCAACCTTGCGGATGTCAGCATCCAGCCGTTCCTGTTCTTTCGCCAGCAAGGGATCAGCGCTGTCGGCCAGTTCCCCAAACTTGCTGCCAACGGAACGGATGCCTTCCGGGGTTTGAACCAGACGGGCAGCGGGATGACCCGCCTTTTCCATTGCAGCCTGTTCGACATTCACAGCGGTCATGGCTTCAGCAACGGCCTTGTGGGTCTCTTCAGCCCGTTCCAGCGCCCTGATCGAGATTTCACTGATCGCTGTGCCTAAATCACCAGCACTGCCCAACGTGTCAGCATAGGTGACAAGGTGACGTGCTTCAGCGCCCGCAGGATAGCGTTCAGGATTGGGTGGGCGGTAGGCTTTCGGACCTAGCTTCGTGTTGATCTTTGGTTGTTCAGCCATGGGATTTCCTTTCATGGTGGTTGGTTGATTAGTAAGGGGATTTGACCTTGCCCATCTTGCCTTGCTTGGTGCAGGCGAAGGTCGTGAGATATGAAGCGCTGTCCAAAGCGTGGTCGTCGGCAAACTTGGGGTCGATGTCGTCTGGGTTGTGAGGATTTGTTGGGACATCTGGTAATGTGGCCGTCAGGTAGGTGCAGCTGGGGTGGATATAGAGGCCGGGGCCAGTGTCGTGCTTCGCCGCGTCCAGCATCTGCGTGATCAAGGCCCACCCTTGCGCACGGTTCTTGGTCGGCGGATAGCAGGGCACCCCGGAAGAACTGAGCATCTGGTGGACTAAATCGTTGTTCAGGCCGCGTGCCGTGTCATGGCGGGTCGGCGGCACAGCACGAAGCCCGCACTGGTTCAGGCACAAATCCTTGATTAGTTCAGCCCAACCTTCCGGCGCGATCCCGGTGCCCAAAGACAGATCGTTTTCTGGATCGGCCAGCGTGTGGACTTCAGCCATGATGAACAGTGACCCGGCCCGATACACGCGACCGCCTTCTTCAAGGATGATGTCACGGGGCATCTTCAGGCCCAGATGGAAGCAGCAGGCGGATCGCGTGCCCCAGTCACCACCGCCGCGAAGAACCGGGCCATATCGCAGCAGTTCCTGCACGGTCAGGCTTTCCGGCAACAGATGGATGTTGGGGTCATACTGCCCACCAAAGAAAGAACTGAGGTTCAGGTTGTATTCACCCTTGATCCAAGCCGCTTCCTTGTCCGGGTTCCCCTTACAGGCGCGTTTCAAACGGGCAATATAGGCCGTCTGGTCGATGTGGTCGTTGTCTCTGAGGGTCGAATGCACGTTGATGTATCGCAGCCCACTTTCGTCGGTCCATGGCTTCAGGATGCCGTGCTTCAGGAATGTCTGAACAATGCGTCCGTGGCTGGCACCGAACGGGTTGCTAAGGATCAGAACCGGCAGATGCCAGCCTTCTGGGCCTCTCATGTTACTCTGAATGGTCCACATCATGTCCCATCCGGCTTTGGAATAGTTTCCGGCCTCATCAAAGAAAGCAGCGGTGTAGGTCTTGCCTTGGATAGATGCGTATTGTTTCGTATCCGAGAACGGTCGGATTTCGACACTGGCGATCCCATCAGGGAACTGGATGCTGATGGTCCCAGCGTTTTGGTTTCGCGTGACGTTCTGCTTACCAAAGGCCATGCAGAGCATCAGGAACAACTCATTCCCGATCTGGATGCACCCGGCGTGGCTTTCGCGGCCCAAGAACACACGAGACCGGTGACCTTGCTGGGTGATCACCCGAACGATGGTCAGAAGCATCCCTGTCGTTTTCCCGCTTCCCCGTGAACCACCATGATGCACCACGTCAAGTTTCTGGCAATACTGATCGGCCAGCAACGTCTTGACGTTGTGTTCCATCGCAGCTGCGACAGCCTGTGGTGCATCTGATGGTTTGGTCACGGTGTTCATCATGAGATGGGCTTTCATATTATCGGGGATCGGGGCCGAATGATTTTGGCCACGGAATTCCGGCGGGGATCGCGTCGGGTGACAGGGCTTTCACGCCTTTGGCGAGAACCGGGGCACCGCTGGCGTCAATGCCGCCGGTGAACAGCGCGTTGCCGGTGCGATACAGCCCAATCAGCTGTTCACCAGTGCGGGCATCGCGGTAGCCATGTGCAGCGCGAGGTTCGAGGCGTCCAAGATCACCGGGATTGAACAGGTATTCTTGGCCTTCAGCGTCGATCTGTCGTGGGAAGTCAGTCATACGTCGATTTCCTTCAGCAGGTTAGTAAGCCGGTCTTTGATCAAGCCCAGTTCGTAATCAGTGCATGCCTTGGAAACCGCGCGGTCGAAGTTCAATTCAGCGGCATCCAAACATTGGCGCATAGAGGCAGGGGCCTTGGGTTCACGTGCCATCGGTTGGTTCCTGACCTTGTTGGCGGCAACAGAAGGCCAATCGCTGGCATTCGATCAGCTGATCAAACAGCGGGGACTGCATGAATGCCCCAAGTTGGGCGTACAGTTCGAGTTCTTCCGGTGTGTCCACGTTGTCGCGCAGGATGACGGTCATCATTGCCTTGGCTTCAGTGAAATCCATGTTCCACGCATGGCTGGGATGCCCAATTGGTTGAGGGTCAGCGGTTGGGGAGGGTGGTTTGGTGGTCATTGTCATTGCTCCAAATGTGGGGGCTTTGCCGGTGCCGATGGCCCTTTGCCGTTCGGCCAATCCTGTGGAAGAATTTCACTGTTCGAGATTGCACGGCCAAGGCGCTTCTTTGCGTTGGCAACAGCTTCGTTACTTTCAGCCTTGCGAAGGGCGACATCAGCTTGTTGATGCTGAATATCGTAACGAGCAAGAACACGCATATGTTCCAGCTTGGCTTCAGCTGCCTGCAGGCGGATCGTCTGAAATAGATCACAGCCCTTCAGAAGCGTTACGGTCTGCTTCTTCTCTGTCGTGTCAGCAGCCTTCGATAGGGCTTCGATTACCCATCTGGTGTCCAGATTGTCGATCTGGTTCCAGATATGGGCCTTCGCGTTCATGCCCAATGGTCGTGCATCCCTGTTTGGCATTTTAATTCCTTTCGATTGAAGTGATGGACGGGGGAGTGGCGGCCTTGTCGTCAGTGTCCGCAGGCGTCACGTCGCGATACTGCGCAGTGAGGGCTTCCAGTTGTTCATCCGACATCGTGCCGGGGATGTTGATCGTGACAGGTGATGGCTGATGCCCAGCTGGGGACGGGGTTTCGCGACCGCTGTGGCCTTTGCCCAAGACAGCGCCGTGGACATACTTCAGCATTCCGGGATCACCCTCCAACGCCTGCTGGACCATCAGGCTCACGACCTGTGTTTCAAGATCGCTGCGACCGGCGTCGATGGCCGCTTGCACATCTTCGTCCGCCATCGCCAGACGTTCTAGGGTCCGCAGCGACATGCCCAGATGGGATGCAATGGTGCCGATGGACACACCGCACTGGGCCATCCGGGTGATGACCTGCAGGCCTTCGCGCGTGACGATCCAAGGTTGACCCTTGCCGGTGTCGCGATAGGCTAGTGGAGTTGATGGCAGGTTATAGGCCACGGGGCGGTCGTTCCTTTCTGTTTGGTTCGATGAGGCTTATGTCACAGCGCCAAGCGGCCTATCTACTCGGGGGAAAAACCCGTAGGAGAGCCGAAATCAGGGCTATTTCGTCGCTGGCAGTGCATATCTGACACATAATTGGGCGATTAATGACCCCGGTGTGGCGTAACTAATTGATTATAAATAAAATAAATATAAGGGGTGCTGCCTAATGGGTTCTGCGCACCTTAAAATGGCAAATAGGTCAGCAATATTGACCTATTTGGATTGCGACAGGGAGAGACGGACCACTTGCCCACAAGACGGGG
>CALICM010000059.1 GCA_938049225.1 uncultured Paracoccaceae bacterium
CTGTCAAACCTTAGGAGGCTTTCCTCATGAAGATGGAAAATATTTATAAATATCAAGCAGATAGATGGTGCCCGGGGGCGGATTTGAACCACCGACACGCGGATTTTCAATCCGCTGCTCTACCCCTGAGCTACCCGGGCACGGGTGAGGGTCGCCCCTCGGGTCGCGTGGTTCTAGCCTGGGCCCATTGGGCTGTCCAGAGGTTTGGGGTAAAAAACCCAAAGGGGATCATATGTCAGTTTAGAGGGGCCTTTGATGCGGTGTCCGGGTCGCCATCCATGTCCGGTTCTTCGCTGCTGGGTATTCGGTAGCTTTCCGTCATCCACCGGCCCAGATCCACATCCGCGCAGCGGCGCGAGCAGAAGGGTCGATAGGCCCTGTCGGCCGGTTTGTCACAGATCGGGCAGGGCATCGCGCAGCAACTCCTGGGTGGGGTGGCGGTCTCGTTTGCGTTGTAACTCCATATGGCCCAGTGGGGTCCAGCCCGCCAGCGATAATTCGCTGCCATCCGCTTTGACGGCGGCGCGCAGGATCTGCTCCAATTGGGTTCGTTCGCGCTTGGTCGCGGGCGCCAGATCAACCGTGATTTGGCCCGCCAGACCGCGCAGCCGCAGGACCCTCGGCAAAGCGCGCAATGCAGCAACATTCGCTTTCAGCGCCGCCCCGGGCGAGGTATCGGTGCCTGTGTTTACATCCACCGCAACCAGGGCACGGGTCGGCTCGACAAAAGCAAAAGCCCCCTGCCCCAGGGGTTGCCGGGCTGCCAGAACCTGCGGCAGCAGGTCCCAAATCCCCGCATCCTCGAATGCCGTTGGCCCGTTCAGCACCTGATCCGGCACCGGTTGCGCCCAATCGCGCCAGGCCAGCAGATGCGCGTCTGGGGCGTCCAGCAGCAAGGCTGGCTTGGACCCGGCTTCGGCCATGATATCCGTAGCCAGCGAGAGCAGCGCAGCGATATCCTCAGTGATCGTGGCATCCGCGCCATCCACTGCGGCCGAGCGCAGAATCAAACCCATATCCGCAGGCGCGCGTGCCATCCCCGCGGCCGCCAGTTCATTCAGGCGCACCACCTCCTCGTCCTCACGAATTTGGCGCGAGATATTCCAGCCCGGTTTGCCCGGCGTCACAATCGCGTAGCGGCTTTTGAACAGCAAACGACGTGTCACCGGCGGGGCCTTGCCCGCCTCGGCCACGGTGCTGACCTGCACGGGCAGCACTGCACCCGCGGCAAGCCCCTTTGCGTCCCGCAGAAAGCCGGTCGTGCCCTCGCCCAGATCGACCATCGCCCCACCCAGACCCTTCATCGGGCGCCCAACGCGGGCCAGAAACACCGCACCCGGCTGCGCCGGACCTGCCTCAGCCCTGGGATCAATGAGCAAATCCTGCAATTGCCCATCAACCACCAGGGCCGCCACGCGGCGCCCATCTTTCAGCGCATCCAAGGCCACAACGCGGCCCTTCATGGCCTGATACCCGCGGCTTCCAGCATCCCCAGCGTCTCGGTGAGGGGCAGTCCCACGACCGCCGAATACGACCCACCGATCCAGGGCACAAAGGCCCCGGCGCGGCCTTGGATCGCATAGCCGCCCGCTTTGTCGCGCCATTCGTCACTGGCGAGATAAGCTGCGATCTCTACCGCGCTCAACCGCTTCATCCGCACAGCGGTCGCCACCACTTTGCTGCGCAGACCTGCCACATCTCGCACGGCAATCGCTGTGAAAACCGTATGACGTCGCCCGGACAGCAGCTTTAGAAACGCCCTCGCCTCATCCACATCGGCCGGTTTTTCCAGGATCTGCCGCCCTGCCGCCACGACGGTATCGGCAGCCAACACGACCTCACCCGGCCCCAGCGTCACCGCCTCAGCCTTTTCAACAGCCAATCTGTTCGCGTAGACGCGCGGCAACTCGCCCCGCGCGGGCACCTCGGCAATATCCGCCGGGCGCACCGCGTCCGGCACCAGACCCACCTGCGCCAACAGCTCCAACCGCCGCGGACTGGCCGAGGCCAGGATCAGCCGCACAGCATCAGGTTTACTTGAAGCGATAGTTGATGCGCCCTTTGGTCAGGTCATAGGGCGTCATCTCGACCTGCACCTTGTCCCCCGCCAAGACCCGAATGCGGTTCTTGCGCATCTTGCCCGCGGTGTGGGCAATAATCTCATGGCCGCTTTCAAGCTCTACCCTGAATGTCGCATTCGGCAGAAGCTCGGTCACGACACCTGGCATTTCAAGAAGCTCTTCCTTCGCCATGATCTCTCCGATGGTGGTTCCGATATGCGGCGGAACATGGGGTGGGCGCGTTTGAAATACAAGTAAAAACGGGCCGTTTCGTCAGGCATTTGGTAATAAACGCGCCGCGTCACGACGGGCAAAACCCTTCATCCCGGGCCCATGCGTGGCCAGAAACGCGCGAACAGCCCCCGGATCATGCCGCGAAAGAGTGCGCAGCCACCAAGCAATCGCCTTTTGAATGAACCACTCGCGATCCGGCACATATCCTTCTGCCCAGCCCAGGACCCGCGCGCGTCCGGCCTGCTGCGCCGCATCGGGATGGGTCAGCTTGGCCAGCGGCAGGGTAAAGACCAGCGCGGCACGGCGGGTCCACAGATGATCGCTGCGGGTCCACGCCTCGACCTGATCCAAGCGGGTCAAATCGGCCATGATCCGGCGGCCGCCCGCATCAGCCACATGATCGGCAATCGCCCATCCATCCAGGTCTGACATCCACCCCAGGACCACCTCCCAAACCGCTGCGTCTTCGTCCTTTAAGCGCGCTTTGATCAGCAGCTTGGCCGCCGCGATCCGCGCCTCGAAAATCTCCGAGGCCCACAGCGCCCGCGCCTCGCCCAGCCAATCCGCAATCGGCCGATCCTTGCGCCAGATGGCGACGGCCTCGTTAATCTGTGGATTGCGCACGCCTAAAACCGGGCGTGTGGTTTTATGATAGGCAGCCTTTGAAGCCGCCGTTTCTGGATCGGCCGCGGCTTGCAGTTTGGACAGGATCTCGCTCATTCGACGGTGACCGATTTGGCCAGGTTGCGCGGCTGATCCACATCTGTCCCCTTTGTGACCGCCGTATGATAGGCCAGCAGTTGCGCGGGCACCGCGTAGAGGATCGGTGCCACGAACGGATCCACATGGGGCAGTTCGATCGACTGCCATATTCCGTCCGAGACGCGCGCCAACCCCTCAGCATCCGACAGCAAAAGGATCCGCCCGCCCCGCGCCATAACCTCGTGCATGTTGCTGACGGTCTTGTCGAACAGCGCATCCGAAGGGGCCATCACGATCACCGGCACCGCCTCATCAATCAGCGCGATGGGGCCGTGCTTCAACTCGCCGCTTGCATAACCTTCAGCATGTATATAGCTGATTTCTTTCAGCTTTAAGGCACCCTCCAAAGCCAGAGGATACATCGCCCCGCGCCCCAAGAACAACACATCCTGCGCCTTGGACAGCTCCCAACAGATCGTGCCATAGGCAGGCTCAGCCGTAAGCGCCTGCGCCATCGCGCCCGGAACGGCCTCTAAAGCTTGCACCAAACGTGTCTCACCGGCTGTGTTCAACTCGCCGCGCTGCCTGGCGGCCAAAATCGCCAGCATCGCCAGCACGGTCAATTGACAGGTAAACGCCTTGGTCGAGGCAACGCCCACCTCGATCCCCGCATAGATCGGAAAGACCAGATCGCTCTCGCGCGCCATTGTGCTTTCGGGCACATTGACCACCGCCGCCAAAACCGCCTTGCCGCGCATATAGCGCAGGGCGGCCAGGGTGTCGGCGGTCTCGCCCGATTGCGAGACGAAAATCGCCAGGGTTCGGGGCGTCACGGGCGGCTCGCGATAGCGAAACTCCGAGGCGACCTCGATCTCGACCGGCAAACGCGCCACTTGTTCGAACCAGTATTTCGCCACGTGACAGGCCAGATGCGCCGTGCCGCAGGCGACCATGACCAGGCGGTCATAATCGGTGAAATCGATCTGCGCACCCTGCAGTTCAACCGACGCCGCCCCTGGGGCCATATAGTGGCTGAGGGCGTAAGCCATGGCGGTCGGCTGCTCGTGGATCTCTTTGGCCATGAAGTGCTTGTGATTGCCCTTCTCGGCCACGGCATTGGCGGCCGCGACTTCGGTGATCGGCCTCTCAACCATCTTGCCCTGCGTATCGAAGATCTGCACCCCCTCACGCCGAACGATGGCGCAATCGCCCTCGTCCAGATAGCTGATCCGCCGGGTCAGCGGCGCCAGCGCCAAGGCGTCCGAGCCGACGAACATCTCGCCATCGCCATAACCCAAAGCCAGCGGCGCACCGTGGCGGGCGGCAATCAGCAGATCCTCTTCACCTTGGAACAGAAAGACCAAGGCAAAGGCACCCTTGAGGCGCGCGAGTGTCGCGCGCGCCGCCGCCTCGGGGGGTGACCCATTAACCAAAGCTTGGGCTGTCAATTGCGCAATGGTCTCGGTGTCCGTGTCGGTCTGGCAGGCGACACCTTGGGCTGCCAAATCATCGCGCAGCTCGCGAAAATTCTCGATAATGCCGTTGTGTACCACGGCGACCGGCCCGGCGACATGTGGATGCGCGTTCTGCACCGTCGCGGCCCCATGTGTGGCCCAACGGGTGTGCCCGATCCCGGCCTTACCGCGAATAGGGTCGGTGACCAACAGATCCGACAGCCCCACCAGCTTGCCTGTCGCCCGTCGCCGCTCGAGCTTGCCATCGTTCAGCGTTGCGATCCCGGCACTGTCGTACCCGCGATATTCCAGCCGCTTCAGCGCATCCAGAATGATCGGCGCAACTTCGTGATCGCCCAAGATCCCCACAATCCCGCACATCAGCCCTGCCCCTTCGATTTCAGCGCCATCAGCTTGGCGCGCAACCGCGTGCCCAGGCCGGGCTTGTTGACCTGTCGCGTGCGCGCAATCGCCAGATCGCCGCCCGGGACATCCTGCGTGATGACCGAGCCCGAGGCGACATACCCCCCAGGGCCCACTTCAACGGGCGCCACTAAAGCACTGTTTGAGCCGACAAAGGCCCCCTCGCCAATCACCGTTTGATGTTTAAAAACACCGTCATAATTGCAGGTGATCGTGCCGGCGCCAATATTCGCCCCCTCGCCCACCGTCGCGTCGCCGATATAGCTAAGGTGGTTCACCTTGGCACCCGTCGCGATCGTTGCGGCCTTCACCTCGACGAAATTGCCGATCCGCGCTTGCGGTCCAACTTCAGCATCCGGGCGCAGCCGTGCATAGGGGCCGATCTGCGCGCCCTGGGACACATGGCAGCCCTCAAGGTGGCAAAACGACCGGATCTCGGCCCCGCTTTCCACCGTCACCCCCGGACCAAAGGTTACGAAGGGCGCCACCGTGGTTTCCCGCCCAATCACAGTATCATGCGCGAAGAACACCGTTTCGGGCGCGGTCAACGTCACCCCATCGGCCATCGCCGCGGCCCGCGCGCGGGTCTGAAAGGCCGCCTCCGCGGCGGCCAGGTCAGTGCGGGAGTTGACACCCAGCGTCTCGACCTCGGCACAGGTTACAACGCCGATCGTCAAACCCCGGTTCCGCGCGATCGCGATGATATCGGTCAGGTAATACTCGCCCTTTGCATTGCCCGTCCCCACTGCATCGATCAGGTCGAACAACACCGCGGCATCCGCGCTAAGGATGCCCGAGTTGCACAAGGTCACTGCTCGTTGAGCCTCGCTCGCGTCCCGTTCCTCGACAATCGCGGCAAGCATGCCATCCGCGTCCAGGATCAAGCGGCCATAGCCCGTGGGCACCGCCGCCTCGAACCCCAGTACGACGATATCCGCGCCCGCACGCGCCTTTGTAAGGGCCTGCAAGGTTTCGCCGGATACGAATGGCGCATCACCATAAAGAACGACCACGTCGCCACCCTCCCCGGCCAACACCGGGCGCGCTTGGGCCACCGCATGGCCGGTGCCCAATTGTTCATGCTGAGTGACAACCGACAGGTCCGGGTCCAGCGCCAGAGCGGCATCAGTCACCGCCTCACCCCCGTGCCCGACGACCAAAACGGTCTGCGCGGGATCCACCGCCGCCGCCGCCCGCAGCGCATGCGCCAACAATGGCGCGCCAGCCACCTGGTGCAAAACCTTGGGCAGGTCCGAGTTCATGCGGCTGCCCTGCCCGCCTGCCAGTAAAACGATTGAAACTGTCATTGCCTGATGCCCGCCTTTGCGCGTGTTTGCCGCAGCGTGTATCAGGCATCGTGCCGCATCGCAAAGCTTTGCGGGATCAACAAAGGATGCAGCTTATTGCAAGACCACAAGGGGCCGGGATGCGCACAGCGATTTTTGATCTTGACGGGACACTCGCGGATACCTCGGCCGACCTGCTGTCCGCCGCGAACGCCTGTTTCGACCGCCCCTGGTTGGACCCAGCAACCGACAAGGCGCTGGCCTTCAGCGGGGGCCGCGCAATGCTGCGCGAGGCCGCCAAACGCGCGGGGATCCCCTGGGACATCACTCAGATCGAGACGCAGTATCGAGCGTTCCTAAAGCTCTATGCTGACTGTTTGGACGATGAAACCCAACTCTACCCTGGGGTGGTCGCCGCCTTGGATCGTCTGTCGGCGGCGGGCTGGGCCCTGGGCGTTTGCACGCTGAAACCAGCCTTCCTGGCCGACGAATTGCTCAAACGCCTCGCGATCCGCGACCGCTTTGGGTCGATGCTGGGGGCCGACAGCTTGGCGGTCAAGAAACCGGACCCTGAGCATCTGTTCCAAGCGATCACCCGCGCCGGGGGCAGCGCGCCCCGTGCCGCGCTGATCGGCGATACAAAAACCGACCGCGACACGGCGCGCAACGCGAACCTGCCTTGCATCCTGGTCAGCTTTGGACCGCATGGCATGGGGATCGCCGACCTGGAGCCCGACGCGCTGTTGCACCACTATGACGATCTGACCGAGGTTCTAGACCGCCTGATCCCCGCCTAAACCGTACCGCCCAACGAACCCTCGAGCGTTGCCAATTCTTGACCGCCCGCCATCATGTCTTGCAGTTCTTCCGCCGTCACCTCGCCCCGCTGCGCCGTGCCCAGGGTCTTGCCCCGGTTCAGCACCGTAAAGCGGTCGCCGACGGCCATCGCGTGGCGCACATTATGGGTGATGAACACAACGCCCACGCCCTTTTTGCGCACTTTGTCAATCGTCGCCAAAACGTTCGAGGTTTGGCGCACACCCAGCGCACTCGTCGGCTCGTCCAGGATCAGCACTTTGGCGCCGAAATGCACCGCCCGGGCAATGGCGACCGTCTGCCGCTCGCCCCCCGACAGGGTGCCCACCGCCTGATCGGGCCCGCGCAGGTTGATGCCCATCTTACGCATCTCAGCCATCGTCACCTCAGCCGCATGGGCATGATCGAAGAACCGCAACGGGCCGATCCGGCGCACCGGTTCGTTCCCCATAAAGAAATTCCGGCTCACCGACATCAGCGGGATCATCGCCAAATCCTGATAGACGGTGGCAATCCCGGCCGCGATGGCATCGCGCGGACGCTCGAAATTCATCGTCTGACCCTCGAACATGATGTCGCCCGATGTGGGCTTATGGACACCCGACATTGTCTTGATAAAGGTCGACTTGCCCGCGCCGTTATCACCCAGAAGGCAATGACACTCGCCCGGCACCACATTCACCGACACCCCGGCCAGGGCAATGACCGAGCCAAAGTGCTTTTGGATGTTGTGCATCTCGATGATCGGTTGAGGCATCTTAACGTTCCCCCGTGATCATGCGGCGGATATAGGTGTTCAGGATCACTGCCATCAGCAGGATGACGCCTAAGAACACCCGGAAAAGCGAACTTTCGACCCCGGCAAAAAACAGACCTTGCTGCACGACGCCAAAAATCAACGCGCCCAACGCGGCCCCAATGACCGAGCCATAGCCGCCGGTCAGCAGCGCCCCGCCAATGACCACGGCAATGATCGCCTCGAACTCTTTCAACAGGCCGCGATCCGCCCCGGCCGAGCCGAACTCCATCACCTGGCAGGTTGCAAAGACGCAGGCGCAAAAGGCCGTGAACATGAACATCAGGATTTTGACCCGGTTTACCGGCACACCGACATAGCGCGCGGCCTGGGCGTCCCCGCCCGAGGCGAAGATCCAGTTCCCGAATTTGGTCTTCGTCAACAGCACATGCCCAAAGATGATCAACGCCACCGCCCAGATCATCAGCATCGGGATCCCATCGACCACCGGCTCCCCGGCGCGGGTGCCGCGCTCAAAGACGCCGATGAACCCGTTCTCCCCAAGCCAGCGGAAGAACCCCTGCCCGATGGTCCCGCCAAACAGCGAGGCGAACCAATCACCCTCGGCCGCATCGCGGATTCCACCGATAATTGTTTTGCTCTCAATCGTCTGCGGCAGATAGATCGTGAAGCCACGCAAAATGAACAGCGAGGCCAGGGTGACGATAAAGCTGGGCAACCCGGTCTTGATGACGATGAAACCGTTCAGCGCCCCTACGCCCATGCACATCACAAAGGTCAGGATGATCGACAGCCAGGCTGGCCAACCCAAAACAACCAGAAAAATCGCGATCATCATCCCGGCAAAACCGATCATCGAGCCGACCGACAGATCGAACTCGCCCGCTATCATCAGCGTGCAAGCGCCAACTGCAATGATCATGAACTGGGCTGAGACCACGCCCCAGTTCATCACGCCTTGCATGTTGAACATACCGCTGTCGCCAGCGAAAAGGATGAAAAACGTGAAAACCGCCAGCGTGCCGACGATCCCACCAAGTTCCGGCCGGATCAGCCAGCGGCGGATGGCCGACATCTCCTTGACGCGCTCGTCGGTGGCATCCGCTTGTGACGCAGACATCCGCCCCTCCTAAGATCATGGGAAAGGGGCCCGGCGGCAGCGCTTACTCCGCCGCCGGGCACAGAACTTAGCGGTACTCGCCCGCGAACTCTTCAACCTTGGTCAGGCCATCGGCGGTCACAAAGCCTGGGCCAGAGTTGATGTTGTTGCCCGGCAACACGCCATAGCGGTGGTAGTTCGCCAGGATCACCACCGGCAGATAGGCCTGCAGGAATGGCTGCTGGTCGATACCCCACTGGATGGTGCCGTCCTTGATGCCCTTCACAATCTCCTCACCCAGGTCGAAGGTGCCGAAGTAGATGTCGCCAGCCATTCCATTTTCCTGCAGTGCTGCAATGGTCGGATCGGCCGAGACCGGGCCCAGCGTCAGGATGCCGTCGGTGTCCGGGTTGGCCGACAGATAGGCCAGCACCTTGTTCTTAATCTCTGCAGGGTCCGTGCCGCTATCCATCATCGCATCGCCCAACTCAACGCCCAGGCCGTCGGCAAAACCGCGGCAGCGCTCGCCCACGGTGGGCTGCTGGATCGCGTGGTTCACACACAGGAACTTGGTCACGCCATCGCCCTTGGCCCGGATACCCGCAGCCAGACCGGCATCGTATTCCGGCTGCCCGACATACATCAGCGCGCCCACTTCGCGCGCCTGATCCGGCGTGCCGGTGTTCATGATGATAACGTCGATGCCACTATCTACCGCTGCGGTGATCGGCCCTTGCAGAACGTCATAGTCGGCAAGTGTCGTGATGATCCCATTCGGCCCCGAGGCCGCAGCTTGCTCGATAATCCGCGCCATGTCGGCGATGTCGCCCGTCGGCGGGTTGCGGTACTCAACCTCGACCCCCATCTGGTCGCCCGCCAGCGCGATGCCGTTCTTGATGGTGTTCCACCAGCTGTCGCTATCGGGTGCGTGGCTGACCAGCACGTATTTCTCGCCCTCGGCCTGCGCCATCAGTGGCGCTGTGACCAGGGCGGTCGCCAACGCAAGGGTCGTTACTAACTTATTCATCATATCCTCCCAGATGGATGCTACGTCGTGTTCCGCATACGAAAGAGCGGTTGGCCCACTTCTTCGACTCGCAGCAAACCACAGGTTTGCCACTTTTGCAACCGGTTGCAAAAGTGGCGCGCCGCGATACTCTATTCCCGATCGCGACCTCAGAGGACGGCAAAATGCCCACCACACTCAAAGACGTTGCCCTGCGCGCCGGTGTGTCGCGTTCGGCCGTCTCAAGAACCTTTACCGAGGGCGCGTCCGTTTCGCTGAAGACACGGCGCAAAGTCGAACGCGCGGCCAACGAGTTGGGCTATCGGCCCAACGCCTTGGCCAGCAGCCTGACAACGGGACGCACCAAATTGATCGGGCTGGTGTCGAATAACTTTCATAACCCGATATTTCTTGAGGTCTTTGATCTGTTCACCCGTGGCCTGCAGGAACGCGGATTGCGCCCCCTGTTGGTCAATCTGTCGGACGAGATCGACCCCAAGGGGTCGGTTCATATGATGCGGCAATATTCGGTCGACGGGGTCATCGTCGCCTCGTCCACCCTGCCGCCCAGCTTTGCCAAAGCGTTTCGCGACGCGCGGATCCCCGTGGTGCATTCCTTCGGCCGCCATTCCAGCACACCAAATGTGCATGTGGTCGGGATTGACAACATCGAATGCGGCCGGATGGCCGCGCGAACGCTAATCGGGCGTGGCTATACCGACATCGCCTTTCTGGGCGGGCCAGAACTGGCCACCTCGACCCAAGACCGCCTTGCCGGGTTCTTGGAGGTCACCCGGCAAACCCCAGGCATCCGCGCGCGCCACAGCTTCGCGGCCGCCTATTCCTTTGACGCCGGACGGGCCGAGATGACACGCCTGCTGACCCAAACCCCCGCCCAGGCTTATTTCTGCGGCGACGACGTGCTGTCCATCGGCGCGCTTTCCGCCGTCACCTCCGCCGGGCTTTCGGTGCCCCAGGACATCGGCCTGATCGGCCTGAACGACATGGAAATGGCCCGGTGGGAGAACATTGACCTGACCACCATCCACCAGCCGATCCGCCAGATCATTGGGTCGTCCATTGAACTGATCGTGGCGATGCTTGAAGAGCCAGACCGCTACCCCGAAGCGCGCCTGTTCCCTTGCGAAGTGGTCGAACGCGGCACATTGCGGGCCGGTTGAGAAAGCCCGGGGGCTCTGAACAGAGCCCCCGAACACGTCCGTTAAGATATCAGAGCTTGGCGCGCTCGGACCTCAATGCAAGCCACAGGCAATAGCACATGGTCAACACAACCAGCGTGAACGGGATACCGGTTGATACCGCGGCGCCCTGCAACGCGGCCAATCCACCGCCCAGAAGCAACGCGATGGCGACCAGCCCTTCCAGCGTACACCAAAAGATCCGCTGGATCACAGGCGCGTCCATTTTACCACCCGCCGTGATCGTATCGATCACCAGGCTGCCGCTGTCCGAGGATGTGACGAAGAAAATCACGATCAGGATCAGCGAGACCGGCGCCACTACGCTGTAAAGCGGTAGCTCTTTCAGGAAGCCAAATAACGCACCCTCGGGCTTGTAGCTGTCCACCACCGTTGCTGTCACTCCTTCGGCACCGCCAGCGTTGATCATATCGATCGCGGTCCCGCCAAAGGTCGACATCCAAAGCGCGCAAACAGCGGTCGGTGCGATCAACGCACACAGAATGAACTCACGCACGGTCCGGCCTTTCGAAATCCGGGCGATGAACATGCCCACGAACGGCGACCACGCGATCCACCAGGCCCAGTAGAAGGTCGTCCAGCCATGGAAGTAGCTTGTGTCCTCGCGCCCAAACGGATTGGACAGTGCCGGCAATGCCATCACATAGTCTGCCATCACACCAAAGTAGCGTGTGATACCGGACACAAAACCGGTCATCAGCAGCACGAATATGAACAGCACGACAGCCATGACCATGTTGATCTCGGACAGCCGTTTCACACCCTTGTCCATGCCCAACAGCACCGAACACAATGCAATTGCGGTGATACCGACGATCAGCAGAACGGTGACGGTATTCGACGGCTCGATCCCAAAAATCTCGTTCAGACCGGCCGCGACTTGCTGCGCCCCCAAACCCAGCGAGGTTGTCAGGCCAAAGAGCGTCGCGAAAACCGCCAAAGTGTCGATCCCGTGACCCCACCAACCCCAAACCCGCTCGCCCAGGATCGGATAGAATGCGGACCGCAAAGTCAGCGGCAGCCCCAGGTTGTAGCAGAAAATCGCCAAGCTGAGGCCTACGGCCGCATAAATCGCCCAACCCTCAAGGCCCCAGTGATGGATGGTCCCAACAATACCGATGTATTCGTTACCGGGTTGCGAGGCATCAATCCCAAGCGGGTGTGCCGCCCCGTCCTCGGCAAAGTTGTAGTACACCGGCTCAAGAACGCCAAAGAACAGCAGGCCGATGCCGATACCGGCCGCGAACATCATCGCGATCCAACCCGCATAGGAATAATCCGGCTTGGCGTCTTTGCCACCAATTCGAACTGACCCAACGGGAAGCACAATCAAAGCAAGGCAGAACAGCGTTATGGCATCAACGGAAAGGACCAAAAACCAATCGAACGTGCTGGTCAGCCAGGGCCGCAACCACCCGAAGAATGCCGCAGACGCTTCTTGATTGGCCAGTGAAATGAGGACGAAAGCAAAAATAACGACGCTTGAAATCAAGAAAACGGGGTTATGAATGTCCAGTCCCATAGGCCGAATATTGTCTTGGCCCATTTTGTACGCAGTCGAAAACTCCATGCCTTCGGGTGCCACTTCTGGCGGCGCGTCAGACGATGTCATGCCAGTATCCCTCCGTTGTTGCGTCCTGCTCCTTTTTTGAGCTTTTTATCTGTACAGGGTCGGCTGAAGCCTTGCTCATGTCAAAGGATTTTGGTGCGCACGAAGCCGACCTTTGATCAGGCCATGAGAACCGATGGCGCCAGTTGGGGCTGGGCCGGTTGCCAGCGGGTGATCCTGACAGTCCGACTAACGGGGCTCGCGATCGTGAACCCTCACCGAAACATCGGCGGGCGGGCGTCCACCCAGACCCCCTGATCCCGGGCCGAGGCAACGGCCCCGTGAACAGCGGCCATTGACCGTAACCCATCCTGTGCCTTGGGGTAGTGCAATGCCGCCGGGTCTGGGGTGCGGTCCGCTTTTTGCGCCCGGATCACCTCGGCTAAGTCGACATATATATTGGCAAAGGCCAGCGGCATCCCTTCGGCATGGCCCACGGTAACCCGGCTGGCCCGATCCGCCTCGGGCGACAGGCCCGGGCCGCCGCGTTCCATGACCTCGGTCCGGCCGTTCAGCGGGGTCCAGAACAGCTGGTTGGGCTGCTCCTGCGCCCAGCGCAATCCGCCCTTTTCGCCGAACACCTGAATCTCGAGCCCGTGCTGTCGCCCGATCGCCACGGACGAGGTCCATAACCGCCCCACAGCGCCGCCATCCATCCGAAAGTTGACCATCGCGTCGTCCTCAAGCACCCGACTGGGCAGGGTCGAGGCAAAATCCGCCGACAGCCGCGTCACCTCCTGCCCCGTCACGAAACTAGCCATATGCAGCGCATGGATCCCGCAATCGGCAAACTGGGCCGAGGCCCCGGCCTGCGCTGGGTCGTACCGCCAGCGGACCCGCGGGTTGTCCGCATCCGCCGCATCCGCATGATGCCCATGCGAGAAGGCCGCCACAACCAACCGCACGGCCCCCAGATCGCCGCGCGCGACCATCGCCCGCATATGCCGGACCAACGCATAACCTGAGTACCCGTAGTTCACCGCGCAGATCTTGCCAGCCGCTGACGCCGTGCGGACGATGTCCTCGCCCTCCTCAACCGTCATCGTCATCGGCTTTTCGCAGAGCACGTGAAAGCCTGCCTCCAAAAACCCTTTCGCGATCTCGTAATGCGTCGCGTTCGGTGTCGCCACGGTCACCAGATCGATGCGATCCGCGCGCGCAGCCTCGCCCGCCAACATCTCGCGCCAATCGCCATAGGCCCGGTCGGGCGCGATCCCCAGATCCTGCGCATAGGCACGCCCAGCCTCGGGATCATGGTCCAGGGCCCCGGCCACAAAGGCGAAATTCCCGTCTGTCAGCGCGCCCAAACGGTGCGCGGGCCCGATCTGGCTGCCCTTACCACCACCGACCATACCCCAGTTCAACTTGTCCATGATGGCCCCCTTTAGAACCCGATGGATTGCAGATATGCGCGGTTCAGCCCCGCGTCGCGCAGCGGGTTGGTGCCGGGGATCGTCGGGTCGCAGTCTTGTTCAACCGTGCACCAACCATCGAAGCCTGCGTCCAGCAAGACTTGTCGCACAGCGGGGAAATCCACATCGCCGTCGCCCAGGTTGCAAAAGATGCCCTGGCCGCAGGCCTCGTAGAACCCAGTGCCCTTGGCGATGACATCCACCTTAACAACCGGATCTATATCCTTGAAATGCATATAACTAATGCGTCGGATATGCCGCTTCATAAAAGCCACCGGATCGAACCCCGCATAGGAATGATGGCCGGTGTCGAAACAGATTTTCAAGATGCCCTCGTCGACTTCGCCCAGCAGACGCTCCAACTCTGGCTCGAAGTCCATGAAGCCTGCCGCATGGGCATGCATGCCCACGGTCAGGCCGTACTCCTCGGCCCCCATTTTGGCGACCGTCGCGATGCGGTCCCGGTATGCGGCCCATTCGGCGGCGTCCATCTGTTCTGCGGCCTCGGCGCGTCCGGCCGTCGGGGCGCGCCGTTCGGAAATCGAGTCAATCAGCACCAGATGCTGCGCGCCATGGGCTTGCAGTGCGCGGCAGGTGCGGACCGACCCATCCATCACATCCTCCCATTGTGCGGGATCGTGGAAGGCGCGAAAGACAACACCGCCGATCAGGGTCAGACCATGCGCCTCCAGCGCCTCGGCCACTTGGGGCGGATCTTCGGGCATGAAACCGACAGGGCCCAGTTCAATGCCGCGATAGCCCGCCTCGGCCGCCTCGGCCAGGACGGTGCGCCAATCCGGGTTGCGCGGGTCATCCGCGAATTCGACGCCCCACGAACAGGGGGCATTTCCGACGTTGAGCGCCATGACGCTTCCTTTCTAATCCTGAGCAACGGTCTGCCAGGTGCCTTTCTCGTTCGAGATCCAGGCGGCGGCAATGGTCTGATGAACGGCCAATCCCTCGGCAAAGGTCGGCCATATCGTCTGGCCGTTATGAACCGCCTGCAAAAAGTCCCGCGCCTCGATGATGATCTGATCTTGGTAGCCCGTGCCATGCCCGGGCCCCTGGCAGAACGCCAAATAATCAGGATGGGCCGGGCCGGTCAGGATCTTGCGGAAGCCCCGCTCGGCCTGCGCGCCCTCAGCGGTATAAAGCCATAGAGCATTCTGATCCTCTTGATCGAAACGGATCGCGCCCTTGGTGCCATGGACTTCATAGGCATAGCCCATCTTGCGCCCCGTCGCGATCCGGCTGAAAAACAGATGACCCGTCACGCCATTCTCGAAACGACACATCATTTGCGCCTGATCATCATTGGTCACCGGCACGCCGCCCCGTTCGGTATGCACGCTTGTGATCTGCGCATTCACCTGCGCGATTGGCCCGATCAAGGCGCGGGCCGCATTGATCATATGGGGCGACAGATCGCCCATTGTGCCATTGGCCCGGCCGGTCGTGCGCCAAGTCGCGGGCGCCTCGGGGTCCGCATAGAAATCCTCCGTATGCTCACCACGGAACCAAGTGACCGCGCCGATCCGTCCCTCGGCAATCAGGGCTCGGGCGTATTGGGTGGCCGGGGTGCGGACATAATTGAAGCCGATCATATTGGGGCAACCGCTGGCTTGGGCAGCCACGACCATGGCTTTCGCATCTTCGACCGTGGCGCCCAAGGGTTTCTCGCAGAACACCGGCTTGCCCAAGGCGAAAGCGGCCAATGCGATCTCGCGATGCGTTTCCTGGGGCGAGGCGATGACCACCGCCTGCACCTGCGGGTCCTCGACCAGTGCCTGCCAATCGGTGACCGCCCGGCGGAAACCAAAGGCGGCGCGATAGCGCTCGGCCGAGGTTTCGGTGGTTGCGCAAACCACCTCGAGCACCGGACGCAGGGGCGTGTCGAACACCGCGCCCACTGCCTGCATCGCCACCGCATGCGCCTTACCCATGTAGCCGCCGCCGACGATGCCTATGCCGATATCGGCCATGCGACCCCCTCAGATTCCTATTTGCAACCGGTTGCAAAATGCGTATCCTCATCCAGGCGCAAGCGTCAATAACCAATCGACCGGCGCAAGGGACGTTCACCCGGGGAGGGATCACGTGAACCAGCCAAGCCAGACCGTGCGCCTAACCACCGCGCAGGCGATCATCCGCTATCTCGCCGCGCAGTATATCCGGATCGAAGGGGTCGAGCAGCGGATCTGCGGCGGCGGGTTTGGGATTTTCGGCCACGGCAATGTGACCTGTCTGGGCGAGGCGCTGTACGACCATCGCGACGCGCTGCCGCTGTACCGGGGGCAGAACGAACAGGCGATGGGCTTCGCGGCCGCCGCTTACGCGAAATACCACCTGCGGCGGCGATTCATGTTCTGCACCGCCTCGGCTGGGCCGGGCACCGCCAACCTCATGACCTCGGCCGCCTTGGCGCATGCGAACCGGCTGCCAGTGCTGATGCTGTGCGGAGACACCTTTCTCACCCGCCTGCCCGACCCGGTGCTGCAACAGCTTGAGCATTTCGGAAACCCGGCGATGGGTCTGAATGATGGCTTCAAAGCGGTCAGCCGGTACTGGGACCGGATCACGCACCCCGCGCAGATCATCCAATCGCTGCCAGCAGCCTTGGCCACCATGTTGGACCCCGCCGATTGCGGCCCGGCCTTCGTCGCCCTGCCCCAAGACGTGCAGGGCTGGGCCTATGATTACCCGACCAAGCTGTTCGAAAAACATGTGCATCGCGTTCGCCGCATCACCCCCGATGCGGCCGAGGTGGCGGATGCGGCGGACCTGTTGCGTGGGGCCGCACGCCCGGTCATCATCGCGGGCGGCGGTGTGCAGTACTCCGGCGCTGTGGCCGAGCTGACGGATTTCGCACAGACCCACAATATCCCGGTGATCGAGACCATCGCAGGCCGCGCAAACCTGCTGGACACCCATCCGTTGAACATAGGCCCCGTGGGCGTTACTGGGTCGGACAGCGCCAATTGGGCGGCCGAACGGGCCGATGTGATCCTGTCGGTTGGCTCGCGGTTGCAAGATTTCACAACCGGCTCGTGGACCGCCTTTGCCCAGGATGCCCAGCTGATCTCGCTGAATGCGGCGCGGCACGATGCGGGCAAGCACCTGTCGCTGCCGGTTGTGGGGGACGCAAAACGCGGGTTGCAAGCCCTTGGTGCTGCGCTGGACGGCTATAAAGCCCCGACCAACTGGACCCGGGCCGCACAGGCCGAACGCGGCAAATGGCAGGCCTACGTTACCGACAATATTCGCCCCGGCAATCGCCCCAATTCCTATGCCCAGGCGATTGGGGTTGTGAACGGTTTGTGCGGCCCGCGCGACCGTGTTGTGGCGGCAGCGGGCGGCTTGCCGGCCGAGGTGACCGCGAATTGGCGGACGTTGGATGTCGGCACCGTGGATGTCGAGTTTGGCTTTTCCTGCATGGGCTACGAAATTGCGGGCGGCTGGGGTGCGCGCATCGCCCAGGCCGAGGCCGAGCCGGACGCCGAGACCATTGTCTTCACCGGCGATGGGTCGTATCTTTTGATGAACTCAGACATATACTCCTCTGTTCTAACAGGGAAAAAATTGATCGCCCTGATTCTGGACAATGGCGGCTTCGCCGTGATCAACAAGCTGCAAAACAACACCGGTAACGAGAGTTTTAACAACTTGATCGCCGATTGTCCGACGGTTCCGGCCCCCTTCGCGATCGACTTTGAAAGCCACGCGCGGGCCATGGGCGCCAATGCGGAAACCGTGCAGAACCCGGGCGAGTTGGCCGAAGCGTTTAAGCGCGCCCAATCCGCCGATAAGACATCCGTGATCGTCATGAAAGTCGATGCCTACGAGGGCTGGACCACCGAAGGCCATACCTGGTGGGAGGTTGGCACGCCCCAGATCAGCACACGTCCCAAAGTCCGGGCCGCGCATCTCGAGGTCGAAAGCGCCCGAGCCCGCCAGCGCAAGGGAGTTTGACCAATGAAGCGCTTCACCCCCATCTCCGCCGATCCCGATACGATTGTTGACGAGTTGCTCAATGGCGAGGGCGCGGTCCTGCTGTCGGGCTTGTTCACCACCGATCAGATTGCCCAAGCGCGGCAAATCATCATGACCCATTCCGAGGAGGCCGCCGACAAGGTCACCCATTTCCAAGGCGGCGCCGCAGTTGAGGGAAAGCTCAACCTGCAACGCCGGGTCTGGAACCTGCTGGCCAAGGGGGAGGTGTTTTCTGAAATGGCCGCGCATCCGGTGCTGATGGACATCCTGCGCAAATTCCTGGGCTCTGAGTTCATCATGGGCTCGATCGCGGCCAACCGCATCCTGCCGGGCGGTCCAGGGCAAGAGCCGCATATCGACTACCCTTATTGGGATTTTCTCGATGCCGGCACACATCCCACCGGCTTGAACGCCAGCTTTCCGATGAACGCGCAAGTGTCGGTGATCTTGGATCCGTTCACCGAGGAAAGCGGCGCCACGGCCTATGTGCCCGGCAGCCAGAAAACCCTGCGCTATCCGACCGAGGCCGATGGGTTTCATCTGCGCAGCAAGCGCATGTTGGGCATGCCGGGCGATACGGTGCTGTTCTACGGCGCCACTTGGCACTGCGCGATGCCCAACCACAGCGCGGGTGATCGGAATGCGGTTCTGATCCAATATCTCCCAAAATGGGTCAAACCGATGGAGGATATGCCCGCCGCGTTGCCCGCGTCGTTTCTTGAGGCCGCCAGCCCCGACATGCGCCAACTCCTGGGCCTGAACTACCCTTACCCAGAAGTGCTGGACGCAGCCGCCGCAGGCAATACCGAGGGACGCGTATGACCGACCTGTTGGGCGGTATTAAGCGTAACAATTTTCTGGTCATTGGCCGGGCTGGCATGGATTTTTGCCCAGATCCGCCAGGGACAAGGACCGAAGACGCTACACATTTCGTCGCGGGCCTTGGCGGATCCTCGGCGAATATCGCAGCGGGCTTGGTCAAACTGGGGGGTCAGGCGGCGTTGGTGACCTCGGTCTCGGATGATGCGATTGGACGCTATTGTGTGAACCAGTTGAGTCATTATGGCGTGGATACAAGCCACGTGCGGGCGGTGGGTGGCGAGTTCCGAAACTCGCTGGCCGTCTATGAAAGCCGGGTCCAAGATCATCAGACCGTCATCTATCGCAATGGGGCCGCTGACTTTCAGATGACGCCGGAAGACGTTGAGGCGATTGACTATTCCATTTATGGCGCCCTGATCACCGCAGGCACGGTGTTTGCCGCCGAACCCTCGCGCATGGCGGCGTTTAGGGCCTTTGAGTTGGCCCGGGCCGCGGGTCTGCCGATCCTCTTTGACATTGACTATCGTCCCTATTCTTGGCCCTCGCCCCAAGTCGCCGCCCAGGTGCTTTCCCGCGCGGGCGCGCTGTCGGATATGATCGTGGGCAACGACGAGGAATTTGGCTTCATGGCGGGGGACCCGACGAAAGGCTTGGACAAAGCCCGCGCGCTTGCCGCAGGCGGTGCCGGGATCGTGGTCTATAAAATGGGCGAGCATGGGGCGATTACCCTGACCAAGGGCGAGGAAATCCGCACCGGTATCTACCCGGTCACCGCGCTGAAACCGACCGGCGCGGGCGACAGCTTCATGGCGGGCCTGCTTGCCGCGCTCGCGGCGGGGCATGATCTGCGGGCCAGCGTGCTGCGCGGTTCGGCCTGTGCCGCCATCGTCGTCGCCACACCCGGCTGCGCCCCTGCAATGCCCTTCCCCAAGGACCTTGAGGCGTTCCTTGCAACGCACCCCGGCCCGACGGACGTCTGAAAGGAAAGCACATGCATATCCCCCCCTATGAAAACCAGAACCAGCCGATTGTCGATGCCGGCAATCCCACGGTGCCACTGAACTACTTCAACATCGTCAAACTAAAGAGAGGCGAGGTTTTTCCCTATACCGTACCAGGGTTCGAGACCTGTATCGTGCCCGCCACCGGCACTGTGGACGTCACCGTCAGCACCTTCAGCGCAACAGGTCTGGGTGGTCGCGGCGTTGATGTCTGGGATGGTGAGCCCGAAGGGGTCTATGTGCCCACGGGGATGCAAGCGACCATTACCTGCACCTCGGACACCGCCGAGGTTTTTGTCGCGGGCGCCAAATTCGACGAGGTGCTGGAACCTTTTGCCGTCCGCGCCGACGCGCTGGACCTGGTGCAATACGGCAGTGACGACACCAAAACCCACCGCAAAATCAAACATATCCTGGGGCAAAAGCAACATGGCAAAGTCGGCCGCCTGCTGGTCAGCGAGCTTTATACGGTGGGCCAAGGCGGTTGGTCCGGCTTTCCCAGCCACAAGCATGACACCGACCGCCTGCCGGACGAGACGCGGCATGACGAGACCTATAATTTCCGCTTCCGGCCCAACTACGGCTCGGGCGTGCAGATGCTGCAGCGCGAGGATAATCAGCCCGGCGACGCTTATCACATCGTCGACGGCTCGACGATCTGCCTGGACAAGGGCTATCACCCCTGCGCCGTGCTGCCGGGCTACGAGATGTACTATTTCACCATCCTCGGCGGCCTCAGCCAACGCAGCCTGGTGCAGTATTTCCAGCCCACGCATGCCGCCCAATTGCACACCATTCCGGGCATCATGGATATGATCGCCAAGTTCAAATGACGCTCGCAACCCTGGCAGAGGTGCTGCAACCCGCACTTGAACGCGGCTATGCTGTGGGCGGTCTGGTCTGCCTGGGGTGGGAGGACATGCGCGCCTATGTCGCTGCGGCCGAGGCGGAGAGTGCCCCGGTGATCCTGCAGGCGGGCCCTTCGTGCCGAGCCCACACGCCTTTGCCGGTGCTGGGAAAGATGTTTCGGCATCTGGCCGAGGGCGCCAGCGTCCCCGTCGTCGCGCATTTGGATCATGGGTATACGGCTGAGGAATGTCAGCAGGCGCTGGACAGCGGCTTTACCTCGTTGATGTATGATGGCTCGCGTAAGCCCTTGGCGCAGAATATCGACGAGACAGCGGCGATTGCTGACATGGCCCATGCCGCAGGGATTTCCTGCGAGGGGGAGATTGGCTTTGTAGGGTATTTTGGGGGGGAAACCTCGGCTGGAACGGACCCCGCCGAGGCAGCGAAATTCGCGGCCGAGACAGGGGTTGATGCCATGGCCATCTCGGTCGGCAATGTGCATTTGCAACAAGACCAGAGCGGCGGGTTGGACGAGGCCAGGATCCGCGCGATCCAAGCTACGACCGATGTTCCCTTGGTGATCCACGGCGGCTCGGGCGTGCCAGTGACCCAGCGCAGTGCCCTGGCGCGGAACACCAACATCTGCAAACTCAACATCGGCACCGAGTTGCGCATGGCCTTCGGCGCCGCGCTGCGTGACGCGGTTGCCGCGGATCCGGCGCGTTTCGACCGCGTGCAGATCCTGGCCGAGACCCACGACCCCGTCACGCAAGCGGCCCGCGCGGTTATCCGGGCCTTCGGCGCACCGGGAACGACGCGCGCCTAGCGATCCGAACACCTCTTTGCTTCCGCCAGACGGCATGATTGAATGGCGAAACTCCAACCCTCACCCTAGGCTCGCCCGTGCCCGACCCCGCAAACTTGATCGTCTGCCCGACCTGCGACGCGCTTTACACCGCCACCACGCCGACCGCAGGCCAGCGCGCCGCCTGCGGTCGGTGCCACAGCGTTCTGATCGCCCCCCGCCGCCGCGCGGGCATGCAGATCATCGCGCTATCGGTGAGCATTCTGGTCCTTGTAGTCAGCGCAGCCATCTTCCCGTTTCTTCAGATCAAAGCGGGGGGGCTGACCAACAGTGCCTCGCTGTTGGACACTGCTTTGGCGTTCAGCGGCGGACCGCTGGTCCTGCTGGCCCTGTGTGTGGGGGCGGTGATCATCTTCATCCCGCTGCTAAGGGTCCTGTTGTTGCTCTATGTCTTGATCCCAGTTGTTTTTGACCGCCCACCGGCAGCCCATGCCCGTCAGGCCTTCCGTTGGTCCGAGGCCTTGCGCCCTTGGTCTATGGCCGAGATCTTTGCGCTGGGCTGCGCCGTCTCGCTGATCAAGGTTGGCGACATTGCGCAGATCAGTTTCGGGCCCGCGTTCTGGATGTTCGCGGCACTCGTGATTCTGGTGGTCATCCAAGACAGTTTCATATGTAAGTGGTCGATATGGACGTCGCTGGACACACCCAACCCATCCTAACCGCCCGAGCAGTCGGCCTTGTCGGCTGCCGCCGCTGCGCCCGCGCCTGGCCGCGCGGCACCCAAACCTGCGGGCGGTGCGGAAGTGTCATGACCTCGCGCGATCCGCGCAGCTTGCAGCGGGTCTGGGCGTGGTGGGTCGCGGGGCTGATGTGTTATATTCCGGCGAACCTCTATCCGATGCTTAAGACACAAACTTTGCTCACCGCGCAACAGGACACGATTGTCGGCGGCGCGATCGAGCTGATCCACCATGGTTCTTACGGGGTCGCGATCATCATCCTGGTGGCCAGTGTCCTGATCCCCATCGGCAAGTTTATCGCCATCGCCTTTCTTGCCACGGCCGCCGCGCGGCGCCGGTCAACCGTGCCAGCCCATCATCGCATGGGGCTTTACGAGGTTGTCGAATACATCGGTCGCTGGTCGATGATCGATGTTTTTGTCGTCGCGATCCTGTCCTCGCTTGTGCAACTCAGCACCGTCGCATCAGTCACACCGGGACCGGCCAGCCTGGCCTTCGCGTTATCCGTTATTTTCACCATGCTTTCGGCCCAAAGCTTTGACTCGCGCCTTATTTGGGACCATTTGGACCCAACGCCGGAAGGCGCCACATGACCGAAACCCCGCCCCAGATCCCGATCACACCCGCCCGGCGCGCGTTGATCGAACGGCTGTCCATCGTTTGGCTGATCCCGCTGATCGCCCTGGTCATCGCGCTGGCCATCGCTTGGCAAGCCTATGTCGACCGTGGCCCGCTGATCCACATCACCTTTGACAATGCGACCGGCATCACCGCCGACCAGACCGAACTGAAATTCAGGGACATCCCAGTGGGCCTGGTTGAGGAGGTTTCGTTCAACGACACATTGGAACATGTGGTTGTCTCGGTGCGCCTGACAAAGAACGTAGCCCCTTTTGTCGACGATGACGCGTCCTTCTGGATCGTCCGGCCCGAGGTGACGACCCGTGGCATCTCGGGGCTGGATACGGTGCTGTCCGGGGTGTTTATCGAGGGCGCCTGGAATTCTGTCGCAGACGGTCTTGAGACCGAATTCCGGGGGCTGGATGACGCGCCGCTGATCCCTTTGGGTAAAACGGGCACCCGCATCCTGTTGCGCGCCAGCGGGGACAAGGGTTTGGCGGGCGACACGCCTATTGTTTATAAAGGCGCCGACGTGGGGCGCATTGGCCCAACGCGCATTCAGTCCAATGGGGCGGCGGCCGTGGCCGATGCTGTCGTCTTTGCGCCTTATGATCGGCTAATCACGACCTCGACCCGCTTTTGGGATTCTTCTGGGTTCACCTTTACCCTTGGTCCGGGCGGGGCTGAGTTGGATTTCAGCTCCCTCGCTTCGCTGGTGTCGGGCGGTGTAACCTTCGAGACGCTGGTCTCAGGGGGGGACCCCATCGAAGATGGCGCGATGTTCGAAGTTTTCGCGGGCGAGGCCGCGGCGAAGGACAGTATCTTCAGTCCCACCGCGGGCGAGACCATCAACCTGTCTGTCGTCTTCGAGCAAAACGTCGAAGGACTGACCACCGGCGCGCCCGTGCAACTTGGTGGGCTTGAGATCGGCGAGGTCACAGGCCTGACCGGCATCGTTGATCAAGAGCGGTTCGGCGATCGCCGCGTGCGGCTATTGGCGACCCTGGCCATCGCCCCGGCCACCTTGGGTCTGCCCAGCGGTGCAGATGCGGATGAAGCCCTGGACTTTCTGGCCAACCGTGTGCAGGCCGGGATGCGCGCGCGACTGGCCAACGCCAGCCTGTTGACCGGTGGGCTGCAGATCGAATTCGTCGTCTATGAAAACCCCCTGCCCGGCGTATTGGACCGCAGCACCGAGCCGTTCCCAACCTTTCCCAGTGTCCGGTCTGAGGTTTCGGACCTGGCGGCCACGGCCGAAGGGGTATGGAAACGCATCAACAGCCTGCCGATTGAAGAGCTGATGGGCAGTGCGATCCGGGTGATGGAAAACGCCGCCGCCCTGATCGACAGCGACGAGTTGCGCGCGACCCCGGCCGAGATCCGCGGCCTGATCGGAGATGTTCGCGGCCTGGTCGCCTCGGAACAAGTCCAGGCGCTGCCCGCGCAATTGGCGGACGTGATGGACCAAGTGCAATCGGCCGCCAATGACCTGAGCACCCTGCTGGACACGTTACAATCGGCAGATGCAGCGAACCGCCTGCTGACTGCTGTCGATGTGGCCGCCGCGGCGGCCACCGCGGCCGAGACCGGGATCACGCAGATGAACGCCGATCTGCCCGCCCTGACAGCACAGGTCCAGTCCCTGCTGACCAAGGTGCAAGACCTGCCTTTGGATCAGTTCGTGACCGAGGCCACTGAAACCTTTAGCAGTGCCGAGGCTTTGCTAGGGGCCGAGGCGACGCGCACCCTGCCCGCCTCGGCCAACACGACCTTGGCCGAGTTGCGCGAAACCCTTGAAGCGCTGAACCAGAACGGCGCCGCCGAGCGTCTGCTGGCGGCCGTTGATGCGACTACAGCTGCGGCTCAGGGGATCGACACCGCGACCGCCGATCTGCCGCAAGTCCTGTCGCAACTCGACGTCCTGCTGGCAAAGGCCCAGGCCCTGCCCCTGCAAGATTTCGTGGCCGAGGCAACCAAAGCCCTGAGTTCCGCTGACGGGATCCTGAGCACCGAAGCCACCCGCGCGCTGCCCGCCGCTGTTAACGACACCCTGGCGGAGTTGCGCGTGACCCTGGATGAGTTGAACGAGAAAGGCGCCGCTGACCGCTTGTTGGCGGCCGTGGATGCCGCCGCTGCCGCTGCTAATAACATCAGCACCGCGACCGAAGGCCTGCCCGATTTGATCGCACAAATCCAAGCCGTGGCGGCCCAAGCCGACGACTTGCCGTTAGAGGCCTTCGTCGGCGAGTTAACAGATCTGATCGCAGCGGCCCGCACTCTGATCGCCGATGATGGCACCCAAGCGCTGCCAACCGCGCTGTCGCAGGCTCTCGATCAGGTCTCGGCCGTGCTGGCCGAGTTCCAAGACGGCGGTGTGATCACCAATACCAACCAAATGCTGACCTCGGCCCGCAGTGCGGCTGATGCGATCGCCCAGGCGACCCAAGACCTGCCGCAAATCTCGGCTAGGCTGAACACGGTCCTCGCCCAGGCCACCACCACACTGGCCACCTTCGATGACAAATCCCTGTTCAGCCGCGAGGTCCAGGTCACCCTGCGCGAGATCCAAGAGGCTTCGGACGCGGTCGAATCCCTTTCACGCGCGATCGAGCGTCAACCAAATTCCCTCCTACTTGGACGATAACCGCATGCCCCGTTTGACCTTTGTCCTCTGCCTGATCCTCGCTGGTTGCGGTGTCGCCCCCCCCACCTTGCTCACCACCACCACCAGCACCGAGGTTGAGAAAATCAGGATCGCCTATGCTTCGGTCGAGGTGCGCGATGTCTCGCTGCCGGACTATGCCGCCGCCGAAGACGTCTATGTCGAGGGGCCCGACCGCACCCTGCTGACCCTGGAAACCGTGCTGTGGGCCGATGATCCCGAGCGGGCGGTCACCTTGCAGCTTACACGCGATCTGGCCCGGATCACCGGCGCGCAGGTGGCGTCGTCCCCCTGGCCGCTGGCTGACTTCCCGCAGGCGCAGGTCGAGGTTCGGATCGAGGAACTGGTGGCCGATGCTTCCGGCCAGTTCCGTCTTTCAGGTCAATATTTCGTGGCCCCGCGCGAGGCCGTGGGCCGGGATCGTTCACGCCTGTTTGACCTGGCCGCCCCCATCGCCCCGGGCGCAGGCCCCCGTGCGGTGGCCCAAGCGCGCAGTGCGGTGGTTACTCAACTGGCCAGCCTGATCGCCCAAGACGGCCTGCGGTAGTCAAAGGTCTAATCTTCGGCCTGCGCCTCGCCCCGGGATTTGCCGGTCACATCCCGCGCCAAGGCCGCAGCCATGAACGCGTCCAGATCCCCATCCAAAACCCCCTGGCTGTCCGAAGTTTCCACATTCGTCCGCAGATCCTTGACCATCTGGTAGGGTTGCAAAACATAGGATCGGATCTGATTGCCCCAACCGATATCGCCCTTGGCGTCATGCGCATCCTGGATGGCTTGGGTCTTTTTGCGCATTTCCAACTCGTAAAGGCGCGACTTGAGTGCCGCCATCGCAATCGCCCGGTTCTGATGCTGTGATTTCTCGGAACTGGTCACCACGATATTCGTCGGGATATGCGTGATCCGCACAGCGGAGTCGGTCGTGTTCACATGCTGTCCGCCCGCGCCGGAACTGCGATAGGTATCGACCCGGATATCGCTGGGATTGATCTCGATCTCGATATTGTCGTCCACAACCGGATAGACCCAAACCGAGCTGAACGAGGTGTGCCGTTTCGCATTTGAATCAAAGGGCGAGATCCGCACAAGCCGGTGCACACCGCTTTCGGATTTCAGCCATCCATAAGCGTTCTCGCCCTTGATCTGATAGGTGGCCGACTTGATCCCAACCTCGTCGCCGCCGCTCTCGCTCATCAACTCGACCTTGTAACCGTGCTGTTCGGCCCAGCGCACATACATCCGCGCCAGCATTTGCGCCCAGTCGTTCGCTTCGGTCCCACCCGCACCCGCGTTGATCTCGAGGAAGGTGTCGTTGCCATCCGCTTCGCCGTCCAGCAGTGCCTCGATCTCGGCCTTGGCAGCGCGGTCGCGCAAATCGCTCAAGGCGTCCTTGGCCTCGGCGACCACTTCGGTGTCCTCCTCAGCCTCGCCTAACGCGATCAGTTCGATGTTGTCCGTCATCTCCTGCCGAAAGCCATTGTACCGGTCCAGCGCATCCGACAGCCGCTGCCGTTCGCGCATCAGTTTTTGCGCCCGTGCGGGATCATTCCACAGCGCGGGGTCCTCGGACATCGCGTTCAGCTCTTCCAGTCGAAATTCCGCTGTATCGCCAAGGCGTTGGCGCAGCAGATCCAAGGATTTCTGGATCTCGCCAACTTGGTTTTCGGTTTCGGCACGCATGGGCTAAGGTATCTTTGACTTGGATCCGGGAACAGCGCCCCGTTCTAGGCGCTTGGGCTGGCGTTCACAAGGCCCCGGTCAGTAGAGCCCCCCCGACGACAGTCTGCCCAGGTTCGAGTTCGTTGGCAGCACCTGCTGCTGACCATCCACCGTCACGGTTGTCGTCTGCTGTCCGCCCCCGCCGGTGTTGAACAGCGGCAGGTCCGATCCCATCGCGAACCCCCCATCGACATAGGTCCCGAACTGCCCCACCGCAGGCTGCTCGCCCGTGCGGAACAGTTCCGAAACGATATTGGCACCCGAGGCCCCGTCCGTCACCCGTTGCCCGGTGTAACGGTCGATCTTGACAAACACCGTATCTGGCGGCTGCGGGCGACGGAACGAACCGTGATCCTCCAACGCAACCTCCATGAAATCCGCGAACACCGGCCCACACAGCGTGCCGCCATAGGCCCCCCGTCCCATCGGGCGCGGCTGGTCAAAACCAATGTAACACCCAGCGGCGATCCGTGGCGTGAAGCCGACGAACCACGCATCCTTGCTTTCGTTCGTTGTCCCGGTCTTGCCCGAGATCGGCACACCCAGCCGCCCCACGGTCGAAGCGGCGGTGCCGTTCGACACCACGCCTTGCATCATCGAACTCAACTGATAGGCGGTCACAGGGTCCATAACCTGCTCGGAGGTGTCCCAAATCCACGGCACTTTCGTGGCGGTCGCCTCGTCCAGACACCCCCGGCAGCCGCGCTGGTCGTGCCGATAGACTGTGTTGCCATAGCGGTCCTGCACCCGATCGACCAAAGTCGGCTCGACCCGTCGGCCGCCATTGCCGAACATCGCATAGGCCGCGACCATTTTGTATAACGTGGTCTCGCCCGCGCCGAGGGAATAGGACAGCAGCGGCGGCATATCCTCGTAGACGCCAAAATTCTCGGCATAGGCGCTGACGGTCTCCATGCCGATGTCCTGCGCGATCCGCACCGTCATGAGGTTCCGCGACTGCTCAATCCCGGTGCGCAGTGGCGTCGGGCCATAAAAACGGTTCGACGAGTTGGTGGGCCGCCAAATCCCTGCTCCAGTCGCAACCTCGACCGGGGCATCCACCACGATCGAGGCGGGCGTATACCCATTGTCCAGGGCGGCCGCATAGACAAACGGCTTAAAGGCCGAACCCGGCTGCCGCGTCGCTTGGGTCGCGCGGTTGAACACCGAATGCTGATAGGAAAACCCACCCTGCATCGCCAGAACCCGGCCCGTTTGGGTGTCCATCGCGACAAAGGCGCCTTGTACCTCGGGGATCTGACGCAGCGACCAGCCGGTTTGCGCGCCATCCTCAATCACCGCTTGGACCAGCACCACATCGCCCGGCTGATAAAGCTCATCCGCACGACGGGGCTTGGCGCTGGGCCGCTCCTCATAGCTAATCCGTTCGATCCAACGTGCATCTTCTAAACCGAGGGTTTGAACAGAGGCGCTTTCGACGCCCTCAACACCGATCTCGGCCTCGACCTCGCCACTGCGCAGCACCACCGCAGGGATCCAGCCCACGATGTCGCGCGGCACCCGCAGCTTGGCCAGTTCCACCCGCCATGCCGCCGGATCATCCAACACCTCGGCCGGGATCTGGGCCACCGGCCCTTGATAGATCCCACGGCCGCGGTCGTATCCCTCGAGCCCCGTGCGCAGCGCCGCCGCGGCTGCCGTCTGCAATCCGGGATCCACGGTCGCGCGCACGGTCAGACCGCCGGTAAACAACTCTTCACGACCACCTTCGATATTGGCCGACAGCTGTCGGCGGATCTCGTCGGTGAAATAATCCCGCGCCGGAAGCGCATCCCGGGCCGACGGGATATCGCCCGACTGCACCGTGATCAGATCCGCCGCCCGTGCCTCGCGGAAAGTGTCGTCATCCAAGAAACCGTTCTCATTCATCTCGCGCAGCGTGTTGTTGCGCCAGAAGATTGCCGTGCTTTTGTGCCGGACCGGGTGGCGGTTCGACGGCGCCTTGGGCAGCGATGCCAGATAGGCCGCTTCGCCTGGCGTCAACTCCTCCAGCGTCTTGGCAAAATAGGTCTGTGCCGCAGCAGTTACGCCATAGGAGTTCTGGCCTAAAAAGATCTCGTTCAGATAGAGCTCAAGGATCTTGTCCTTTTCCAGTGTATTTTCAAGACGCACCGCCAGCAGGATCTCTTTCACCTTGCGCACGGCCGTCCGCTCGCCATCCAACAGGAAGTTCTTCATCACCTGCTGCGTGATCGTCGAGGCCCCGCGCAGCCCGTTGCCGCGCGCGGCGTCCACGGCCGCGGCCACGATCCCGCGCAAATCAAAGCCGGGGTGGCTATAGAAATTCTTATCCTCGGCACTGATAAAGGCTTGTTTGACCAGATCGGGGATTTCTTCCACGGGGGTGAAAATCCGCCTCTCGCGCGCGAATTCATCCATGATCAGCCCGCGCCCAGAGTAAATCCGCGACAGAGTCGCGGGCTCATATTGCGCCAGTTGCTCGTGGTCTGGCAAATCCCGGCCGTACAGCCAAAAGATGGCGCCGATCAGGATCACCCCCGCCATCAGACCCATGGTCAACCACGAGAACAAGAAGCCGAAGATGTTCAGCACTGCACGCATACCGCTCTCACCTTAATTGCTGACGCTCAGATAAACGCAGGCGCCCATCCCCAATATACAGACGGATCACTCTTGCATCAACGCCAGGAACGCTGCGTCAGCCTTGACCCAATTGTCCAAAGCTTCCGCCAACGCGGCCGCGACCCGCCGACGCCACACGACCGAGGTCATTTTCGTCCGGTCCCCTTGGTCCGACAAGAACCCCAACTCCAACAAAAGCGAGGGCATATCCGGCGCCCGCAGTACGCGAAAATCTGCCGCCCTTAGGGGTCGCGAGCGGATGACCCCAGTGCTTTGCGAAAGTGCCGCGACAATCTGCTCGGCCGCGCTCTTTGCTCGAATCCCGGTGCTGCGCTGCGCCATATCCATCACCGTGCGGCGTATGTCGCTGTCCAATACGGTGGGGTCGGGCGCGCCCGCTTGCGTGTCCGCGCGGTTCTCCAACAACGCCAAGGCCGCACTCGCCGGATCGGAGGCAATCCGCGAGGCAACATAGATCGCGGCCCCCTTTGCGGTTCCCTTTTTCACGGTATTCGCGTGCAAGGATAAAAACAGGTCCGCTCCCGCCGCGCGCGCGAAAGCCACACGGTCATCCAAGGTCACGAAGCGGTCGGTCTCGCGTGTCAGCAAAACGTCATAACGCCCCGTTTCCTTAAGGGTGTTTGCCAATTCCAACCCAAAGGCCAGCGCGATATCCTTTTCAGCGACGCCAGCACGATACGCCCCCGGATCCACGCCGCCATGACCCGGATCCAGCACAATACGTACCAGGCCCAAGGGAGGTGTGCGCGGGACCTGGCGCGGTGTAGGCGCCAAGGCAATCTGTGGCGCCAGCGCCACTTCAGTGTCAAACTTGGCCCAGCCCGCACGAACCAGTTTGATCTGCAAAATCTCCCCTGAAAGATCGACCTCTCGCACGGTTTTGGGACCGCCTAGCCTTAGGACGAAGCGCGACCAGCCATCGGCCAACCGTCCCGCTTGAACGGCCCCCTCGCCATGGGCCTCGGGCACCTGGACATCCACCACCAACCGGGGCGGACCGTCCCGCAAGAACACACGGTAGGGAACGACACCCGGCACTGCGATCTGTACCTTGGTGCTGCCAAACAGCCCCGTCTCGGTTTTCAGAAAACGCGCTTCGCCCGCGTTGGCGGCACCCGCCAGCGCAAAACACATCAGGGCCATCGCCCCCAACATCATTCGGATCATAGCTCTGCCTCGATGCCCCGGGTCTGAATTGCCAAGGGTCATTGGCCATTTCCTTAACACATCTGTGCGCAAAGAAAAATTCGATTGTGCCTGACAGTGTTGCGGGTCTATCTTACCCCAACGGCGGGCTGTATATATCGCCGTCTGTGATTTGCCGCGTGGCCCGGGTGCCGGTTTGGTCTGTTCGACCCGACTGCCCTGATGACCCGCGACAGGCGTTCGCGCCATTCCTGCCCGGTATACGATCCGGGAAACCGTATGCGCGCCGCTTTCTTTTGGCGCGGGAGACCTAATAGCGATGAACCGCGCTGAGACAAGAACGACACTCGGAGGGGGCCCATCCGGCCTCGCGCCAGTGCCGTCGCGGCGGCGGTACCTCGCCCAAAAACATGCCCCCAACCTTTTACCTCAGGGCCTCGCGGCCCGGCACAGGCTGCGGGCTGGAAAGACACCATGCCTAAGAAAATGCTTATCGATGCCACCCACGCTGAGGAGACGCGCGTTGTGGTGGTGGACGGAAACAAAGTCGAGGAATTCGATTTTGAGTCGCTGAACCGGCGACAACTCGCAGGAAATATCTATTTGGCGAAAGTGACGCGGGTCGAACCCTCGTTGCAGGCTGCCTTTGTGGACTACGGCGGCAACCGCCATGGCTTCCTGGCGTTTTCAGAAATTCACCCCGACTACTATCAGATCCCCGTCGCTGATCGCGAAGCCCTTCTGGCTGAAGAGGCTGCGTATGAGCGCGCCGAAAAGGAAGACGAAGAAAACGAGAAACCCAAAGGCCGGGGTCGAAGCCGGTCGCGCAGCCGCAGCCGTACAAAGGCCAGCACGGAAGGGGCCGCAAGCGAACAGGACGCAGTCGTCAGCGCGGATGCCCCGCCCGAGGATACGCCCCAAGAAGGGTCGGAAGGCGATGGCTCGACTCTGGTCGAAGATCTGCCCGAACACGGCACTGTGCTGCCAGCGGAACAGGCGGAAACGCCCGATGAGCCCCAGGTGGTCGAAGAACCCGTTACCGAAGAGCAAAACGCTGTAGAAGCGGGCGCCGAGGCTGACGCCCCCCTTGAAGACGCGGACGCCCCAACCGACGAGGCCGTCGCCGCCGAAGCCGAGCCCGAGGACGCGGCGGACAAAGTCAGCGACGATCCCGAATATGACACGGTGGGCGCCGAGGATGCCCCACGCGAGGAAGTGGCCCCCCGCCGCCCCCGCCCCCGCCGCTACAAAATTCAAGAGGTCATCAAAGTCCGGCAAATCCTGTTGGTCCAGGTCGTTAAGGAAGAGCGCGGCAACAAAGGGGCCGCGCTGACCACCTACCTCAGCTTGGCGGGTCGCTACTGCGTTCTGATGCCCAACACCGCCCGCGGTGGTGGGATCAGCCGCAAGATCACCAATGCCGCCGACCGCAAGAAACTCAAGGAAATCGCTGGCGACATCACCGTGCCGCAGGGCGCGGGGCTGATCGTGCGCACCGCCGGTGCCAAGCGGACCAAGACCGAGATCAAGCGCGACTACGAGTATCTGCTGCGCCAATGGGAGCAGGTCCGCGATCTGACCCTAAAATCCATCGCACCGGCGCATATTTATGAAGAAGGCAGCTTGATCAAACGCTCGATCCGCGACCTTTACAATCGCGATATCGACGAGGTCTTTGTCGAGGGCGAGAACGGTTATCGCGAAGCCAAGGACTACATGAAAATGCTCATGCCGTCCCACGCCAAGAACGTGAAACCCTATAGCGAAATGCTGCCGCTGTTCTCGCGCTATCAGGTCGAGAATTACCTGGCGGCGATGTTCAACCCAACGGTGCAGCTGAAATCCGGCGGTTATATCGTGATCGATGTGACCGAGGCGCTGGTCGCAGTCGACGTGAACTCGGGCCGCTCGACCAAAGAGGGGTCGATCGAGGACACTGCCCTTAAGACCAACTTGGAGGCCGCCGAAGAGGTTGCGCGCCAGGCCCGTCTGCGCGATCTGGCCGGTCTGATCGTCATCGATTTCATCGATATGGACGAGCGGCGGAACAATACCGCCGTCGAAAAACGGTTGAAAGACAGGCTTAAAACCGACCGCGCGCGGATCCAAATCGGCCGCATCTCGGGCTTTGGCCTACTTGAGATGAGCCGTCAACGTCTGCGCCCAGGCATGCTTGAGGCCAGCACGACACCCTGCCCACATTGCAACGGCACGGGCCGCATGCGGTCGGACGACAGCCTGGCCTTGGCCATCATGCGCGAGCTTGAGGAAGAGGGCGTGCGCCAGCGCAGCAAAGAGGTTTTGATCACCGCCCCGGTCAACATCGCCAATTACATTTTGAACGCCAAGCGCGAGCATGTGGCGATGATCGAGGGCCGCTTTGGCTTGTCGATCCGCATTGAGGGCGATCCACTGATGGTCAGCCCGAATTACAAATTGGACCGGTTCAACACCGCCAGCCGGATCGTCGCCCAAGTGCCGGTGATGCCCAGCAGCACAATCGCGGGCATGGCCGATCTTGCTGACGAAGACAGCATCGAGGCCGAGGAGGTTGAGGCGGACGCACCCGCGCCCGAGGGGCAGGCCGAGGATCAGCCCAAGAAACGGCGGCGTCGGCGCAGACGCAAGTCGAACCGCAATGATGACGATGGAGCCGAGGGGCAAACACCCGACGCCACGGCCGAGAGCGAGGCAAACGCCTCGACCGCCCCAACCGAAGATACTGCAGCGGTCGAGGAAAAGGAGAAGGCGAAACCCAAACGCAGTCGCAGCCGATCCCGCAGCCGCAACGCCACAGCGGACACTCAAACCGAGGCGCCCGCACCAGTGGAGATCGCATCAGCCGACCAGCCCGAGGCGGCACCGGCCGAGACGCTTGTCGCGGTTGCCCCAGCACCAGCGCCCGAGCCCGAACCGGAAACCGTGGCTAAAACCGGTCCGAAACCCCGCGTGCGGGCATCCGCGAAAGCCACGATAGAGGCGGTGGCTGAAGAAGCACCAACTGCTCCGGTCGAGCCAGAAGCGGAAAATCCCAAAGCGCCTGGCACGCCAAAGCGCCGGGGCTGGTGGTCCCGCGCTACGGGCGGATAACCCAAACTAGGCGGGGCGCGGGGTTAAGTCCCGCGCGCCTGCCCCCAGGCGATCAGACGCGCGGCCCCCTCGGCCATATCCTCGGTCCGCCCGGCATAGCTGAACCGCAGGCCCTGATGCCCCCGAGCCGGGTCAAAATCGACACCTGGGGTCACCGCCACCCCGGCCTCGGCCAGGATCTGGGCCGCCAACTGTCGGCTGTCCTTGGTCACACCGGACACATCCCCGTAGATGTAAAATGCCCCATCCGGCGGGGCGATCCGGTCAAACCCGGCTTTTGGCAAAGCCTCGAGCAACAGTGCGCGATTGCGGGCATAGGTCTGGACATTTTCGGCGAGTTCGTCGTGGCACTCCAACGCCGCCAAAGCCACCACTTGTGCCGCATGACTGGGGCAAATGAACAAATTCTGCGCCAAACGCTCGATCCGACGGACATGCGCCTCGGGCACGACCATCCAGCCGACCCGCCAGCCGGTCATCGAGAAATATTTCGAGAAAGAGTTGATCACATAGACCTCGTCGCTGATCTCCAAAGCGGTGACCGCCCGGGTGCCGTAATCGATCCCGTGATAAATCTCGTCTGACACAAAGCCGATCCCACGGTCGTGCGCCGCCCCTATCAACGCGCCGAGTGCTGTGCGATCCAGCATCGTGCCGGTGGGGTTCGCGGGGCTCGCCACCAGCAATCCCGCCAGATCAGCGGAGGAGGCTACATCCGCGACGGTGGGTTGATAGCGGGCGGCCGCCGTCGTCTCGATCCGCACAGGCTGGAGCGATAACGCTTTCAAAATATTGCGATAACTTGGATACCCCGGATCCCCGATGGCCACGCGATCCCCCGCGTCGAACAGGGACAGAAAGGCCAGTTGAAACGCGGCTGAGGACCCCGAGGTGACCACAACACGTTCGGGAGAGATGTCCACGCCGTACCATTGGCGATAAAGGTTCGCGATCCCCGCCCGCAGCGCTGGCAGGCCCAAAGCCACAGTATAGCCCAGCGGCCCTGCCTCCATCGCCTGCGCCAGGGCCGCCCGGGCCGCTGCGGGCGCTGGCGTCCCGGGCTGTCCGACCTCCATATGAATGACGTGCTGGCCCGCGGCCTCAGCGGCCCGGGCGGCCTCCATCACATCCATCACAATAAACGGGTCGACCTCGCCACGGGTTGATGTTCGCATGTCCGCTCCATATCTTTGCCACAGGTCACGGAGGGCTTCAGCATTTTCAGCCGCGCAAGACAAGGGGCACGTGCCGTGCTGGGGGCTTTGGCGCTGGCGCTGGTCGCACATCAAGCCCCCGCGCAATCGCTGATACGCGATGCCGAGGTTGAGCGCACCCTTGAGCGGATCGCCAATCCGATCTTGCGCGCGGCGGGGCTCGGCTCGGGCCAAGCGAAGCTTTATATTGTCAACGATTCCCGCCTGAACGCCTTTGTCGCGGGGGGCAACAACATCTTTGTTCACAGCGGTCTGATGCAAAAGCTGAAAACCATCGACCAGCTGCGTTCGGTCATCGCGCATGAGGCGGGGCACATCACCGGTGGCCATCTGGCGCGCCGGAACGAGCGGATCCGCCAGGCGCGCGGCTCTGTGAGTTTGGGGGTGCTGTTGGGTATCGCCACTGCCGTCGCAGGCGCGCCCGAGGCGGGGATCGCCATCGGCTCCATCGGGCGCGAGGCGACCGTCCGGACTTTACTCAAACACGATCGAACCGAGGAGGCATCCGCCGACCAAGCGGGCCTCAGCTATATGGTCGGCGCGGGCGCGAACCCCCAGGCTGTGCTTGAGGTCATGAACCTGTTTCGCGGGCAGGAGGCCACCTCGGGCCGCTTCGTGGACCCTTATGTCGTCACTCACCCGCTGTGGTCGCAACGCTTGCGCTATATCGAGGATCGCGTCGCCAATTCCCCCCGTGGGACCCCGCCGTCGCCCGAAGATGTCTATTGGCACGGCCGCATGGTCGCAAAGCTCGATGGCTTTCTGGAACAACCCAGCCGCGTGCTGCAACGCTACAAAGACGACAAAACCGAGATAGGCGCACTGGCCCGGGCCGTCGCCTATCACCGGATCCCGGACATTCAGAAGTCAAACGCCACCATGGCGGCGCTGCTGAAAGCACGACCCAATGACCCCTATTATCACGAACTTGCGGGCCAGTTCGCCATCGAATCCGGTCGCGCCGCCGAGGCGGTCGCAGCCTATCGCCGTGCAACTCAGCTTGCCCCAAACGAGCCACTGATCCTCTCGGGACTTGGACGATCCTTGGTCGCCCTGGATAGCGATGCCGCCACCCGCGAAGCGCTGCAAGTACTGACCAAAGCGCGCCAGTTGGACAAGGCCGATGGCACGGCACTACGAAACCTGGCGGTTGCCTATGCCCGCCTGGGGGACCAAGGCCAAGCCTCACTCGCCACGGCTGAGCGTATGCTGCTGCGTGGTCGGCTCGAGGACGCAGCACTACATGCCACCCGCGCCACCCGCGCCCTGCCCCAGGGCACGCCGGGTTGGCGTCAGGCCCAAGACATCCTTAAGACAACCAAACGTGCCACCCGTACCGGGAACTGACCCCCGGCAACCGACAGGACCTTTCTATGCTCCGCTCGTTCACCCTTTTGGCTCTGCTATGTGCCGCCCCAGCCCTGGCTGGCCCTTTCGATGATCTGACCCCCGAGGATCGTGCGGCTTTGGGCGCCGAGATCCGCGACTATCTGTTGGAAAACCCCGAAATTCTGAACGAAGTTACCGCCATCTTGAGCCAGCGCGAGCGCGATACGCAGATCGCCGCCGACCGCCTGCTGGTCGAGGCCAATGAGGTGGCCCTTGCGGATACCCAATACAACTTGGTCGCCGGCAATCCCGAGGGCGATGTCACAATCGTCGAGTTCATCGATTACCAATGTAGTTTCTGCAAACGCGCCCACCCCGAGGTCGAGCAACTGCTGGCACAAGACGGCAACATTCGGCTGATTCTGCGCGAGTTTCCCATCCTGGGCCCGATGTCCGAGGCTGCCTCGCGCGCGGCCACCGCAGTTCTGATCAACCAAGGCCCCGAGGTTTACGCTGGCTTCAGTGAAGCACTGATCACCTATCAGGGTCAATTGAACGCCGCTGTGATAAACCGGTTGGCCGCAGCAACCGACGTTGATGTCACGCAAATGGAGGCCTTGTCCAGTAGCAACGAAGTTACACAAGTCATCGCCCGCAACCACCAACTCGCGCGCGCCTTGCAAATCACCGGCACGCCCACTTTTGTGTTTGGTGACGAAATGATCCGCGGCTATATGCCCTTGCAGCAGATGCAAGCTGTTGTCCAAGCGCAGCGCGACGAGATGTAAGAACCGTTGCGATCCGCGCTTCCCCTTGCCGCGCAAGCCCCCTATAAACGCCGCACTTTAACGAGAACAAACTGACGCCGCTGGATCGGCGGGATCGCAGACCGGGGTAGGATATGAGCCAGAAAAATCATCAATCCGATGTCGATTTCATCGAGGCGTTGGCGTCGCTGCTGCGCGAACATGACCTGAGTGAAATCGAGGTGCGCCGCGAGTATGGTGAGGACGACACGCTGGACGTTCGTGTCGCCCGCGGCATAGCCGCAGCGCCCGTGCCGGTCGCCGCCGCAGCACCTGCCCCCGTGGTCGCCCCTGCCCAGGCGCCGTCACCCGCTGCGGCTGCCTCTACCTCGGATGACCCTGCACAGGACCCGGGCGCGGTCACCTCGCCTATGGTGGGCACAGCTTATTTGCAGGCCGAGCCCGGCTCGCCGCCCTTTGTCAGCATCGGGGATAAGGTGACCGAGGGGCAGACGGTCTTGATCATCGAGGCAATGAAAACCATGAATCAGATCCCCGCCCCCCGTTCGGGTACGATCAAACGGATCCTGGTCGAAGACGGCGCGCCGGTTGAATTTGGGGCGCCGCTCCTGATCCTGGAATAGGGGCCCGGGCATGTTCTCGAAAATCCTCATCGCCAATCGCGGCGAGATCGCCCTGCGCGTCATCCGGGCATGTCGCGAGATGGGCATCGCCTCGGTCGCTGTGCATTCCACCGCTGATGCTGATGCAATGCACGTTCGCATGGCCGACGAAAGTGTCTGTATCGGCCCGCCGCCGGGCACAGAAAGCTATCTGTCGATCCCCTCAATCGTCTCGGCCTGCGAGATCACCGGCGCCGAAGCGATCCATCCGGGCTATGGTTTTTTGTCCGAGAACGCGGCCTTTGTCCAAGTTCTCGAGGATCACGGTATCACGTTCATCGGCCCCTCTTCGGACCATATCCGGCTGATGGGCGACAAGATCACCGCCAAGGACACGATGAAAAAACTGGGCGTGCCTTGCGTCCCCGGTTCGGACGGCGGTGTCGCAACGATCGAGGACGCGCGGCAAATCGCAGACGATATGGGCTATCCGGTGATCGTTAAGGCCACCGCAGGGGGTGGCGGGCGCGGTATGAAACTGGCGAAATCGGCGACCGAAATCGACACCGCCTTCTCAAGCGCCCGGTCCGAGGCGAAAGCAGCCTTTGGCAACGACGAGGTCTATATCGAGAAGTACCTTCAAAAACCGCGCCATATCGAAATCCAAGTTTTCGGCGATGGTAAAGGCCAGGCGGTGCATTTGGGCGAACGCGACTGTTCGCTGCAGCGCCGTCACCAAAAGGTCCTGGAAGAGGCCCCCTCGCCCGCCATAGACGCCGAGACCCGCGCCCGGATCGGCAAGACCTGCGCCGACGCGGTTGCCGAGATGGGGTATTCCGGCGCGGGCACCATTGAGTTCCTTTACGAGGACGGTACCTTTTACTTTATCGAGATGAACACCCGCCTGCAGGTCGAACACCCGGTGACCGAAGCCGTCTTCGGCGTCGACCTGGTGCGCGAGCAAATTATGGTTGCAGCGGGTATGGGCATGTCTATGCAACAGCAGGATCTGGTCCCCAACGGCCACGCCATAGAATGCCGGATAAACGCTGAAAAACTGCCCGAGTTTCGGCCCTCTCCTGGGAAAATCGCCGCCTATCACGCCCCCGGCGGTTTGGGCGTGCGCATGGACAGCGCACTCTACCAAGGCTACTCTATCCCGCCCTACTATGACAGTTTGATCGGGAAATTGATCGTGCACGCCCCTGACCGGCCTGCCGCCCTGGCCCGGCTGCGCCGCGCCCTCGACGAGTTAATCGTCGACGGCGTTGAAACGACAGCGCCTTTATTCTATGCTCTGCTTGAAGAAAAAGATATTCAAAACGGTAATTATACAATTCATTGGTTAGAACGCTGGCTGGAACAGTCTGCTTAAAGATGCATAAGGATACCCGTTGCGCGACGAACCGCACCCGCCGATCAGCGCCCGCTTGCTGTTAGAGGCCTATGCCTCGGGGATTTTCCCGATGGCCGATTCAGCCACCTCGTCCGAGATCTTTTGGGTTGACCCCAAAACGCGCGGCATTGTCCCGTTGGACGGGTTGCACGTGTCAAAGTCTTTGCGCAAGCGCCTGAAAAAGAAAGACTTTCACGTCACAGTCAACCGTCGCTTCATTGATGTCGTGCGCGCCTGTGCTGATCGCAAAGAAACTTGGATCAACGCCGAGATCCTGTGCCTGTACCAAGATCTACACCGCAGTGGTTATGCGCATTCCGTCGAGGTTTGGATGGACGAGGCACTGGTCGGTGGGCTCTATGGCGTCGCTTTGGGTGGAGCTTTCTTTGGCGAAAGCATGTTTTCTCAGCGCAGCGATGCGTCGAAAATCGCACTGGTCTATCTGGTCGCGCGGTTGCGCGTCGGCGGCTTCACCCTGTTGGATACACAATTTGTAACCGAGCATTTAGAGCGCATGGGCGCGGTTGAGATCTCGGGCGCCGAGTATCACCGCCGCCTTGAGGCCGCTTTAGGTTGCCCCGCTGACTTTTGGCGACAACCGGTCTGTCAAGACCCTCAATCCACGTTGCAGCTGATCACCCAAATGTCGTAACGCGGGTGGTCCAACGCGGATAATGCAGGGCTTGAGGCCAGCATCCATCCGGCGAAGCGGTCCGTGGCCTCGCGGCTGTCGCGGATCCGCAGGAAGGCATAGGCCTCGGCCCCCAGATCTCCCTCAGGGTAGCGGCAGGCCTCTAAGCTGACGATCAGTCTTTTGAACGCCAGCGTTTCCCCGACCCGGATCTCGAAATCATTGACCGTGTTGGTCAACGTATCCAAGCCCCTCAGTCGCGCTTTGGGTGCGTCCACCAGGGGGGCCTCTTCGGTGTAATCGGGCTCTGAGGGGTCAATCTCGGGGTTGAAATTCTCGCCCGGCGCCGTGTCTTCGCTCTCCAAAGGTGTCTGCTCAATCGTGCCCTGCGCCACCGCGACCGCCCCGATCAGGCACAACGCGCACGCCAGTTGCCACAGGATACTAGTCTTCGCCATTGCCCGTGGCGAATTTGACCATCAAATCCAGGAAACTGACCGAACTTTGGGTATAGAGAACCTCGTCCCCCGCCGCCAACATGAACTCTGACCCACCAGGGCTCAGTTGCACAAAACTGCCGCCCAATAACCCTTCCGAGGCGACAACCACCTCTGAGTCGTCGGGGATCTTGATATCCTCGCGGATCGAAAGGTCCAACTCGGCCTGATAGGTTTCAGGGTTCAACGTCAGCCCGGTGACCGTCCCGATCTTGACGCCCGCCATGCGCACATCGGTGCCCGTGCTGACCCCCTCGACCGAGGAAAACTTAGCCACAAGCGCGTAACGATCATTGCCGCCATTCCCATCGCCAGCCACTTGATTGGCATAAATGGCAAAGCCGGCAGCCGTCACCAGAACGGCCGCGCCCAGCAGGGTCTCGGTCACACTATTGGCCATGCGTTACTCCGGCACCCAAGCGTCGTAATCGGGGCGCGGCCGCGGGTCCGCCGCCCGAATGCTCCCCGGCGGGTGATAGGCGGCAGGCGTGCCGGTTAGGTTGGGTTGATGCGGTTTCTCCCAAGATTTGCGAGGCAAAGGTGCCTCGGTCGGGGGGCTTTCATAGGTATGATGCAGCCACCCGTGCCACTCAGGGCTGATCCGGCTTGCCTCGACCTCGCCATTGTAAATCACCCAGCGACGACTGGCGTCGGCGTTGGTATAAAACACATTGCCCTGCTCATCCTCGCCGACCAGCTGGCCATTGCGGCTGGTCCACAAACGCGTGCCCAACGTCTGGCCGTTCCACCAGGTAAAAATCTGCGCAAATAAGCTCATTGATCTGGTCCTTCCACGGCTTTTTTCTGTCTATCCCGCTGAGGTTTCCGGGTCCAGTGCGTTCGGCGGACGTTGGCCGTTATCTATCAAACAAGTGTATCAATCGCCTGGTCGGTCGTCACCGTCGTCGCCCTCCGTCGCCCTGCGTCTCGCACCATCATGAATCTTCCATGATGGAGGAGGGAGGGAAAGATCCAAGTCCCCGATATCCTGGTCAGATCTTCGTTCACCGTTCCCTCGTAGTGCAACACGGGGCTTTTAAAGTCAGAGTAGATCTTGCGAAGAAACACCACCGATCCATCACGGGTGCCCATCAAACCGGCCATAAGCGACTCGGTCGGCGCGTTCACAAAGGTGTTGGGTTCGATCATCTCGCCGGTGATGCTGCCCGCATCTTCCGCAAGAACCACGTTAAATGCCGTAGCGCCCCCATTCCAGGCGCCCGAATACGCATACTTCCCAGTCCATGCCCCGGTGAGGGAGTTATGGTCAGATCCCGTACCCCACCTCACCCATGCAACGCTTTGTCCGCGCGGTCTGTAAAGATCTAGCCAGCTGACGCGGGTTCCTTTTTCTTGTCAGCATAAATCAACAGTGGCTCACCCGCCCGGCTGATCGCCTCCTCGTTGACGACAACTTCCTCGACGCCCTGCAAAGCCGGAATTTCAAACATAGTATCCAGCAGGACCTCTTCCAGGATCGACCGCAAGCCACGCGCGCCCGTCTTTCTTTCGATCGCGCGTTTGGCGATCGCCGCCAGCGCATCGTCGGTCATGGTTAGGGTCACATCCTCCATCTCGAACAAGCGCTGATATTGTTTGATAAGCGCGTTTTTCGGCTTGGTCAGGATGGTGACCAGCGCATCCTCGTCCAGATCCGTCAGCGTCGCGATCACCGGCAAACGACCCACGAATTCGGGGATGAGGCCGAATTTCAGCAGGTCCTCCGGCTCCAACTCCTGGAACACCTCGCCGACACGCCGCGTCTCCTCGTCCTTCACGTCGGCGCCAAATCCCATGGCGCTGCCTTTGTTGCGTTGGCTGATGATCTTGTCCAAGCCCGCAAAGGCGCCGCCGCAGATGAACAGGATGTTGGTCGTGTCCACCTGCAGGAACTCTTGCTGAGGGTGCTTGCGTCCGCCCTGTGGCGGCACGCTGGCAACCGTGCCTTCCATGATCTTCAGCAGCGCCTGCTGCACCCCCTCGCCCGATACGTCGCGAGTGATCGAAGGGTTGTCTGACTTCCGGCTGATCTTATCAACCTCGTCGATATAGACGATGCCGCGCTGCGCCCGCTCGACATTATACTCTGCCGATTGCAGCAGCTTTAGGATGATGTTCTCGACATCCTCGCCCACATAGCCTGCTTCGGTCAGGGTGGTTGCATCGGCCATTGTAAAGGGCACATCCAAGATCCGCGCCAGCGTCTGCGCCAGCAGCGTCTTGCCACAACCGGTTGGGCCGATAAGCATGATGTTCGACTTGGCCAGCTCAACCTCGGGGTTCTTGCTGGCGTGGTTCAGGCGCTTGTAATGATTATGCACCGCCACCGACAAGACACGCTTGGCTGTCTGTTGGCCGATCACATAGTCGTCCAGCACCGCGCAGATCTCCTGCGGGGTTGGCACCCCTTCCGAGGATTTGACCAGGTTCGACTTGGTCTCCTCGCGGATGATGTCCATGCACAACTCGACGCATTCATCGCAGATGAACACCGTTGGGCCCGCAATCAGCTTGCGCACCTCGTGCTGACTTTTCCCGCAGAAAGAACAGTAAAGCGTGTTCTTGCTTTCGCCGCCGCCGGATTTGCTCATGCTTCCCTCCTGGGCCTAATAGCCCGACTTCGGTGTGCCATGCCACAGGTTAACCGAGTCATACTGATGCCCATCTTTCATTAGGCACGGGCCGGATCAGAATGACAAGCCGTCCCGCCCCAATTTACCATAACAATCTGCGGAAGAAGTTACGGTAAGTGACTTTTTTCAATCGATCTGCGTTTACGGTGTCGCGTTCAATCCTCAGCCAGCGCGGACCGATTTGAGACAACCTCGTCAACAATTCCCCAATCCTTGGCCGCTTCGACAGTCATAAAGTTATCCCGATCCAGCGCCGCTTCAACCGCCTCGATGCTTTGGCCGGTATGCTCGACGTAAATCTCATTCAATCGATGCTTCAACGCCTGCGTCTCGCGCGCGTGGATCATGATGTCGGTGGCCTGACCCTGATAGCCGCCCGAGGGTTGGTGCAACATGATCCGCGCGTTGGGCAGCGCAAACCGTTTTCCACGTGTGCCTGCCGCCAACAAAAGTGATCCCATAGAGGCCGCTTGACCGATACAAACCGTTGAAATCTCGGGGCGAATATACTGCATCGTGTCATAGATCGACAGCCCGCTGGTCACCACGCCACCGGGACTATTGATATAAATCGCGATCTCTTTCTTGGGGTTCTCCGCCTCCAAGAACAACAATTGCGCGACGATGATCGTCGCCATCTCGTCATGCACGGGTCCAGCGATAAAAATAATCCGCTCTTTCAACAGGCGTGAGAAGATATCGTAGCGGGTTGATCCGCGTGCCGTGTTTTCCTCAACCGAGGGGATAATGAAATTCGTCAGCGGAGCCAAAGGATCTGTCATGTGATGGTGCCTCAACGGGGGACGGTGCGAGCGGCCCGGTGATCATTGAACTAGGCTATAGGAATAGTGCCACGCCATGGGGGCTGCAAGAGGGCCGCGTTCACTTCCCTAGCATTGTTCGCTTTTCACAAGGTTAACTGAGGGATCTGTCCCAGGGCGACTTCCCAGATTTAGCGCGGCATTCCGCGCCAAAGAGAGGTAAAAACAACGCAATGGCCCGATTGCCTCGCTATGCGGCAGCCTCGCCCATCGCGCGATCTTGGTCGACCTTGAAGGCATCGGCAGCGTCCCGCATCCGGCCAACGTCCTCTGACAACTCGGCCGCCGCGCGGCGAAAGGTATCGGCCATCTGGGCATTTCTTTGGGTGATCTGATCTACATCCGCAACCGCAGTGGCCACTTCGTTGGCCCCGGTGCGCTGTTCTTGTCCGGCCGCTGACACCCCTGAAATCGCTTCGCTCAGGGGTTCTATCGCCGCTTCGATATCCGACAGCGCCTGCGATGTTTTCGCAACCCCCTCGACCCCCTCTTCGACCAAAACAATGGTTTCTTGAATTAGGCCGGATATTTCTTTCGCAGCATTTGCCGACCGTTCGGCCAATTGGCGAACTTCCGACGCCACAACCGAAAATCCGCGACCCGCGTCACCCGCGCGGGCCGCCTCGACCGAGGCATTGAGCGCCAAAAGATTGGTTTGGAAGGCGATTGTGTCGATCATCGTCACGATCTGCGTAATCTGCGAGGAACTGGCCGCGACACGTTCCACGGCATCTCGTGCGGACACAGCAGCGGTAGAGCCCACCTGAGACTTTGATCGCGCATCGCTGGCCAGTTCTTCAGCGTGGTGCAGCAACTCGGCATTTGAGCTGGTGGTGGCCGAGATCTCTTCCATCGCAGCGGAGGTTTCTTCCAAAGATGCCGCCTGCGACTCGGCGCTTCGCGCCAGGCTTTTGGCATTCTGGGCAATGTCGGTGGATCGCCGCGAGGCCGATTCCGAAATGTGCCGGATCCCACCGATCAGGTCGCGCAGGCTGTCATTCGTCTTATGCGCATCGTCGCGCAGGTCCGCGAATGCCCCTTGCAGCGTATCCGGCATGCGGTGCGTCAGATCCGCATCGGCCAGCGCTTGAAGCGCCCGGCGCAAGGCGTCCAGGCCTTCGCGCGTGGTTTTCGACAGGCGGTTGACCCCATCCGCCAATGCCTGAGTTTCGGGGTTACCGAACTTTACCGTCACCTGACGCGAGAAGTCGCCCGCCGCTGCGGCATCCACGACCGTACCGATCTCAGCCGAGAGAACCTCGCGTTCCTTGGCCAGGGCCGCTTCAGCTTGGTGCTGTTCGGCGTTTAGAGTTTCAATCCTGGCAGCATTCGCCCGGAACACCTCGACCGAGGTTGCCATTCCACCCACTTCGTCCGCGCGGTCCAAGAAAGGCGGCGGATTTTCGTGGTCACCCTCGATAATTCCGGTCATCGATGCCCCCAACTCGCCCAGTGGGCCGCCGACAAGGCGTTGGAGGAGAAAGTAAATGGCAGTCCCGGATGCCACCGCCAAGGCGATTGCCAGAATTGCCCCGATTATGGCGGCGTTGCGCTGCGAAGCCCCTGCCAACAGCCCCAAGTCGCGTGCGGCTGTTAGCCGAGTTTCCTCGATTTCGGCCGCGATGGCATCTTCGACGTTGTGCAGATACCCCAGCTTCACCGTCCCCAAAAGAACATCTTGGTTCATGACCTCTCGCGTCAACATATAGCCTTCGCTAATCGCAGCGACCTCCCCCTGTTCAACCAGAGAGACATCCCCTTCCATGAAAAAACCAACGTAACCGAAGCTTTCATCCGCAAGAACGGAGGCGGCAAAAACCTCAAGCGCTTCGACATTGAAAGACACGATTGCCGCTGGGGCGGCTTCGGTCAGGATGTTAAGGACCAACTCGGCCTTGTCATCCAACGATTCCCGCAGAAAGGCGTTTTGGTTCTCAGACAGCGATGCCAACGTCTTGTCAGAGGTTTCGGTGATCCCAGACACACTATTGTTTTGAAAAAATAGGCCACTGCCAGTCGAGACAGCGATCGCCAAGACCACAATCCCTACAACGATGGATGCGACTTTGGTGGAGATGTTGACACGCATGTTGTCCGCCTTTGAATACCAGTGAAAAAGAGGCGCCAGGGAACGGCGCCCCTGTCAGTCTGAAGCCTAGGAATCAAACGGCGGAACGCGAAGCAGGCGCAGCGCGTCGACCATGGGCGAGATATCGATGGGTGCGACAAAACCGCTGATATTCGCGGCCTGGGCCGCAGGCGCCGACCCCTCGAGCGCGAGGAGCCCCTCAGTTACCGCAGCCGCGATCTCGGGATCCAGCGACGCGGCAGCGACCATATACCACTCTGGATACAATGCTGTACTGTGACGAAGCGCAAAACCATCCGCCGTTGCCTCATCGACAATGGTGAGCTTGCTCATATCAACGGCGCCGTTCTTTTCCATGGCTTCAAGAACACCGCTGCGGACGAAGGCTGCGTCAAACACACCTTTTTCGACAAGTTTTACCAAGTCATCCTGGTTTTTTCCGACTTTATACACGCCAAAATCAGCAGGAACGCTAACCCCCGCCTGCGTGGCCTGAACCGCCTGGAACATAAACGCCCCAGCCGAGTTCTGGCTGAGCGAGATCACCTTCTTACCCTTCAAATCTGCGGCGGTCGCAATGCCCGAATTCGCGTTCGCAACGATGACCCCGGCGAATTGCTTGCCGGATTTTTTGACCAGACTGGCCAGCAGCGCGCCCCCCTGGCTTTGCGCATTTGCCGCCTGAACCGGATTGGTCAGGAAGATATCATAGTTGCCGCTTGAAAAATTTGCGAAGGCTTGCCCGGGTTCTTCGGCTGAGAAAGTGACCTTCTGCCCGGTTCTTTCCGAAATATAGTCCGCAAGCGCCGACCACTGTTCGCTGGCCTTCAGCGCCCCCCGTGGCGCCACAACACCGAAGGTTACGTCCGCGACCGCAGTTGTTGCCGACATCGACAGCGCGACCACCGCAGCCAACCTCTTAAATCCATTCCACACGAGACCCTCCAAAAAAAGATGGCCCCCCTTACGGGATCAGCGCTTAAGAATTGGTGAGTCCGAAAAATTGCTGGTGCACCGCCAAAGCAGTTATGCGAGCAAGCGGGCAAATCTGGCAGATACTGACGATGCCAGCCGCTACTCAAAATTACCCGTGTCGAACGGACGGGCAGCATAGGCGCACCGACCGGCGGAATACGTGGCGCGAATCGCCGGTGTCGCGCCGATGGGCCAGTCCATCAGAACGAGGTCAGCACGTTTACCGACAGCAATCTCCCCCCGGTCTTCCAGCTTCATCGCGCGCGCGGGACCGGCCGAAACCAGCGACCAAAGCGCCGACCGGTCTGCTCGCCTCTCTGAATCAAGTCGGGCCACTGCCGCCAACATCGCTGGGTAGTAGTAGTCCGACGCCAAAACGTCGCACAGCCTATCCTCGACCATATCGGCAGCCGACAGCGAGCCGATGTGACTACCGCCGCGCACAATGTTAGGGGACCCAAACACGATCTGATCATCGTGATCCCGCGCATCCCGGGCCGGTGCCATGGTCATCGGGAACTCGGCGACCGTCGCGCCGATCATGCGGTAATAGGCTCGCGCCTCGACTTGTGTGTCGTCATGGCTGAGCATGGGCGCCCCAACAGCGCGTGCTTTGCTAGCCAACGCTCGGATCATTGCGTCAACCTCGGGCCGCCGGTTCCAGACGTTGGACAGCAGCATCATGTAGTCATCGAGTGGCATGTCAGATCGCTCAGCGTGCCGGATATGGCGTTCGCGCATCCGCGGATCATCGAAATCCGCAAGGATAAAGTCGGGCGACTGCTCAAAGGCGCGCTTTTGGATCGACGTTTCGAAATGCCGCATACCCATCGAGGTGTGATCGTTGAATGCAAGCGCTGGCGTTAGGGGCATCTTCAGGGCTTTTTCGATGGTATCCAGCGCTTCGAAAGCAAACGTTTCCCACCTGAGTTGTAACCGATTTTCCACCGTTAGGCGCGGTGCGAGGCGATCCAGGGCGTTGATCAAGGCCCGGCCGCGTTCAACGCTGCGCAGTCCTGGTTCCCAACCGAGGGTCAACGCGTGATAGGTCGTCGCAATCCCGTTCGCTGCCAGTTGTCTGTCGGTTTCCAGAAGGGCCACATCGAACGGGAAGAAAACGCCCGGCCGCGGCATAAGCTGGCGTTCAAACGCGTCGCCGTGCACATCTATTAGCGCGGGCGCCAGGAACAGGCCGCGCCCATCCACCACCTGTGCACCACTGGTCGCGCCGCCAATCTCGACGATCTGGCCCTCGGCAATCCGTACCGACGTTTCCACGATGTCATTCGGCAGAAAGACCGTCGCACCTTCAAAGCTAATGTCCGTCACCCTGATGCCCCGTGATGGAATGCCAATGCCAGGATATGCTTTTCGTGGATTATCCTTGGGCCACAGAAACTCGAAATCCTCGAGAAAGGCAATCAGTTCTGAGGGATCACGACGACCTGCTGTCGCTGCCCCTTATTCATCAGCGCGATACAAGCAGGCGTGTAGCAGCTTGGTCATGTTCTCTTTGGTCATTCGCACCGGATTTCCGCCGCAGCTGGGATCCTGCAGGGCCGAGGCAACAAGCGCGTCGACATCAGGGTTCGTGACGCCAAGGTCTGTCAGCGTTTTCGGTATGTTAAGCTGGTCGTTTAATGTACTTATAAACGCGTCAAACCCCTCAAAACCACCGCTGATTTTCAGGTAGTTGGCGGCATCGGCCAACCGGTCTTCAATCGCCGGTCTGTTCATCCGCAGCACCGGACGCATCACAACCGCATTGGTCGTCCCATGATGCGTGTGGTGAACCGCGCCGATCGGATGCGACAGAGCATGGATCGCACCAAGGCCCTTTTGAAACGCCGTTGCCCCCATCGATGCCGCCGCCATCATATGTGCGCGCGCCTCGATATTTTCGCCGTCACCATAGGCCAGGGGCAGGTTCTCTTTGACCAAGCGCATCCCCTCAAGTGCTATCCCTTGCGACATCGGGTGGTAATGGGGCGAACAAAACGCCTCAAGGCAGTGCGCGAACGCATCCATACCAGTGCCTGCTGTGATCGCAGGCGGCATACCGACGGTCAACTCAGGGTCGCAAACAACCAAGCTGGGCAGAATCTTGGGATGAAAGATGATCTTTTTTTCATGCGTCTGACTGTTGGTGATGACCGAGGCACGTCCCACCTCGGACCCCGTTCCGGCCGTTGTCGGCACCGCCACAATGGGCGCAATCGCCTGCGCATCCGCGCGCGTCCACCAGTCACCGATGTCTTCAAAATCCCACAGCGGGCGGGTTTGCCCCGCCATAAAGGCCACCACCTTTCCCAGATCCAGGCCCGAGCCGCCGCCAAAGGCCACCACCCCGTCATGGCCGCCAGTTTTGAAAACCTCTATCCCTGCCGTAGCATTCGCTTCGGTCGGGTTGGGGTCAACATCAGCAAACATCGCGCGCCCCAGGCCAGTGGCCCCGAGCAGGTCAAGGGTCTTTTGGGTGATCGGCAGGTCGGCCAAGCCCTTATCGGTCACCAGCAGGGGCTTTGTGATGCCCGCCGCCGCACAGGCGTCGGCGATCTCGGCGATCCGGCCAGCACCGAACCGAATGGCGGTGGGGTAAGACCAATTTGCGACAAGGGACATGGGGTTCAAGCCTTTTTCAAGTGATACGATTTGGGCCGGGTCAAGTTGTGATAGCCGATCACCGACAACCCGCCGCCGCGCCCGGTGTCCTTACAACCGGTCCAGCATAGGCCCGGGTCCAGATAATCCGCGCGGTTCATAAAAACGGTGCCGGTTTCGATCTGATCCGCGATCGCCTCGGCGCGTGCGGCATCCCGCGTCCAAAGCGACGCGGTCAAACCAAAGCTGCTGTCGTTCATCAGGCGGATCGCTTCGGCATCGTTCTTGACCGGCATAATCCCGACAACGGGACCAAAGCTTTCATCGCGCATCACACGCATATCATGGGTCACATTGGTCAGGATCTGCGGCATCAGATAGGCGCCATCGTCCTGCGGAAAGAAATCGGGATCGATATGCGCGACAGCCCCGGCGGCGACCGCCTCGGCCGTTTGCGCCCGAACCTCGTCGGCAAAGCGGACCTGTGCCATCGGCCCAAGGGTCGTTTCAGGATCCAACGGGTTGCCCAGCTTATACCCCTCGACGATTTTCACGGCCTTCGTGACAAAGGCCTCGAACAGTGGCTCGACCACATAAATCCGCTCGATCCCGCAGCAGCATTGGCCCGCGTTGAACATTGCACCATCAATCAGTGTGTCTACGGCGGCATCCAGATCGGCGTCCTCCATGACATAACCAGGGTCTTTGCCGCCCAACTCCAACCCGAGGCCGGTGAAAGTGCCGCAAGCCGCCTGTTCTATCGCCCGCCCGCCCGCGACCGAGCCGGTGAAATTCACAAACCCAAAGGCCCGTCCGGCGATCAGGGTTGCGGTCGTTGGGTGATCCAAGAACACATTCTGAAACACCGCCTCGGGGACCCCGGCCGCGTTAAAGGCCTGCGCCATCCGCTCGCCTACCAATGGGGTTTGGGAGGCATGTTTGAGCATCACCGCATTGCCCGCGATCAGCGCAGGCGCGACGGTGTTGATCGCTGTCATGAAGGGATAGTTCCAAGGCGCGATGACCAGAACCAGGCCATGGGGCACACGTTTAATCACCCGCCGGAACGCGGCGCTGTCCTCGATTTCAAGCGGCGCCAGCGCGTCATGGGCAATGTTGGCCATATAGCTTGCACGCTCGTTAAACCCGGCAAACTCACCGCCATATCGGATCGGTCGGCCCATTTGCCAAGCCAATTCGGTTACGATCTGGTCGTTCATTTCCCCCACGCGTGCGACGCCCGCTTGGACCAAGGCAATACGTTCGTCCAACGGGCGTGCGGCCCAGGCAACCTGAGCGGCTTTCGCCGCATCGACGGCCGCACGCGCCTGCCCCAGGGAAAGGGTTTCACGCTGGGCATAGATCGAGCCGTCAATTGGAGAGATGCATCTTAATGTCATGCCTTACGCCCTCTCAAACCCGCGCGCGATTTCCCAATCGGTCACCGCTCGGTCGAACTCTTCCTGCTCCCACTCCGCCGCGCGGGTGTAATGGTCGATTACACCATCACCCATCGCCTGGCGCAGAAAGGCAGACCCGCGCAAGGTTTCCGTCGCGGCCCTCAGAGTGCGTGGAACCTCCGCCGCCTCGGCGTCCTCATAGATGTCGCCGGTTGTCGCGGGGGGCAGCGGCATCCGATCCTCGATCCCCTTGATCCCCGCGGCCAGCATCGCGGCCTGCGCCAGATAAGGGTTCAGGTCCGAACCGCCGATGCGGCATTCGGCCCGCACGCCCTTGGTCCCGGCACCGCACAGCCGGAAGCCCGCCGTACGGTTGTCGACGGACCAGGCCGTTTTCGTCGGCGCGAAGGTGCCCTTTAGGAAGCGTTTGTAACTGTTGACATAAGGCGCCAGGAAATAGGTGTACTCGGGCGCATAGGCGATCAGACCCGCCATGTAGTGACGCATCAGGTCAGACATGCCCAACGCGTCTGCACCATCGAAAAACACCGGAGTACCGTTCTTCCAAAGCGACTGATGCACGTGGGACGAGGATCCCACGCGGTTCGCCGCCCATTTCGGCAGGAAGCTGGCCGCATGGCCCTGCTGCCAGGCGATTTCTTTGATCGCATGTTTCGCGATTGTATGGTGATCAGCGCAGTCCAGTGCACCCGCATAGCGGATGTTCAACTCCTCCTGCCCGGCTTCGGCCTCGCCCTTGGTGTTCTCGACCGGGATACCCGCAGCATAGAGGTGGTTGCGCACGGGGCGCATGATCGCCTCTTCCTTGGTGGTCTGCAGGATATGATAATCCTCGTTATAGCCGCTGATCGGTGCCAGATCGCGGTAACCCGATTTGCGCAAAGCATCGAAGCTTTGCTCGAACAGAAAAAACTCAAGCTCGGTTGCCATCATCGCGGTGAAGCCCAAGGCCTCGAGACGGGCAATTTGCTTCTTGAGAACCGCGCGCGGCGCATGCGGGATCGGCTGATGGGTGTGATGATCGAGGATGTCGCACAGCACCATCGCTGTCCCGTCGAGCCAGGGCACGGACCGCAGGGTGTCCAAATCGGGTTTCATTACATAATCACCATAGCCGCCCTGCCAACTGGCGGCGGCATAGCCATCCGGCGTGGCCATCTCAAGGTCCGTCGCCAGCAGGTAGTTGCAGCAATGGGTCTCGTCGTAAGATGTTTCGGCAAAATTCGCCGCATGGAACCGTTTGCCCATCAAACGACCCTGCATGTCCACAAGGCAGGCCAAGACGGTATCAACGGTGCCATCCGCGACTTGGGATTTCAGAGCATCAAAACTTAAGGTGCCGGGCATGTCATCTCCTCGCAGCAAAGGATGAGGCCGCCCGCAGGGCAGCCCCGGGGCGTGTTCAGCCGTAGCGATACGGCCGGCCGGCCTTGACCATATCGGCGTTATACTGCTTGAAGATGTCGACCACCCGGCGCTTGGTCTCGCTTTCGGCGGCGATTTCTTCCCAGAACTCAAGTGCCGCGGCCTCGACCGTGGCCCATTCTTCGTCTGGGATCGATGTTAGCTGCATCTTGGTGCCATTGACCCGCAGATTGGCCTCGCCGCCCCAGTACCACCACTGGCGGTAGTAATGCGACTGGTCACAGCAAACCCGGAATAGGGTTTGCAGGTCCTCGGGCAGCTCGTTCCACCGCTCCATATTCGCAAAGAACGACCCGGCCCAGGCCCCCGAGATATTGTTGGTCAGGAAATAATTGGTCACATCCGCCCAGCCGACGGTGTAATCCTCGGTGATGCCGGACCAGGCGATGCCATCCAACTCGCCGGTTTGCACCGCGACTTCGATATCCTCCCACGGCAGGTTCACCGGCACCACGCCAAACTGGCTGAGGAACCGACCGGCAGTGGGGAAGGTAAAGACGCGTTTGCCCTGCAAATCCGCCAGGCTGTTGATCGGGTCTTTGGTGGCAAAGTGGCACGGATCCCAAGCGCCCGCGCTGATATGTTTGACGCCGACAGCCGCGTATTCCTCGTCCCAGATCTCGTTCAATCCGTATTGGTTGAACAGCACCGGCACATCCAACGAATAGCGGGACGCGAAGGGGAAATAGCCGCCGAACACCGTCACCTCGGTGGGCGAGGCCATGCTGTCGTCGTCGGACTGCACCGCGTCGATCGTGCCACGCTGCATCGCCTGGAACAGCTCCCCCGTGGGGACAAGCTGATCCGCAAAGAACAGCTCGATCTGCATCCGGTCCCCCGCGATCTTGTTGAACATATCGATTGCGGGCACGATCACATGCTCGGCCAGGGCCGCGCCGGCATAGGTCTGCATGCGCCAGTTGATGGTGCTCTGCGCCAGGGCCGGTGTGGCCAGCGCGGCCGCCGGGGCGACAGCGGCCCCTTTGATGAACTTACGTCTGGATGTCAAGGTACTTCTCCTCTGCTGGGTGATCGACCGCCTTTGCGGCGGCTCTTCTAGGGTTGGTTATAAACGTAGTCTGGAAGCCAGGTGGCGATGCTTGGGAAGATCATGACCAAGGAAAGGGCCAAAACCATCACCAAGACGAACGGCGTGATCGAGGCATAGATATCGCGCAACGCAATCTCGGGCGGGGCCATCGCGCGCATCAGAAACAGGTTATAGCCAAACGGCGGGGTCATATAAGCGATCTGCGTGGTGATCGTATAAAGGATCCCATACCAGATCAGATCAAAGCCCAGCGCGCCCACCAGCGGCACATACAGCGGCGCCACGATGACCAGCATGGCTGTGTCATCCAGAAAAGTGCCCATCAGGATAAAGCTGAGCTGCATCAGGATCAGGATCATCCATGGGCTCAGGCTGAGCTGCTCGGTGAACAGGCTTTCGATGGCCTTGACTGCGCCCAGGCCATCAAACACGGCGCCAAAGGCGAGTGCGGCCAGGATGATCCACATGAACATGCAGGTGATGCCAAGCGTGTTGCGCACCGAGTTTTCGAACACCTCGCGGGTCATCCGGCCCTTGAAGACCGCCGCCAGAAACGCCGCCAAAGCCCCTATGGCCGAGCTTTCGACCAGCGACGTCCAGCCGTTCACAAAGGGCACCATCATCACGGCAAAGATGATCAGCGGGAGCAGTCCGGCGCGCAGCAACCGCAGTTTCTCGGCCCTGGGGATCTCCCGCTCCCCCACCGCGAGAACCGGACCCAGCGCTGGATTGGCCCAACAGCGGATGACAATATAGAGGATGAAGAGGCCAGCCATCATCAGCCCAGGCAGGAGCCCCGCCAGCCAAAGCTGACCAACCGGTTGGCGGGCAATCATCGCATAAAGAACCAGGACCACCGACGGCGGGACCAGAATACCCAGCGAGGATCCGGCTTGAATGACCCCCGTGACCATGCGTTTGTCATAGCCGCGTTTGAGCAGCTCTGGCAGCGCGATCGTGGCCCCGATGGCCATCCCCGCCACGCTCAGCCCATTCATCGCCGAGATCAGGACCATCAGACCGATGGTGCCCACGGCCAATCCGCCCCGCAAACCACCCATCCAGACGTGGAACATGCGATACAGATCATCGGCGATTTTGCTTTCCGACAGCACATAGCCCATGAAAATAAACATCGGCAGGGTCAACAGTGGGTACCATTTCATCAGCTTCATCGCTGCCGCAAAACCGATGTCAAAGCCCCCTTTGTCCCCCCACAACAGCAAAGCCGCGACCACCGCGACAAAGCCTATGGCCCCAAACACCCGCTGACCTGTCAGCAGCATCAGCATCATTGTCGAGAACATCAGCGTGGCGATCAACTCATAGGGCATCAGACCGCCTCGCCCTTTAGTCGCAAAACGTCTTTCAACAATTCCGAGACGCACTGCAGCAGCATCAGAAACAAGCCCAGGATCATGATCGCCTTGATCGGCCAAAGATACGGACGCCAGGCAGAGGAGGAGCGTTCCATCCGCCCGACCTCCTCGGCCCCGATTAGCAATCCGCCAAAAAACGAGAACGGCTCGGTCCCCCAATACCCCAGCGAATAGGCGGTGGAGCTGACCGCGCCATAGATCATCACACCCAAATAGAAGATCAGGAACAACACAGTGATCAGGTCGAACCAGGCTTTGCGGCGCACGGGCCAAGTGCCGTAAAGCAAATCCATGCGCACGTTCGAGCCCAGTTGAATCGAATAGGGTCCGCCCAGGATGTAATAAGCCACCATCGCGAACTGCGCCATTTCAAGCGTCCAAAGCGAGGGCAGGAAAAAGGTCTTGCTGACCGAAGACCAAAGCAAGATCCCCATCAGTACGAAAATCCCATACATCACGATCCGGCCAATGCGGAAGTTCACCGCATCCACAGCCCGAATATACCCACGCGCTAGCCCGAGCATGTTTCGCCCCGTGCTGCCGCGACATTGGAAAGGGCGGTCTCCAGCCATCCCTCCAAGAACCCGGCCATCGTGGTTTGCTGATCGGGCGTCGCGATCAAATCGCTTCGGACCTCAATCATCACATTCAGATGGCCGCCCGCGAGCCCATGCTCCTTCAAAGTATGCGTCACCCCATCCTCGGGGCCATATGGTTGATTGCGTTGAATGCTGAAGGGGCCATTCCCGGCCGCCGTAAGAAGCGCATCCGCAAGGCGTGTATCGGCGTCATGCAGCACGCCGATCTCAACGCGACGGGATTTGCCATGAAAAACCGGGGTAAAGCTGTGCACCGTCACGATGATCGGGGTACGCGTCGTCTGAAGCGCCGTACGGACGGCCGCGTGGAAGGGTTCATAGTATGTTGTCACCCGCGCGGATTTCGCTGCGGCGTCCAGGCCGATATTTCCCGGCACGGGGATCAACTCGCTTTGTGTGGGCATTGCATCCGGGGCGTCTGGCGGGCGGTTGCAATCGTAGACCAAGCGCGAGACCGCCCCCGCCACAAGTTGCGCATCCAGCCGCTTGGACAGATGTTTGGCCACCTCCAAGGCGCCGGGGTCCCAAGCCGCATGGCTAAGGCGGTCCTTGGCGGCAAGACCCAGATGGCGCAGATGATCGGGGATGAAGGGCGACGCGTGTTCGCAGATCAAAACCACTTCGGAACGCCCCGCTGCATTCCATAAATGCACAACGTCTTCAGACGGTTTACTCGTTCCTGCGCTCATTTCACCCCCGTTGGCACTTAAACCTCTTGCGCGAAGGGGATTCTGTCAACAGGATTGTGTAACGAAAAGAACAGTCAAACCTGTGCTGAAATTCTAGTCATCAAAAGGGTGCCATGCCCGCAGATCCACTGACAATATCCGATAGGATCCAAAACGCTTTCGACACGCTAACGCGGGCCGAACGTCAGTTGGCGCATGCCATTCTCGAGAACTATCCCGCCTCGGGTCTGGGCCCTTTGGCGTCTCTCGCCAAAGACGCCAATGTCTCGGCGCCTACGGTGGCACGAATGGTGCAGAAGCTCGGCTTCAAAGGATACCCTGAGTTTCAGACCGACCTACGAGAAGAGCTGAAAGCCAAGGTCAAAAACCCAATCGCCAAACATGACACCTGGGCCGAGGGCGCCCCGTCGGGCCATGTCCTCAACCGGTTCACCGATGCGGTGATCGACAATATCCGCCACACCCTGGGTCAGATCGCGCCCGAAACCTTTGACGAAGCCTGTGCCCTGATCGGCGACCCCGCGCGGGCGCTCTATATCGTTGGGGGGCGCATCACCCATGTTTTGGCTGAGTATCTGTTCTTGCATGCCCAGGTGATCCGGCCGTCAGTCACGCATATCCAATCCACCTCGAACGCCTGGCCGCATTATTTGCTGGACGTGCAGCCGGGTGATGTTTTTGTGATTTTCGATATGCGTCGCTACGAGAACAACACCCTTAAATTGGCTGAGATGGCGCATGAAAAAGGGGCAAAGATCATTCTTTTCACCGATCAATGGCGCTCGCCGGTGCACAGTTTGTCCGACATGTGTTTCAGCAGCCGGATCGTCGTGCCATCGGCTTGGGATTCCGCTGCGACAACCATGCTGCTGGTCGAGACGGTGATCGCAGCGGTCCAAGATGTGAATTGGTCCGAGACGAAAGGTCGGATGGAAAGCTTGGAAGACATGTTCGATCAGACCAAACTGTTTCGCAAGTTCACCTGAAGCGCACCGTCAGTTGATCTCAGGCTCAGGCGTCGCCCCCCCAAACTCGGTCTTCAGAAAATCAAAGTCGCAGCCCGTGTCGGCTTGCTCGATATGTTTCGAGAACATCCAACCATAGCCGCGTTCGTATTTCGGCGGGGGCGGCGTCCAGCGGGCGCGGCGGCGGTCCAGCTCCTCGACCGATAAGCGCACGTCGAGACGGCGCGCCGGCACATCAAGCGTGATGATGTCACCGGTTTCGATCAGCGCCAAAGGGCCGCCCACAAAGGCTTCGGGTGCCACATGCAGAATACAAGCCCCGAACGAGGTGCCCGACATCCGCGCGTCCGACAGCCGCACCATGTCGCGGTGACCATCTTTCAGCAGCGCTTTGGGCATTGGGATCATCCCCCATTCGGGCATCCCCGGCCCCCCTTGCGGGCCCGCGTTGCGCAAGACCAACACGTGATCCGGTGTCATTGGGTAGTCCGGGTCGTCGATGATCGTCTTCATCTCGGCATAAGAGTTGGCGACAATGGCCGGGCCGCTGTGCACATGGAACTTCGGGTCACAGGCCGCCGGTTTGATCACCGCCCCATCCGGCGCCAGATTGCCGCGCAGAACCGCCAGCGAGCCCTCGTGATACACCGGGTTTGACAATGGGCGGATGACGTCGGTGTTGTAGTTCACTGCGCTGACCAATCCGTCCCCCAATGGCTGGCCCGTTACCGTCATACAAGACAGATCCAGTTTTTCGCCCAACTCCTTCATCAAGGCACGCAGGCCACCTGCATAGAAGAAGTCCTCCATCAGATAGTCTTGGCCCGAGGGGCGGATGTTGGCGATCACCGGCGTGGTCCGCCCCACCGCGTCCAAATCGTCCAGATCCAGCGGGATGCCCGCGCGTCGCGCCATCGCGATCAGATGGATGATCGCATTGGTCGAGCAGCCGGTGGCCATCGCCACGGTCACAGCGTTTCGTGTGCTGGCGGGGGTGATGATCCGGTCTGGCGTCAAATCCTCCCAGACCATATCGACAATCCGCCGCCCGCAGGCAGCACTCATCCTTTGGTGGTTCACATCCGCCGCCGGGATCGACGAGGCGCCCGGCAAGCACAGCCCGAACCCTTCGGCGATTGCGGTCATGGTCGAGGCGGTGCCCATCGTCATGCAATGCCCATAGCTGCGGGCGATGCCGCCCTCGATGCCCTGCCATTCTTCTTTCGAGATCGTGCCGGCCCGCCGCTCGTCCCAGAACTTGAACGCGTCGCTGCCCGAACCCAGCGTCTTGCCCGCATAATTCCCCCGCAACATGGGCCCGGCGGGCAGGAAGATAAACGGCAACCCCATCGACACCGCCCCCATCACCAGCGCGGGCGTGGACTTGTCGCAGCCGCCCATCAGTACTGCGCCATCGACGGGATGGGCGCGCAAAAGCTCCTCGACCTCCATCGCCACCATGTTCCGATAGAGCATCGAGGTGGGTTTTAGGAACTGTTCCCCCAGCGAATGGGCGGGCAATTCCATCGGCATGCCGCCCGCTTGCAGGATGCCCTTTTTCACGAACTCCACCCGATCGCGGAAGTGCATGTGGCAGGGTTGCGCCTCGGACCAGGTGTTGATCACCGCGATGATCGGCTTGCCCTCCCAATCCTGGTGATCCAATCCCATCTGCATGGCCCGACTACGATGCCCGAACGACCGCAGATCGTCGGGCGCGAACCACCGGGCCGAACGCAGGTCCGACCAGGTCTTTCGGTGCGTGTCGGTCATCGGGCCCTTCCCCTTTCGGCCGGTGTCAACTTTCCGCCTCGTGGATCGGCTCCGCCGTGAACATCCCGCCCTGAAACAGCACGTCTGGCGCATCCTGGGCCGGGGTGCTCAAGGTCGCGTCCAACTGTTCCCGATACGCCTCGGCATTATCCTTGGGCCGCCAGCCCAGATCGGCCGCCGCAGAGTTGTCCCACCAAGTCGCATCATTGTTCGAACTGCCATAGATAATCGGGCAACCCAGGACGGGCACCGCGAACACACGCTCGATCAGGGCGATGAAGTCATCATAGCTCAGCCAGGTCGACAACATCCGGTGGTTTCGGGGTTCGGGAAAACAGGACCCAATGCGCACACAGGCCGTCTCGATCCCGAATTTGTCGTGATACATTGTGGCCAGCGCCTCGCCGAAGACCTTTGACACACCATAAAGACTGTCCGGCCGAACCCTGACATCCGCATCCAACCGCGCGCTTTGTGGGTAGTAGCCGATGGTGTGGTTTGAGCTGGCATAGAGTATCCGGGGGGAGCCGTGCTTCCGCGCCGCTTCATAAAGGTTGAGCATGCCCTCAATGTTCGCGTCGCGAATGACCTGCCACGTGTCCTCGAGCGACCGGCCACCCAGATGGACAATCCCGTCGCAGCCTTCGACCAAAGCATCGACCGCCGCTTTGTCGGTCAGGTTACAGGTCACCAGTTCCTCGTTCGGCCCCGCCACCCCCAGATCCGCAAGGTCAGACAGCCGCAGCGTGTCGGCCATATGGCCAAGCCGCGCCCGGCACACGGACCCAAGCCCACCGGCGGCCCCGGTGATGAGCAATCGTTTCATGAAGTCGTCCTTTCAAGTGTCAGCCCCGCGCTTTCCAAGGTGCTATCCTGCGAAACGCGGTTGCGGAAGCCCTGTCACACCAAGACCAGTGACCGCAAACAGCCCCCCGGCCTGGGGTTGATCCGTTCCGGGGCGAAGCCCTGTGCCGATGGAGGTTACAAACAGCACATCCAGCCCTGGTCCGCCGAACATCGGCTTCGTGGGCTTCTCGACCGGCATCTCGACAATCCGGTCCACCTGTCCATCCGGCGTGATCCGCACCACTTGCCAGCCCGATACCCCGGCCATCCAATAGCAGCCGTCCGCATCGACCGTGCCCCCATCGGGACGGCCGGCAACTTGTCTTGTGTCAAAGAACACCCGCGGCATGCCTGGCGTCCCCGTCTCGGGGTCATAGTCCGCCGACCATATCATGCGGACAGCGGGGTTCGAGTCCGAGAAATAGATCGTGCGGCTATCGGGCGCAAACGCCATGCCGTTGGTTGTGTAGACCTTGTCGAAATGCGCGCTGACACCGCCATCTGGATCGAGGCGATAAAACCTGCCCAGCTTCTCGGGATCGCCCCCGTCTTTCATGGTGCCCGCCCAGAACCGCCCCCGGCTGTCCGTCGCCCCGTCGTTGAAGCGGTTGAGAGTTAGATGCGGTTCGGGATCCACCAGTGCCGCCCGCGCACCAGTCTCAGGATCGAATGTATGGAACCCGGTTTTGGTGGCCAGGATCAACCCGCCCTGCGCGCGCACCGCGAGGCACCCGACAGGCTCACCCCAGTCAAAGGCCGTGTTTTCCCCCGTCGCAGGGTCAAATCGATAAATCAGCCCGGCGGGAATATCGACCCACCACAAAACACTGGCGCGACCATCCCAAACGGCCCCCTCACCCACCTTCGACCGCGAGGGCACCACACATTCGACATCAACCATCCACACCCCCAATCGAAACGACACTCGCTTTGCCCGCAGACTCGCGCGATCAGCCCCTTGTCGACCCTTCTTATCGTGCGCCGGTCGCGTTTTGACAATCAGCCTGCGGCGGTTGCTGCTCTCAAAAATGGAATACGCCGCGTCCCTACCAGGACGCGGGGACAACACGTGACCACCGAAACCACCTCGACAGTTATGCAGAGAGACCCGCCCTGCACGTTCCTGCGACCTGGCTCAAATCAAATGGTCAAACTTGTATCCCCGGGACAGCCCGCATGAAGAGGCAGGCCATTTCACCGAGTCGCATCGCGACGGTAACGGATACATACCGCGCGCCAGGTCTGTGGCAATCTTCGGGGTTAAAGAATACAAAATGGTATTCTCATGCAAAAAAATGATCAGATCGTATAATTTACTAAAAATTTCTTAATCCTTTTGGCAGCTTCGTCAAAATATAAACACGAACGCATAAAAATTTATCAAATAAAAGCCGGAATATAACACCAGAAGGCGTTTACATTCTATTAACAAGGAATCCAGTAATGCCAACTCCAAGTGAAATCGCGACAGCGCTCGATCTGATCGTCTCGTATGATGGTTCCGGCGAAGCGCCGACTGTCGAAACATATGAGGCGCTCGGGACGCGCGGCATCAATGCCGACAACGTTGCCCAGATGAACGCCGCCATGGCCGCGCTACCGTCCGACTTTGTTACCGATGCGGCGGGCGTGGCGAATATTGCCCAGGCAGTTAATAGCATTCCCACACGCGCGGGGAATACGACCACATTCACCGCAACCCCGACTATGGGCGGGCTTGAACTGACCGCTGAAATCGACCTTGACGGCAACGGCTCTGTTGATCGGATCAGCGTGTTCCAATTGGACGCTGACGGCGATGCATTGTCGCAAGCCATTGACCTGGATGGCGACGGCAACGCCGACCAAACCGAAACATACACCGTGGATGCTTCCGGGGATCGGGTCGAGCTGGCACGGGATCGCAACGGCGATGGTGATGTTGACTTCCGGGAATTCTACACGGTCAACGCAAATGGCGATGTGACTTCAAGGTCGACCGACGACTATGGCAATGGCGACATCGAGAATGTGCAGGTGTTCAACCACAACGAAGATGGTGCCTTGCTAAGCATCACGGCCGATCAAAATGGAGATACGGTCAACGATCGTTTTATAACCGTTGAATATGATGCTGACGGGCTTGAGATCCGCCGCAGCTATGACAACGACAATGACGGAAGCGTGGACGCGATTGATACGTTTGAGCGGGATGGTGACGGTCGCGTGGTCAAAAAACTCATCGATCGAAACGGCGATGGCACGGCGGAAGAGATCGAAACCTATACCCTGAACGAGCGTGGGGAGATCATTAAAGTAGATTTCGACCGCGATGGTGATGGTGTTACCGACCGCTCTGAATCCTTTGACTTGGATCTGCGTGGCAAAATCGTCGCCACTCAATTTGATTTGGATGGCGATGGCAGTGTTGATCGGTCGGACACCTACACCCTGGATATCTACGGTGAACGGGTTGGGGTAGCGGTCGACAAAGACAACGACGGCACGGTTGATCTTATCACTTCGATCGAACGCGATGAAACGGGGCGGGGCACAAAGATCTTCCAGGACACAGATGTGGACGGGAACTTTGACACTTCGACAAACTATGTCCTCGATCGCTTTGGCCGTCGCGAGGAAACCCAGACAGACCGTACCAACAACGGTGTCATCAACCGTACTGACACAAACGTGCGGGATGCCTCTGGCGGTGTGATCGAGACATCTTACGACTTTAATGGCAATGGCGTCGTCCAGCGGGTCGACCGCTTTACGCTGAACGCCAATGACGAGTGGGTTTTGCGCGAAATTTACGATGCCACGGGCACCACGCTGCTGCGGACCGACGTGCGCGAACTTAACGCCTATGGCGTCGTCGACGTGCTGATAACCGACCGTGATGCGGATGGCACCAACGATGAAATCAGCACCTTCGTTCGGAACTCCCTAAACATCACTGAACTGCAGATCATCGATAAGGGCGCTGATGGGACGGTGGACGAGATCATCATCAAAACCGACGACAAGCCCATCGATCTGACCGAACAGGATCTGTCGCAACTCACCGGTCTGCCCGAGATCACACTCACCGGTAGTGGTGAGAACACGGTCTCATTGGACGACGAGACCCTGGAAGCATTGGCGGGCGAAGACGAGAACTATGTTCTGCGCGTGGCTGGCGAAGCGGGCGATGTGGTCGCGGTACCGGGCGCTACGGCGACCGGGAACACGGTCGATGTCGACGGCGTAGGTTTCGTCGAATATGAAACGGCTGGCGGGCAGACCTTCGTTGTTTCCCCTGACGTTACAGTGGATGCAACGGATGAGGTTGTCGATCCGGTGGACCCAGTTGATCCCGTCGACCCGGTTGATCCAGTAGACCCAGTCGATCCAGCGGACCCGATTGAACCAAGCGATCCAGTCCCACTCCCCATCCCAACGCCAACCCCTGGGGCTGACGAATTGGTCGGAACCGCCGAAGCCGACACCATCTCGGGCCTTGGCGGAGACGACAAACTCGTTGGTCGTGGCGGGGATGATGTTCTCAAAGGCAACGCGGGCAACGATATCGTCCGCGGTGGCAGCGGCAACGACACGCTAAGAGGAAACGGCGGCGACGACACGCTGAAAGGCGGTAGTGGACAGGATATCGCCAAAGGTGGTGGCGGCAGCGACAGACTGTTCGGCGGCGGCAGCGACGATACCCTGCGTGGTGGCGGCGGAGACGATGTCATCGTTGGCGGTCGCGGCGACGATGATATGAGCGGGGGTCGCGGCGATGACCTCTTCATCTTCTCGGGTCGTCACGGCGATGACGTGATCCAAGACTTTGCTCAGGGCGACGACAGGATGCGCATCAAAACCGCCGAGAGCTTCGAAGATCTGGAGATCACGCAACAGCGCGACGATGTTCTGATCGACTATGGCCGCGGCAGCATCCTGGTCAAAGACGCCGAGGTCGCGGACTTCGGTGCCGACGACTTCCTCTTCTAAGCGCCATATCCAAACCACGACCGTCAGGCCCGGGACACCCCGGGCCTGATGTCATTTGGGGGCGTTTGTCAGTTTACACCACAAGTATTTTTCGCCAGTGACGCTCTCCGCAGCTATCACGACGACGACGCCTTCGAGGAACTCAACGGGTTTATGATGACCGACGCAACGCCCGGTTTGCGTAACGTTAACCCGATCCGCCCCCGCAAAAAAATGCAAACACCGGTTCACTTTTGCCGATAATTCGCGCAACCAGCCCGTTTCCGCCCCTCCCATGCCTTGCCATCAGGGCAAATAAGTCTAAACGTTTAGTTTAACCGAGCAACGCCAAACCCTCCCCTCCACCAAACGGACCGGTCTTGAACGTTCCTGGGGCACAATCAGGAGCAGTTAAATGCCATGCTATCTTCACGGGCTTTCAACGGCCCTGCCGCCGCATACCCTGCCCCAAACATTGGTGCAGGACCGGGCCGAGGCGATCCTGGGGCCAAAATACCCACAGTTTGAGCGCCTGCTGAAGACCTTCATCACCTCTGGCATCGACAAACGTCACTCTGTCGTCCCCCTTGAGTGGTTCGAAGAGGCGCACGGCTGGTCGCAGCGCAACACGGCCTATTTGGAGGGCGCGACAGAGTTGTTCTGCGAAGCCGCGCAAGACGCTTTGCAGGACGCCGGATGGATTGCGAGTGAAGTCGATTGCGTCATCACCGTCTCCTCCACCGGGATCGCGACGCCGACGCTTGAAGCGCTGGCCTTCACCCGCCTTGGGTTTCGCGACAACATCACCCGCGTGCCAATCTTTGGCTTGGGCTGTGCCGGCGGCGTATCGGGCCTGTCGGTCGCGCGGTCGATGGCGGTGGCGAGGCCGGGCTCGAAAGTTCTGCTGGTGGTGGTCGAAACCTGCACGCTCTCGTTCCGCTCGGACCGGCTGCAAAAGGCGGATATCATCGCCACGGTGCTGTTTGGTGACGGTGCGGCGGCGGTCTGCATCTCGTCCGAAAGCCCAGCGGACCGTCAAGTCGTGCGGTTTAACGCGGGTTACCAAAAAATATGGCCAGACACCCTCAGCATCATGGGCTGGGACGTCGACGACAACGCCCTTGGCGTGGTGTTTGACCGTGGCATCCCCGCGTTTGTCGAGGAGGAGTTCGCCGGTGCGCTTGAGGGCGCGCTGACCCACACCGGGCTCAACATCGACCAGATCGACCGCTTCGTCTGCCACCCTGGCGGCGCCAAAGTGGTCGATGCCCTTGAGGGGGTCATGCATCTGCCCCAAGGTATTCTGGACGCCGAGCGCGAGGTTCTGCGCGAGGCAGGCAACATGTCAGCGCCTACATTTATGTTCGTCCTGGACAAGGTCTTGAAATCTGGCAAGAGCGGTCAGATGATGGCGTGTGCCTTGGGACCCGGCTTCACCGCCTCGTTCATGCCTTTTATGGTTGAGAAACAGGCTGCGTAATGACGCTTGGTGCGGCCCTCTTTCTCAGCTTCCTGATTGTCCAACGCCTGTCCGAACTGGTCATCGCCAAACGCAACACTGCCCGTTTATTGGCCCGTGGGGCCTATGAGGTTGGCGCGGATCATTACGTTTATATGGTCTCAATGCACAGCGCCTGGATCGCGGCCTTGGTGATCTTTGGCTATAACAATTCGATCCATTGGCCCTGGCTTTTCGCCTTTGTTCTTCTGCAGCTGATGCGGGTCTGGATCCTAACCTCGCTGGGCGGACGGTGGACCACACGGATTATCATTCTTGAGGAGCCGTTGGTCGTCAAAGGTCCCTTCCGCTTCATTCCGCACCCCAACTATACCCTGGTTGTGGTCGAGATCATCGTCGCCCCGATGGTCTTAGGTCTGATCTGGGTCGCGCTGGTGTTCAGCGTGCTGAACGCGGCCATGCTCTACGTCCGGATCAGCGCCGAAAACGCGGCCCTAGCACCCTTGCGGGACCGCACGTCGAACTGATGGTCTGGGGGATCGGGTTCGGGCTGGATCGGATGGGTCTGCTGGCCCTCCGCGCGCCCCGACTGATGACTCTGGTGATGCTGGCGGTACTGAGCGCGGTGGCGGTCAGCCTGCCCCACCTACGGTTCGACCAAGACATCAACCGAGTGTTTTTGTCCGACAGCCCCCTGTCGCAAGCCCATCGCGCGATGGAGGCCGAAGGCCCGCGCACCAGCAGCATCGCGCTACTGGCGGAGGCACCGCGACCCTTTGATGCTGAACAGCTCTCGGCTTTGCGCGACCTCGCGTTGGACCTGGAGTTGACCCCTGGCGTGCTGTCAGTCGCCTCGCCCTTCGCGTTGCGGTTTCGCCCAAATGACCCTCGCTACCCGGACGAGCCGGTTTTTCCGGCGGTCATCGATCCGGACACGACGACGCGCCTGTCTGCTCTGGCAGAGGCCGCGCCCCAGCTACCCCTTTTGATCTCGGACGCCGCTGATACGCTGCTGATCACCGCCACCGTGGATCTGGACCAAACACCCTTGTCCCAGGCGACCGCAGCGGTCGCAGCCCTCGCCGCGCCACTGCGGGACAAGACCCTAAGTCTTGCTATTACAGGTGAGGATGTCATCGGGCTTGAGATCGTTCAGGGACTAAAGAAGGACCTTCTTCTGCTGAACACTCTTGGTCTGGCGCTTGTGGCCCTGGCGGCATTGGCCATCCTCAGGGATATCGGCCTGACACTACTGGCCACGCTTCCCGCTGTCGCGGGCGCGGCATTGACCCTGGCCCTATCCGTGTGGCTGGGGTTCCCGATCACCGTGGTCAGCAATGTCATTCCAGTTCTCGTTCTGGTGTTGGGGGTCGCCGACGGTGTCCACTTGGCGCGCTACTTCAAAACCGCACCAGGCCCCGAGGCCGTTGCGGATACCGTTCGTACCATCGGCCCGGCCTGCGCCCTGGCCGCCATAACGACATCCACCGCCTTCGCGGGGATCCTGGTCAGCGGCAACGCGCAATTGCGCGAGTTCGCGCTGCTGGGCGCGTTGGGCGTACTGGCGGCATTCCTGATGATGATCACAGGCTTTGCCCTGCTGGCCCAGGTTGTCCGCCCGTCGGGCCGTCCGGTGCCCCGCCTCAGCGTGACCATCGCCATGCGTTTGGCCCGGGCCGGACTGTACCGCCCCAAGGCCACAACCCTGGGCGCGATCGCGTTCATCGCGCTGGGCAGTGCTGGTTATCTGCAGACCACGCCATGGTTCCCGGTCTATCAAAACCTGCCCGCCGATAGCGCCACACAGGATGTGAACGACCGGATCCAGGCGCACTTCGGCGGCATATTCCAGGCTTGGGTCGAGGTGCCCCAGACCGGGACCCAGACCGAGAACTGGGAAAAGCTCACCCGGGTTGTGACCGCTCTTGAAGACGTCACCCCGCCCCAAACGTTGCTCTCGGACGTCAGCTTCGCGCGGTGGAACGCAACGCCCGACCAACCGCCGACCGTCGAACAGCGGGAAGAGTTGCCACAGGTCTTGGCCAACCGCCTGGCGCCAAACGAAAACACCGCCCGCATCGCGGTCGCCTTGCCCGAGCCCATGCGCAGCCCAAAAACCCAGGCACAGTTCCAAACGTTGCAATCCACCGCGCTGGGCGCCGGTGCCAGCGCCATCCTGGGTCTGCCCGCCATCATGCAGCACGAGGCACTCAGCTTGATCCGCCAACTGTCCATCGGGTTGCTTCTGGCCTGCATCGCCGCCACCGGGGTCATTGCGCTGGCCTTCCGCCAAATCCGCTTGGTCCCAGCGCTGCTTTTGCCGAACGTTCTGCCTGTTCTGTTGGTCGCGGCCTCGCTTCACCTGCTGACCGCCGGTCAGATCAGCCCGGTTTCGGTGCTTGCGCTCACCCTTGCCTTCGGCATCGCGGTCGACGACACAATCCATTTCTTGAGCCGCTTCACCGATGCCCGTCATGCGGGACAAAGCACCGCAGACGCGCTGGACACCGCCACCCGAACAGCGGGCGAGGTCATGGTGCTGACCACCCTGCTGCTCAGCTGTGGGATCGCTGTGACCCTGTTCAGCGGCTTTCACCCCATTCGGCTGTTCGGCACGCTTTTGATCCTATCACTATGGATTGCCTTGATTGTGGATCTGGTCCTGTTACCAGCTGTGTTAAAGCTGAAGGGCAAGTGATGAGACACACAATGACCGCGCTGATGATCCTTTGCGGCACCACCGCCGGCGCCGAAACGCCGCTATCGTGGATGGCAGGTGATTGGACGGGCAGCGGCTGGGCGCGCAAAACTCAGAACCACCCGGCCGAGCGGATCCGATGCCGGGTCAGCAACGCCTATGACGCCACCCTCTCGCAGGTGACGGTCGAGGGCCGCTGCGCTGTCGCGGGCCGCCAAATCCCCATGACCGGCGCCCTGCGCCAGATCGACGGCAACGGCCAACTCGAAGGCGACTGGGACACCCCGACCGACATCGGCAGCACTACGGTTGAGGGGATCGTCGACGACACCTCAATCGCTATCACCCTGGTCGCGACAGCCCCGGGAAGCGGCCAAGACATCACACAGGTGCTGCGCTGGACCTTTGAGGGTGAAAAAATGTTGCTGCAATCCACCTTGGTCGCCGATCCAACCGAAGTGATGTCCGAGATCACCTTCGAATAGCTTAGCGCATACCGCGCAACAGCGCCTCGACCCCCATCTCGCCTGCGGCACAGACCTCAACGGTTCCGCCAGCCTGACCCCGTCGAAACCATGCATCATGCTGGGCCAGCCCAATGCTGACCACCGGCCCGCGCGCAATCGGCGACCGGCCCCAATGGCTGTCGGCAAAGGGTTCCGTAGCAAACCAGTCGGTCAAAGACCCGCCCGAGCCCATCGCCCGGCCATAGATCACACCGGCCACACATTCCACTTGACGGGTCACCATGCCCCGTAGCTCTGCCTCGCGCGCCCGGTCTGCCTGGATCACCGATAGCGCCCGATCCGCCTGCCCATGCACCACCTGTACGGCATGCCCAAACGCATGCGCCACAGCATAGGCCGCCGGATCAGGACCCAGAACATCCGCCAGATCCGCGGCGACGAAAATGGTGTTCAGATCCGTACAATACTGCACCCAAGTGTTAGAGGTCGCGTCCCCGCCACAAACACCCGCCAAAGCGCTGTTCAGGCGCACCTGCGGCATCCTTGTGAAATCCTTCGCCGCCGTTTGAACCACATCTTCGATGGCCCGCGTGGTCGCGGGGTTCAACGCCGCCATCTGCACGCCCTGCGCTGCGGCCGTTGTCGCCAGCGCCCATACCATCAAGACCCGCACCACCATCATCCCGCCACCTTGACCCCGCCGCAGCACCGGCGCAAGACAGCCCGATGACCCAAACCTCCCGCCCGCTGTTGGCCGCCCTGTATATGTTCGGCGCGATGCTGTCCTTCACGTTGATGGCCGTCGCGGGGCGCGAACTTGCCGGGGCGCATGATACTTTCGAGATCATGATGTATCGCTCGTTTCTGGGGATCGTTATCGTGCTGAGCGTTGCCCGCGCCGCTGGCACATTGGATCGGATCAGCCTGCGGCGGTTCCGCCTGCACCTGATCCGCAACATCTTTCACTTCTCTGGCCAAAATCTGTGGTTTTATGCCGTCGCTCTGATCCCGCTTGCCCAATTGTTCGCGCTAGAGTTCACCACGCCGCTGTGGGTCGCCCTGCTGGCCCCTTTGGTGTTGGGCGAGCGTTGGCGTATGGTCCGCTTGCTGGCCGCAGCAATTGGCTTTGTCGGTATACTGATCGTGGCCCGCCCCGGCACCATGACCATCGGCCCCGGGGTGATCACAGCGATCCTGGCGGCCTTTGGCTTTGCTGGGGCGATCCTGACCACGAAAATCCTGTCACGCACTGAAACCGTCACCGCGATCCTGTTCTGGCTGGTCACCATGCAAGCTGTCTTTGGCATCGTCACGGCAGGCATCGATGGCCAGATTGCCCTTCCCACCCTGGTCACCGCGCCGTTGCTGGCGACAGTCGGCGTCTGTGGGCTGTTCAGCCATTGGTGCATCACCAACGCGCTGAGTATTGCGCCCGCGTCCATCGTCAGCCCGATGGAGTTCTTACGCCTGCCCCTCGTCGCCATCGTTGGCTTTATGCTGTATGCAGAGCCACTGGAATGGCCGGTCTTTCTGGGCGCCGCACTGGTGTTGGCCGCGAATCTGATGAACATCCTCGCGGAACAAAAGCGACAAAACGTCCCCGCCTAAGCAAAGGCTTTCGCGACCGCAGCATTCATGCTACGCGCCCTCCGAACAGTTAACGGAGCCATTAGATGAACCTCGATAAAATTCCTGCCGGCAAAAACCCGCCCCAAGACATAAATGTGGTGATCGAGATCCCGGGCGGGGCCGCAGGCGGTGCGCCAGTGAAATACGAGATCGACAAGGAATCGGGCGCCGTTTTCGTCGACCGCGTCGTCAATACGCCGATGTTCTATCCATGCAACTACGGTTTCGTGCCCAACACGCTGCACGCGGACGGGGATCCAACCGATGTGTTGGTACTGAACGACTTTTCGCTGATGCCCGGTTCGGTCATCCGCTGCCGCCCTGTCGGCGTCCTGAAGATGGAGGACGACGGCGGCATGGACGATAAGCTGATCGCCGTGCCGGTGGAAAAAGTCGACCCTTTTCAAGCGGGTATCCAGAACCTGGAAGATGTGCCACAGAAAACCCGCGATCGGATCAAGCATTTCTTCGAGCACTACAAAGACCTGGAGGACGGTAAATGGGTTAAGGTCATCGGCTGGGGTGACAAGGCCGAGGCCGAGGCGATCCTGCAAACCTCGCTGGACGCGATGGCTAAGTAATAATCTGCTCCGCAAGCGCGGGGCATGGCAGTTTTGTTACACTGACACTACGCAGATCTTGCTCTGACGTTGCGTCATTGCTTGAATTGTCCACCCACAGTATGCACGAAGCAAACACAGAAAAACACGCTTGGGTTACTTTGGGAGGATGGGATGAATATTAAGGCGGCAAGCCTCGCGGCGCTTTCTCTGGCGATGGGCGCCACCAGTGTCAGCGCTGGTGCCCTAGAACGAGCTGTGCCTTCAACCCGCGTGCTGTTTGAGGAGGGGAACTACGTCGAGTTCTCGATCGGCGGTGCTACACCACAATTGGGCGGACAGGGTGGTTTGCTGGCCCCCGGTGGCGCTTTCACCGGCGACTTGCTGGACTCTTTCATAACCCTGGGCGCCGCCCTTAAAGTGGATCTGAATGATCGGGTATCGTTTGCCTTGATTTTCGACAATCCTTGGGGCGTCGACACAGAGTATCCACTGTCGGCTGGATCCCTCTACACGGTCAACCCTAGCTTCCCCAACACCACAATCCCAATCCCCGGCCCCGATGGGGATCCGCTGCTGCTGCGAACCGAGGCTAACTTGGATTCAGGTGCGGTCACTGGCATCGTCGCGGTTGATATTGGCAAGGGCTTCAAAGCCTATGCCGGTCTGCGCGGACAAACAATCGAAGCGCAAGCGCAGTTTCCATTTGGTTCGGGTATTGGCCTTGCCGGACCCTATACAATTACAGCCGAAAACGACACGGGCTTTGGCTGGATGGCTGGCGCTTCTTATGAACGCCCCGAGATCGCGCTGCGTGTGGCGTTGACCTATTACTCGCAGATCGCGCATTCGCATGCGACAACTGAGACAGTGGGCCTTGCAGGCCTTGGCGGGGTCGCGATTCCCACAACAACAACACTTCAGACACCGCAAGCTGTGAACCTGGAATTCCAGACCGGCGTCGCAAAGGACACATTGGTTTTCGGCTCTGTCCGCTGGGTCGATTGGTCAAGCTTCTCTATCGCGCCGCCAGTATTCACCGCAGGCGTTGGCGCGCCGCTGGTCGATTTCGGTGGGGACTACACAACAATCAACCTGGGCTTGGGCCGCAAATTCACTGATGTTTGGTCGGGCGCCATTACCGCAACCGCCGAGCCCCCTAACAACACAACCCTGACCACGCTGGGTCCAGTGGACGGTCGCTATGGGTTTGGTCTGGCCGCGACTTACACGCAACCGCGCTATAAAGTCACCGGTGGGATCAACTACTCGTTTTTAGGTGAGACCGAGAACTTCGCCGGCACCAACTTTAGCGGTGGGAACGCCATCGCGGCCGGTGTGCGGTTCGGCTTCAACTTCTAATAGCGCCGCCCGCCACATCAGACACCAACCCCGCCCGATGGGCGGGGTTTTCGTTTGATACTTGCCCGCCTTCCCGCTACCCAAAGGACAAACAACCCAGGGTCGTTCCGATGCTCTATGAAACCACAGCCGACTGGCGTGCCGCGCCGCACAAGCGGATCGCCCTGTTCGGCATGTCGGGCCTGGGGAAAACCCATGTTTCCAACCTGATGCGGCAAACCGGCGATTGGTTTCACTACTCGGTCGATTTCCGCATTGGCACTCGTTACATGGGCGAACATATCGTCGACAATTTCAAACGCGAGGCGATGCGCAACCCGTTCTTGCGCGAGCTTCTGATGACAGATTCAATCTACATCGCGTCGAATATTTCCTTCAACAATCTCAGCCCCCTGTCCACTTATCTTGGTAAACCCGGCGATCCGGCCAAAGGCGGCATCCCATTCGAGGACTACGTGATCCGCCAGCGCCAACACCGTGCGGCCGAGGTTGCCGCCACGCTGGACGCACTGCCCTTCGCCACCAAAGCCACCACCATCTATGGCTACCCGCATTTCATCTGCGACACCTCAGGCTCGCTGTGCGAGGTCGTAACACCCAACGACCCCAACGACCCGATCCTAAACCCCTTGTCCGCCAATATCCTGCCGATCTGGATTCGCGGCACCCAAACGCATGTTGACGCGCTGTGCACGCGCTTTGCCCGCGCGCCCAAACCGATGTATTACCAAGAGGATTTTTTGCGCACGGTTTGGGATCAGTTTTTGTCCGAGCATCAGATCCAAGCCGATGCCGTCGATCCTGACGCATTCATTCGCTATGGCTTCCGCCGTCTGTTGGACCATCGTCTCCCTCTCTACGAAGCCATCGCACAGAACTGGGGCGTTACCATCGACGCGGATGATGTTGCAAAAATCCAGACCGCTCACGATTTCGAGGAATTGGTCGCCCAAACCTTGCCTGCCACGGCCAAAGCGGCCATCTAAGGCGTTCAATTCGCCGTGAAAGCACGCAAATGCCGATTACCATCCCCGCCGATCTGCCCGCCTTTGACGTCCTCTCGACCGAGGGCGTCATGGTCATGGACCCGGATCGCGCGGCCCGCCAGGACATCCGCCCGCTGCAGATCGGCCTGCTGAACCTGATGCCGAAAAAGGCCGAGACTGAGACGCAGTTCGCGCGCGTCATCGGCGCCACCCCCTTGCAGGTCGACTTGACGCTGATCCGCATGTCGGATCACGAAAGCCGCAATACCCCTTCGGCCCATCTCGAGACGTTCTACAAACGGTTTCAGGATGTTAAATATCATAAGTTCGACGGTGTGATCATCACCGGCGCCCCTATCGAGCATTTGGAGTTCGACGCGGTCAATTACTATGAAGAGCTGCGCGAGGTGTTTGCCTGGACCCAAACCAATGTGCACCACACGATGGCCGTCTGCTGGGGCGGAATGGCGATGCTGAACTATTTTCACGGCGTGGCCAAAGACAGCTTGCCGGCCAAGGCTTTTGGCTGTTTCCGGCACCGCAATCTGGCCCCCGCATCGCCGTTCTTGCGTGGGTTCTCGGATGATTTCGTGGTGCCCGTCAGTCGTTGGACCGAGATGCGACAAGCGGATATCGATGCGCGTACCGGTTTGCGTGTCTTGATGCATTCAGATGAAGTGGGGCCCTGCCTGATCGATGATCCGGCGCATAGGGTGCTGTATATGTTCAACCATCTGGAGTATGACAGCACCACTTTGAAAGGCGAATACGACCGCGATATCGCCAATGGGGGGCCGATCCAATTGCCGGTGAATTACTACCCAGATGATGACCCGTCACGCGCGCCCGAGAATCGCTGGCGTTCGCATGGGCATCTTTTATACGGCAATTGGATCAACCAGATCTATCAAACCACTCATTTCGATCTGGCGCAGATCGGTGAACCGCGGTCGTAGGGGCATCCTTTTGGGCGCCGCGGCCCTGACAGCCGGAGGGTTCGCCTTGTCCTATCGCACCGCGCAACTGTCCGCCGACCTGGAACCCTCGGGCGCGTTTGTTACCGTTGACGGCGTCCAACTGCATTACCGGATCATCGGCCAAGGGCCCCAAGCCATTGCCTTGCACGGCGCCAGCGGCAATTTGCGCGAATGGCAGGCGGGTCCCGCGCAAGCGATCGCCGAGGTTGCCACGGTGTTGTTGCTGGACCGCCCCGGGCATGGTTTCTCGGACCGGCCCAAAGAGGCCTTCGATGTGACCGTCCAGGCGCGGCTGTTGCGAAAAGCGGCCGAAAAACTGGGCTTCGCGGGCGCTACGCTGATCGGCCACTCGCTGGGCGGGGCGACGGCACTGGCCTGGGCGACGCAGTTTCCCGAAAGTATTTCGGGCCTTCTTCTGGTCTCGTCGCCCAGCCAAGTGTGGGAGCGGGGCACCGGTCTGCTCTACGATCTGATCGCCAACCCCGTCATCGGTCCGGTGTTGGTTCGGACCCTGCCCGCCTTTGCCGGTGGCAAACTGATCGACGACGCTTTGGTCCGGATTTTTGCCCCGCAAACGGCCCCGCCCGGTTACGCCCAAGACATCGACGCCCGGCTGGCCCTGCGGCCCGCCACCGCCCGCGCCAATGCTTTGGACATCACCCAACTAAAGGCCACGATCCGTACACTTGTGCCAAAGTACCCAGCGTTGCCGATGCCGGTCGAGATGATCCATGGCACCGCCGATGTGATTGTCCCAGCGGCCGTTCATTCCGATAAACTTATCGAACAAATCCCAAACGCCCGCTATACACGGTTGGAGGGGATCGGCCACATGCCGCATCAGGTGGCGCCAGACGCATTGGTCGCGGCCCTTAAGCGCTTGACGGCGAAAGCTTAGTTGCCCCAGGGCTTGTGGGCCCCTATCGTTGCGCAAACGAATGGGGACAGCAGCATGACCGAACCTGGCTTTGACAAACCCTTCGATGGTGCGATCAGCGCCTTCTATAAGGACGACGCGCCCAAAGCCATCCGCAAGGCGATCAAAGAGGGGGACAAGGATGACATCCTTGAGCCTGACTACCCCTATCGCACCGAAATGGACCGAGACGGTTACGAGGATCAGATGCGCGATCTGCAGATCGCCCTGATGCGGATGCAACTTTGGGTTCAACAATCCGGCGCGCGGGTCGCGGTGGTCTTCGAGGGCCGCGACGCGGCTGGAAAGGGCGGCACCATCAAACGGTTGCGTGAAAACCTGAACCCCCGCGTCGCACGGGTCGTGGCCCTATCGAAACCCTCGGACGTTGAGCAGACCCAGTGGTACTTTCAGCGCTATATCCAGCATCTGCCCGCTGCCGGGCAAATCGTGTTCTTTGACCGATCCTGGTACAATCGCGGCGTTGTCGAAAAGGTTTTTGGGTTCTGCTCGGATGCCGAGCGCGAGGTCTTTTTCAACCAGGTCGGCGCGTTCGAGACGATGTTGCGCGACGATGGTATCCACCTGATCAAGATCTGGTTGAACGTCGGTCGCGCGGAACAATTGCGTCGGTTTCTGAAACGCGAGAAAGATCCGCTAAAGCATTGGAAACTTTCCTCGATCGATGTCAAAGGGCTGGCGAAATGGGACGCTTACACAGATGCGATCCAAGAGACCCTGCGCCGCACGCATATGCCCAGCGCACCATGGGTCGTGGTTCGCTCGGACGATAAAAAGCGCGCGCGGCTGGCCACGATCCGGGCCGTTCTAAGCGCCCTGCCCCTGCCCAAGAGCACCACCGAAAACGCGGATCCCGCGATCTGCGGCGCCCCTCGCGATATGGGTCTGGTCTGAGGATCCGCCTTGATGCCCGTGCTGCAGATGGCTACGTGACCGGGTATGTCGCGTGACCCCCAAAGCGCCCGCAAGGGCTATCATCATGGCAACCTGCGTCAGGCGCTGGTCGATGCCTCGCTCGAGCTGGTCTTGGAAAAGGGCCCCCAGGGGTTCACCATCGCCGAGGCGGCGCGCAAAGCGGGTGTCAGCCCCGGTGCACCCTATCGCCACTTCAAAGGCCGTGACGAGGTCCTTGAGGAGGCGGCGCGACAGGGGTTCGAGATGTTCGCCGACCTGATGGAGCACGCCTATAAGACCAGCCAACCCGCGCCGCTGGCCAGTTTCGAGGCGACGGGCCGGGCCTATCTGGCCTTTGCGCGCAAGTTTCCAGGGCACTATATCGCGATGTTCGAAAGCGGGCTGCCACTGGCGCATAACGCGGCCCTCAAAGCCGCGTCGGACCGGGCTTTCGCGGTCCTGACCCGCGCGGCCGAGGCGTTGATTGCCCGCCTGCCCCGCGACCGCCGCCCCCCCGCGACCATGGTCAGCCACCACATATGGGCGATGTCCCATGGCGTGGTTGAGCTTTTCGCGCGCCCCGGCCCTGGCAGCGCCACGCCGTTCCCGGCCGAGGATTTGTTGGAAAGCGGTGTGGGTATCTATCTGCGCGGTCTGGGTTTGATTGATCAGGATATGCAATAAAACATACCCCAAACATGCGAATGTGAGAATTTTCACAAGACCGGCTCACCAAACCTTGAAAGCCGCTCAAGCCTTCCCACTTATGTAAATGTAAATAACATTCACATCGAGAGGAGTAGACAAGATGCACGCAATTTCCCGTTGGTTCAACGAGGCTCAAGCCTGGTTGGACGCCCGTGGCAAAGGGGCTTGGATCGCCACGATGGTGATCGGGTTTATCTTTGTCTGGCCCCTCGGCCTCGCCATCCTGTTGTATATGATTTGGAGCAATCGCATGTCCTGTTCAGCCCGCAAATGGTCCCCCACCGGTGCCCGGTTCCGTTCGAGCGGCAATACCGCCTTTGACGCTTATCGGGACGAAACCCTGAAGCGTTTGGAAAGCGAGCAATCCGCCTTCCACGCCTTCCTGGAGCGTCTGCGCAAGGCCAAAGATCAAGCCGAGTTCGACCAATTCATGGATGACCGCGCCCGCCGCGGCCCAGAGGCCGCCGAAGAGGATGACAACAGCGCACCCTCGGGTGCGACCCCTGCCCCGGCCTAATCCGCCAGCCTCATGCACCCCCGGGAAACCGGGGGTGCAACCCTGTCCTGTCTTGCCGCAAAGAAGAGCGCTATGAGCACGTTCACCGACTTGCCCGACCCCGAATATGACGCGCAGTTCTATGACGGTGTTCCGTCAAAACGCCTTGTCGCTTGGATGATCGACGCGATCGCCATTCTGCTCCTGACTGTCATCAGCACGCTGATCATTGGGGTGCTCACACTGGGCCTGGCCTTTGTCTTTTTCCCGGGCATCCTGTTTTTGATCAGCTTCGGTTACCGCTGGCTGACCATCGCCGATGCCTCGGCCACGCCAGGCATGCGACTGATGGGGATCGAATTGCGCACCCGCGCGGGCGACCGCCTGGACGCGATAACAGCGGCCATTCACACCGGTGTTTTCCTGTTCCTCATGGCAACGATGATCGGCTGGATCGCCACGATCGTCGCGATTTTGGGCACCCGCTATAACCAGGGCTTGCCGGATTTGCTTTTGGGAACAACCGCTATTAACCGTCCGGAGGATTAATATCGCTTTAACCGTGTACAAGTCTCGATCGCCCTGCTAGCTTTTTTGGCGTTACCATCAGAGCCGATAATATGCGCCACAGCCTTCCACAGTCGCCGCAGTTCTATGTCACGGCGCCGCAACCCTGTCCCTATCTTGAGGGACGGGTCGAACGGAAGTTGTTTACGGCATTGCAAGGGACCAATGCGGATACCTTAAACGATGTGCTGTCCCACCAGGGATTTCGCCGGTCGCAAAACGTGCTTTACCGCCCGTCCTGCGCCGATTGCGCCGCCTGTCTGTCCGCGCGAATCTGCGCAACCAGTTTCGAGCCTTCACGCTCGATGCGGCGGATCCGCAAGCGCAACATCAACGTGACCCGGGCCGCAACCACGCCCTGGGCCAGCGAAGAGCAGTTTGCCTTGTTCCGGAAATATCTGGGCAGCCGCCACTCGGATGGTGGCATGGCTGATATGGACGTCTATGAATACGCCGCCATGGTCGAGGAGACCCCGGTCCGTAGCCGCATCGTGGAATATTACGATCAAACCGACGCAGGGCGGGTCCTGGTCGCCGTCTGCTTGACGGATGTGCTGTCAGACGGCTTGTCGATGGTCTATTCCTTCTTCGACCCCGACTATGCGGACCGCTCGCTGGGGACCTATGTCATCCTGGACCACGTGGACATCGCGCGCGAGGCTGGTCTGGATTACGTTTATCTGGGCTATTGGGTCCCAGGTTCACGCAAGATGGATTATAAGTCGCGTTTCAAACCGCTGGAGATCTTTCGCGGCGGCCGTTGGCAACAGCTTGACGCCGCGACCGAGGTGCGGATGAACACGCATCCCCTGGAAAACGATCCCATTGCCGAGCAGGTCGCAGCGATCTATCTGCCAACGACCAGCTAAACCCAGGCCGTTTTCCCCAATATCCCCGCCGGAGGATCCGACGGCGGCTCAGGCGCATCATCAGCGGCTAACGGGCGAATACATCCGGCAGGAACGTGACAATCCCCGGGAACAGCCAGAACAGCAGCAGCGCGATCACCTGGATCAACACAAAGGGAATGACACCGCGGTAGATATGCCATGTGGTGACGCTCGCCGGGGCCACGCCACGCAGATAGAACAGGGCAAAGCCGAAGGGCGGGGTCAAAAAGCTGGTTTGCAGGTTCACCGCGATCATGATGGTCACCCACTTGGGGTCCATCGTGCCGCCATAGATCACCGGACCGACGATGGGCACAACGATGTAGATAATTTCGAGGAAATCCAACACAAAGCCCAAAATGAACAACACCAGCATGACCAGCAGGAACACTTGGAATTCGCTGTCGAAGGACCGCAGGAACTGCTGGATGTAGTGCTCGCCCCCGAAGCTGATCACCACCAGATTCAACATCTGGCTGCCGATCAAGATCGCGAACACCATCGAGGTGACCTTGGCTGTCTCGCGCACCACTGGGCTGAGAACACGCCCGCGCAGCAGGATGAAACACGCATAGACCAGCCCCAACATCGCAACCGAATAGGCGGCCTGCGCCACTCCGAAGGCGATCCAGTTCTCAAGGCTCACCACCGCGAGGTTCACGCGCAGGTCGAAATTGACGCCGATGAGCAGCATGATCACCAGGGCAAAACTTGCGATCAGAATGCCGCGTCCGCTTTCGTTATTTTCGTCCAGTTTGCGATAGGCCGCCAGCATTAGCGCACCGCCCGCACCAAGGGCTGCAGCGGGTGTGGGGTTGGTAATCCCGCCCAGGATCGAACCCAAGACGGCAACGATCAGCACCAATGGGGGGAAGACGACGCGCAGCAAATCATTCTGGCCCAACCGCCGTGCCGCCACACGGGCCCCGATCAGGATCAACAGGAAGGGGATCGCCTGCGCCAGAAACACAATTCCAGGGCTGCTGAGCGGATTGAGGAAGACAACATCCACCGCCAGCGCCAACCCAACACCGATCAGCCCCACTACCAAGGGGCCACGGGACGCTTCGGGCGCGACGCCAAAGGCAAGGGCGAACATCAGTCCAAAGAGGATCAGCATGCTCATCAGCCCCGTGCCCACGGGGGCAGCGTTCAACACGGCAGCGGCCCGCGCGGCCTGTAATTGCTCGGGGCTAAGGGCGCGTTCTTCTTGCGTCAACGCTCCGCCGCTTTCGGCAATTTCGGCCTGGGTGGCGACTGAACGATCCCATTTCTCTTGGCCATGCAGATCGATCATCGCCGCTTGGCAGTCCTCCGATACATTCGTCCGCAGCTCGGCCTGTTCACCTTGGGCAGCAAAAACATCCACATTGATCGACTGCGACCCGGTTAAGTTAAAGCTGTTGGCCGCCACCGCCATTGCGATGATCCCAACAGGGACGACCAGGAACCAAACCACCCCGTGGCGCGCACTACGGCCATGTCCTTCGCCCCCTGTCGCGGGGATCGGCGGCGCTTTCTCGGGCCGCACCAGGGCAAAGCCAAACGCATAGAGCCCATAAAGCCCAGCCAGCATGATCCCTGGGATCACCGCGGCCTGAAACAACGTGCCCACGGACAACACCGCCGGCGTACCCAAATAGGTCAGCGCGTCCGAGCAACCTACCAGCGCCGCGCGCTCCTCTTGCGCAGTGGCATAAAGGTCGCCGGCCAAAGTGCCCAGCAGCACAATGACGATTGAGGGCGGGATAATCTGCCCCAAAGTGCCCGAGGCCGCGATGACCCCTGTCGCCAGTTCCGGCGAGTAATTGTTCCGCAGCATCGTCGGCAGCGCCAGCAGCCCCATTGTCACCACGGTTGCACCCACGATGCCTGTTGAAGCCGCCAGAAAGGCGCCGACAACCACAATCGAAACCGCCAGACCGCCGGGCAGCGGGCCAAACACGCGCGCCATGGTGGTCAGCAGATCGTTCGCGATCTTGGACCGCTCAAGCGTGATCCCCATCAGCACGAACATCGCCACCGCCAAAAGCGTCTCGATCGATGGCCCGGCAAACACCCGCTCGTTCATGCGGTTCACGATGAAGCTGAGGTTGCGATCCAGCGCCCGCTCCCATCCGCCATCAAGCAGCGGCTGCACCGCGCGCGGCAGCTCGGGGTATCGGAAAATCGAGATCGCCTCGCGCCTGACCCCTTCGGCCAACAGCGCGTTGTACTCGGTGCTGGCCGTATCAATCGCCTGATGGATCAGGATGCCTTGGCTGTCCAAAAGGGCGATGATCGCAAAGGAGATGACCGCCGAACCGCCAATGGCAAAGGCCACCGGGAACCCCGACATAATGCCCGCGAAAAGACAGAAAAACACGATGATGAGGCTGACCTCGATCCCATCCAAACCGAAAAGCATAACCCCAGCCCCTTAGTGAATTTCTGCGACTTTTTCGGCCAGATCATCCTCTAGCGCGTCTTTGTCCAAGTATTTGCCCGCACTATCAGGGCCTTCGATGAACTCCAGCAGCGAGCGGTAGAAAAACGCCCAAGCTTGTAGAAACATCATCCCAGCAAAGCTGACCAACAGGATCTTGAATAGAAAATAGGCGTCGAACCCATTGGGTGAAAAGCCAATAGTCTCGACGTTCCATTTCAAGAGCTGTGCCTTGCGCAGGATCAATTCCAACTTATCCGACGCGCTGATCTTGGGCGTCACCAGATGTCGCCACAAAAAGAACCAGCCGAACAGCCAGGTCAGCGTCATCGCGGGGATGATAAAGAACAGCGAGCCCAACATATCCACAACGCGTTTCGCCCGGTGCCCCATACCCGCATAGAACAAATCGACCCGTACATGGCCGCCCTGCACAAACGTATAGGCACAGCACATCGCGACGATCATCGCATTGTACAGCTTCAGCTCTTCAGACCACCAGCTGAGATCCCGCGCGAAGGTATAGCCAAACGGCCCGAACGAGATCTCGGACACCCGAAAAATCCGTTGCAAAAAGATGATCATCACCTGCTGCAGCACCATGAGCAGACCCGCCCAAGCGAACAGCCGCCCGGTGACATTCGCAAAGCCTTCAAGGCCAACGACCACGCCCCACAGGAACCGGCGCCAGATCAGGCCCGCGATCAGGACGATCAAAAAGAAGGAAAACACCGAAAAGAAGAACTCGACCGAGCCGCCATAGTAGACAAAGCGTCCAATCGCCTCGCCATTGGACCAATCCAGCCAGCTTAAGGGGTTGGAGAGCGCTCGAAAGATGTTGATGACACCGGCAATCAAATTGCTGATGACCCAGATCAAACCATCAATCATGGCGCGCCCCCGCAGCTTTCGTGTTTCGACCCGAAACTTTGGCCGGTTGATCGATGCCGCGCCCCAAACGAGGGGCGCGGCGGTATCAGTTTAGCCCAAAACGCGGTCGCGCTGGGTGCGATAAGCCCCCTCGGACCGTGTCAGCCAGCCAGACGACGACTTCATCGAGGCTTGGACGCTGTCAAAGATTTCTTTGAACAGATCGTCGCTCATGTTTTCGTCATAGACCTTCTGGCTGGCAACGCCCATCGCATCCCAAACGCTGTCCGGGAATTCGCGGATGGTCACACCGCCCGAGGTCAGACGCTGCAGTGCTGAACCGTTGTTGTTCAGGAACTGCGCCAGGCTCCACTGGTGGGTGTCGCCCGCAGCCACTTCGATGATCCGCTGCTGGGCAGGGGTCAGGCTGTCGAACACCTCGCGGTTGGTCGCCAGCGACAGGCCCGCGCCCGGCTCGTGGAAACCGGCGGTGTAGTAGATCTTGGTGATCTCGTTGAACCCGGCCTTCTCGTCCGCCCAGGGGCCGATCCACTCGGTACCGTCAATGGCACCCGAGGCGAGCGCCTGATAAACTTCGGCACCTGGCAAGTTCTGCACCGAGGCCCCCATGTAGCCCAGCGCCTTGCCACCCAGACCCGGCATGCGGAATTTCAAACCGTTGAAATCCTCGGGGCCATTGATTTCCTTGCGGAACCAACCGCCAGCCTGCGCGCCGGTGTTCCCGGCCAGGAACGACTTAAGGTTAAAGATCTGGCCCAACTGGTCGTGCATCGCACCGCCGTCGCCATGATAGTACCAGTTCACCAGTTCCTGCGCGGTCATGCCGAACGGAATGGCGGTAAAGAACGCATAGCCCGGGTGCTGACCGGTGAAGTAATAGTCGGCGCCGTGGTACATATCCGCCTGACCAGAGGTTACAGCGTCAAACACCTCGAACGCGCCCACCAACTCACCGGCGGCTTTGAGGTCGACGGTCAGGGCGCCATCCGACATTTCAGTGATAATGTCAGCCGCGCGCTGCGCGCTATCATGCACGCCGGCCAGGCCACGGCCCCAGGTCGTAACCAAAGTCAGTGTGCGCTTGCCTTGCGCGTAAGCGGGTGCTGCCAGCGCGCTGCCAGCCGCAACCGCACCGCCACTGAGTGCAGAGTTCTTCAGAAAAGAACGACGATCCATGTTATATCCTCCCGAATGAAAGCCCGGCCCTTTTCAGCGCGGGCGGATCTGTCAATGCGCGGACCTTAGGCGAGGTCACGACATCTTGAAATACCAACAAACCCGCAGAAGGGGCAGATTGTTTGCTTTTTGGCTTTTTGCGGCGGGGCGGGCTGGTTAAAGTCGCCCCGAAAGGGGCCGAATATGCATGATCACGACCATGACCACGGCGACAACAGCCTGGACCCGATGACCGCGCGGGTCAAAGCGCTCGAGACGATCCTAACCGAAAAGGGCCTGGTGGATCCCGCTGCATTGGACGCGATCATCGAGTCGGTCCAAACCAAGATCGGCCCCCGGAACGGCGCCAAAGTGGTCGCGCGGGCGTGGAGCGATCCCGATTTCGCCGCCCGTCTGGCCGAGGATGCGACCTCGGCCGTGGCGGAACTGGGCTATAGCGGCCGACAGGGCGAGCATCTGCAAGCGGTGTTCAATACTCAGGACACCCATAACCTGGTCGTGTGCACCCTGTGCTCGTGCTACCCTTGGACCGTCTTGGGCTTGCCCCCGGTCTGGTACAAATCCCCACCCTACCGCGCCCGCGCTGTCCGCGACCCGCGTGGGGTACTCGCCGAGTTCGGCGTCACCCTTCCCGAAAGCACCCAGATCCGCGTTTGGGACAGCACGGCCGAGTTGCGTTATTTGGTGGTGCCCGAGCGCCCCGAGGGCACTGAGGGCCTGGACGAGGCCGCACTGGCCGAACTGGTCACCCGCGATGCGATGATCGGCTGCGGCCTGGCCAAGGTGCCCGCATGAACGGGCCTCATGATTTGGGCGGACGGGCGGGCTTTGGCCCCATCGCACCAGAACCGGACGAGCCATTGTTCCATGCCGCTTGGGAACCCCGTGCGTTGGCTGTGACCCTTGCCAGTGGGGCGCTGGGCCATTGGACGCTCGACGAAAGCCGCCATGCCCGGGAAAGTCTGCCGCCAGCGGGCTACCTGTCGTGGTCGTACTATCAGATCTGGATCAGCGCACTGGAAAACCTGCTGATCCGCCATGGCGAGGTCACCCGTGAGGAGCTTTCCTTGGGCCATGTGCTGCAGCCCGGCCAACGCCCGCAAAACCGGCTGACCGCCGATAAAGTTCCCGGCGTGATGGCCAAAGGCGGGCCCGTTGATCGGCCCGCCACCGCACCAGTCCGCTTTGCCAAGGGCGACCGGGTTAGCACCCGCAATCTGCAACCCGACACGCACACGCGCCTGCCCGCTTACGCCCGCGAGAAAACCGGGGTGATCGCGGCGGTCCGCGGCGTCCATGTCTTCCCCGACACCAATGCGCATGGCCAGGGCGAGCAGCCGCAATGGCTTTATACCGTCGCCTTCGACGGCCAAACGCTGTGGGGGGCTGACGCCGCCCCCGGCCTGACCGTCAGTATCGACGCTTGGGAGCCCTATCTTGAACCCGCCTGACACCCCGACCTTCGATGCGCCATGGCAGGCCCAAGCCTTTGCGCTGGCGGTTGCACTGTCCGACGCGGGTCATTTTACCTGGACCGAATGGTCCGAAGCCCTGGGTGCCCGACTGAACGGCCCCAACGCCGCCAGGGATGGCAGCGACTATTATGACCATTGGCTGGAAAACCTGGTTGCCCTTCTGAATGCCAAAGGCTTGGCCTTGCCTGAGGCCATCGATACCACAGCACAGGCTTGGCAACGCGCCGCGACCGCCACCCCGCATGGAAAACCCATCGCCTTGTCGAATGATCCCAAGGCCCAAGGCGCGGGTTCGGACAACTATCACAATTGACCCGCCGTGTCCTTCCACGTCATATGGACGCCTAGCAAGGAAGACCGGCTAAGTGACACAGATCACGCAAGACCATCAAACACCGCGCCGCTGGCGCCTGAGTTACGGCCAGAAAATCTTTCTGCTGGCCACCGTCCCCTTGGTGCTGGCCGCCTCGGCCATCGCCGTGCTGGTCAGCGTCCAATCCCGCGCCCTGGCCGAGCAAGAGATCGCCCTGCTCGAGGACCGGCTGCTTGAGGCGAAGCAATCCGAACTGGCGAACTACATGTCACTCGCCCGCACGTCCATCGGGCATATTTATGGTAACGCGCTGCCCGATGACGAAGCCGCCAAAACCCGCGTGATCCAAATTCTGGCAGCAATGACCTATGGTACCGATGGATTCTTCTTCGTTTATGACTACGATGGCACCAATCTGGTCAGCCCGAAACAGACCTATCTGATCAACAAAAACTGGTGGGACGTGACCAACCGCGAAGGACGCTATGTGGTCCGCGATCTGATCGGGACCGCCCGCGCAGGCGGCGGGATCCAAGAATATGCCTGGCCTAAGCCGTCAACGGGCCAGACCGCTCAGATGTACTCCTACGTCATTGGCCTGCAAGACTGGCGCTGGGCCGTGGGCACCGGGATTTGGATTGACGATGTGGTGGCGCAAGTCGCCACCGCGCGGGCTATTACCGAGGCGCGGATCCAGCGGACCTTTCTTTTAATCGCGCTGATCACCCTTGTATCCCTGCTCATGGTTTTTGTCTCGGGGCTGTGGATCAACATTCGCGAGCGACGGCTGGCCGACGCGAAACTCAAGGAACTGACCCAGAGGATTTTCGACACGCAAGAGGAAGAGCGCGGCCGCGTCGCCCGCGAACTGCACGATGGCATTAGCCAAATCCTGATCGGCGTCCGTTATGCGATGGATCTGGCTGCCCGCCGCTTGAAAACCGGCAAAGCCGGTGTCAGCGATAGCCTGTACACCTCAACCAAGGGCCTGAATGACGCTATCTCGGAAGTGCGCCGCATCAGTCGCGACCTGCGCCCCGGTGTGCTTGACGACTTGGGCCTGGGGCCTGCCCTGAAAACCCTGACCGAGGATTTCAGCGCCCGCACCGGCATCCTCACCCAGTTCGAAACCGTGGTGTTCCGCAACCGGCTGACGGCGGATGCCAAGACCGCCCTCTACCGCGTCGCGCAAGAGGCGCTAACCAATATCGAACGCCATGCCGATGCCAACAGCGTCACGATCAAACTCTTCGGTCACCGCCGCGGCGCGACCCTTCGTGTCGAAGATGACGGCATCGGCATGCGCAACGCCGCCGCGCGCCCCGACCGCGGCATGGGCCTGCGCAATATGGCCGAACGGATCGAACATCTTGACGGCACGTTGCGCGTCCTTTCGACCAGCAAGGGCACTTTGATAGAAGCGCAACTGCCACCCAAACACCTGCTCGCCGCCAGCCAATCTGCCAGCAACCAAAGGGCCGAAAGCGCATGACCACCCCCATTCGCATTCTGATCGCCGACGACCATCCACTGGTGGTCGAAGGCGTGCGCGGCGTACTGGAAACCTATGACGCCCTGCAAGTGGTCGGTACCGCGGCTAACGGGGAGGAGGCCCTCGCCGCCTTTGACCGCGAGACCCCAGATGTGGTCTTGATGGACCTTAATATGCCTGGGATGAGCGGCCTGGCAGCGACCGAGATCCTGTTGGAACGTCACCCCGATGCCCGCATCCTGATCCTGTCGATGCACGACACCCCCGAATATATATCGACCGCCCTGCGCCACGGCGCCCGCGGTTATGTCCTGAAGGATGTCCCCACAGACGACATCGTCCAAGCGATCGAGCATGTCCATGCGGGCGAGCGCTACTTGTGCACCGGAACAGCGCAGGTCTTGTCGCCCGAAACCGGGCGCGAACCGCTGACCAGCCGCGAACAGACGGTGTTGCTGGAGCTTGCCTCGGGCAAATCCAATAAAGAGGTCGCGCGCGAATTGGACATCTCGGTCCGAACGGTCGAGACGCATCGCAAGAATATCAAACGCAAGCTGGACATCTCGTCGACCGCCGGTCTGACCCGCTATGCGATGGAGCATGGGGTTCTGAAAAGCTAGCGGCCCAAAGCGGTCAGAGAATTGTTTTCTCGAAATTTCAATTCTTGGGCAGCTTTAGAAATAAAAGATCTTTACATCACCCGCCAGCGACATAAAAAGTTGCTCCAAGCCTGTTGACCAAGCGCGAACCGCGCCCTACAAAAGGGTTATGAGCATCACAGTCGTACTCATTGGAACGCGCGGGCCCCGGCGAAGGTAGCACCTTCAGATCGGAACGCTCGCGCACAGGCCCCTCACTGGGGCTTTTTTTATGCCTCGCCCGAGGCCAGGAACGGAGAGAAACAGATGTCACGTCAAATGACCGGCGCACAAATGGTTGTTCAAGCCCTAAAGGATCAGGGTGTGGACACAGTATTTGGATACCCCGGCGGCGCTGTGCTTCCGATTTACGATGCGATTTTCCAGCAGAACGACATTCGCCACATCTTGGTCCGCCACGAACAAGGTGCGACCCATGCGGCCGAGGGTTATGCCCGCGCGACCGGCAAACCGGGAGTTGTTCTGGTCACCTCGGGCCCCGGCGCAACCAATGCTGTCACCGGCCTGACTGATGCGCTTATGGACAGTATTCCGCTGGTGGTTCTAACCGGTCAGGTGCCAACCTTCATGATCGGCAACGATGCTTTTCAGGAGGCGGATACGGTCGGCATCACCCGCCCATGCACCAAGCACAATTGGCTGGTCAAAGACACCGACAAGCTGTCCGAGACAATCCACCAGGCGTTTCATGTTGCGACCAGCGGGCGCCCGGGCCCGGTACTGATCGACGTCCCGAAGGACGTCCAATTCGCAACCGGCGACTATGTGACGCCCGAAAAGTCCTCAACTGGCCATTATGCCCCCCGCACCAAGGGCGATATCGACCTGATCACCCTGACGGTGGAGGCGCTGGAAAAGGCCGAGCGCCCTGTTCTTTATTCCGGTGGCGGGGTCGTGAATTCGGGCTTGGGCGCCAGCCAGGCGCTGCGCGAGGTCGTCGCAGCAACCAATTTCCCGATCACTTCGACGCTGATGGGCCTGGGATGTTATCCGGCAAGCGGCGACAACTGGCTGGGCATGCTGGGAATGCACGGCACCTATGAAGCGAATTTGGCGATGCATGACTGCGATTTCATGCTTTGCATCGGCGCCCGTTTCGATGATCGGATCACCGGTCGGGTCGATGCCTTTAGCCCCAACAGTTTCAAAGTCCACATCGACATCGACCCCAGTTCGATAAACAAAAACATCCATGTTGACGTGCCGATCATCGGCGATGTCGGCAGCGTCCTGGACGATATCCTGGAAGTCTGGACGGCCCGCGGTCGCAAGACCAACTCCGAGGCCGTCGCCGCATGGTGGAAACAGATCGAAACGTGGCGCGCCGTGAAATCGCTGGCCTATAAAAACTCGGACAGCGTCATCAAACCGCAATATGCGCTGGAACGGCTCGAGGCGCTGACCAAGGGCCACGACCGCTATGTCACCACCGAAGTGGGGCAGCACCAGATGTGGGCCGCGCAGTTCATGGGGTTCGAGGATCCGCACCGCTGGATGACCTCGGGCGGGCTGGGGACGATGGGCTACGGCCTGCCCGCCAGCCTGGGCGTGCAAATCGCCCATCCCGAGGCGCTGGTGATCAATGTTGCAGGCGAAGCGTCCTGGCTGATGAATATGCAAGAAATGGGCACGGCAATGCAGTACCGCGCCCCGATCAAGCAGTTCATCCTGAACAATGAACGTCTGGGCATGGTCCGTCAGTGGCAGGAGTTGCTGCATGGTGAGCGCTATTCGTCCAGCTGGTCCGAAAGCCTGCCCGACTTTGTGAAACTGGCCGAGGCCTTTGGCTGCAAGGGCATTCGCTGTGACAACCCCGCCGATCTGGACGAAGCAATCCTTGAGATGCTGGCCTATGACGGGCCGGTGATCTTTGACTGCCTGGTCGAGAAGCACGAGAATTGCTTCCCGATGATCCCGTCGGGCAAGGCCCATAACGAGATGCTCTTGGGCGAGGCCAGCACACAGGATGCGATTGATGTCAGCGGCGCGGTACTGGTTTAACACTCGTCGGAAAGCTGCTGACCCCTTTGGCTTTTTTAGCTATGGGATGACCAAGTGCGGCTCGACCCTGGCCTTTCAATTGGCCAGGGTTGCACTGATCCAAGCAGGGTTCGAACAGCCGCTGATCCCTTTTCCCAACCGGGTTGCCAGCCGCAAGATCAACTTCACCGGCATGTTCGACGCAGCCCATGTTGCGGTGCTGCGCGAGTTCGTCGACACGCTGGGCCATCCGGTCGTTATCAAGACCCATAATCGCCCCGATCTGCCCTTGGTCCGGTTGGTCGAGACGGGCGAGGCGCGGGCCCATGCGGTGTTCCGCGACCCCCGCGACATGGCCCTTTCGCTGCTCGACAGCGGCGCGGCCAATCGCGCCGCTGGGCGCCCGGCCTTTACCGAGTTCGAGACCCTGACTGACACAATTGCGGGCATCCAAAATCAGATGGACAGCCTGTCCGCCTGGCTGCAACTGCCCGGCGTACGCCCGCTGCCCTATAACCGCCTGGCGTTCGAGACCGAAGCCGCCACGGCCGAGATCTTGGAGCATCTGGGCATCGATGGAGAGCCCAAGCGGATTGTCCGCCGCGTTCTGAGGCGCGAGTTCACCCAAAAAAACAAGGGCCTGCGCGATCGCCACAAAACCGAAATGTCGGCCGCGGACAGCGCGCTCTTCGCCGACACCTTTGCGCCCTTCTTCGCGCATTTGGCCGATCCGGCCCGCCCAGCCCAACACCTGCCCCCGGGTACGCTGCTTTATCGCGGGGTGGACAGCGCCGACCTTTCAACGCAAAACTCCGCGACCAGTGAACAGAAAGCCTGAAACTCATGAACGCACTTGCCATCAAAAAGGGATCCAGCGGCAAAAGCGCTTATAATCTGCGCAATCCGCTGGGAGATCATCAAGAAACCCACACATTAACGGTGCTTGTCGACAACGAAGCCGGGGTTCTGGCACGGGTGATCGGGCTGTTCTCGGGGCGGGGGTATAACATCGACAGTCTGACCGTGGCCGAGGTTGACCATCTTGGGCATCGCTCGCGGATTACCGTGGTCACCACCGGCACGCCGGCCGTGATCGAGCAGATCAAAGCGCAGTTGGAGCGGATGGTGCCCGTCTATGCGGTGAACGATCTGACGGTCGAAGGTCAGTCGGTCGAGCGGGAGTTGGCGCTTGTCAAAGTAACCGGCGCGGGCGAGAAGCGGGTCGAAGCGATGCGAACCTCGGAAGTGTTTCGCGCCCGGGTGGTCGACTCGACCCTGGAAAGCTTTGTGTTCGAGATCACCGGGACACCAGAGAAAATCGATGCTTTCGTCGACCTGATGCGCCCTCTGGGCCTTGAGGAAATCGCCCGCACCGGTGTGGCAGCCATCGCGCGGGGGGCCTGAAAGGCCGACGACACCAGACCATCACCGGTCTCAACTTATGGCGAAACACATGTGGTGACGTGCCAACGGCCCGATAGAGACGGCGGGGCGACCACAAGGCTCTGAGCGGACGGGTCAGAGCATCAACACCCCATCCTGTGCGGCAACCACCGCCTGCGCGGTCCGCAGCATTCGATGGCATGGCAACACCTCGAGTGGTTGGTCATTGCCCAGCGATCAGCGCCGAGGTTTGCGGTCCTCCCAGAGCACCGTGTTTAAACTCGCCGATGGTGACTGTCCGCAACCCTGCAGCTCCCATTCCAGTGTCCAAGTGTGTTCCAACTCTAAAACCGCCTCGGCGATCACGGTCCCGTCCGCGCACAGGACCCGACGGCAACCGTGAACATTTCGCCCACACTGGCGACCGAGGTTTGTCAGCCGAAATCATCCTTTGGGCTGACCTCAACAAACTCAATCGCACGCATACCAAGCCCCGGCATAGCATAGCGGCGGCGGCGAGAGGACCGATCCGCTAAAAATAGTTAGCATCCGCAAAGGGTTAAGCGGCGCTGGTGACCCAAAGGATGACCGCGTCATCCTCGCTGACTGTGATCACATTGTGCCCCATCGCGGCGTCGTAATAGGCGCTGTCGCCCCGACGCAGTTTTATTGGGGCATAGAACTCGGTATAAAATTCGACAACGCCGGACAGCACATAGAGGAACTCCTCGCCATCGTGCCGGACCCATCCGTCGAAATCGTCGAAGCGTCGGGCGCGGACAATCGCGCGATAGGGTAACATCTGTTTGCCGCGCAGATCGGTCGCCAACATCTCGTGCTCGTAGGTCGCCGTGGGATGGGCCACACCTTCGCCTGCGCGGGTGATCGCCCGGCGCGCCATCACGCGATCCGACTTCGGTGGCGTGAACAACTGCGGGACCGAGATCCCCAGGCCCTGCGCCAGTTTGCGCACCGCCTCGAACGTTGGGGACATTTGGTCGTTCTCGATCTTGGACAGGGTCGAACGCGCGAGCCCCGCCTTCTGCGCCGCCTGTTCCAACGTCCATTTGCGCGCCTTGCGCAAGTCGCGCACCCGTTTGCCCAGGTCCAGCGCCTCGACCGGGGCCTCTTCCGTGGCCCCCTCGCGGGTGATGCGCAACAGGGATTGAAGCTGGTCTTCCTTGGCCATCGACGGGGTTTCCTTTGCACGGTATGACGCATTCATACGGCAGGACCCCAAAGCATGGCAACCAATCCCCCCAAAGCGCTGTTCGATGCAGGTCCGTTTCTCAGGGTCCCGCGTCCGTTCAACTTGGCCGATCACACGCTGCGCATGGGGCGCAAGAGCCCGGACAAATGCGCGCTCGAGGTGATCACCGCCCCGGGTGAGATCGCCGAGGCGTGGCGGTTCGCGGATCTTGAGGCCGCCATACGCGGCACGATGACCGGCCTGACCCAGGCCGGGTTGCGCCCAGGGGATCGGCTGCTTTTGCGCCTGGGGCATAGTGTCGATTTCCCGATCCTGTTCTTTGCCGCCACCGGGTTGGGCGCCCTGCCTGTCCCGACCTCGCCGCAATGGACCGCGCCAGAGGTCGCGGCGGCTGTGGCCCTCCTCACGCCACGACTGACCGCGACAGCACATGGGATCCCCCCCGGCCCAAGCCCGCATATAGCACCCGCCGATTACCGTTCTTGGCGCGCCCTGCCGCCCGCAGAATTTGCGCTGACACAGCCGGATGACCCCGCCTATATCGTGTTCACCTCAGGCACCGGGGGCACCCCCAAGGCCGTTGTGCATGCCCATCGCGCGGGCTGGGCGCGCCGGATGATGTGGCGCGACTGGATGGATCTGCGCCCTAGCGACCGTGTGCTGCATGCCGGTGCCTTCAATTGGACCTATACCCTGGGGACCGGCCTGACCGACCCTTGGGCGGCGGGGGCCACGTCACTGATCTATGCGGGCCCCGCAGATCGCACCGTCTGGCTGCAACTGATCCGACAACACCGGGCAACGCTTTTTGCTGCGGCACCGGGCGTCTTTCGCCAGATGCTTGACACGTCCGCAGACAGCGGGAACTGGGGCGACCTGCGCCATGGCCTCAGCGCCGGCGATGCGCTGCCGGACCGGTTGCAAGCTGCCTGGAGGACGGCCACGGGCACGCCGATCTACCAAGCTTTGGGCATGTCCGAGGTGTCGACTTATGCCTCAACCTCCCCACATGGCGCCGCGCTGCGCCCCCAACGCGGGCGCCGTGTCGCCATTCTGGATGACATGCACCAAATCGCACCACCCAACGCCCCCGGCCTGCTGGCCGTTTCGCACCGGGATCCGGGCCTGATGCTGGGCTATTGGCGCGGCGCGGATCAACCGCCTGAACTGCCGCTGCATAGCGAATGGTTCCCCACCGGGGACCGCGCACGGATGACCCCAGACGGGGCGTTGACTCATCTGGGCCGCGCCGATGATCTGATGAACGCCCAAGGCTATCGCGTGTCACCGCGCGAGGTGGAAACCGTTCTGCTGGACCACCCCAACGTGACCGAGGCCGCCGTCTTGGAGGTGGAGGTTCGCCCGGATGTGACCATCATCGCGGCCTTTGTCGTGGCACCAAATGTGACGGCCCAGACGCTGCGCGCCCATTGCGAAAGCCGCCTGGCCCGCTACAAATGCCCCAAGGCGTTCTATCTTCGCCCGGCCCTGCCCCGCACCGCGACGGGCAAGGTCCTCAAACGCAGCCTGCGCGACAGCGTGGAAAGGACAGACCCATGACCACGACGCTCGACATCATCTCGGATCCGATCTGCCCTTGGTGCTATATTGGCAAGGTCAAGCTGGATCGCGCGCTCGAGGCCCGCCCTGATCACCCTTTTGACATCCGCTGGACCCCGTTCCAACTGAACCCCGAGATGCCACGCGAGGGGATGGACCGCACTGCTTATCTTGAAAAGAAGTTCGGCGGCCCCGACGGCGCCCGCCAGGTTTATGGCCGGATCGAGAGCATCGCTTTGGACGCGGGCCTGGACATCGACTTTTCGCGGATATCCCGCACCCCCAACACGCTGGACGCGCACCGCCTGTTGCGCTGGGCCGGGGTCGAGGGGCGGCAACCCATGGTCGCCAATCAGCTGTTCCACCGCTATTTCAAACTGGGCCAGGATATCAGCGACCCAGCGGTGTTGATCGATGTGGCCAAGACCGCCGGTCTGGACGCCCCTGCGATCGCCCGGCTTCTGGCCGGTGATGCAGACCTGGCCGAGGTTCAATCCGAGGACACAAAAGCGCGCGAGATGGGCGTCACCGGCGTGCCCACCTTTCTGATCGGCGGCAAATACGTGGTGACCGGCGCACAGGAGACGGAAACCTGGGGGCGCATCATCGACGAGTTGATCGAGAAAACCAAAGAGCTGATGGCCCAGTGATCACAGCGCATCTGCCAGCGGGATACCTGCTGGCCACGGCGGGAAACGCGCGCGGGCTTACGGCCCTTGGGGCATGCTTGCTGGGGTCAATTTTTCCCGATCTCGATCTGATATGGTTCTATCTGATCGACAATCGTCAGTTTCATCATCACCTCTATTGGGTCCACATACCTGGGTTCTGGCTGCCATTGGCCGCGACACTTTATGGCACGGCATATTTGGCAGGCCAAAGAATACCCGCCCCAGTTGGGTGGTTCCTGTGTGGGATCGTACTTCACATCGCGCTAGACAGTATCGCTGGCGGTGTCGCCTGGCTCTGGCCGTTTAGCGACACTGTTTATACAATGGTAACGGTGCCCGCCAGCCAGCCGCACTGGCTTTTGTCCTTTCTCTTGCACTGGACGTTCACGCTCGAACTTCTGATATGGGCTGCTTTTGGTATGCTCTGGTTTTCCAAAAGGCGGCGCCCCAAGCGCGTGTAGCCAGATTGCCCGCCAGGCAACAGGTGAGGGTATCAAAGCCACGAATTCAGTTGCATGGGTCTGCGCCCTAAATCCGACACCAATTCTAAAGGTTAAACTGTCGGTTTTATATCAGTTCTTTACCAGTCCGCCGCGCATACCCGTCAATGTTCTTTTTACATTCCCGCGAGATTAATGCCTTCGCTTTAAAACAAGAACAGACTGGATTGCGCCATGAAGAAACTCCTCCCCGTTTTGATGATTTCCGCTGCTGTGACCGGCTGCACTTCGCCCGGAGTTGACGTTTCCAAAAGCCCAGCCGGCGGTCTGCCCGGCGACTTCGCGGTGTGTTCTCAAAACATCGATGATGCATGCCCTGCCCAGGTCCGCGCACCCACCCGCGCCGACGCGGTTTCGACCATGCCAAAGGCGGCGAGCACAATGACGCGGATGTTTCGCGGGCTGTTCTAAGCAGCGGGTTTGGCCAGTTTCGCCAGGTCCGACGCAATCGCATAGGCGCCTTTGATCTTGTCGCTGTCGCGCGCCCAATCGCGACGAACCACGACCTTGTTATCCCGAACCTTGGCAAGTCCTTTCTGCGCCTGCAGAAAGGTGACCAACCCCGCAGGGTCCGCGAATTTGTCGTTGTGAAACTGGATCGTCGCGCCCTTCGGACCGCCATCGAGCTTGGCGATGCCCGCACGTTTGCACATCGCCTTGATCCGTACGATGTTCAGTAGGGTCGAGACCTCCTTCGGCAGTTTGCCAAAGCGGTCGATCAATTCTGCCGCGAACCCCTCCAACTCGACCTTGCCCGTCAGCGACGACAACCGCCGGTACAGCCCCAGCCGCACATCCAAATCCGGTACATAAGGCTCGGGGATAAGAACCGGGACGCCCAGGTTGATCTGCGGGGCCCAACCCTCGTCCGCCTCGGACAGGCCCTCCAACGCGCCCGCTTTCATATTGGCAATCGCCTCTTCCAGCATGTCCTGGTACAATTCATATCCCACTTCCCGGATATGTCCCGACTGCTCGTCCCCCAACAAGTTCCCTGCCCCGCGAATGTCCATGTCCTGACTGGCCAGGGTGAACCCGGCCCCCAGGCTGTCTAGCGAGCCCAGCACCCGCAGCCGCTTTTCGGCCGTGGCGGTCAACTTCGCCCGGGGCTTGGTTGTCAAATAGGCATACGCCCGGATTTTCGACCGCCCGACCCGGCCCCGGATCTGGTAAAGCTGCGCCAATCCAAACATATCCGCGCGATGCACGATGAGGGTATTGGCCGAGGGGATATCCAGGCCCGACTCGACAATCGTCGTGGCCAGCAGCACGTCATACTGCCCGTCGTAAAAGGCGTTCATCCGGCTGTCCAGCTCACCCGCCGCCATCTGGCCATGGGCGACCAGATAGCTGACCTCGGGCACTTGATCGCGCAAAAAAGCCTCGACCTCGGGCAAATCTGCGATCCGCGGCACCACGAAAAAGCTCTGCCCGCCCCGGTAATGCTCGCGCAGCAGCGCCTCGCGCAGCGTGACCGCATCGAACTCGCTGACATAGGTGCGGATCGCCAGGCGATCAACCGGCGGCGTGGCGATCAGCGACAGATCCCGCACACCGGTCAGCGCCAATTGCAAGGTGCGGGGGATCGGCGTCGCGGTCATCGTCAGCACATGCACTTCCGAGCGTAATTGCTTCAGCCGCTCTTTATGCCCGACGCCAAACTTCTGTTCTTCGTCAATGATCACCAGCCCCAGCTGGGCGAATTTGACGGATTTCGCCAGGATCGCATGGGTACCCACCACAATCTCGACCGTGCCCTTGGCCAGCCCGTCACGTGTCTCGGCCGCCTTTTTGGTCCCCACGAACCGTGACAGTTGCCGCACCTTGACGGGGAGCCCCCGAAACCGCTCGGCAAAGGCTTGTGCATGCTGGCGCGCCAAAAGCGTCGTTGGGGCCACCACCGCCACTTGCTGGCCGGACATCGCCGCGACAAAGGCCGCCCGAAGCGCAACTTCCGTCTTACCGAAGCCCACATCCCCGCAGATCAGACGGTCCATCGGTCGCCCCGAGGCCAAATCCTCCAGCACATCGCCGATCGCATTCAACTGGTCGTCCGTCTCTTGATAAGGAAAGCGCGCGCAAAACTCGTCCCACAGCCCATCGGGCACCGTGAAGGCGGGTGCTGTGCGTAACGCGCGCTCGGCCGCGATCCGGATCAACGCATCCGCCATTTCGCGGATCCGCTCTTTCAGTTTAGCTTTTTTCGCCTGCCAAGCGCCGCCACCCAACCGGTCGAGCATCCCCTCCTCGTGGCCATAGCGGCTGAGCAGTTCGATGTTCTCGACCGGCAGAAACAGCCGGTCGCCGCCCGCGTATTCCAGCGCGATACACTCGTGCGGCGCCCCTGCCGCCGTGATCGTCTCGAGCCCGTTGTAGCGCCCGATCCCATGCTCGAGATGGACGATCAGATCGCCCGGGCTCAGGCTTGTCGCCTCGGTCAGGAAATTCTCGGCGCGTTTGCGGCGCTTTGGTGCGCGGATCAGCCGGTCGCCCAGAATATCCTGCTCCGAGATCAGGGTCAGCCCCGGTGCGGTAAACCCAGTCTCTAACCCCAGCACCGTCTGGAACAGCCCCCCCGTGCCATCAGGCAAATCCGCATATCGGTCCAGTGGGCGCGCGTCCAATACGCCGCTGTCCTCAAGCAAGGTTCCCATCCGCTCGCGCGCGCCTTCGGAATAGCTCGCCAGGATAACCTGGCTTTCAGCGCGCCGCGCTTTCACATGATCGGCCAAGGCCCCGAACAGGCTGACGTTTTCCTGCTGCCGCTCAGGCGCGAAGCTGCGGCCCACACGACCCCCGGCATCCGTCACCCCCAGACCCACCGGCTGCGGCAGGACCGACAATTGCCGCACGGCACGCCCGTCCAAAGCGGCATCCCAAGCGGCCTCGTCCAAGTACAGCAACTCCGGCGCGACGGGTTTGTAAACGGTGTCCAACCGTCCCCGATCCGCCAGCGCCTCGGTTCGCGCCGCATACTGCTCGGCAATCGCCGCCCAGCGGGCCACGCGCGCGGCGTCGACCTGTTCGTCCAACACCACCGGGGCGCCGGGCAGATAGTCGAACAGCGTGTCCATCGCCGCGTGGAAGAACGGCGCCCAATGCTCTAGCCCCTGGTGCTTGCGGCCCGCGCTCACGGCCTCGTAGAGCGGGTCATCGGTGCCCGCCGCCCCAAAAGCAATCCGGTAGTTCTGCCGGAACCGCTGGATCGAAGCTGGATCCAAAATCACCTCGGACGCGGGCGCCAATTCGATCCGCTTCTCCGAATGGCCGCTGCGCTGGGTCGCCGGATCGAACCGGCGGATCCCCTCTAAAACATCGCCAAACAGATCCAAACGTACCGGCTGATCCGCCCCGGGCGGAAAGATATCGATCAGCCCGCCGCGTACCGCGAAATCGCCGGGCTCGGTCACCGTGGGGGCCTGAGAAAACCCCATGCGTGCCAAGTAAACCCGCAGCGCCTCGACATCGATCTGTTTGCCGACCTGGGCCACAAAACTGCCTTCGGCGACCACTGCGCGCTGCGGCACCCGTTGGGTGACCGCCGCCAATGTGGTCAGAACCACCGTCGGGCGCTTGGGGGCTGCAACCAAAGCGGCCAAAAGCGCCATCCGCGCGGCCGAGATCTCGGCCGCGGGCGAGACCCTGTCGTAGGGCACACAATCCCAGGCCGGAAAGGCCATGACTGGAATCGTCGGCGCGAAGAACCCCAGCGCGCTGCGCATCGCTTCAAGGCGCGCGGCATCCCGCGCCACAAAGACCATGGGACCGTTTTGGCGGTTAACCAAATCCGCCAGAACGGTTGCATCATACCCTTCGGGGGCACCGCCGATCACCTGTCGGCCCGTTGCGGGAACTGAGCTATTCATAAGCGGCCACCTAGACCGTCCGCACCGCGGGGACAAGCACTTGCCGTGCTAATTAAAGGACGCAAGGTTGCTCAATGCCTCGTACATCGCGGCCACCACCGCCAGCGACACGCCCAGCAGACCAATCAACTGGTTGATGATCCGCTGTCGTTTGATAACAGCGCGAAGATCCGTGTCTCGTGCGCCGGTCCGCTGCACTTTGATCGCGGCCCGCACGGTTAGGACATAGATGAACGTCAACGGCGCCAAAAGGGTCAACAACGCCCGCGCAAACTCCAAATCGCCAAGCGTGCCCAGGGTGATCAGAGTGGTCAGCAGAAACGCCGAAAACCCCGTCAGCAGCACGCCATATTTGCGCCCCAGCGTGGCGAAGCGGAACACCTGGGCTTGGATCAAAGCCTCGGTCGCGCGGGCATATGGCCCATCTTCCACCTTTTCGCGGTTCGCTTCGATCACCATGTCATAGGGAACGCCCATCGTGAAATGGCTCGCCATCGACCACGCCACCACATGGGTAATCCAAAACCACAGCGTCCAAAAGCTGTCGAAGTTCATGAACTCTAGAAGAATTTCCAAATCGACCGTCTTTCTTCCCCAGCACCGACACCACCTACAGGCTTCTGCGGCAAATTCAATATACCCCCCGGGGAAAGCTTGCCGAACGGGCGTTTGCGTGGCATTCAAGCCCCGCATTCTTACCATAGGCACGCCCATGACCCCGGTCACCGCCCCCTTCCCGATGACCCGCCCACGCCGCCTGCGCCAAGCCCCTTGGGTGCGCGAAATGGTGGCCGAAACCAAGCTGACACCGGCCGACTTGATCTGGCCGATCTTTGTGCGCGAGGGTGAGGGGCTGCGCGAGCCCATCGCCTCGATGCCAGGGGTGGAGCGACTGAGCATCGACAATGTGGTCGAGGCAGCGCGCGCCGCCGCCGATCTGGGCATTCCCTGCGTCGCCCTTTTTCCCTATACCGATCCCGCCAAGAAAACCCCAGGGGCCGAGGAGGCTTGGAACCCCGACAATCTGGTCAACACCGCGACCCGGGCGGTTAAGGCCGCAGTACCCGACCTGGGTGTGATGCTGGACGTCGCCTTGGATCCGTATAACTCGGATGGCCATGACGGGCTGGTGCGCGATGGTGTTGTGGTGAACGACGAAAGCCTGCTCGCGCTTGAGAAACAGGCACTTGCCCAGGCCGAGGCGGGCGCGGATATCCTGGGCCCTTCGGACATGATGGACGGGCGGGTGGGCATTATTCGCCAGGCCCTTGAAAACCATGACTTTCAGAATGTCATGATCCTAAGCTATGCGGCAAAATACGCTTCGGCCTATTACGGTCCATTTCGGGACGCGGTCGGCGCCAGCGGCGCGCTAAAGGGTGATAAGAAGACCTATCAAATGGACCCCCGCAACACGGACGAGGCCCTGCGCGAGGTCGCCATCGACCTGGCCGAGGGCGCGGATATGGTCATGGTCAAACCTGGTCTGCCCTATCTGGATATTTGCAGCCGGGTCAAACGCGACTTTGGTGTGCCCACCTTCGCCTATCAGGTCTCGGGGGAATATGCGATGATCGCCGCTGCCGGACAACAAGGGTGGATCGATCAGGACCAGGTGATGGTCGAAAGCTTGTCCGCCTTTAAACGCGCGGGCTGCGATGGGGTGCTGACATATTTCGCACCGACGATCGCGTCCATGCTGGCTTAACGCCCGCGCCAACCGTCCGGGTCATAGCCAAATGCCTCGAAGTCTTGGGCATAGAGCGTCTGGATCCGTGCGGCCAGTGCTGCGTTCAAGACAGCTTCCTTGGGCTCCGAGCTGGGATTGGCAGGCCGCGCCGCGTGGGCCAAGACCCAGTCATGGTCAAAGCCCAGCGGGGCCAGCAGGGCGGCCAGGGGCGGCCCCAATCCATCCTCCATCCGTATGAAACCCGTGAAGGGCAGCACATCGGCCTGCAGAACACGCCATTGCGCCTCCCAATGACTGTTGCGGCGTCCTTCCTGCTCACGTTCAACCATCGACAGAAAGGTCTCGAACGGCACCAACTCCCCATCGCGCGCGCCGGGCAAGCCTTGGTCCCGGGCGACGCCGCGCGCTTGGGCCAGGACCCCCGCGCGGATCGACCGGGGATAGCCCGCGTCCCGCCCATCCGGCGTTGCGTTGTGTCCATCCACAAACTTGTCCCGCCAGGCCGAAACGATCCGCGCATAGGGGTCGCGCACGATCGCATGCACCGCATAGCGTTCGGGCCGTCGCAGAAAGTTCCAGTAGTCCCGCACGGGCGCCACCGGCATCTCGCGTGCCTTTTTCAGCACGCGATACCGTCCCTGAGACGGGTCCGCGCACCCCAAGTGCTGAGCATAGCCGGCCGTTAGCAGCCCGCGCAAAAACGTCGACCCAACCTTGGGATTCAACACAAGCGCCAGGCGCTGTTCGGCCGCCAAAAACAGACGGAAGGGACTGAAATGTGGGTGTCGGACCCGTGTCACCCAGCTTACTTGCGCCAAAGCACTCCTCCGCCTCCGTATTTTTCCCTGTCTACCCGCAGCGCCCGCACGCCGCAATGACCGTTGCGGGGTGACAACACCCCCAAAAAGGAGTAGGCTAAATTGACGCCGACACAAGATCGGCTGTACCCGAGGCAAATACGATACATGCAAGGAACCCGACCCATGTCGCTGACCCGTCGCAGCCTGATCCTGTCAGGCACAGCAGCCCTTACGGCTGCTTGCTCTAACCCCATTCGCACAAGCGGCGAGATTAACACCCAAGTCGCGCGCAGCCGCGAGATCCTGTTCTCAACCGTTGAAGGATCGCGCAGCGCCTACGAGCGCGCCGCGGGCGTTCTGATCATTCCCGAAATCGTTGAAGGCGGTTTCATTGTCAGCGGGGCCTATGGCGAGGGCGCGCTGCTGGTGGGTGATGCAACGGTTGACTATCTTTCCGTCGCCGCCATCGCGGCGGGCTTCCAAATCGGCGGGCAATCCTATTCCCAAGCGCTGTTTTTCAGCACGCCCGAAGTGCTCAAACGGTTCCGTCAAGCGGATGGCTGGGAGTTGGGCGTGGATGCCGAAGTGGCCGCCTTCGAAGATGGTGCTGCCATCGGCACATCAACAACCACGGTGGCCAGCCCGATTTACCAGGTGATTTATGGCCAACGTGGCCTGATTGTCGGCGCCAGCCTGGAAGGCGCGAAATATAGCCGCATTATTCGCTGAGACACAGCAATGGACTGTTACGGGCCGGGTTGATACACCCGGCCCGAACTGTTTCGGACCCGCGTTGGCTATGATCCCGACCCTTTTTAAGTGGACGTTGCGCACGCTGGTGGCCCTGGCCGCCTTGGGGCTGTCGGCCGCAGGGCTGGGGTATTATCTGGCGTCACATTCCATCCCCAACTATCAAGCCGACTGGACCATCGACGATGCCCCCGGCCAGATCGAGATTGTGCGCAACAACTATGCGATCCCGCATATTTTCGCCGATACCGACGCGGCCGTATTCTACGGTCTGGGTTTCGCGCATGCCCAGGATCGGCTGTGGCAAATGACCATGCTGCGCCGCGTGGCGCAGGGCCGCCTGGCCGAGATCTTTGGCCCCAGCCAGGTAGAAACCGACCATCTGTTGCGCGCCCTCGACCTTTACGGCGCGGCACGGGAAGCCGCCAAGGTGACCTCGGCCGAAACGATGGCCGAATTGCAAGCCTACGCTGACGGCGTTAACGCCTATATCGACCTGATCCAGACCGAGGCTTTGGGCCGTGGCGCGCCGGAGTTTTTCCTGTTCGAGCCGACCATTTCGCCTTGGACGCCCGTAGACTCGCTGGCACTGGCTAAGGTGTTTGCACTGCAGCTTTCGGATAAGGCCCAGCTTGAGGTGCTGCGCGCCAAGCTGTTGCTGCGCCTGCCAGCGGCGCGGGTCGATGACATCCTGCCCCAAGCCCCGAATGCGGTTATGGCGCTACCCGACTATGCGCAGATGCTTGGCGTCGACCCCAAGCAGTTCGCCGCTCTTTCCCCACAACCCCCATCGCCTGTTCTGCCTTCCATCGGCCTGGCCGGCGCATCAAACGCCTTTGCCGCTGACAGCTCACGGGCGGCGGCCGGCGCGGCGCTGCTGGCCGCCGATCCTCATCTGGGCCTGTCCGCCCCGGGCCCCATGTATTTGGCCCGATTGGAGTTGAGCAGCGGCGCTGTGATTGGCGCGACAGTTCCAGGCATGCCAGCGATTTACATTGGACGTTCGGAAAAGCTGGCTTGGGGTCTAACCAGCAGCTACCTCGACAATCAAGACATCTATATCGAGCGCCTGAACCCTGACACGCCCGGCACTTATGACACCCCCGACGGGCCACAACCCTTTGAAGAGCGGGATACGGTTATCCGCGTTGCCGATGCGCTGCCGCAAACCTTTCGCCTGCGCTGGACCCGCCACGGCCCGGTAATCCCCGCGCCGCATTTCGGCGCGGCGCAGATCACGCCGACCGGCCATGTGGCGGCATTGGCTTGGACGGCCCTCGACCCCGATGACCGCAGCCTTGAGGGCAGTATGCGCCTGATGCGTGCGGCATCCGTCGAGGAGGCGCTGGCTTTGGTCGATCATTTCGTCGCCCCCTCTTTCAACCTGACATTGGCCGATCCCGAAGCCATCGCGATCCAAGCGATTGGCCGCGCCCCATCCCGCCTGCCAGATCATGCCAGTCAAGGTCGGATCCCCGCCGCGGGCTGGCTGGCCCAGAACGACTGGCAAGGCGCACACGATCCCTTCGACGCCCCTGGTGTTCGCGCGCCCTCGAGCGGTGTCGTGGTGAACACCAACAACCGTATCACCGACGCACCATTTCCTAAGCATTGGAGTTTCGATTGGGGCGACGCGCACCGCATCAGTCGCGCCCAAAACCTGTTGAACGCCCGCGAGTTTCACACCCTTGATAGCTTTATCGAGGTGCAGACGGATACCGTCTCGCCCGCCGCGCGCAGCCTGTTGCCGCTCATCGCCCGCGATCTTTGGTACCAAGACATCCCTGCCGCAGCGAACAGCACCGAGCGCCAGCGGCAAATTGCGCTCGAGGCTCTGGCGGTCTGGACCGGTGATATGACCGAACACAGTTTTGAACCGCTGCTGTTCGCCGCTTGGACGCATGCGCTGCAGCGTCGTTTGGTGATCGACGAACTGGGGCCCTTAACAGCGGATTTCGCCAGCCCGGATCCTCTGTTCCTTGAACGGGTGTTCCGCGATGTCGATGGTGCCGCGGTTTGGTGTGACATTGCTCAATCCGAGCAGATCGAGACCTGCGACACCGTCGCCCGCCTGGCTTTGGATGACGCGATCGTCACCCTGACCGAGACCTACGGTCCCCGCATTGACGGCTGGCGCTGGGGGGAGGCGCATCAGGCGCAGCACAATCATCCCGTTTTGGGCGATCAGCCCGCGCTGGGGTGGCTGGTCAACATCACTCAAGAAACCCCCGGGGGCGACACGACCCTATTGCGGGGGCGTAGCGGCGGCGACAGCGATACACCTCATGCCAATGTGCATGCCAGTGCTTTTCGCGCCGTGGTGGATTTCGCGGATCCCGAGGCTTCGGTGTTTATCGCGTCAACGGGGCAAAGCGGCCACCCGCTGTCCCGGCATTACGACGATCTGTCGATCCTGTGGCGCCGCGGGGAGTATATTTCCATGGCACTGGATCCAACGCTCGCGCGTGGCGGGGCTGTGGGGATCACGCGAATTGCCCCTTAAAGCGTTTCGACTTAAACCTGAAACATCTTTCGCTGCCTGAAACCTAGCGGTTTCAACGCGAAAGATGATGGGTGATGTCTCAAGTTAGAGTCGAAACGCGATAGGCGCAATAGCGGCGGCGTGTCTCAGAATTCAGAATAGGTGTGGATGATTTCGCCTGACAACGGGCCGTCCGGCAAGCCCAACAGGCGGTTCACCTCGGCCTGTAGCACCTCGGGCACATCCTTTTGCGCCGCAGCCAAGAGCATGGATTGCGCGTCAGCCTTCAGCGTGGCCACCTCGGCGGTAAGTGTCGAAACCTCGGCCTCAGCGCGCTCATAGTGGCGCGCGTCTGTCAGCTCCACCCGTAAGGCCTGGGCCAGCAAACGGGCGGCTGCCAAGCCTTGTTGGGCCGCCGCGATCTGCGCCGCATTCCTAATACCAGTTGTCTCCAGCGTGCCCTGAAGCGCCCGGACCCGGTGACGCATCGCCGTGATCTCGGCCCGCGTTCCTTCCAGATCGGACCGGATGTCTTGCGCCCGCCGCGTGGGCACCGGAAGGCCACCCAGATAGGCCTGTGCCGCGTCCAGTTCCGCCTCGGCCATACTGCTGTTCAGAACCTGATCGCGATAGGCGGAGATGGGCAGAATCCCGGTGGCGGGGCTGGCGTTTCGCAGAGCAACCTGTGACCCACGCGTGGCCCGCAAAGCACTGACCGCACGCGCCAACTCAATGTGCTCGTCAAACAAAGTATCGCTCTCAAGCCCTTGTGCCAGCACGGGGGCAGCAGCGCCGAAAGGGCCCAGCGCCAGGATCGCAACGAGTGTTTTCAACTGCTTCATGCCAGCCCTCGCCTAAAGGTTGTGTTTATCGTGAGGGCAGATTGCGGCAGAATTAGGATCCAGGTCCGCTCTTAGGCAGAATTTCGCCGATCGATGCCAGACGGCCTCAGGCGAACAACTCATGGCATAATTCAAGGGCTTCGACCAAAACATCCACTTCATCGGTGGTGTTATACAACCCGAACGAGGCGCGACAGGTCGCGCTCACCCCCAGGTGATCCATCAACGGTTGCGCACAATGGTGGCCCGCGCGCACCGCGACGCCCTTGCGATCCACCACGGTCGAGATGTCATGCGCATGCCCCGCCCCCTCGATCGTGAACGAGAAGATCGCCCCTTTGCCCGGCTGCATCCCCTGAATATTCAGCCAATTGAGCCCGGCGAATTTCGCGGCGGCGTAGTCCCGCAATCCGGCCTCGTGTGCTGCGATATTTTTCATCCCCAGGCCGGTCATATAGTCCAACGCGGCCCCTAGGCCGATCATTTGCACGATGCCAGGCGTGCCGGCCTCGAACTTATGGGGTGGGTCGTTGTAGGTCACAGCCTCTTTTGACACATCGCGGATCATGTCGCCGCCCCCCATGAACGGCCGCATCTCGGCCATTCTGTCGCGGCGTGCATAAAGCGCACCCGAGGCCGAGGGACCATAAAGTTTGTGCCCGGTAATCGCGTAAAAATCGCAGCCCAGATCGACGACATCGACGGGCATATGCACCGCCGCTTGGCTACCATCGACCACCACCGCGACACCCCGTTCGGCGGCCGCTTCGCAGATCGTTTTGATATCGACCACCGTGCCCAGAACGTTAGACATATGGGTTATCGTGATCATTTTGGTGCGCGGTCCGATGGCGTCGATCACCGCCTGCGGGTCGAGCGCCCCGTTGATATCCACATCCACCCACTTCAGCACCACACCTTGGCGTTCGCGCAGGAAATGCCAGGGCACGATATTGGCATGATGCTCCATCACCGAAAGCACGATCTCGTCACCCGCCTGCAGCCGCGGCGCGGCCCAGCCGTAGGAGACCAGGTTCAACGCTTCGGTCGTGCCGCTAGTGAACAACACTTCATCCTCGTGCGCGGCACTCAGAAATGTGCGGATCTTCTCGCGCACCGCTTCGTAGTTTTCGGTGGCCAGGTTCGACAGAAAATGCAGGCCGCGATGGACATTGGCATATTCCTCCGCATAGGCACGCGTGATTGCGTCAATCACAACCTGCGGCTTCTGCGCCGAGGCGCCATTGTCCAAATAAACCAGCGGCTTATCATGCACCTTTCGAGACAGGATCGGGAAGTCTGCACGGATCTTGGTAACGTCATACATCGGATTTACCGCTGCCTCCCCGCCCGGGCAGCACCCGGTTTTCATGGCCGCCGAACAAACCCGGCGGTTTCAAACAGATAGAATGGTCCGAGGGGGTATTCAACGGCAATCAGCGGCCGCAGTTCAGAGGCAACCGACAGTAGGCGCTGGATCTTAGAGCGCAACCGAGAATTAAGTTGAGTGATTTCAGCGAGTTGTAGCTCCCTGGGGTTGCAGCACCTTGAGAAGGCGATGCCTTGGACTGAAATCACTCGCCCCTATTATGAACGGCGCGGTCAGCGTTATGCAAGCGACTGTTCGGATGAAGAATGGGCTTTGGCCGCGCCGTTCATGCCGCCAGTCTCGAAAGTAGGACGCCCGCGCACGACGGATCTGCGCACCGTTTGGAACGCGATCCAGTACATGGCCGCGACCGGGTGCCAGTGGGCACAGTTGCCCAAGGATTTCCCGCCGGTCGCGACGGTGCGGTACTATTTCTACCAGCGTCGCAACAGCGGCCTGCTGGACTTGTTGAACGAAATTTTGGTCAGCGCGTGCCGCGTGGTGTGTCGGGCCGCAAGGTGACCCCGACGGCCACCATCATCGACAGCCAGTCGGTGAAAACCACCGAAAGCGGCGGGCCACGTGGCTATGACGCGGGCAAGAAAACAAAGGGGCGCAAGCGGCACATCCTGACCGATACAGATGGCAACCTGCAGGTCCCTATCACGCATGCGGCCGACATCCAAGACCGCGACGGTGCGCCAAGCGTGATTGCCCAGGCTTGCGAAAGTTTCCCCGCCCTAAACTTGGTATATGCCGACGGCGGCTATGCAGGGGACAGGCTGAAAGACGCACTCACCGCGCAGCATGCACCCAAGACAGAGATCGTGACGCCCGCCCGGGGGCACCGGGTTCGTCGTCATCGCCCGCCGCTGGGTGGTCGAACGCACCTTCGCTTGGCTCGGGCGGTGCCGTAGGCTGGCAAAGGATTGGGAAGCATCCATCGCCTCCGCCGATGCCTGGGTTCTCGCCGCGGCGATCCAAAGATCAACCCGCTACATCGTAAGAAAACTCGGTTGCGAGTTTTGAGTCAGATGGTGTGGTTGCCGCCCTACTCAGACGGCATCGCAATGTGCCAGGATAGTGGTGTTTACGACCACTGAGCAGAAAGGACGGCAATCGTGACAAAGGATATTATGATAGGCGTTGATCTGGCAAAGA
>CALICM010000060.1 GCA_938049225.1 uncultured Paracoccaceae bacterium
CAGGCGATCAGGATCATGACCATCGCCGTGGTCTTGACCGCCTGCGTAACCGCGATCCGGAACGTCTGCCAACTCAAGCTGCGATAGACCAGGAGCGTCACAACGAAGGCGTAGATCGCGCCGAAGGCCCCGGATTCGGTAACGGTGAAGACGCCGGAGAGAACGCCGCCGACGATGATCACGGCGGTGAGGAGGCCAGGAATGGCGCTAACGAAGCTTATGGCGAGCGACGACCAGCCTGGAAACGCTTCGGCGCTGTAGCCGCGGCGCACGGCGACGACATAGGCCGCTGCGGCCAGGCAAAGGCACATGAGGACGCCGGGCGCGATGCCCGCGAGAAAGAGCTGGGAGATCGAGATGCCGCCGCCGGCTGCGATCGCGAAAATGATCATGTTGTGGCTGGGCGGAATGATGATGCCGGCGAGCGACGAGGTGACCGTGACGTTCACGGCATAATCGGCGTCATAGCCCTTTTCCTTCATCACCGGGATCAGGATCGAGCCGAGTGCGGAGATGTCGGCGACGGCCGAGCCCGAAATGCCGCCGAACAGCATCGAGGAAAAGACGTTGACGATGCCGAGCCCGCCGCGCACGGCGCCGACCGCGGCTGACGCGAACCGGACCAGGCGCATGGCGATGCCGCCATGGAACATCAGCTCGCCCGCGAAGATGAAGAACGGGATCGCCATCAGCGAAAAGACATTGATGCCCGAGACAATGCGCTGGAAACCGACGAAGAGCGGCAATCCTTCGAACCAGAACGCGGAAAGCGCTGCGATACCAAGCGCGAAGGCCACAGGCGTCCCGATGATCACGCAAAGGGCGAACACCCCTAGGAGCAGTGCAAGTCCCATCCCTTATCCTTGCTCAATGCTGTCTTTGCGCTCATCCCGCCCGAGAAAGACACGGAGCAAGTGACCGGCTGAGAACAGGAATAGTAGTGCTCCGCAGACAGTCAGCGGGAGAGAACGAAGACCCTCGGACAATTGGATCAGGGGGATCTGTGTGTTCCATTTGAATTTGGTCAGTTCGAGGCCATACCAGAACATCATGCCGCCGAATATTGCCATAAGTGTATCGGAAGTGACGACAAAGGCGGTGCGTATCCAACTGGGAACAATGCCTCGGAAGATGACGACCGACAGGTGCGTGTGTTCCTTTACACCCGCCGCCGCGCCGAGGAACGCAATGACCATCACCAGCAAAAGCGACACCTGTTCGACCCAAGTCGGGGTGTCATTCATCACATAGCGGCCAAAGACCAGCCAAGCGAAAATCACCGTCATCCCGACGAGGGCCAATCCGGCCAATAGGAAACAGAGCCGGGAAAGATGGCCGAAAGCCCAATCCATGTATCGCAGAAATGCTGGCGGCGCGCCGCGGTCGTCCATTCTTCTTCCCCTCTCAAAAATCGCCCGGCGCCTTACATGGAGCCGGGCGATCGATCTTCGGGCTATGTTTCGCCGTCACTCAGTCGATTGAGCGATTTCTACCAGCTTCCGCATCTCCGGATTGGCGGCCAGGTAGTCTTCGTAAACCGACACCATCGCGTCCTGGAATGGGGACTTGTCAGCGATTTCGTTGACGACGATGCCCGCAGCCTCGACATCTTTGCGCGCCTGCTCCGTGCCGATTGCCCAGAGTTCACGCTGATACAATGCGGCTTCCTCAGCCGCGCCGCGAACCGCGGCTTGCATTTCAGGAGACAACGCATTGAACTTGGCGGTGTTTACACAGATGCATTCGGGTATGATCAGATGCTCACTGAGTGAATAATTCGTGGTCACTTCATAGTGACCGACACTCTTGAACGATGGGAAATTGTTTTCAGCCCCGTCAACCACGCCGGTTTTCAGAGCCTGCTGAACTTCCGAAAAGGCCATCGGTGATGGGTTGCCACCCATGGCCGAGATCATGGAAGTGTAGAGGTCGTTGTTCATCACGCGGATTTTCAGACCTTCTACGTCAGCTGGCGTGTTGATGGCTTTTTGTGCGTAGAAGGAACGAGCCCCGGCGTCGATCCAGGCCAGCGGTAGAATGCCGGCCTCGCCCATTGCCGCCGCCATAATCTCGCCGCCCTCTCCTTCGAGCACGCGGAACATGTGTGGCACACTTTTAAAAATGAAGGGCAGCGACACAAGGTTGGCCTCCTTCACCATCGGACCGATGGGACCAAGGTTGAAGTTGCCGATTTCGATCGCGCCGATGCGAACCTGTTCAATCGCATCCGGCTGTGACCCCAGAACGCCGCCGTGGAACACCTCAAGGGTGATTTCGCCACCTGTCGATGTGTCGATAAGTTCGGCGAACCGATCCATTGCCGCTGTATTCGGATGGCCGTCGTTGTGGATGTTCCATGCACGCCATGTTTCTGCGCTGGCCACATTGCCAAGCAGTGACGCCGCCGCAACCGCGCCAATGAAAATTTTGCCGAGCTTCTGGTACATGATGTCCTCCCTAAGGATCTACCAAGTCTTTGTTTGTCAGACTGAGAAGTTGGGCCGCCTGTTCGGGTCTGTGCGAGAATTGGGCGCCCAGTCTTTCTCGATACCGAGTGTGAGACTAGTATCCCAGATAGTCAAGCATCGAGTGAGCCCCGGCCCTTCGCCAAAGCAATAAGGTGGAAATATGAAAGAGTATAAGGCATGGAGGGCATCGGCTGGAAAATAGTTCCATGATGAACAGACAACGGAGAACGACAAAATGCAGAAAATGGTCGATCTGTTGGTCACCCGCACGACGACCGACATCGTATTCGATCATTTGTACAAAGAGATCTCGTCTTTGCGTCTATTGCCCGGCGCGCGGATTTCCGAGGCGGATATTGCCAACCAAATGGGGGTGTCGCGCCAGCCCGTGCGGGACGCATTCAACCGGTTGAGCAACCTGGGCCTATTGTTGATCCGCCCTCAACGCGCCACCGAGGTGCGTGGGTTTTCGATGAAAGATATCCAAACCGCACGATTCGTTCGCCTGTCGGTCGAACTTGAGGTCGTCACACGAGCCTGCGCCACATGGCGCAGAGAAAACGCGGAAGCATTGGGGGCGCAGATCGCACTTCAGCAAGAGGCCGTCCAATCGGGCGAGACAAGCGGGTTTCATGACCTGGACTATGATTTCCACAGACTAATCTGCGAACTCGGCGGCCATCCTATGGCTTTCGAGACCATCGAGGGCTGTAAGCAGAAAGTCGATCGCCTTTGCGTCTTGAGCTTGCGCAAGGCCTACGAGATGGAGGCCGTGATCAAAGATCATGAAAAGATCGCCACTGCGCTCGAGACCGGCTCGGTGGATACCGCGCGGGCGGCTGTCGAGAAACACCTGAGCCGTCTGGATGCGACGATTGGCGAAATTCACAAAGCTCACGCAAACTATTTCGAATAGCCCCGCCATCCGTCGACACAATCTAGTAATTCCAGATTGTTCCATCCTCGAGCCTCACCACCGGATGACTGCCGGGTTTGTAGCTGTAGCGTTTTGCTTCGGCTTCGTCGAAATCCACGCCGAGACCAGGCGCATTACTGACGTAGAAACAACCGCGTTCCATCCGATGCCCTGATGGAAAAAGCGCATCACATTCCGGCGTTCCAAGGACCAGATACTCCTGAATGCCGAAATTCGGCGCCCAAACGTTGAGATGCGCGTGTGCTGCCATGCAAAGCGGAGAATGGCTTGGCGGGCCGTGAAATCCGGTGCGAACGTGATGCAGGCCGGCCAGATCGACGATGCGCTTCACATGGGTGATGCCGCCGGCATAGGTGGCTGCGACGCGGATAAAATCTATCAACTCGTTCTCGATCAGCTTGTTGCAATCCCAGATCGAGTTGAAGACTTCGCCGATGGCAATCGGAACCGTCGAATGCTGGCGGATGAGTTTCAGTGCGTCCTGATCGTCGGCCGGGGTTGGGTCTTCCATCCAAAACAGGCTCGCGGGTTCGACCGCCTTGGCAAACTCGGCGGCCTCGCGCGGCAGCAGACGATGGTGCACATCGTGCAGGATTTTCAGCTCTGGGCCGAATTTCTCGCGGATTTCCGCAAGCGCTCCGGGCATGTAGCGCATGTACCGATCCGTGTCCCAGACTTCGACCTTGGGGCGGATGCCCGCATAGTCTGTTATATAGTTTCTGCCGCCACCCCGATCTTCTGGCACGGCATAGCTTGCGCTTGGCATGCCGGGAATGCCGCACTGGACGCGGACGGCTTCGTATCCTTCCTCGACATAGTAGGCGATCACATCCATCAGGTCGGGCAGGTCAGCGCCGGTGGCATGCGCATAGACCATCGCGCCTTCCCGACTTTTGCCACCGAACAGCTGATAAAGCGGCATGTTCGCCAGCTTGCCCTTGATGTCCCAAAGTGCCATGTCGATGGCGCCGAACGCAGCCATGGCGATCGGGCCGCGACGGTAATAGGCGCCGCGATAGAAGAACTGCCAGATATCCTCGCTATTGCGGGGGTCCATACCGATCAAATTAGGAATCAGATAGTCCTGAAGATACGCCGCAGGCAGCGTTTCGCGGTTGTTCAATGTGGCATCGCCGAGACCGTAGATGCCCTGATCTGTCATGATCTTGAGCGTGACATAGTTCTTTCCCGGCCCTCCGATAAAGACCTTTGCGTCGGTGATTTTCATGGAACCTCCTCTTCAGTTCAGGTGGGATATATCCACCCATGTGTTGGATCGCCGGATGGCATCGATGATCTGTTGATAGCGGCCACCTTCCCGAAATGTCGGGTAGGGCGGCGCCTTCTCCCGCTGGATATCGCGGACGAAGTCGCGGGCGTGCCCTTGTCCGGTAAAACCGGTTCCCGCGACCAGAACAGTCAGTTTATGCGTCAAAGGGCTCTTCTCATTCCGTAACCACCGCGCGTTTCCAGTCGCCGCGCCAGAGGCGGCTGTGAAATGGCCAGAATTTCACCAACTCTTCGGCCAGGATAAGCGAAAGCACCCAAAAAGCCGGAACCTCGAAGACCAGTACGGCCAGCGCCGTCGCGGGTACGCGAAAGACCCACTGCGACCACAGGAAGATCTGCATAACGTAAATCGTATCGCCACTCGCGCGGAGCGTGTTGCCGCAGATGGCATTCGTCGCCCGTGGGAAGGATGTGATCAGCAGGATCGGCATGAAGCCCAGTAGAGTGGCGCGCGTTTCTGGCGATAGATCGGCGTAGAGAATTTCAATCGACATTGAAAGACCCAGGAATACCAAGCCCATCATCCCGGCCGCCACGAATGCCCCGCGCCAGGCTTTCGAGAGAAACGCATCGAGTGTCGCTTCATTCGCTCGGCGACCCAGCAGTTGGGCGACGATGATGCCGGTGGCTTGTGTCCACTGCATGGCGATCTGGCCCGCGACCATGTTCCAGGGTGCGATCAGCGTCATCGCGGCAAAGTCGTTAAGCGCCATCCTTGCATAGATCAGCATACAAAGGTGTGTGGCCAATGTGGCGCTGCTGAATGTAGCCGCGATAGGCAGTGTAAAGAGAAAGTAGCGCTTCAGTGTCCTTGCAAAGCTGACATGTCGCCAGCCTACAGTCCGAACGAGATGCCCCTCAATTTGCAAAAACCTTATCGCGAAGAACACAACCTGCACCGCGACGCCGATGGCGCTGCCCATCGCGGCGCCGGTAACACCGAAACTCGGCAGGCCCCAAAGACCGTGAATGAGTGCAACGCTGCACAAAATATTGATGGGAACGGACAGCGCGTAACCATAAAGCGGTAAGCGGGTGCGTCCGCATCCGTTGAAAAAGCTCGACAAGCATTGCCCAACAGATTCCAACAGGACCACCAAGGAAAACACCCTCAGATACAACCAGGCATTCAGCGCAACGTCACGGTTGGGCGCCATATGGTCGATGAGCGATGGGCCAAAGAGGAAGATGAACGCCAAGCCCGCCCCGCCAATTGCCATACTGATCGTCAGCCCGCACAAAAGGGTGGATTTCAAATAAACAGGATCGGCTGTGCCAAAAGCCTGGGCGGCCCGGATCTGCATGGCGTGCGAGAACGCGAAAATGATGCCCAAGATGATCCCGCCGATGGCCGCGGCAAGGCCCATGGACGCCAACGCCGCTTCACCGAGCGAGGACACCAGCCAGCCGTCAATGAGGACAGTTCCATGCAGGAATATGGCCTTGACGGCCATCGGCCAGGCCAACGAGAAAATGTGTGATGTCGTGGGTGCGCCGATACCAACCGTTGCCTCAAGCCGTGCCTGACTCACGCGGGCTCGAAATAATTGGCATTCGTCTCCGAAATGCGTGCGATGGTTTCGTCCAGCCGCCCAAGGTGTTTCATGCCCGCCTCAACGGCACGTTCGGCATCATGGGCCTTGACGGCCTCTGCGATCTCGGTGTGGTCAGCGACGAGTTCGGGCATGCGGTCCTCTTTCGAGAGGCTGAGCATGCAAAGCCGGTCGACCTTTGATTTCTCCTTCATGATAACATCGAAGGCAAAGTCTGCCTTTGCAATCCGGCATAGCAACTCGTGAAACGCATAGTCGAGTGTACCAAAGCGTTCGACATCACCGGCATCGATAGCTGCGGCTTGATCCGCCAGTGCTGCGTCCAGCATCGCGGCGCCAGACGGATTGCAATGCTTTGCGGCAAGCGCAAGAACCTGTTTCTCGACCGCAGCGCGGACAAACCGGGACTTTTCAATCTCGCGGGCCGAAAATCGACGCACCTCGGTCGCGCGTTGTGGGCGGATCAACAGAAGGTCAAGATTGGCAAGCCGACTGAAGGCATCGCGAACGGGCTGGCGTGACACGCCAAAGCGCGAGGCAATGTCCGCCTCGGAAATGCGGTCGCCAGGTCGCAGTCGCATCGAGGCAATCTCTTCGTGCAGATGATCGAAAATATCATCCACGATCGTCCGTCGTTCGCTGAGCCGCGTAAGTTGCGCCATGATTGACCTCCTTCATTGCAAGTTCTGGGCAGCCGCCACGGCTAATTCAGAGCGCGGAAGATAAACATCTGATTTTCCTTCACAAAATCAGATGTTTCCTTGCTTGGCGTCGCTTCGTCAGCTGTTGGCCCGCAGACTCTCACAACGTCCCTTACCGCAAAAAAAACTAGTATGCTAGGAATTTTACTAGTATGCCAGTTGTTGACAGGATGCGAATCAAGCGCCCTGAACAGGTACGCAGAAGCCAACAGCGCACCGAGGGAGGGAACATGGCCGGCGTTAGTCTTAACGGTATCGTCAAGCGCTATGGTGCAGTCCAGGTTGTCCACGGGATCGACCTGGAGGTGGCTGAGAAAGAGTTTGTCGTTCTCGTCGGCCCTTCCGGCTGCGGAAAATCGACAACGCTGCGGATGATCGCGGGGCTTGAAGAAATTTCCGAGGGCGAGTTGGCCATCGACGGACGATACATGAACCGTGTCGCACCGAAAGACCGCGACTTGGCAATGGTGTTCCAGAACTATGCGCTCTATCCACATCTGAACGTCGCCGACAACATGGCCTTCGGGTTGCGCATCCGGAAGATGCCGCGCGATCAGATAAAGACGACGATTGCAGAGACGGCCCAGATTCTGGGGCTGACCAACTACCTCGAGCGGCGTCCGTCCGATCTGTCGGGCGGGCAGCGCCAGCGCGTCGCCATGGGCCGCGCCATCGTACGGCACCCCAAGGTTTTCCTGTTCGACGAACCGCTGTCGAACCTTGACGCCAAGTTGCGCACGCAAATGCGCGCCGAGATCAAGCGCCTGCACAACCGGCTAGGCGTGACATCCGTTTATGTGACCCATGATCAGGTCGAGGCAATGACACTTGCCGACAGGATCGTTGTCATGAACGATGGACGGATTGAGCAGGTTGGCACTCCGATGGAGTTGTTCAACAACCCAGCCAACACCTTCGTGGCCGGTTTTCTTGGGTCGCCGCCCATGAACCAGATGAAGGGTAAGCTGACAGAAAACGGCGCTCAGATCGGAAGTTCCGAGATCAAGTTGAATGGCGTGACGGCGCAGCAAGCGGGGCGCGACGTGATCATAGGCATTCGGCCAGAACACGTGACGCTGGCGCCCGGGGAAGGCACCTCGCCCTTGCCCATCGCGCTCGATCTGGTGGAGCCGCTGGGGTCCGAGGCCTTGCTGCACGCGCGCTTCGGCGACGATAACTTGGTGTTCAAGGCGGATACGCAAGGCGACATCGGGCATCTCACAGGTGTTGGCGAGGTCCATATTCCGGCGCTCTTGGTCAAGATATTCGACGCCGATACCGGCCGCGCGCTGAGCGTCGGGGCCTGAACGAATGGTGGAGGAACACACCACTGCGACGGGCTTGCCCATCGAGGAGGCCGTGATCGAGGCGAAGGAAGCGCAGCGGCACCAAGTAAAAAACGACCGCTGGACGCGCCTTCTCGATCACTTCCGGCGCGAGTGGCAAATCTACGCTATGCTGCTGCCGACCATCGTCTGGTTCGTCGTGTTCCTGTACAAACCCATGTATGGCCTGCAGATCGCCTTCAAGGATTACTCGATCTTTCGCGGTGTGGCCAACAGCCCTTGGGTGGGGTTCGAGCATTTTGAAACTCTTTTCTCGAACGACCAGTTCCTTCGGGCGGTTTCGAACACAATCAAGATCTCGGCACTGAACCTGCTGTTTGGGTTTCCAGCACCCATCATCCTGGCGCTGATGTTCAACGAGATTTTGAACGCGACCTACAAGCGAGCGGCTCAGACCATCGTCTACCTGCCGCACTTCATCTCGTCGGTGATTATCGCGGGTATTGTCATTACAGCGTTCTCGCCAACAGCGGGCATCGTAAATACCGTCATCGGTTGGTTCGGGCTCGATCCCGTTTACTTCCTGACACAGCCCGAATGGTTCCGCCCGATTTTCGTCGGCACCGGCATTTGGCAGGAAGCAGGTTTCGGCTCCATCGTGTTCCTTGCCGCCATCGCGGGCGTAAGCCCGTCGCTCTATGAAAGCGCGGTCGTCGACGGGGCCAACCGCTGGCAGATGATGTGGAAGATCACCATCCCTTCTATCCTGCCCACGATCCTGATCATGCTGATCATCCGCATCGGCAATATCATGGAAGTCTCGTTCGAACTGATCATCCTGCTCTATCAACCAGCGACCTATGAGACCGCCGATGTCGTGAACACCTGGGTCTATCGTCAGGGTCTTCAGTCGGGCCAATACGATCTGGCAGCGGCCGCTGGTCTCTTCAACGCGGTCGTCGCCTTCGCGCTGGTCATGACGGCCAACAGCCTCTCGCGACGCTATTCGCGCACGTCGCTTTGGTGAGGGGGGCGCGCAGATGATGAACTGGAACCTGTATTCGCGTGGCGACAAGTTCTTCGCCATCGTGGTGTCCATCCTGATCGGAATGTTTACCGCAGCCACACTTTATCCCTTCATCTACATCGCGGCGGTTTCCTTCAGTTCCGGCTTTGCGGCAACGGCCGGCAAGGTGGTGCTGACGCCCATCGACGCGACGCTGGAAGCCTACAAATACATCCTTGCCGAACCGATGTTTTGGCTCTCGTACCGAAACACATTCATCTACACCATCGGCGGTACGTTGATGAGCCTCGCCTTCATCATCCCAGGGGCCTACGCACTGTCGCGCCCGCAGCTAAAGGGGCGTCGATTCTTCAATCTCTTCATTGCTTTCACGATGTGGTTCAATGCCGGGTTGATCCCGTTCTTCCTGAACATGCGGGACCTCGGGCTTCTCGACAGCATGTTCGGGATCATCATCGCCTTTGCCGTCAACGCCTTCAACATCATCTTATTGCGCAACTTCTTCGAGGCGATCCCACAGAGTTTCGAGGAAGCCGCGCGCATGGACGGCGCCAACGATTTCCAGGTGTTATGGAAGGTCTATGTGCCGCTGTCGAAACCCGCGATCGCCACGATCACGCTGTTCTGCATCGTGTCGCGGTGGAACGGGTTCTTCTGGGCGATGGTGCTGCTAAAGAGCGAAGAAAAAATCCCGCTGCAGGTCTTTCTCCGCCACACGATCGCGAATCTCAGTGATACCGACGAATTCGCTTTAAACGTCCTCGACGCGGCCTACAGCGCCGAGACTGTGACAGCGGCGATCATCGTCTGTTCAATCATACCGGTGCTGATCGTCTACCCGTTTATCCAGAAATACTTCGAGAAAGGCATCCTGCTTGGGGGTGTCAAGGAATGACAAAGAACACGCAAAAGGGAGGAAAACCAATGCGGAATCTCAGTCTAGTTGCGGCATTGCTGGCCGGAAGCGCCATGACAACGCCGGTTCTCGCCGACGGCCATTTGCAGATCGTCGACGGCGATCCGTTGGAATTGACAATCCAGATGAACCACCGGGCTTATCCAATCTACGAGGAGGACTGGCCGGTCGAGCAAAAAGCTCGCGAATTGACCAATGTTCATTTGGTCGACGTCACGGTCGGCGCCAACATGCGGACTGATTCCGAGAACACCGGTCGGACAGAGGCGCTGAACCTGATGCTGGCGTCGGGTGAGGTCCCCGACATCGTGGGCTCCAGCCGCATCCGAGACTTCGTAAACCAATACGGTCCCGAAGGTGCGTTCATTCCGCTGAACGACCTGATCGAAGAACATGCGCCCAACATCAAGGCGTACTACGATCAACGTCCCGACATCGCTGCAGCTGTGAAGGCGGCCGATGGGCAGATGTATTACATCCCTTACCTGCCGGACGGAAAATACGGTCGCGCCTATTGGGTTCGCACTGACTGGTTGAACAATCTCGGCCTCGAGGTGCCGCAGACTGTCGAAGAATTTGAGGCCGTTCTGCGCGCCTTCAAAACACAGGATCCCAATGGAAACGGCGAAGCCGATGAAATCCCGTTCTTCGCACGTCAATGGCCGGAATTGATCCGCCTCGTCACGCTTTGGGACGGTCGTGCGCACGGGTCGGACACATACCACGATTTTCTTGTCGAGGACGGTAAGGTCTCTCACGGCTATTTCGGTGAGGGTTATCGCGAAGGAATCAAGAACCTTGCCCGCTGGTATGCCGAAGGCCTGATCGATCCCGAAGTTTTCACACGCGGCAGTTCAGCACGTGACTTCCTGTTTTCCGAGAACCTCGGTGGTGCGACGCATGACTGGTTTGCCTCGACCGGCGGCTACAACAGCCTCTCGAGCGAGATCGAAGGGTTCGAGTTGAAGGCCATGGCACCGCCAGCCTCGATCTCGGGCAAACGGGTTGAGGAGCATCGCCGCATTCTGGTCAAGCCGGACGGCTGGGCCATCGGGCACACCAACGAGCACCCGGTCGAGACGATCAAGTATTTCGACTTCTGGTTCACCGAAGAAGGTCGCCGTCTGGCCAACTTCGGTGTCGAAGGCATGCATTACGACATGGTCGACGGCAAACCGATCTTTAAGCAGGAGTTCCTGGATGCGGGGCCGGTCAACCGCTCGCTGTACCAGAATGGCGCTCAACTTCAGGGCCGCGGCTATTTCCAAGATTACAACTACGAAATCCAGTGGACCAACGAGTTCGCGCTGGAAGGCATCGCGCTTTATGACGAGGGCGATTACCTGATCCCAGATTTCCTTGGAGTGGCCTTCGATCCCGAGGAGCAGAAAATTTATGACAAGTACTGGGGTTCGGTCCGCGACTACATGCTAGAGCGGCAACAGGCGTGGATCCTCGGTTCGGGTGATGTCGAAGCCGAATGGGACGACTACCTGGCTCAGCTGGACTCGCTCGGCCTGCAGGAAGTGCTTGGCGTGATGCAGTCGGCCTACGAACGTCAGTACGGCGGCTGAGATCACTCTCGATGCGGGCGGCGCCAGGCGCCGCCCGCGTCAAACCTTCAATTCAGTTAGTTGGACCTTTTCCACGATGCCAGTCGATGCACTCCCTCTATTGGACGAACCGAAAGCGGGTAGGTTAACCATCCAGTATGCCCCGACGGCCGAGACGGAAGTTGTCGAGAACCCACCGCGGTTCACTTGGCTGCCGGTGATTGACGATGATGCACGATACGTGCTGCGCGTCTCATCGGATCCTGCCTTTCCCAAGGACAAGACACGAACCTACCAAAACCTGCCGCTCAACTTCTTCACGCCGGACACGGTTCTAAACCCGGGCGACTACCACTGGTCCTACGCTACGTGGGAAGAAGGTAGCAGCAAACCTTCCAGCACTTGGAGCAGCGTACGCAGTTTCACCGTTGCCGATGGTCTGCCAGAAACGCCGTTGCCATCCCGCGAGAAGCGACTGCCGGCAGTCACCCGTGGCCATCCGCGCCTGTGGATGACGCCGGATCGTTTGGCCGACTTTGAGGAAGCCGTCAAAGCCGATCCGAGCCACTGCACCTGGGCCACTTTCTACGAGAAATCAGTTCTGCCTTGGATGGACCGCGAGGTGATGAAAGAGCCCGAGGGGTATCCTGGCCACAAACGCACCGCTCCGATCTGGCGGCAAACCTATATCGACCTGCAAGAGTGTTGGTACGCCATTCGCCACCTCGCAATTGGTGGCAAGGTAACGAGCAATGCCGAGATGACGTCGCGCGCCAAGGAATGGCTCTTGGAAGTCGCTTCTTGGGACCCGATGGGTGTGACGTCGCGGGCCTATACGGACGAATGGGCCTACCGCGTCTGCAACGCGCTCGCCTGGGGCTATGACTGGCTCTATGATGATTTGAGCGAGGGAGAACGCGCAACGGTCCGCAGGGCGCTTCTCGCGCGCACCCGTGACATCGCCGAACATGCGATCCAGAACGCAAAAATTCACCTCTTTCCATATGACAGCCATGCCGTACGGTCGGTCTCTCTCACGATCGTGCCCGCCTGCATCGCCCTCCTCGGCGATGACGCCGCAGACGAAGCACGGGATTGGCTGAATTACTGCATCGAGTTTCTTTACACAGTCTACTCGCCCTGGGGCGACAGCGACGGCGGCTGGGCCGAGGGTACAAATTATTGGATGATGGGTATCGCCTATTTGATCGACGCCGCGAACCGCTTGAAGTCGTTTTCCGGGCTCGACCTTTATCAAAGGCCTTTCTTCCAAAATACTGGAGATTTCGCGCTTTACTGCAAAGCTCCGAACACGCGACGCGCCACCTTTGGCGACGACAGCACGATGGGCGATCTGCCCTGCATCAAAACAGGCCTAAACCTGCGCCAGTTCGCTGGCGCCACCGGCAAGGGCGCGTATCAATGGTATTGCGAGGAAAACCTCAGCACCAATCCCGGCACCGAAATGGCGTTCTACAACTGGGGCTGGTGGGACACGAACTTCGACGAATTGGTCTTCCAAACCGATTTCCCCATCATCGAGGCCACACCCCCACAAGACGGGCTCCGGCATTTCAGAGGGATCGGCTGGGTCGGTGTGCAGTACGCTATGGACGACCCCGATAATCACATTCAGTTCGTATTCAAATCCTCGCCCTTCGGCTCGGTCAGCCACAGCCATGGCGATCAAAATGCTTTCTGCCTCGCCGCATATGGCGAGGATCTGGCGATCCAGTCGGGTCATTACGTCGCCTTCAACTCGTCCATGCATCGCAACTGGCGACGGCAGACGCGATCGAAAAACGCGATCCTGATCAACGGCCGGGGTCAATACGCAGAAAAGGACAAGGTCAAGGCTATGGCCGCGTCGGGCAAAATCCTCGCCGCCGAAGAATGCGAAGACCACATCTTTATTCATGGTGACGCTACGGCAGCCTACCAAAGCCTCTCGCCCGAAGTCACCCGGGCTGAGCGCGAAGTCTACTTTGTGCGGAACAGCTACTTTGTCATCGTCGACAAGGTTGACGCCGAAACCCCAGTCACCGTCGAGTGGTTATTACACGCCAACAACCTGTTCGAGCTTGGAAAGTCGTCGTTCCGCAACACGGGCAAACGGGCGGGCTTCTATGGCCAGGTCGTCTGGTCGGAGGCTGGCAAACCCACGATCGCCCAGGAAACTGGCTTCCCGGATGTCGATCCCGAGGATTACGAGGGCCTGCCCGTCAGCACGTTCCTGACCGCGCACTATCCCGCCGCCACCCGGCATCGGATCGCAACACTGCTCGTGCCCCATCGCCTTGATGCGCCAAAGCGGATTTTCAACTTCATGGACGATCAGGGCTATGACGCCGATCTCTACTTCACCGATGCTGACGAGAACACCTTCAAGGTCGTTCTCAAGAAGCTCGCCAACGCATGAAATCCGGGCGCGGACCCGACCAAAACTGACAGAGAAGGAACACCATGAAACTTGCAGGACAAAGAGCCATCGTCACCGGCGGCGGGCGTGACATTGGTCTAGCCGTTGCGCTTGAGCTGGCCTCGGAAGGGGCCAGCGTGGCAATCAACTACTTCTCAAGCAGCGCGGGCGCGGATGAAGCCGTCGCCAAGATCACCGGAAACGGCGGCAAGGCCTTTGCGATGCAGGGCGACTTGACCAAGCAGGCGGACGTTGACGCGCTGGTGGCAAAGACCGTGGCCGACTTCGGGGGCCTGGACGTTCTGGTGAACAACGCTGGCGGGCTGGTCGAACGCAAGAAGATCGCCGAGATGTCCGACGACCTTTGGCACACGGTCATGGACCTCAACCTGACCAGCACATTCATGATGACCCGGGCCGCGCTCGCCCACATGACGTCGGGCGCAATTATCAATCTTGCAAGTCAGGCCGCGCGCGATGGCGGTGGGCCGGGCGCAGTCGCCTATGCAACCTCGAAGGGCGCGGTCATGACAATGACGCGCGGGCTGGCGAAAGAGCTTGGCCCCAACATCCGGGTCAACGCGCTTTGCCCGGGCATGATCGACACCGATTTCCACAACCTTCACACGCCCGACGCAGGCCGACGCGGGTTCGAAGCCGCAGCGCCCATGAAACGGCAGGGCAACACGGAAGACACGGCAAACCTCGTCCTGTTCCTCGCGTGTGACGACAGCGCCTTCATTACCGGCGCCAACATCGACATCAATGGCGGCATGCTGTTCTCGTAGGTGCAGGTCTCAATGTCGGAACTCTAAATTGCTTCAGCAGAGGCGCCGCCAACTCCAGCGATCAAACCGATTGTGGATGGTGGTGTGCGGGCCATAGACTGCAGGGTAATCCTTCCCAAAGACTTCTGCGTAATGAGCCAATTTCCAGATTGGATGCGTGATCAGTCGAGTTGCTTTGTCCGCTGCGGTTTCAGCGGGCAGATTGGTTTTGCAGGTTTTGGTTATGCGATTGCGGTGGTTTGTGCGGTTAAGGTGATTTTGTTCGCGGCCTTCAGGAGGTTCTGCGCGATGGCGGCCATGACCATCTGCGCGTGGGTTCTGACCAAGCCGAAGTCGCGGGCACGGTGAACGCCGAAGAGCCGTTTCATGTGCCAAAGCATTGCTCGACGCGGAAGCGGCGTTTGGAGATCAGCTTGTTGAAGCGTTTTTCTGATGGCCGCAGAGGGCGGTTTCGGGCGGTCTTGCGCATAATCCCGTCCTGGTATTTGCTATTCAACTCGGCCCGATTGGCTTTGCTTGCGTAGGCCTTGTCCGCCAGGACCCGTTGCGCAGACGCACCGCTCACCATGTGCCCGAACTGCGGGCTCTCGGCGGCATTGGCGGGGGTGACGTGGATCTTGTCGACAAAGCCGTCCTCGTCGGTGCTGATCAGCCCCACTTGAGTGGTCCAATTTGATTGTTAGTGCATGACTGGCCTCTGGTCCATCTGGACGATGGTTTCTGGGGCTGTGTCTGCAGCATCAAGCAATTTTGGGGGATGTCGGCCCACATGTGGCCGAGACATTCTTAATGTTTGGCGTTGTCGCTGCGCTGGCCACTGCCGTGACGAGCAATCGAGTAGAGCTCATGGGCGAGGATTGCTCTTGGGGTAGCGAAAATAACTGGATCGCAGAACCATCACTGACCGCCGATATAACGGTTCTTCTTGTACACAGAACGGAAAGCTCGGTCAGGGGGTCGAACTCACCCGGTCCCGAAGACGGACAACGGGATTGCCCCTGCAATACTTGTCTCCGCCAAGAGCTTCGGCGGAGACAACGACACCGACCCACTTAGGGCCGCTATCGCGCTCAGGCGATCTGGGTCAGCGGGTCGTCCAGCACGCGGAACTCGAACCCATCCAGCTTAAACGCCGTGTCGCCAATCGCCGACACATCGACCCGGTCGAACCCGTCGCCGATCAGCCCTGTATCCAGCGTGTCGCCGGTCCCGACCAACTCGGTGAGCGTTTCAACGAGCACGCCGTCCAGATAGAAGGCCAGTTCGACCTCACCATCGCCGCGCACGCTTGAGAAGTCGAACTCCGCCTCTACACCCAAGCCAAACTTGCTGGGGTCCAGATCGAACTGCAGCGCCTCGTCCCCATCGACCGCGCGGCGCTCAAAGGCATCGCCCCGGTCGTCGGGCGAACGGACGCCCAACTCCCCGCCCCGGAACGACAGTTTCTCGACGTTCGTCGGATCCACCGCATCCAACGTGATCCCCAGGGCATCGAATGCGGCCTTCTTCGACTGCGCCCGGAAGACATCGGCGTCCACCACTTCGCCATCGATCAAGCTGACTGGAATGCTGCCGTTCAGGAACGGCACCAAATCCACCGCCAATTGGAAACTGGGCGCGGGGATCGTGAAGCTGGCCACCACGGGGTCATGGTCCGACCCACGGTCCGGCGTCTCGCCAAACTCGGTGTTCACATGCACGATGTCGATCGCCGCGGTGTCGAACAAGTCGCCGGTGGCGAGGATATGGTCCAGCGACTGGCTGTTGCCCTGGAAGATGAAGCTATACAGCTCGTCCTCGGGCAGTTCGTTGACGAGGTTCGCCAGGATCGCAACACCACCAGGTGCGGTGCTTTCACCCGCATTGGTCGAGATAACGGTGCCCTCAAGAATGGCAAGCGGGCTGACGAACTCAAACTCGTTCATATCGCCCAGCACGACGACATTCGCATCCGGATCAGTGTCCAAAATCCCGTCGACAAAGTCGTTGACCGCCTGCGCTTGCACACGGCGTTCATCCAGCGAGCCGTTGACGTTCGGATCCTCTTGCAGATCTTCGAACGGCTGGGTTGTGCCCAGGATCGGCGACGAGCCGCCTTTCGAGGAGAAGTGGTTGTTGACCACCGTCACCGCCTCGCCGTTGAATTCAAACGTCGCCGACAGCGGCAAACGGGCCCCATCAAACGCCTCGCCCGGGGCCTGGCTGCCCACCGGTTGGACCGAGCCTTCGACCAGATCGACCCGCGTGGGATCATAAAGAAACGCCGTGCGGATATTGCCGCCTGGCTGGCCGCCGCTTTGCCCATCGATGATCGCGGTGTTGTCGATAAACGCGTATTGCGGCCCGCCCGCCTCGACGATGGCATCGGCCAGCGCCTGCAGCGTCTCGCTGGCCGAGGTTGTCCCGTCGTCCACAGACCCCGAGTTATCCTGGATCTCTTGCAAACCGATGATATCGGGACTGCCAAGGTTGCCCACGATCTGCTCGGCAATGGTCTCGAACCGGCCGTTGGCCACATCCGTATCGCCATCGGCATCATTGGTTTCCAGGTTCAGCACATTGTAACTGGCAACGGTCAACTCGTCGACGCTGCCCTTCAGCGCGGTTGCCTCCGCCGTCAGCCCGCTTGCGGTCACATTGGCGGTGAAATCCACCGTTGGGATGATCTCGAAGTTCCCAAAACCATAGCCGACCACGCCGGTCACATCGCCCAGGGTGTCGCCCACATTGACCAGCGGCGCATCGAACCCCGAGACATCGAAATCCGGATCGATCTGGATCTTCTCGGGGTTGAAATCCCCTGGGGCGATGTTCAGCGTGCCGCGCTCGGAAATCCCGGTCGCATTGTCGCCCCCATCGGCCACGGCAAAGATCTCGCCAAAGCGGTTCGTGCCGTTGACCACCACCAAATCCGGTGCGGTCACAAACATCCCCTCTACGCTTTCGAAGAAATCGATGCCGTCGTTGACCGGGTCGAAATTGCTCAGCGGGTCATTGTCGATCCGGGTGTTCGGGGCCACCCGCCCGCCCTTGCCCAGGATCACCGCCGCCGGTAGCGGATTGCCGCTGCTGACCACGGTAATGACATCACCGCCGATCTGCGTTGTCGACAAGTTCCCCGAGGCCGCCCCCCCGGGCGTGAACTCGCTGACCGCCCCCTCAACCGTGATCGCGTCGCCAACGGTCACTGTCGGCGCGCCGCCAGTAAAAACAAAAATTGCGTCCGAGGTGGCGATATCCCCATCACCAACCGCGTCCTGCAGATAGAACCCGTTGCCATCCAGCGCCGTGACAATCCCACTTGTCGCCACGACCGCGCCCACCAGAGCCGAGACATGGTCCGCGCCTTGGATCTCCATGATCGTCGCGGGGGTGGCGACCGGTGGTGGCGCGACATCCGCATTCGGTGCGCCCGGTGTTTCTTCGCCGGTGCCGAAAGAGCCGATCTGAAACACGCCCGTGCCATCCACATCGCGGAAGACATACCCTGGAACGAACGTCCCATCGGGCCCCACAGTCGTGGTGGAATAGACCTGCTCGCCACTGCCGACCGTCTCGATCAGCGCCACACTGTCCACCACGGCTGTCCAGGGCATCACATCCAGCACGCCGTCATCGTTGTTGTCCAAATCATCGCCGAGGGACCCTGAGAAATCCTGCACCAACAAATGGGTCACGTTGTCCGAATTCTCGAACGTCAGTGTCGCCGTCAGATCTGCCACACCCAGTGTAAAGGCGCTGTTGGCCGCGACGAAAAAACCGTTCTCGTCCAGTGTCAACCCATCCAGGTTGGTCACGCTTTCGATCACGCCAGACCCACCGGCCCCGTCTCCGAGAACAATATAACTCAGCCCGCCAAGCGAGGCATTGGGATCCCCAAACAATTCGAAAAACTCGTCGTTATCCGCGCCAGGTTGGTCGATACGCAATTCATTGATGGTGATCATGGTCGAATGCCCCTTATGGATCGTGGAAAATCGGCGCTGGATAGCGTGTTCGCAAGAATGTGATTCTTCCGTGACCCAGCCCCGTTAACCATACCGATCCGCCAGCGCGCCTTAAGCGAAATTTTTATAACCCTGGCGCTGACCTTGCGGCAGCTGTTTGGATTGCAGCCATGCGCCCGCTGGGATACCACCCTTGTAAGCCTGGCGCGGACCGCTGGGCGATGGAGATTTTATGTCGACGATTGCGGGCAACCGCTAATCTCACTCAGTGGGAGGCGAATTGGTACAAGGCCGCTGAGGGATCAGCCCGGCCTTACTTTTTGTGGCCTGAGCGAACGTGCTGCATTCAGCAAAAAACGCATGTAAGCGACAGGCTTTACGCCGATCGCGGCAAGCCTGAACCGCTTGCGCGATGGCAATTGTGAAAGACGAACCCGTTATGAATATTCGACCAACAAAGCCCCAGGATATCCCCGCTTTGAGAAGCGTGCTGGATGGTACCGAGCTGTTCCCAAGCGAGATGCTGCCAGACATGCTCAGCGACTTCCTGTCCAGCAGTGAGGGCACCGACATCTGGCTAACCTATGAAGCGGACGGTGTGCCCATTGGCTTCTGCTATGCTGCGCCCGAGGCTTTGACCGAGGGTACATGGAACATGCTGGCCATCGCTGTTCTGCCGTCAAAGCAGGGTCTGGGTGCGGGTGGCGCAATCGTTGCGCATCTTGAGGACACCCTGCGCAAACAAGGGCACAGGGTTCTGATCGCCGACACATCGGGGGCCGAGGCTTTCTCGCAGACCCGCGCCTTCTACCGCAAAGCGGGCTATACCCAGGAGGCCCGCATCCGGGACTTCTGGGCCCAGGGCGACGATAAGGTCGTTTTCTGGAAGGCGCTTTCGTAGCACTCACCCCCAGAAAGCCGGCCGGGGGCCGTCCATATTGACAGGCCTCGGCCACCGGCGTATGCCCTGCGCAATCTCCGGAAGCGTGAAACCTTCCGGTCCTGTGCTTATGTCAGGATCGACACCCGTCAGCGCGTTGCGCCCACGGGTGCGTTTTTGGTTTGGCCAACGTCGCGAGGGTGCGCATGTTTGAAAATTTGTCCGAACGTCTTTCTGGCGTCTTTGACAAGCTCACCAAACAGGGGGCACTGTCCGACGCCGATGTGTCCACCGCCTTGCGCGAAGTCCGCGTGGCTCTGCTCGAGGCGGATGTCTCGCTGCCGGTCGCGCGGGACTTCGTCAAAGCCGTACAGGACAAGGCGACCGGCCAAGCGGTGACCAAATCGGTCACCCCCGGTCAGCAGGTCGTGAAGATTGTCCATGACGAGCTGGTGCATGTCCTGGCTGGCGATGCGGGTGATATCGGCACCCTCAAGATCGGCAGCCCCCCTGCCCCGGTGCTGATGGTCGGCCTCCAGGGCTCGGGCAAGACCACCACCACAGCCAAGCTCGCCAAGCGCCTGACCGAACGGGACGGCAAACGCATCCTTATGGCCAGCTTAGACACCCGTCGCCCGGCGGCGATGGAGCAACTCGCGGTCCTCGGCACGCAGATCGGCGTCGACACGCTGCCCATCGTGCCCGGCCAGGATGCAGTGCAGATCGCCAAACGCGCCAAACAACAGGCAACCTTGGGCGGCTACGACGTCTTCATGCTGGACACCGCGGGCCGCCTGAGCATCGATGACGAACTGATGGCCGAGGTCGAAGCGGTCCGCGAGGCCACCAAACCCCACGAGACCTTGCTGGTTGTCGATGGCCTGACGGGCCAAGACGCGGTGCACACCGCCGAGAACTTCGACGGTCGTATCGGCATCTCGGGCGTTGTGCTGACCCGGATGGATGGCGACGGGCGCGGCGGCGCGGCGCTTTCCATGCGCGCGGTCACCGGCAAACCGATCAAATTCGTGGGCCTTGGCGAGAAAATGGACGCCCTTGAGGAGTTCCATGCCGAGCGTGTCGCGGGCCGCATCCTGGGCATGGGCGACATCGTCAGCCTGGTCGAAAAGGCGCAGGAGACGATCGAGGCTGAGCAAGCCGAACGCATGATGAAGCGCTTTCAGAAGGGTCAGTTCAATATGAACGACCTGAAGATGCAGCTTGAACAGATGATGAAGATGGGCGGCATGCAAGGCGTCATGGGCATGATGCCCGGCATGGGCAAGATGGCCAAGCAGATCGAGGAGGCGGGTTTTGACGATAGCGTCATCAAACGCCAGGTCGCCTTGATCCAATCGATGACCAAGAAGGAACGCGCTAATCCCCAGCTGCTGCAGGCCAGCCGCAAAAAGCGGATCGCGGCAGGGGCGGGGCAAGAGGTCAGCGATCTGAATAAGCTTCTGAAAATGCACCGGCAGATGTCCGACATGATGAAGAAAATGGGCAAGATGGGCAAAAAAGGCCTGATGCGTGGGGCCCTGGGCCAGATGTTTGGCAAGGGCGGGGGCATGCCACCCGGCATGCCCGGCGGCGCGCCGGGCGGTCCCGGCCTGCCCGGGGCCCCCGGCGCGCCGCTTCCCCCAGGGTTGCCCGGTCTCGGTGGTCCCGCGCTGCCCCCCGGGCTCAGTGGATTTGGCAAAAAGAAGTGATCACCTGCAGCCTGACATATGTGATCGACCCGTCCAAACTTGACGCGTTCGAAGCCTATGCACGGGCATGGATCCATCTGGTCAACCGGATGGGCGGCACGCATCATGGCTATTGGCTGCCGCACGAAGGCGCCAGCGACATCGCCTATGCGCAGTTCTCTTTCCCCTCGCTGGCCGCTTACGAGGATTACCGCCACCGCATGGCGGGCGACCCCGAATGCCAGGCCGCCTATGCCCATGCGCAGGCCACCGGCTGCATCCGGCGCTATGACCGCAGCTTCACCCGTCCGGTGCTCGAGGGCGCAGCGCCCGCCGATCTCGGCATGATGCCATGATCGAAACCCAGATTTCCATCCCCACACTGACGACCGCACGCTTGATCCTGCGTGCGCCACGCTACGAGGATTATCCGGCCTTCGAGGCTTTCCTCGCCTCGGATCGCGCGCGGTTCGTCGGGGGGCCGGGCTTGGATGCCAAGGCCAGCTGGCGCGCTTTTACCCATGTGGCCGGCCTGTGGGTTTTGCGCCCGCCTAGCTCGTTCATCATAACCTTGAAGGGCAGCGACACGCCACTGGGCCTGGCTGGCCCCTGGTTCCCGCATAATTGGCCCGAGCCTGAGCTTGGCTGGTCCCTCTGGACCGACACGCATGTTGGCACCGGTATTGCTTTCGAGGCCGCGACTGCCGCTCGCGACTACGCTTTCAGTGGGGCAGGTTGGACCACCGCCGTCAGCTATATCGATCCCGCGAACAAGCGGTCAATCGCCCTGGCCGAGCGCCTGGGCGCGACCCTGGACGCAGGCGCACCCTCGCCCGATGGCACCGACCTGGTCTACCGTCACCCGGCACCGGGGACGCTGCAATGATCCCCACCCTACACACCGATCGACTGACCCTGCGCGCGCCCGAGATGCGCGACTTCGACGCCTATGCGGAATTCCGCGCCTCGGACCGCGCCCACTTCGTCGGCGGGCCGTTCACCCGGGCCGAGAGCTTTCAGGCCCTCTCCGCCATTGTCGGGCAATGGCATCTCAGAGGCTATGGTCGCTGGCTGGTGGCAGACCGCACGACCGACACCGCCCTGGGTGTTGTGGGCATCTTTCACCCCGACGATTGGCCCGAGCCTGAGATCGCCTGGTCGGTTTTCGCCGAAGGCGAGGGACGCGGGGTCGCCTTCGAGGCCGCCTTGGCCGCTCGGGCCTACGCCTATGACACGCTCGGGATGCTCCCCATAATCAGCATGGTCGACCCGGGGAACACCCGTTCGGTCACCCTCGCCCTACGTCTGGGCGCCGCTCCCGAAGGCGATTTCAGCCACCCAACCTATGGCGAGATGCACATCTGGCGCCACCCAGCACCGGGGATGGCGTAATGATCCCCACTCTCCAAACCGACCGACTAACCCCACGCGGTCCCGGGATGCGTGACTTCGACGCGTTCGCCGCCTTCTATGCCTCGTCCCGTTCCGCCGACGCGGGCGGGCCGCTTAGCCGTCGCGAAGCGTTTCGCCACTTCGCCGCGATGCCGGGGCATTGGCTTTTGAAGGGGTTCGGTTGGTGGATGATCGACCGGGACGGGTCCGCCATCGGCTTTGCTGGGCTGCATAACCCCCTGAACCGACCTGACCCCGAATTGGGCTGGGCGCTGTTCGAGGGGGCCGAGGGCCAGGGCTATGCAATCGAAGCCGCCCAAGCCTGCCTCTTCTATGCGCGTCTCTGCCTGCGCCCCGCGCGCTTGATCAGCTATATCGTTGCCGGTAACGCGGCCTCTGAGCGGCTGGCCCGCCGGCTGGGTGCCGCGCCCACCGATACCCCCGCCTCTGAGCATCCAGACCTGACAACCTGGCTCCACGACCTGAGGGGATCCGAATGACCCCCATCCTCGAAACCCCGCGCCTGATCCTGCGCCGCCCCGACGCGCGCGATGCTGAGGGGTATATCGGCTTTCTGGGGCACGAACGCTCGGCCATGGCGGGCGGGGTCAAAGACCGCCCAGACGCCTGGCGCGCCTATGCCGCGATGCTGGGCCATTGGGACCTGCTGGGCTTCGGTCTCTTTGCCGTGACGCTGCGCGACACCGGCGAAAGCATCGGCCTGATCGGCAACTATGGCCCCGACAGCTGGCCCGAGCGCGAAATCGGCTGGGTGCTGTTCACCGACGCCCACGAGGGCACCGGCCTGGCCTTCGAAGCCGCGCGCGCCGCGCACCGCCACACGTTTCAGACGCTGCGCTGGGACACCGCCGTCAGCTATATCGCCCATGGCAACGACCGCTCGGTCGCGTTGGCCAAGCGACTGGGCGCGGTCGAGGATTTGACCGCCGCCACGCCTCGGAACAAGCCCTGCCATGTCTTCCGCCACAGCGCGGTCGGCCACACCGGGGATGCCGAATGATCCCGACCCTGGAAACCGAACGCTTGACCCTGCGCGCGCCCGTCGCGGCTGATTTCGGGGCCTATGCCCAAACCCTCGCCTCGCCCCGCGCGATCCATATCGGCGGCCCCTGCGACCGGCGCGAAGCTTGGCTGGACTTCTGCCAGGACATCGCCAGTTGGCACCTCTATGGCCACGGCAGCTGGACCGTTACCGAAACCGGGGCCGACACCACGCTGGGCACCGTCATGCTGCATCACGAACTCGGCGACCCCGAGCGCGAGTTGGGCTGGATCCTGCACAAAGGGTCCGAGGGCCGCGGCATCGCGACCGAGGCCGCCACGGCCGCGCGCGACTTTGCCTTCGACACCCTGGAATGGGACACATTCGTCAGCTACATCGCCCCCGAAAACGACCGCTCGATCCGCGTCGCCGAACGGTTGAGCGCCACCCTGGACCCGGACGCGGCCAAACCCGCGGGCTTTCCCGAATGTCTGATCTATCGTCACACAGCAGGTGCCGCATGACCCGAATTTTGCCGCGCATCCTGCCTGGCGCTTGCTATTCGTCTGCCAGATCCACGATGGCCAACGTTTCCGCCCCAATCGGAGGGTTCGAATGACCGACGCCGCGCGCGCCGCCACCCTGCTCAAGGATCATCGCGACAGCATAGACCGGCTGGACGCGATCCTGATCTATACCCTGGCCGAGCGCTTCAAACACACCCAGGCCGTGGGCCAGCTTAAGGCCACCCACGCCCTGCCGCCCAGCGATCCAGATCGCGAGGCCAAACAAATCGCCCGGCTCGAGGACCTTGCGTCCCGTGCCGATCTCGACCCGGAGTTTGCTAAGAAATTCCTCAACTTCGTGATCTCGGAAGTGATCCGTCATCACGAGCAAATCCGCGACGGGGTTGCCTGAAAGCACACCGCCGCATCCGCCATGAACAGGAGAAACATCAATGGCCATCAAAATTCGTCTCGCCCGTGGGGGCTCTAAGAAACGCCCGTTTTATCGGATCGTTGCCGCCGACAGCCGCATGCCCCGTGACGGGCGTTTCGTGGAAAAACTGGGCACGTATAATCCGTTGCTGGCCAAAGACGATGAGAACCGCGTCAAAATGGATCTTGAGCGGGTCCAGCATTGGCTGAGTGAGGGCGCTCAGGTGACCGACCGCGTCAGCCGTATGCTGGAAGCCGCAGGCATTCTGCCCAAGAAAGAGCGCGCCAATATGAAAAAGGCCGAGCCCGGCAAAAAAGCCACCGAGCGAGCGGAAGAGAAGGCCGCCAAAGTCGCCGCCGCTGCCGAAGCCGCTGCCGCCCCGGTTGAGGCACCCGCCGAGGAGGCCCCGGCCGAGGACGCCGCCAAAGAAGAAGCCGCGGCCGAGTAAGCGCCGAACGGGTCTTGGGCATATGCCCAGGACCTCTCGCGCGGAGGGGGTCGATGGCAACAGAACCCAAGGGCATGATTTGCGTCGGCGCGATTGCCGGCTCGTTTGGCGTGCGCGGCGAGGCGCGGATCAAGTCTTTTTGCGCCGACCCCGCGGCGATTGCCGATTACGCCCCCCTCACGTTGGAGGACGGGCGCAGCTTCGATCTGCAAATCACACGCCCGGTCAAGGGCGGCTACGCGGCCCGGCTCACCGGGATCGCCAGCAAGGAAGCTGCGGATGCGCTGCGTGGCCAACGTTTGCATGCGCCCCGCGAACGGCTACCCAGCCTGCCGGATGATGAATTCTACCATGCGGATCTGATTGGACTTGCCGTCGTTGACACCGGTGGCAAACCCCTGGGACGGGTGCATGAGATCCACGATCATGGTGCCGGTGATGTCCTAGAAGTCACGGGTCCAGGGTTGAAGGGGGGGGCAATGCTGCCGTTCACCCGCGCGGTGGTGCCAACGGTTGACCTGGCCGCTGGCCGTCTGATCGTTGACGCGCCCGAGGGCATTTTCCCGCAGGCCGACGATGCCTAGTCCGACCCGTTCCCACGGGCGCCTGTCGATCCGCGAGAGCCACACACCGCGCGATCTGATGGCCGAGCCGCCACGCCAGAAAGACGCTTGGACCGCAAGGGTCATCACCTTGTTCCCCGAAGCATTCCCAGGGGTTCTTGGGCATTCGCTAACAGGCAAAGCGCTGGCCGAAGGGCTGTGGTCATTGGAAACCCTACAACTTCGGGATTTCGCGACAGGCAAGCATCGCAACGTTGACGATACCCCCGCAGGTGGTGGCGCCGGGATGGTCCTGCGGGCGGACGTCGTGGCCCGCGCGCTGGATGCCGCCCGGCGCGGCACCACACAAAACTGGCCCGTCATCTATCTTTCGCCCCGTGGCACCCCCTTCGACCAGGCGATGGCCCAGCGCCTGGCCCAAACTGATGGCGTCACCCTGCTTTGCGGTCGGTTCGAGGGCGTCGACCAGCGCGTACTGGACGCCCGCGATGTCATCGAAGTCTCGATAGGGGACTATGTCTTGTCCGGGGGCGAGATCGCGGCACAGGCCTTGATTGATGCGACCGTCCGCCTTATACCCCGCGTGCTTGGGAACGCCGAGTCGACCGTCGAGGAAAGCTTTTCCACAGGTCTCCTGGAACACCCGCAATATACACGGCCGACGGAATGGGAAGGTCATGTGATCCCCGAGGTCCTCCTCTCGGGTCATCACGGCAAAATCGCCGCATGGCGAAAGTCCCGCTCTGAGAAGCTGACACAGGAACGTCGTCCCGATCTCTGGCGGGCTTATCTGGAAACGGATGGGGACCCGGTGGAAGGCCAAGAGCGCTCGGACGCGCACACCATCGCCGGTAAAGGCGAGCAGAAGGACTGATGACGATGAACATGATCGAAACGCTCGAAGCCGAGCAGATCGCGGAACTGGGCAAGGACGTCCCCGATTTCGCCGCCGGCGATACCATCCGCGTCGGCTATAAGGTGACCGAAGGCACCCGGACCCGGGTGCAGAACTACGAGGGTGTGTGCATCGCCCGCAAAGGCGGCCAGGGCATCGGCGCCGCGTTCACCGTGCGCAAAATCTCCTTCGGCGAAGGTGTCGAGCGTGTCTTCCCGCTCCACTCGCCCAATATCGACAACATCACGGTGGTGCGCCGCGGCAAGGTCCGCCGCGCCAAGCTGTACTATCTGCGCACCCGGCGCGGCAAGTCGGCGCGGATCGCCGAAAAGACCAACTACCGCCCCAAATCGACCGGCGCGAGCGCATAAACCAACGCTCTTGATTGGCTCCATCGGGCGACCCGCGACGGTCGCCCTTTTCTTTGCGTCAATTCCGACCGTTTGTCTTCTTTTTGCCATGATATTGCATAAGCTGCATTTATGAGCTTTTTCACTTTCATTCTGCGGGCCTATGCGCTGTCGCCCTTCGTGTTTCTGCGCTATCTGCCAGCGCTGATCACCTTTGGGTTGATCCTGGTCGGAATCATCCTTTCGACCGACAACATCTGGGTGATAGGGCTGGTCGGCTTTGTCATGGGTACCTTTGGCGCGGCCTTCATGGTCTTAAATGGCATCCGCGCCGGTCTGGGCACCATCGGCGCGACCGACGCTGGCACCGCCGAAGGCTACATGCATGTCATCCCACGGCTTTTGTTCGCGCATCTTCTGCTGCAGTTCATCTTTGCCATGGCGATGGCGGGTATTGCCTATTTGATCGTCGACGCCACCCTTCTTTCAACCGCCGCCCCTGGTGTCTTTGCCGAGTACCGCGAGGTTTTCGGCGCATACCAGTCAGGTAAGGCCAGCGCGATCGCGAACGTCGAACCCCTGATCGCCGGATTCGAGTCGGACCCAGGCCCGTTTCGTTTGGTCGCCTTGGTGGTCAATGGCGGGCTCTATGTAATTTTCGCCATTTGCGTGGGTGTCTTTGGGGTGCCTATGGCCGCCCTTTCGGCCAATGCCGTGCAATACACTCCCCGCAACGATCTGATTTACGGTTTGGGGCGATATTTCCCGCATCAATTTGTCCTATATCTTTTGGCCATGGCACTCCCGGTGATCCTTATTACTATGCTGCTACCAGTGCGGTATCAGTTCGATATGTTGATAGGGGTCACGAGTTCGGGTGTGTCCCCCGTGATCAGCATCGCGATTGGGATCTATTTTCTCTACGCCCCATGTATTTCCTATGCGGGTATGGCCATTGGCTATGAACAGGTACGCGGTCGGGTGATGCAAGCGCGACAGGCCGAAAGCCGCCCCCAATTCGATATGGTGGCCGAGCGTGAAAATCTTTCATCCCTGCGCAAGCAGCGCACCGCCGGGCGCACTGGCGCCAATGTCTATGACCCCTTGGCCGAGGCGCGCGCCAGGCGGCAACGCGACGAATAGGTGATCCACACTTGCAGGGGTCGGGCAGGTTTGCTATGGCCCCGCCATCCCATTCATAGGGTGGCGACCATCATCCGGCGTGCGAACAGTGCGGCCGCTGGGGGCTTAGTCATCCGGCAAAGGACCGAAACGATGAAAAAAGACCTTCACCCAGACTATCACATGATTGATGTGAAGATGACCGATGGCACCGTCGTGCAAATGCGCTCGACCTTTGGGGCCGAGGGCGACACGCTGACGCTCGACATCGATCCCAGCGTTCATCCCGCATGGACCGGTGGCAATACGCGTCTGATGGACACCGGCGGGCGGGTCTCGAAGTTCAAGAAGAAATACGAAGGTCTGGGCTTCTAAACCGATCTTTCAGCGCGCCCACGGCGCATGACAACAATGGCGCTGCCCCCCGGGGTCGGCGCCTTTTCTACCTTTGGCGGGCGGCATGGCGCATATCATCGTTCTGGGCAATGAGAAGGGTGGTTCGGGCAAGTCGACCACCGCGATGCATGTCATCACCGCCCTTTTGCGCGCCGGGGCACCCGTCGGGGTCATCGATCTGGATCTGCGCCAACAAAGCCTGCTGGGCTACGTTCGCAACCGCGCCGCTTTTGTTGCGCGCGAAGGCATCCCACTGCCCCTGCCCGAAACCTTTGAACTCGCCCTAAGCACCGCCGACAGCCTGCGCGACGCCCAGACTGAAGAGGAAGGACGTTTCGCCGACGCCCTCACCACGCTGGATGCACGCACGGATTTCGTCGTCATCGATTGCCCCGGCGCCCATACCCGCTTCGCGCAGATGGCACATTCCGCCGCGGATACGCTGATCACACCGATGAATGACAGCCTGATCGACTTCGACCTGCTGGCGCGGCTGGAGCCCGCGACCGGCAAAGTACAAGGCCCCAGCATCTACTCCGAAATGGTCTGGGCCGCGCGGCAACTGCGCGCCTCGGCCGGGCTGCCGCCGTTGGACTGGGTCGTGCTGCGCAACCGCATGGCCACCACCGATGCCCACAATAAACGCAAAGTCGGCAAAGCCCTGGGCGAGTTGCAGCGGCGCATTGGCTTTCGTCTGGTACCGGGCTTTTCCGAACGCGTGGTCTTCCGCGAGCTCTACCTGCAAGGCCTGACTTTGTTGGACCTGGGGGACACGGGCGGTGGGCGACTCACCATGTCGAATATCGCGGCGCGCCAAGAACTGCGGGAGTTGATGCGCGCTTTGGAGTTACCCGGGATGCCACAATCGGTGTGACCCGCGCGGGGCTGGGCGGCGGGCCCCGTCCCCGCCTGCGGGGATGGGGAGACAAGACTTGGCACCGCGCCAGCGGTGCCGCCTTTGGATTAAAGACACTGCGCGACGAAAGTTATCAGGTGTTCGGCCACCACCCCCGGCGCCTCGACACAGGGCAGATGCCCCGCGCCGCGTATCACATGAAACCCGGCGCCCGGGATCAAATCGGCGGTTTCCCGCACCAGATCCGGCGGCGTCGATCCATCCTCACTGCCCGCCACAGCCAGTGCGGGCAGTCGCAGCCGCGACGTGCTTTCCATCAGATCCGTCTGCGCGATCGCCCGCGCGCAGCCTATATACCCCTCTGGGGGCGTGCGGGTCAGCATATGCCGCCACAGGGCCAGATCCTCGGGCGCCTCGTTGCGAAAGCGGGCCGAGAACCAGCGTTCCAAGATACGTTCCTCCAAAGCGGCGATCCCACCCCGCTCAATCGCGGCGATCCGTTCGCCCCACATCGCCTCGGTCCCGATCTTTGCCGCCGTATCCATCAACACCATCGCGCGCAATAGATCCGGCCGCTCGGCCGCCAGCCCCTGGGCAATCATCCCGCCAATAGACAGGCCCACGAACACCGCACCGCGCACCTCTAGGGCGTCTAACACACCCGCCGCGTCAGCGACCAATTCGCCCATACCATAGGGCGGCGGCGGGCAGGCACTCAGCCCATGTCCACGGGTGTCATAGCGGATCAAGCGCCAGTCCAAGGGCAGCAGTGGCACCAGCCGGTCCCAAACCCGCAGATCCGTGCCCAGCGAGTTTGAAAAGACCACCGGCAACCCATCTGGCGGCCCGGCCAGGGTCACATGGGTCAGCACATCATGCGCGCGGATCATCTGCATACCGCCTTATTGACCGCAAGCACCTCAGCGGTCAAACCCTGCGACCATGACCAACGCCGCATCAACCCTGTCCGAAGGCACACGTGGCCATTTGGCAATGCTGTTGTTTTCAGCCCTGGTGGCGGGATCCTTCTCGTTGGGCAGCTTGGCCGCACCACATATCGATCCGTTTGCCTTGACCACGGTGCGCTTTGGGCTGGCCGCCCTGATAATCGGCGCAATCGTTTTGGCCAAACGGCAAATGCAACGCAAACATCTCGCCTCGCCTTGGCGGTACCTGGTGCTGGGCGGGTTGTTCGCGATCTATTTCACGCTGATGTTCGAGGGGTTGAAAACCGCGCCGCCGGTCTCGACCGCCGCCGTGTTCACCCTCACACCCGTCATGGCCGCTGGCTTTGGTTGGCTGCTGCTGCGCCAAGTGACGACCCCGCGCATGGCGCTGGCGCTGGGCTTGGCCGCGGCGGGCGCCTTGTGGGTCATCTTTGACGCCAGTTGGGCGGCCTTGATAGCGCTGCAGTTGGACCGGGGCGAAGCCATCTTTTTCGTCGGTTGCATCGCGCACGCGCTCTATACCCCCATGGTGCCCAAGTTGCGCCGTGCCGAGCCGGTCTTGGTGCTGACCTTTGGCACGCTGCTGGCCGGGTTTCTGCTGCTCAGCATCGCGGGCGCGCCCGCGCTGATCGCCACACATTGGGCCGCCCTTCCCGCAATCGTCTGGATCACGCTGCTCTATTTGGCGATCTTTGCCAGCGCCGTGACCTTCTTCCTGGTTCAATACGCCGCTTTGCGCCTGCCCAGCGCCAAGGTGATGGCCTATACCTATCTGGTGCCGGTTTGGGCGATCGCTGGCCCGCCACCGCGATCCTTGCGGGCGTGATCCTGGTCCTCTGCGGCCTGTGGCTCTTGCTCAAAGACGAGAGTCAATCCGCGAAAGGGTCCTCGGCATAGCCAACCCCCGCCAAATAAAGCCCCTGTGGCGGGCAAACCGGCCCGCAGGCGGCGCGGTCGCGGGCTTGTAAGGCGTCCAGAACATCCTCCGGCGCCCAAGCCCCCGCGCCAACCCGTTCCAGCGTGCCGACAAAGCTGCGCACTTGATTGTGCAGAAAACTGCGGGCGCGCACATCAAAGCGGGTTTCGATCCCGTCCGGGCGCTGCACCTGGCTGATATCCAACCGATCCAGCGTGCGGATCGGGCTGTCCGCTTGGCAAATCGACGAGCGGAAGGTGGTGAAATCATGCTTGCCCAGCAGATGCCGCGCCCCCACCTGCATCGCGGCCAAGTCCAGTGTGGGGCGCACGCGCCACAGCCGCCCGGCCTCAACCGTCAACGGCGCACGGCGCGAGATCAGGCGGAACACATACCGCCGCTCAACCGCCGAAAACCGCGCATGAAAGTCCTCGGCCACTCGGGCGACCGAGAGCACGGCCACCGGATGCGGCCGCAAGTGGTGATTCAATGCCTCGGACAGGCGGAACGGCGTCCAGTCGCGCGGCAAATCCACGGTTGCCACCTGACCCAGTGCATGCACACCCGCGTCGGTACGTCCCGCACCCGCGACCTGCGGCCCCTCGGGCTCCAACCGCGCCAAAGCCGCCTCAAGCACCCCTTGAACGGTCGTTTGCCGCGATTGCCGCTGCCAGCCCGCGAATGGGCCCCCATCGTATTCGATCAATAGCGCATAGCGTAGCATAGGCCAGCCTCTAGGCTGTGCGGGCGGTTTTGTGAAGTCCCCTGTAAAACATCTCAGCGCGCGTCTATATGGAACATGCCCCACTGGGCGAAGGGACTTTCATGGCCATTCTTGGCGACATCACCGACAGCGTGGCCCGCACGTTAGAGGGCGTCCAGATCCGGACCGAGGAGTTTCTGTTCGAGCCGGTGATCCGCCTTGGCGTCACCGGGCTCAGCCGGTCCGGCAAAACCGTTTTCATCACCTCGTTGGTCGCGAACCTGTTGGCCTGGGGGCGGATGCCCCAGCTACGCGCGGCGGCTGATGGGCGCCTTTTGCTGACCTTTTTACAGCCCCAACCCAATGATGCCGTGGCGCGTTTCGCCTTCGAGGATCATATGGCGGCACTGACCGGACCCGATCCGATCTGGCCGCAAAGCACCCGCTCGATCAGCCAGCTGCGCCTGTCGATCCGGGTGCGGCCCACCGGGTTTCTGACCGGGCTGACGGGGCCGCGGACAGTGCATTTGGACATCGTGGACTACCCCGGCGAATGGTTGTTGGACCTGCCGCTGCTGTCGCAGTCCTATTCCGAATGGTCCGCTCAAGCGCTCGATTTGGCACAAAGCGACGGACGGGCCGAGACGGCCGTGGGGTTCACCGATCTGCTGGCTCAGACAGATGCAGGTACCGATCTGAACGAGCCACAAGCCCAAGCCCTGGCGCGGGCCTTTACCGCTTATTTGCGTGCAGCACGCGAGGCGGGGTTCTCGGGCTGTGCACCCGGTCGGTTCTTGATGCCCGGGGATCTTGAGGGGTCGCCCGCGCTCACCTTTGCCCCCCTGCCGGCGCCCACAGGACGGGTGAACAACACCTCACTTTATGCCGCCTTCGAGCGGCGCTTCGAGGCCTATAAGCGCATCGTCGTCAAACCCTTTTTCCAAGACCATTTCGCCCGGATTGATCGCCAGATCGTGCTGGTCGATGCGCTGGGTGCGATCAACGCCGGCCCGCGCGCGGTCGAGGATTTGCGGGTCGCGATGGCCGATATCCTGCAGGCCTTTCGCCCGGGGCGGAACAGCTGGCTGAGCCAAATCATGGGGCGGCGGGTCGAAAAGATCGCCTTTGCCGCGACCAAAGCCGATCACTTGCATCACAGCCAGCACGCGGCCCTGGGTGCGATCATGGAGGCGCTGGTGGCCGATGCCCGCGCCCGGGCGGCTTATCGCGGGGCGGCCACGCAAAGCTTCGCCCTGGCCGCCCTGCGCGCCACGATCGAAGAAACCGTCACGCATGACGGCCAAACGCTGGACTGTGTGCGCGGCACCCTGGCCGAAACTGGTCGCGAAGCCGCCCTTTACCCAGGTGAGCTGCCCAGCGATCCCGCCACGTTGCTGGCCCCAGCCCGCAAAGGTGCGGCGCGCTGGCTGGACGCGGACTACGCCGTTATGGGGTTCGCACCACCGCGACTGACCCTTAGGCCGGGCGACGGGCCGCCGCACATCCGTATGGATCGTGCCTTGGAGTTTCTGATCGGGGACCGGCTGTTGTGACCCTGCGCCCCGCTCAACCCGACGATGCGGCCGCTTGCGCGGCGATCTTGCAAGAATGGATCGAGGAAACCCCTTGGTTCCCCCGCCTGCATCCCCCAGCGGCAGACGTGCGCTTCATCGCCGCAAAGATCGCCGCCAATCAAGTCACCGTCGCGGGCGCCCGGCCACGCGGGTTTCTCGCACTTGAGGAGACATATATCAGCTGCCTCTACATCGCCCGCCCCTATCGCGGCGCGGGGCTGGGGGCCGCATTCCTGGATTATGCGAAATCCCAGACAAGTGAGCTTCGATTGTGGACGTTTCAAGCCAACACGCGCGCCCAGGCCTTTTACCTGCGCGAGGGCTTTGTCGAGGGCCAACGTACCGAGGGCGACAACGAAGAAAAGCTGCCGGACGTTGAGTTTGTTTGGACCGCAAGGAGGGGTACGTTATGAAAAAACCCATCGTCATCGACGCGGACGATCTGGCCCCAGCCGCCGAAACCGTTGCCGAGGCCGCGCCGATCCCCGAACCGAACCTGCCACAGACCGCCGCGATGCAGCGCGCCACGCAGATGGCCGCAGCCCGGCCCGGTCCGCTGATGCGTCTGACCCTTTGGGCGCTGGGCGGCTTGGTGGCCATGGTCCTCAGCCTGGCCATCTGGGATTTCGTGACCGGCCTGTTCGCACGCAACTGGCTTTTGGGCCAGGTTGCCTTGGGCCTGACTGTGATTTGTGGCTTTGCCCTGGTTGTTTGGATCCTGCGTGAGGCCGCGGCGATCATCCGGCTTGGCCGGATCGACAAGTTGCAAGCCCGCGCTGCCGACCCCCTTGCGCTGACGGAACGCACGGCAGCACTCAAAATTTCGACCCAGGTCCTAACCCTCTATGCCAGCCGCGACGATCTGCGTCTGCCCGCCGAAACCCTGCGCACCCAGCAGTCAGACATCTTGGACGCTGATGCCCTGCTGGCCCAAACCGAGAGCGCGCTGATGGCGCCGCTGGACGCGCAAGCCCGGCGCGAGATCGAGGCGGCGGCCCGCCAAGTTGCCGCCGCCACCGCGCTGGTGCCCCTGGCCCTTGCGGATGTGGTGGTGGCGCTGGTGTCGAATGTCCGCATGATCCGGCGGATCGCCACGATCTATGCCGGGCGGTCCGGTCTGCTGGGCTCGTGGCGCTTGCTGCGCGCGGTGGCCAGCCATCTGGTGGCGACCGGTGCTGTCGCGGTCGGCGACGACATGATCAGCTCGGTCGCGGGGGGTGGGGCTTTATCCAAAATCTCGCGCCGATTTGGCGAAGGCGTCATCAATGGCGCGCTGACCGCACGCGTGGGCATCGCCGCGATCGAGGTCTGCCGCCCCATGCCCTTTCGCGCCCTGAAAAAACCGCGCGTGACCAGCCTGATCAAGCGCGCGCTGACCGGGCTGTTTTCCTCAGGCTGATGCGGGCCTGCGGTTGCAACGCGCCTTACGTCATGCTTTGTCGGCCAAATGGCAATGATGATCCGACCGGCACAACCCTCTGACGCACCGGCGATGTGCGATTTGATCAACCCAATTATCGCCAAGGGCGGGACAACCGCACATCGCGAACCTTTCGACGAGGCGCGCATGATTGCCTATAATGTCTCGCACCCGCGTGGGATCAGCTGCTTTGTCGCCGATGACGGGGGCCAGATCGCCGGGTTTCAATCCCTCGAATGGGCGGACCCTGATCCGAATGGGGCCTATCACCTGCCCGCGGGTTGGGCGATCATCGCCAGTTTCGTTGCTTTGACCCATCACGGGCACGGGGTCGGGCGGCAGTTGTTCGCGCACACCCTCGCAGCGGCGCGGCAAGCAGGCGTGCGCTGCATAGACGCGACCATTCGCCTTGAGAACACCGGCGGGCGGGCGTTCTACGCCCGCATGGGCTTTGCGGAGTACAAAACCAGCGCAACAACGGTCTCAAAGAAACTTGAACTTGCCGAAACACCGGCAGGCCAGCGCTAGCCGTCCACTTTCTTCCGCGCAGGCACATCCCATCCGCCCGCCGTGGGTGCGGTATTCGCCACCCCCCGCATCGGGGCGACGAGATCGCCGCAGACCAGACGGGTCAGCACCCGCGGCGCGGGCGGGATCCGGCTGAGTGGCATCAACACCCGATCCCGCAGGACGGGCAACACCAGGCTATCGGACTGAAATTGCGGCGTGAAAGCCGCGCTCAGCGCCTGATAGATCGCGACATGTCGGCGCCGCGCGGCGGCATAGGTTTGCAGGGCCTGTGGCAGCGGAGCCGCGCGCAGTGCCAAAGTCAACGCCCAGACGTCCAACAGCGCCATATTCGCGCCCTGCCCCAGTTGCGGACTGGCACGGTGCGCCGCGTCGCCCACAAAGGCGATACCCGGCGCAAAGGGCCGCGCAAGGGTGCCGTGGCTATAGCGCGCCATGGTCAGATCTTGCTGGGTTTGAATTGTTTGCAAAAAAGGGCCAAAGGCAGGCCACAGGCTGATCGCCTCGGCCTTCCACACCGCCAAGGGGCGGGTGCGAAAGGCAGCTTCGCCGGCGGCGGGCAGCGACCAAAAAATTGCGGCGCGAGGAGTCGCATCGCCGGGCAAGGTGCCGATCGGCAATACCCCCATCATCCGAAACGCCATCCGATACCGCTGGGTCAGTTGATCGGGCGGCAAATCGGTCCCTGCAGGCCAAGGCACCGTCCCCCACAATGCACCATAGGACAGCGTGCGACCCTTAAGCGGCGACAGGACCGAGCCAGCCCCGCTGGCATCGACCACCAGATCGAACGGCCCCAACCGGCGGCCATCGGCCAGAACCACCGTCCGCCCCGCGCCGTTCGCGGGCGCACCCACGACCCGCGCACCGGTGATGGGGGCAACCCCCTGGCGCAGGGCGGCGTCGAGCAGGGTTTGAAACAACGCGGCCCGGTGGATCCCCAGCCCGGTGTGCGGGCGTTTGGGTGTCCCATAAGACACATCCAGCACCCGCGCGCCGGTCTTGGCCTCGTGCCCCAGCATCCGGGTGATCGGGACGCCCAAAGCCCGCGCCGCTGACCCCGCACCGCAGGCCGCCAGCACCGCCTGCCCTACCGGCTGGATCACCAGACCCGAGCCGACCGGCGCTGGCGCCTCGAATTGATCAAGCAGAGTAACGTGGTGGCCGTCGCGCGCCAAAAGGGCCGCCGCAGCGAGCCCGCCAATCCCAGCGCCGACGATCGCAATGTTGAGCATCTTGGTCATAACACCGCCACCCTGCTGAGAATTTGCGCCCCAAACCAGGGGCGTAAGGGTCGCAGACTGCTAATTTTGTCGGCCTGTCGCGCGAAACCCATTGCATGCCGCCCCCTTCTGCGCATGGATCGTCAAATGGGATTGTTGTTTGTCGTGGCAGCTATTGCCGTCCTTTCGGTGCCGGTGTGTACGGTCTATCTGCTGATCAGCCATGCGTCGCTGAAAGAGAAGGTGCGCCAGCTTGAGAAACACCTGAGGGACCAGACACCCACAGATGCCGCGCCTGAGACGCAGTCCCGCCGCGACCTCGGCGCGCCGCCGCCGGATAAGCCGTTCGACCCGGTCAACCCCCCGATCCCACAGCAAGCGGAAAGCCCCCGGGCCGCGCCCCCGCCCGACCCTAAACCACCCAGTGACCCATCCTCACCCCCGCCCGCAGTCGTCCTGACGCCAGCGCGCGTCGCCGCCCTGACAGCCTGGATGCGTGAAAACTGGTTCTTTGCCGTCGCAGGGCTGTCCCTGGCGCTGGCGGGCGTGTTCTTGGTGCAATACGGCATCGAAACCGGCCTTTTGACGCCCACCGCACGGGTTATGGCGGCTTTGGCGCTTGGCGCTGTACTGATTGCGGCGGCCGAATGGATCCGACGCCGGGGGGGCGATGCGGATGGCGAACTGACCGCCTTTGTACCCTCGACCTTTGCTGGGGCCGGTTTGATCTCGATCTGGGCGGGGATCCTCTCCGCGCGCCAGCTTTACGGCCTGATCGGCCCCGAGGTTGCCTTCGCGGGCCTAGGCGCGTCCGCCGCCCTGGCGGTTCTGCTGGGGTGGTACTATGGGCCGCTGCTGGCCGCGATCGGGATCTTGGGCGCTTTGGCGGCACCTTTCCTGGTTGGTGGCACGGCCGAGGATCCGGTATGGCTTTTTGGCTATTTCGCCCTGATCGCCGTGGTGGGCTTGGCAATTGACGCGGGGCGCCGCTGGGCCTGGGTCTCGACCCTGACACTGGTGGGCGGCTTCTGCGCCGCCGCCGTGCTCTACCTCGGTATTGGCGGGGCTGTTTGGTACATGAGCTTCGCCGTGGCGACCGTCGTGGCCAGCGCCGCCGTTCCGCTTTGGAGCCTAACTCCCCGGCACCAGGGCGCGATGATCGGCGAGACCCTGGTTCAGGGGCTGCTCAGACACAAGCCCCTGATCTGGCCCGAGTTTCCAACCCGCTTAGTTGGCGGCACGGTCCTGGCCGCGACCGCCGTGGCGATCCAGGTCCTGCAAGCGGGCCCTGAGGGGTTGTGGATCGCCACCGGCGGCCTGGCCGTCTTGGGCCTGTTGACCCTGTTGTGGATGGCGCCCGCACGGGCGCTGACCGACATGGCCATCCTCCCCGCCACGGGCTTTCTGGGCCTGATCGTTTGGGCCGCCATCAGCAATGCGCCCGGTTTTGCCGCCTATCGCCGCTGGGTACCGCCGGACCCTGAAACAGACCCGCCCCTTACCGCGGCGATCCTTTTGGCGGGGGCTGTGACGGCTACGGCCCTGGCAGCCCTGCGCGGCCTTCGGGGCGCGCCTTATCCTGCGGTTTGGACCGCCGGGGCGGCCTTGCTCGCCCCGCTGAGTGCGATTGGGTTAGAGCTGTTCTGGACACCCGGGGCCCTGTTGGGACAGGGAAACTGGGCCCTTATGGTGATGGGGGTCGCCGCACTTATGACCCTTCTGGCGCAGCAGCATGCGCGGGTGACCGAAAACCGCGCGCTGCGCATCGCCCTGCTTATCCTGGGCGCGCTCAGCATGATCAGCCTTGCGCTGTTCCTGACCCTGTCAAAGGATCCGCTGACCGTCGCCCTCAGCATAACCATCTTGGCCGCAGCACTGCTGGACAGGCGGTTCGACCTGCCCGTGCTGGGCGCTTATGTGCAGGCCGGTTGCGCCGTGATCCTGTACCGTGCATTGGCCGACCCCGGGATCTTTTGGGCTTTTGATACCTCGCTCGGCCAGCTGTTGCTCAGCCACCTTGGGCCATTGGTCGTGCTCGCCCTCACCTGGATCAGCCTGAGGCAACGCGCGCGGCTGCGCGTGCAGGTGAGCGTCGAGAGCACAATGTGGGTGCTCGGCACAGTACTTGTCTGCGTCTTGCTCGAGCGTCTTGACGGCAGGCTAACCGATCACGCGCTGATATCGCTTTTGGGAAGCGCGCTGATGCTCAGCGCCCTGGGTCAGCTCTACCGCCTCAAGATACGCGGGGTTTGGAGGGTTCCGCGCATTGTGTTGGCCTGCGGTTTTGGGCTTTTGTCGGTTCTGTGCTTTGTTGCGCTCTACACATACGGCAACCCACTCACGCATGAAACTGTGGCGGGCGTCTGGCTGATCAACTCGCTGCTGGTGGCCTTTGGCCTGCCTGGACTGGTACTGCTGGTTGCGGCCCGTTGGCTGGGACATCTGCCACTTTGGTTGCGGCGGGGGTTCCTTATCCTGGGCTGCGGCTTCGCGACGACTTATGTCATCTTGGCGATCCGGCACATCTGGCGGGGGCCGGACATTAGCCTGCCCGGTTTGGGGGACGGCGAGCTTTACAGCTATACCCTCGCCCTTCTACTGACCGCCGCGGTCCTGCTGATGGCGGCTTGGGCGCGCCGCGCGCCCATGCTCAGGCGTCTTGCGATCCTGACGGTGGGGATAGCGATCGCCAAGGTCTTCTTGGTGGATATGAGCGGGCTGACCGGTTTGATCCGCGTGTTTTCGTTCCTGGCCCTTGGGCTGTCATTGGCCGGCTTGGCGCTGGTGAACCGCTGGCTGACCCAAGCGCTCGAGGCGCCCGATAAGCCGCTGGACGAGGGGCAGACCTAGAGATATACAACGCGCCATGTGGACCCGGTTCGAAAGCATTGATCGAATTAGCGGCCCGGCGCTCAACGCCTGAGCTGCCGGGACAAGGCGCATGGACCCCTGCCCGCGCCGCCCCCACCCCCTTATGCCTGATTTGACGGAAAGTGCCCAAGATGTGCGCCGACACGCCCGACTATAAAGACACCCTGACCCTGCCGCAGACCGATTTTCCGATGCGCGCGGGCCTGCCGAAGCGCGAGCCGGAGTGGCTGGACCGCTGGGCGCGGATCGGCATCTATGACCGGCTGCGCGAAAAAGAAGGGCGCGAACCCTTCGTCCTGCATGACGGCCCACCCTATGCGAACGGCCATCTGCACATCGGCCATGCGCTGAACAAAGTGCTCAAGGATATGGTCGTGCGCAGCCAGCAGATGATGGGCAAAGACAGCCGCTATGTGCCCGGCTGGGACTGCCACGGCCTGCCCATCGAATGGAAGATCGAAGAGCAATACCGCGCCAAGGGCAAAGACAAAGACGACGTGCCCCTGGTCGAGCTGCGCCAAGAGTGTCGCAAATTCGCTGAGGGCTGGATCGACATCCAGCGTGAAGAGTTCAAGCGCCTGGGCGTGACCGGCAATTGGGCCGACCCGTACCTGACGATGAACTATGACGCCGAGGCCGTGATCGCCGAAGAGTTCATGAAATTCGTCATGAACGGCGCGCTCTATCAGGGCTCGAAACCCGTGCTCTGGTCGCCGATCGAACGGACCGCTTTGGCCGAGGCCGAGGTGGAGTATCACGACAAGGAAAGCTTCACGATCTGGGTTAAATTCAAGGTAATTGAAGCCGATGACAGCTTAAGGCCAGAACAGTTTGATTCAGATTTTGACGATAACATCCGTCGGCAAGTCACAGATCGGAGTGACACGTCAGATTTGGTTGGGCTGAGGGCGAGTCTCAAGAACGCCTATATTGTTATCTGGACGACGACGCCGTGGACTATCCCCTCAAATCGCGGAGTAGTGTTCAACGAAAGCATCAACTACGCGCTCTACGAGGTAATCAATACTCCCGAAGAGTGCTGGGCCAAGGTCGGGGAAAAGTATGTAATTGCGGAAGCTTTGGCAGAGGAGGTCTTCGCGCAGGCGCGACTTGACAGCTCTATGTGGAAGAGGTTGGGCATGGTGCACGACGAAGAACTTGCGGAGGTTAGCCTCTCCCATCCTTTTGCGGGCAGCGAGGCAAGCGGTGAGTGGGACCGCCCACGTGACTTCCGGCACGCTGACTTCGTGACCGAAGACGAGGGGACAGGATTCGTCCATTGCGCGCCGAGCCACGGAATGGAGGAGTTTGAGCTGTATCGCGATGCGGGCATGCTGGGCGAAGTGATCACCTACAATGTGCTTGAGGACGGGCGGTTCCGCGACGATCTGCCTTTCTTTGGCGGCAAGCGAATCTTAAAACCAAACGGCAAGGAGGGCGACGCGAACGCTACCGTGATCGACAAACTGAAAGAGGTTCACGGCCTGTTGGCGCGTGGCAAGATCAACCACTCTTATCCACATTCCTGGCGCTCAAAAGCCCCGCTGATCTATCGGAACACGCCGCAGTGGTTCGCGGCCGTCGACAAACCCCTGGGCGACGGAATGGACACCTATGGCACGACGATCCGCGAGCGGGCGTTGAACTCCATCGACCAATTGGTCACCTGGACCCCACAAACCGGACGCAACCGGCTTTATTCGATGATCGAGACGCGGCCCGATTGGGTGCTCAGCCGCCAGCGCGCCTGGGGCGTGCCCTTGACGTGCTTTGTCAAAAAGGGCGTGCAGCCCACCGATCCCGATTACATCCTGCGCGATCCGGCAGTGAACGCGCGTATTGCCGAGGCGTTCCGGGCCGAGGGCGCGGACGCCTGGTATATGGACAGTGCGAAAGCGCGGTTTCTGGGCAACGACCACGACCATGATGCGTGGGAGCAGGTTTTTGACATCCTGGATGTCTGGTTCGATTCAGGTTCCACCCACGCCTTTGTGCTGCGCGACCGGCCGGATGGGACCGAGGACGGGATCGCGGATCTGTATCTGGAGGGGACCGATCAGCACCGCGGCTGGTTCCATTCCTCAATGCTGCAGGCCTGCGGCACCAAAGGCCGCGCGCCCTATAAGGGCGTGCTGACACATGGGTTTACCCTGGATGAGAAGGGCATGAAAATGTCCAAATCCCTGGGCAACACCATCGTCCCCGAGACCATTGTCAAGCAATACGGCGCCGATATCCTGCGCCTATGGGTGGCCCAAACCGACTATACCGCCGACCAGCGCATCGGCCCCGAGATCCTTAAGGGTACCGCCGACAGTTACCGACGATTGCGCAACACAATGCGCTTCATGCTGGGCAATTTGGCCGGGTATTCGGACAGCGAAGCCGTGGACCCAGCCGAGATGCCCGAGTTGGAACGTTGGGTCCTGCACCGGTTGGCCGATTTGGACGACACGGTCCGCCAGGGATACGCCAAATACGACTTCCAAGGTGTATTTCAGTCGCTGTTCCAGTTTGCCACAGTGGACCTGAGCGCCTTCTACTTCGACGTCCGTAAGGACGTGCTCTATTGCGACGGCGCCGACAGCGCGCGCCGCCGGGCGGCACGCACGGTGCTTGATCTGCTGTTCCACCGGCTGACCACTTGGCTGGCCCCGGTACTGGTCTTCACCATGGAGGACGTCTGGTTGGACCGCTTCCCAGGCGAAGACGGTTCGGTGCATTTGCAGGATTTTCCTCAAACGCCCGAGGCTTGGCGCAATGACGCGCTGGCCGCGAAATGGACTAAGATCCGCGCGGCACGGCGCGTGGTGACCGGCGCGTTAGAGTTGCGGCGTCAGGAGAAAGAAATCGGCGCCAGCCTTGAGGCCGCGCCCCTATTGCAACTGGCCGACCCCGATCTGGCCGCGGCCGTGCGCTCGGTCGATATGGCGGACCTGTGCATCACAAGCGGCCTAACGATCACCGAAGTTGAGCCGCAGGCCGATGCCTTCCGCCTCGAAGATCCGGCCATTGGGGTCGTGTTCCAGCGCGCCGATGGAACCAAATGCCAGCGCTGCTGGAAGATCCTGCCGGATGTGGGCACCCACACCCACCCAGAAACCTGTCAACGGTGCAACGACGCACTGGGATGACCTAGGATCAGATCTGGAAAGCCCCGCTTGACCTGGTGGTCGCGCGGGAGCCAGGTTCGTCGTTTCGTCCGCCAAGCGGTCCATGGATCTGGTACGCCAGGCAAATCCATTCAATTGCCGTTAGTGCCACCCTGGCGTGCTGTGCGTCATGTCCGACGACAGAAGATCACTGCCCACCCAAGGAAAACCCCGTCTCAAGCTAAGCAGGCTGGCCAATAAAATTGGCACTTCCAGGCAGAATAGGGGCGCAAGGATACACTACAGAATTCATTGATTCCTAACAATAAATATCTGCCTGAAGGTAAACCTTCGCGGCAAAACTGGCCTTGGGCGAAAGAAACTCTACATCTCCGACATGCAAAGGGGAAAGAGTATATCGCCGTTTTCTGCGACCTACGGCAGCCATGCCGACACACCCAAATCAAACTCTAACTTGTCCGGTGCATATGACAGGCTAAACGACCGCTTCCCGCAACGATATTGCGTCGTCAGCGCGTCTTCGATGACGTTAAATGACGTGGACCAAGACACGCATGAGGCCGTTGATTCTTGTGTTGACGAGATCGTCTCTCGTCTCATTACAGATGGGCCACTTCGGTCCTCCAACGTGGATTGTGGCAATGGGCGCAAAACACTTTCCAGGCGTAGTAGCAGCTTATATCTTGCCCTAACGAACGCAGGTGCTGATTGGCGTGGTCAAGGTGCCCACAGGTTGCTAATGCTCACAATGCCCGAAACACGCATGCGCGAAATCCTGGACACTTTGCTGTCTGGGGATCAGAAGACCCACCGCGTGCGCTCTATTGGCGCGACATAATGAATCCAATTCTACAAAACTTTATAAAAAATGCTGGCATAAGGGCAGAATAAATGGAAGCGCATCATCACTTAAAGTCGACGGTCTATTCATGGCGCTTTTGAGCACTATTGCAGGAACTGATACCAATAGAGCAGCACGCAAAACCAAAGGCGAAAGTGCGCCGCTTGATGCACGCCGCCTGGCCAATGTCACTGGCCACATAGACACGCATATAAGCCGACCGATCACGATCGAGGAACTCGCGAACGTCGCCGGTTTGTCGATGTATCATTTCTCGCGTTGCTTCAGGGTGGCGGTCGGCAGTTCACCACATGCATTCGTTATGGCGCGTCGGATTGAGGCCAGCCGCCATTTGCTGGCCGAAAACACCCAGTCATTGGCAGAAATCGCGTATGTCTGTGGGTTTTCAAGCCAGTCGCATTTCACAACAAAATTCAAAGAACATATCGGTACGACCCCTGGCGCTTACCGGAGGGGCGTCAACCGACAGGGGACGTGAGTGGTTCATCTGCCCCCTTCAGGTAGCGGGATGTGCTCTTTGTCGTCCGTTGGCGGCAGGTGGAACCGACCGTTCTGCCAATCACCCTCGCGCCAAGCCTGCTTTGCTTCTTCGATCCGCTCTTTCGACGAGGCGACGAAGTTCCACCAGATATAGCGTGGCCCGTTGAACGTCTCGCCGCCCAGCAACAACAGCCGCGCGCCCCGAGGGCCCGCGTGAACCGAGACCTTGTCGCCTGGCCGGAAGATCATCATCTGCCCAGCTTCGAAATCCTGTCCGCCAACCGTGATGGACCCGGTCGAGATATAAAGCCCGCGATCCTCGTGATCGTCTGTCAGGGGCAAGCCAGCGCCAGGGGCAAGCACCGCATCGGCGTAGAACATATCGGAATAGGTGTGGACCAGCGCGCGTTCGCCGTAAGCATGGCCCATGATCAGACGGACCTCCTTGCCCTCGTCCTGCAAAAACGGCAGCGCGTCCTTGCCATGGTGGTGAAAGGCCGCATCCACATCCTCGGCCTCGTCCGGAAGGGCCACCCAGGTCTGGATCCCGAACAGGCTTTGCGGCGCACGCCGCCGTTCAGCAGACGAGCGTTCGGAATGGGTGATCCCCCGCCCCGCTACCATCCAGTTGACCGCCCCAGGCTCGATCTCCAACTCGTAACCCAGGCTGTCGCGGTGCATGATGCCGCCTTGGTACAAATAAGTGACAGTACCCAAGCCGATGTGCGGATGCGGGCGCACGTCGATGCCCTGATCTGTCAGCAGCTCAGCGGGACCCATCTGATCGAAGAAGATGAAAGGCCCCACCATTTGCCGTTTGGCCGAAGGCAAGGCCCGGCGTACCTCGAACGCACCAATGTCGCGGGCCCGGGGAATGATCAGCGTTTCAATGCTGTCCACTTCGTCACCGGTGGGGCAATGCGGGTCCAGGGCTGGGTTCCAACTCATCGGGGCCTCCTATTGTTGCACTGCCACATATAGCGCCCGGCTGCCGTTACGGAAACCAACCCGTCATAACGTTTCCGCGTCCGGCCCGGGTCCCGAAGCCGGATCCGGCAGTTCCTCGGGGGTGGGTGCCAGGCCATAGGGTCTGACCAAGGCCCAAACATGCGCAGCGATCATCCATTTCATCCGCCGCGGGGCTTGGTTGCGCAAATGTAGAACGGACTCTGCCGCCTTCATCTCAAGCCTGGTGCGGGCAAACTCAAGCCCCCGGGGCCCGGTTCGCGGCTGCAACCAGGCAATGATCGGGCGCACCCAATTGGGCATCCGACGCAACGGCAGACCGCCTGCCGCCCTTGCCGTGTTCGCAATGAAGCCTTTCACCGCTCCCGCGCGTCTGCCCGCACTGGTCACGGGGTTCAGCACCACGCTGTCCCCCATCGCCGCCAGCACCTCGGCTCCGCGGGCGTTGCGCACAATCAACCACTGCTCACCCCGCCCCGCCATATAGCCGACGGTGATATCGGCCAGACTGTTGGTATAATCCACACAAGTGCGGCAGGTCAGCGGGAAAAAATCGCTTGGCAGGTCCGCCAAGGGCAATTTCAGGAATGGGATCTCGCGCTGTTTGCCATTTTGAAAGCGCAACTCCACCTTGTAGTCAGCGCGAAACTCCAAATAAGTGACGGTGTCCGGCGCATCGGTCAGCAGCGCCAAAAACCGGTGAAAATTCTCGGTCGTTGTGTTGTCCGAACACGGTGTTCCGATCACTGTGATCTGGTCAAACCCCAGTTCCCTTTCAAGCACCCGCAGCGCATAGATCTGGCAGGGGATGCCGATCACGGCGATCCGTCGATGCCCTGCCGCCCGTGCCGGTTCCAGGGCCGCCAGCAGCGGGGCATAGCCCATGCGCATGCCGCGCGCCTGTGCCATACCTGCAGGATCGGTGATGATCAGTGGTTGCGGCCGCCATCGATCCTTGGGGTCCGGCCCCATGCAGATCACCGCGTCGACAGTACCCGTTTCTAACAGCCTTTGGCCAAGGCCGGTGGTCAGGCCGGTCCATTGCGCGCCTGGGGCGGGCGTCGCCATACGGGCGCGATGCATAGCCAGGTAGGGCCCGAAGAACCGTTCGTCCCCGCGCGCTGGATCGCGGGGGCGTCCATGCACCTGACGCTCCATCGTGGGGTAGTCGGGGCGGATAAACTGGCAGGCGCGCCCGCAGTCACCCGGTGTCGCCGTGCGCGAGATCCCACAGTCGGTGCACAGCTTACGTGTCACAGCGGGCCCCGCCACCACAGGGGTAACCCCCGGCACAGAAACCGCCGGTCGAAGCTGTGGGATGTCTCGCATACCAAACAGTGAGCCGAAAAGCACACTGGCGGTCAACCCCTTCAAACTGCCGGGCAGCGCTTGCAGCGGCCACCCGAACCCCCTACATCCCGGCCATGGCCCGTTTAACCCGCCTTCTGTCGAACAAACCCTTTGTGGCTGTGATCCGGCTGGAAGGTGTGATCGCCGCCAGTGCCCGGCCAGGTGGCAGCGCGATGTCGGACGCCACACTGGCGCCGGCGATCGAGCGTGCGTTTCGCAGCAAGCCTGAAGCGGTGGCGCTGCAGATCAATTCGCCCGGCGGCTCGCCCACGCAATCGGCCTTGATCGCCGCGCGCATTCGGCGCCTGGCCGAGGAACACAAGCTGCGGGTCTATGCGTTTTGCGAGGATGTCGCCGCCTCGGGCGGCTATTGGCTGGCGACAGCCGCGGACGAGATCTATGTAGATGCGAACTCGATCCTGGGCTCGATTGGGGTGATCTCGGCCAGTTTCGGGCTGCACGAGTTCATCAACCGCTATGGGATCGAGCGGCGCGTGTATACGGCGGGCGAGGACAAATCGATGCTCGACCCTTTCCGGCCCGAGCGCGAGCGCGACATTGAGCGGCTGAAGGATTTGCAGAAAATCATCCACGAGAATTTTATCACCCAGGTCAAAACCCGCCGCGCTGGTAAGTTGGCGGAGGCGGATTTGTTCACCGGGGATATCTTTGTCGGTCAGCAAGCCGTCGACATGGGGCTGGCCGATGGGCTGGGGCATTTGGTCCCGATGATGAAGCATAAATACGGTGAAAAGACCCAGTTCACCATCTCGAAGCCCCGGCGCGGTCTGCTGTCACGCTTTGGCCTGCCGGGCGTGGGGGACGTTCTGGGCGCTGCCGAGGATCGTGCCGTCTGGGCACGCTACGGGTTGTAGCGGCGTGCTGGTCAAAGCCGTCACCCTGTTTCTGATCGCCATGCTGGTGCTGGGCATGTTCGGGAAACTGCGCATGCCAAAAGTGCCGCGCCCGGGCGCGAAACCAAAAGTCGCCAAGCCGGGGAAATGCTCTAAGTGCGGGAACTACGTCATCGGGTCGGGCCCTTGTTCTTGTAGGACGCGCACATGACCCTTAGACCAGCGAAGGCCTGATCGCCGCATGATGCTAGGGGATTTTTTGTTCGCCGTCGCGGGGCTGGTCATTCTGCTGTTGGCAGGCGACATGTTGGTGCGGGGCGCTGTGGCGGTCAGCCTGCGTCTGGGGATCCCCGCTTTGATTGTTAGCCTGACGATCGTTGCCTTTGGCACCTCCGCCCCCGAATTGCTCATCGCGGTCAAGGCCGCGCTTGAGGGCGCGCCGGGCCTGGCGCTGGGCAATGTCATTGGCTCGAACACGGCAAACATTTTGCTGGTACTCGGCGTGCCCGCGCTGCTGACCGGCCTCGATACGTCCAACTGCGATACCCGCAGCAGCTATGTGCAGATGATCGCGGCCTCGCTGATTTTTATTGTGCTGCTCTTTATGGGCCCGCTGGACGTCTGGCACGGGGTCATTCTGCTGATCCTTTTGTGCGCGATGCTGGCCCGGGCGATGATGGATGCGCAATCCGCCCGCCGCCAAGGCGCCATGGCGCTGAGCGAAGAAGTGGCCGAGGCCGAGGCCAGCCCCCTGCCGGTTTGGCGCGCGGTTCTATATTTGGTTCTGGGGCTGATGGGCCTGCCGCTGGGCGCGGATCTGTTGGTCGACGCCGCCCAAGGCTTGGCCCGGGATTTCGGCGTCTCGGACGAGGTTATTGGGCTGACGCTGGTGGCCATCGGAACCTCTCTGCCGGAACTTGCGACCACCGTGATGGCAGCCCTCCGGCGGCAGGCCGATGTGGCGCTGGGCAATGTCATCGGCTCGAACCTTTTGAACATATTGGCAATTATGGGCGTGACCAGCCTGTTTGGCCCCCTGATTTTCGATGACAAACTGCTATACGTGGACATCTGGGTCATGCTGGCCGCCAGCCTTCTGTTGATCCCCTTTGTGTTTGCCAGATGGAAACTCTCGCGCCCGGTCGGGGTTGCCTTCCTTATGGCCTATGGCGTTTATATGGTGTCGCTGTTTTAGGGGGTCCGCATGGCTGAAGCCGCTTTGGTAACTGGGGCTGGGCGCCGCCTTGGGCGCGCGATGGTGTTGCGCCTGGCGCAGCGTGGGGCGGATGTCGCCATCCATTACAGTTCCAGTGCGACCGAGGCTGAGGATGTTGCAGCCCAGGCGCGCGCGATGGGTGTGCGGGCGGTCACCGTGCAGGCCGATCTAATGGACCCAACGCAGGTCGATCAACTGGTCCCACAGGCTGTAGCAGGCCTGGGCAAGCCGCTGACGGTGCTGGTCAACAACGCCTCGACCTTTGAGCATGACACCGTACAAACCGCGACGGCAGAAAGTTGGGATCGGGCGATGGCCTCGAACCTGCGCGCGCCGATGTTCCTGATACAGGCTTTCGCAGCGCAATGCCCCACCGGCGCTGTCGATCACAATGGGGAGCCCATGGCCAGCGGCGTGATCGTGAACATGATCGACCAAAGGGTGCGCAAGCTGACGCCCGACTTCTCAAGTTATACGGTCGCCAAGATGGGGCTTTGGGCGCTGACCCGTACAGCGGCGCGGGGCCTGGCCCCAGATATCCGCGTGAACGGCATAGGCCCGGGACCAACGATGCAAGGCGCCCGCCAAAGCCCCGAGCATTTCGCCGATCAGCGCGCCGCGACTATTTTGAACCGTGGTTCTGACCCCAATGAAATCTGCCAAGCGCTTGATTTTATTCTGGATGCAAACGGCCTAACCGGCCAACTTTTGTGCATGGATGGGGGGCAGCACCTGGCCTGGCAGACACCCGATGTTCTGGGCGTAGAGTGAGGATTTGATTAACAAAAAGTTAAGGCTCGCGCCCGCTGCTACACCAGTTTGTCCACCGCTTGGTGGGTTTCGTTAAGAATGTCATAAATTCTTTAATGATTTCATATTCGTGCGACAATCTCATTTTTTTCCTTTTTATTTTCAAAGCTTTACATATTTGCCTAAATTTTAGGCAGATTAATACAGGACCTTATTTTGCGGGAGGATACGCTATGTGGGGCGGCTTATGCCCAGACTTATCCACAGGATCCGTGGACAGCTTTAGGCTTGAAATCGCCGGTTTCAAGTTGCAGCCGTTGCAAGAATCACAGAATCGTGAGCCATGACCAGCACGCCAGAGAACACCGATACCTTTGACGAGGAAGGGGCGCCGCAAACCGCCGGTATCCAGCCGCGCGGACATCAGGTCATCGCCGGTTATGTGAAACGGCTCGGCCCCGGTCCTGGGGTTTACCGCATGCTCGATGCCCAAGGCGCGGTGCTTTACGTCGGCAAGGCCCGCAAGTTGAAAAAGCGCGTGGCATCCTACGCCAAACCCACCGGGCATTCAGCGCGGATAGGACGGATGATCGCCAACACATCCTCAATGATGTTCCTGTCGACCGAGACCGAAACCGAGGCACTGCTGCTCGAACAAAATCTAATCAAACAGCTCAAACCGCGCTACAATGTGCTGCTGCGCGACGACAAAAGCTTTCCCAATATCCTGATCCCCCGCGATCATGAGTTCCCGGCAATCCAGAAGCATCGTGGGATGAAACGGACCAAGGGCGACTATTTTGGGCCCTTTGCCAGCGCCGGCGCTGTGAACCGCACGCTGAACCAGCTGCAGAAAGCCTTCCTGCTGCGCAACTGCTCGGACTCGATGTTCGAAAGCCGCACACGCCCCTGCCTGCTGCACCAGATCAAGCGCTGTTCAGCGCCCTGCGTCGGCCGGATCTCGGCACAGGACTATGCGCAGGATTTGGGCGATGCCCGCAAGTTTCTTGAGGGACGCACGACCAAAGTGCAGGCGAAACTCGCCGAAGAGATGCAAATCGCATCCAACGCCATGGAATTCGAACGCGCGGCCGCCCTGCGTGACCGGATCAGGGCGCTGACCCAAGTGCAATCGACCCAGGGCATCAACCCACAGTCGGTGGCCGAGGCGGATGTCATCGCGCTGCATCAGGACCAGGGCCAAGCCTGCGTCGAGGTCTTCTTCTTCCGCGCCAACCAGAACTGGGGCAACCGGGCCTATTTCCCGCGCCTCAGCGCGGGCACCGAACCGGGCGAGGTGCTGGAAGCCTTCATCGCACAGTTCTACGGCAACAAAACCCCGCCACGCCTGCTCCTCCTCAGCCATGCCGTCGACAACGCGGACTTGCTGACCGAAGCGCTGACGGCGGCTTTAGGTCGCAAGGTCGAGATCCTGGTGCCGCAGCGGGGAGAAAAGGCCACGCTGGTCGAGCATGCCGCGCGCAACGCCCGCGAGGCTTTGGCCCGCAAGATGGCCGAGAGCGCTAGCCAGGCTCGGTTGCTCGAGGGGCTGGCCACGGCCTTCGATCTGGAGGCCCCACCGCAACGGATCGAGGTTTATGACAACTCACATATCCAAGGCACCAATGCCGTCGGCGGCATGATCGTCGCGGGGCCGGATGGGTTTCTGAAATCCAGCTACCGCAAGTTCAACATCAAATCCAAAGACCTGACGCCGGGCGACGACTTCGGCATGATGCGCGAGGTGCTGGAGCGCCGCTTTACCCGCCTACTGAAAGAGGATCCGGACCGCGAAACGGAAAACTGGCCCGACCTGTTGCTCATTGACGGTGGTGCGGGGCAAATCTCGGCCGTGGCCGAGGTGATGGCCGAGATGGGCGTCGAGGATATCGACGTGATCGGTGTAGCCAAAGGCGTCGACCGCGATGCGGGCAAAGAGGAATTCTATCGCCCAGGCCAACCGGTGAAAGCCCTGCCCCACCGCGACCCTGTGCTTTATTTCATCCAGCGCCTGCGCGACGAGGCGCACCGCTTTGCCATCGGCGCCCACCGCGCGAAACGGGCCAAAGCCGTGACCGCGACCCCGTTGGACGATGTCGCGGGCGTCGGCGCGGCGCGGAAACGCGCGCTGCTCGCGCACTTTGGGTCGGCCAAAGCGGTGGGGCGCGCGGGGCTGGCGGATCTAAAAGCCGTCGAGGGGATCTCGGACACGATTGCCGAGACGATCTATGCCCATTTTAACGGGGACGGATGAGGGCGTTTCAGCATGAAACCCCAGGGCTTCAAATGGAAGCCCTTTGTAAGGCTCTGAAATTACTATGGAAACCTCTGTCAACACGGCGCTAACGCACCGGATTGCCAAGATAGGCCGTGTTGTCAAGCAGTGCGGCAGAATAAACGCTCGGTATCTTGCAAATAGCGCGAACCGGGTGCCGGTTGCGGTGACCCTTAATGAACGCGAACCCCGCTTTGCACCCTTGTCGAAAATCGTCATCTGGGCAGCCACCGGGTTGCCAGGGAAAGGCTAGGCGACGATCAGGGACGACATCTTCGCGATGGCTCCTGGGCACAGATCTTCGATGTGCATGCGCGTCAACGGGTCACCCTGGGGCGTGAGTGCCGTTATGCGTTCGCCGCGCGAGACCAGCAGGGCGATCGGCGTCCTGTCGCCAGTTACCGCGACGTGTCGCTCTGATTGACGTTGGCTGATGGAAGTCCGGACCAACGCCGCAACCACGGTTTCCCCCATTACAACCGGATTCTCTAGCGTGACCGTCATAGCCTTGGACCGAATACGCGCCAGGCAAATCGCAGGGCCGGAGGCAAGAGCGACGCTGCCCTGGTGCGAAGGCTTGCATCAACGTCGCCCCAAAAGCACGCGCGTTCGAAGTTTGGCCGCAGCGACATCACTATGTTTCGCGGCAAGGGCGCGCCGTATTGAAGCGACGCCAAGCGCCCATAGAGCTGACCGGTTTCGGCCGGATCCTGCAGTCCAAACTCGGCATCAAGTTCGAGATACTCAAGACGAACAGCCTGAAGGACCCCGACGAAAAGCCTGGGCAGTTCGAGCGCCAGACGGGCGCCGCGCGAGAACCGACTTTTGCCCTTGTCCTGGGCTTTCTTCTTCCGTTTCTTTATTTTGGGTTTCCCAGAGCGCGCGCTATCCACAATGCGCAGGCCGCGCATCAGGCCGCCGAACACGCTGACCTCGACCCGATATGTCAGTTTCGGTGAGGTTTGCAACTGCACGCGCAGCCTGATGGGGGCCAAAAGCGCGACCGCCAGAATGAAGACTAAGGCCAAGAGAAGCCAAAACAGAATGGCGGATGCGGTGAACATAGCAGATCAGCCTTCGGTTCCTTCCTTACCCGAGGGCGATTTGTCCATGACGCGCGCCGCCGTTTCCCCGATGATCTCGGCCATATTGGTGACAGCACCCTTCACGGCTTCGACGCGCGCGCCGTCCTGATCGAAAATGATCGCCCCGAGGGGCTTGATGCCGCCGCCCCCGCCGGTTCCAGCGCCGGTACCGGCCTTTGCCCCGGCATTGCCGCCAGCGCCAAAGCCGAAACCATAGCTGACAATTGGAATAACCGTGGCGCCTTCTCGTTCAATCGGATCGCCCAAGACATTCTTTGCGCTTAGCAACCGGTCCAACTCTTCGACCGTGCCCTTCAGCAGTTTCTCTACATTCTCCATGTCGCTCTCCTTCCATTGGCGGACAGCTGCAAGCGTTAAACCTATATCGGAAACCCGAGTTGATCTTAATCAACGGCTTGCTTCGAAGAGCGTTGCTGAAAAGGGGGGACAAATTTCGCCCGGCCTAATACGGAGCCATGAGCGCCATACTCATCCCGCCGACATGCCGACTTCGGCAAGGTCGGTGCTGTGGTTCCAGTGAACCATTCCAGGGTCTTGGCGCGAAACCGGCTTCGGCTTAGAGACGCAACTTTGCGCCCTGTAGCCTTTCGACTTAACCCAGAATCGGCTTGAACACAGAAACCGATCAACGATGCTTCAAGGTAAAATCGAAACGGGTCAGTAACTATACTCTGGATAAATCCGCGTCAGATCCCCACCCCAAGCCCCGTGATATTTCTCGAGCAGCTCATCTGCAGGGGTCATGCCGCTCTCCACCGTTTCGTGCAGCGCGTTCAGGAAATGCGTTTCGTCCGCGATCATGCCCCCCGCGCCGGGTTTGGCCCGGGCGGCCAGTCCAGCCTGAGAGACCGCTAATACATCGCGGGCGACGTCTCGCAGCGAACGACCTTGGATTTGCGCGCGCAGACCCAGTTTTCCGGCATCGATACGAAGTTGATCACGCTCCTCCGCCGTCCAGCCTTTGGCGATATCCCATGCGGCGTCCAAGGCCGATTGGTCGTACATCAGTCCGACCCAAAAGGCAGGCAGCGCACACAGCCGCCGCCAGGGACCGCCATCCGCACCGCGCATTTCCATGAACTTCTTGATCCGTGCCTCCGGGAAGATCGTGGTCAGATGATCCGCCCAATCGCTTAAGGTCGGCTTTTCGCCCGGCAACGCGGGGAGTTCACCGTCCAGGAAGTCGCGAAACGATTGGCCCAGCGCGTCTATATAGGCCCCATCGCGATAGACAAAATACATCGGCACATCCAAGGCGTAGTCCACATAGCGCTGAAACCCCATGCCCTCTTCGAACACGAAGGGCAGCATGCCGGTGCGATCCGCGTCCAGATCCCGCCAAATCCGCGCCCGCCAACTTTGAAACCCGTTCGGCTTGCCCTCGAAGAACGGCGAATTGGCGAACAACGCGGTCGCCACGGGCTGCAGCGCCAGCGCCACACGGAATTTTTGCACCATGTCCGCCTCGGAAGCGAAATCCAGGTTCACCTGCACCGTGCACGTACGCCGCATCATCTGCGTGCCCAGGGTGCCGACTTTTTGCATATAAGCATCCATCAGCTTGTAGCGGCCCTTTGGCATCAGCGGCATCTGCTCGTGGGTCCAAATCGGGGCAGCGCCTAAGCCAATGAAGCCCGCGCCGATCTGATCGGCGACCTCTTTGACCTCGCGCAAATGTTCGTTCACCTCGTCGCAGGTCTCGTGGATCGTCTCCAGCGGCGCCCCGGACAGCTCTAATTGCCCGCCCGGCTCAAGGCTGACATTGGCGCCATCCTTGACCAATCCGATCAGCTTGCCACCCTCTGTCACCGGCGCCCAATGAAACCGCTCCGACAAACCCCTGAGCATGGCGTGGATCGAGCAGTCCCCGTCATAGGGCAACGGCAATGTCTTGGCATAGCAATAGCCGAATTTCTCATGCTCGGTGCCGATGCGCCAATCGGACTTGGGCTTACATCCATCCTCAAGATAGCCCGCAAGCTGTGCGAAATACTCGATCGGGCCGCCGCCGGACTGGGGAATGGACATTGGCGTTGCGCTCCGTTCTGATTGCCGTTCCTTCGGCTTAGTTGGATACGCCAATGCGTGCAAGTCGGCGCCCCCCGCGCCGCACTTTGGCCATGGGACCAGGGATTTTGCCAAAACCCGTTGCAATCCCCCCCGTGCCATCACCATATAGCGCCAAACGCGCAGGCAGCACGGGGATCCGGATGCACAGCTACTTGGAGTTTGAAAAGGGCCTGGCCGAAATCGAGGGCAAAGCCGAGGAGTTGCGCGCCCTGGCCCGCGGCAATGCCGAGATGGATGTCGAGGACGAGGCTGCGGCCCTGGACCGCAAAGCCGCCGACTTGCTGGTCGAGCTTTACAAAGACCTAAGCCCTTGGCGCAAGTGCCTGGTGGCGCGGCACGAAAATCGCCCGCATTGCAAGGACTATATCACCGCGCTTTTCACCGAATACACGCCCCTTGCCGGGGATCGCAATTTCGCCGATGACCATGCGGTGATGGGGGGCCTGGCCCGGTTCGAGGACCAGCCCGTGGTCGTGATCGGCCATGAAAAGGGCAATGACACCAAATCGCGGATCGAGCGGAACTTCGGCATGGCGCGCCCTGAAGGCTATCGCAAAGCGATCCGTCTGATGGATATGGCCGACCGCTTTGGCCTGCCGGTGATCACGCTGATCGACACACCGGGCGCCTATCCGGGCAAAGGCGCCGAAGAACGGGGTCAGGCCGAGGCGATCGCGCGCTCGACCGAGAAATGCTTGGCCATCGGCACGCCACTGCTGGCAGTCATCACCGGCGAGGGGGGGTCCGGCGGGGCCGTGGCCTTTGCGACTGCGGACCGTTTGGCGATGCTGGAACATTCGATTTATTCGGTGATCTCGCCTGAGGGCTGCGCCTCGATTTTGTGGAAAGACGCCGAGAAAATGCGCGAAGCGGCCGAGGCACTGCGCCTCACGGCCCAGGACCTGGCGCAGCTTGGCGTTATCGACAAGATCATCCCCGAACCGATGGGGGGCGCCCAACGTGGGCCCGAAGCGGCCTTCGAAGCGGTCCGTGTGGCACTCACCGCGATGCTTTCCGAGGTTGCCGGGCAGTCGCCAGACCAGCTACGTGTCGCACGACGGCGGAAGTATTTGGCGATGGGATCGAAGGCGCTGGTGGCCTGATAGTCACCAGGCTTTTACCGCGATAAAGCTCCCAAAACACAAAGTCCTCCGACGGAACGTTTTTGAAAAGACAACCGCTGGGGTTATGCAAAGGCGGCGAAGCCAGGCGTCGGGCCCCGGCCCCGCGACTGCGGGGGTGGGGTTTGCAAAGACTTGGCCCGGAACGGGCCGCCTTTTGACAGCTGGTCCCCCTTGCACCGCTTCCGCATCCCCCGTACACCACGGCGAATTTGTCAGCACGCCGCATCTTGGGGGCCCCATGCCAAAACGCACTGATATCAACTCGATCATGATCATCGGCGCCGGACCCATCGTCATCGGTCAAGCCTGCGAATTCGACTATTCCGGTGCCCAAGCCTGCAAAGCCCTGCGCGAAGAGGGCTATCGTGTCATCCTGGTCAACTCGAACCCAGCCACAATCATGACCGACCCCGCCCTGGCCGATGCAACTTACGTCGAACCGATCACGCCCGAAATGGTTGCCAAGATCATCGAAAAGGAACGCCCCGACGCCCTGCTGCCCACCATGGGCGGACAAACCGGGCTGAACACCGCGCTGGCGCTCGACGACCAAGGCGTGCTTGAGGAGTTCGGCGTCGAGTTGATCGGCGCCAAACGCGAAGCCATCGAGATGGCCGAGGACCGAAAGCTGTTCCGCGAAGCCATGGATCGGCTGGGCATCGAAAACCCCAAAGCCACCATCGCCAACACCCTCGAAGAGTGCATGGAGGCGCTGCCCCATATCGGCTTGCCCGCCATCATCCGCCCCGCCTTTACCCTGGGCGGGACCGGCGGCGGCGTGGCCTATAACCGCGACGATTACGAGAAGATCTGCAAAGGCGGTCTCGATGCGTCGCCCGTCAACCAGATCCTGATCGACGAAAGCCTACTGGGCTGGAAGGAGTACGAGATGGAGGTGGTGCGCGACACCGCCGACAACGCGATCATCGTCTGTTCCATCGAAAACGTCGATCCCATGGGCGTGCACACCGGCGACAGCATCACCGTGGCCCCAGCGCTGACGCTCACGGACAAGGAATATCAGTTGATGCGCAGCCTCTCGATCGCTGTGCTGCGCGAGATCGGGGTCGAAACCGGCGGCTCCAACGTGCAATGGGCTGTGAACCCCGCCGATGGCCGCATGGTGGTGATCGAGATGAACCCCCGGGTCAGCCGCTCGTCCGCACTGGCCTCCAAAGCGACCGGCTTTCCGATCGCCAAGGTCGCCGCGAAACTTGCCGTGGGCTATACGCTGGACGAACTCGACAACGACATCACCGGCGTCACACCTGCCAGTTTCGAGCCCACCATCGACTATGTCGTCACCAAGATCCCCCGTTTCGCCTTCGAGAAATTCCCAGGCGCAGAGCCCAACCTGACCACCGCGATGAAATCGGTGGGCGAGGCGATGGCCATCGGCCGCGGAATTCACGAAAGCCTGCAAAAGGCACTCGCCAGCCTCGAAACCGGACTGACCGGCTTTGACGAGATCGCCGTGGACGGCATGCCAGCGGGCGACGCAATCACCACAGGACCCGCCGCCGACCCGCTGCGCCCACGCATCCGGATCGGCACGGACGCCGAAGCGCAGCAAGCCATCGACAAAGCCATGACCAAGGCGCTGGCCCTGCAAACCCCCGACCGCCTGCGGGTGATCGCCGAGGCGATGCGCTTCGGGTTCTCCGACGAGGAAATCCACGACATCACCCGATTCGATCCATGGTTCCTGGCCCGCATTCGCGAGATCATCGACACCGAAGAGCGGATACGCGCACACGGCCTGCCGGTCACCGAACAAGGCCTGCGGAACATCAAGTCGATGGGCTTCACCGACGCCCGCCTCGCCCGGCTGACCGGCCGGGACGAGGGACAAATCCGCCGCGCCCGCCGCAACCTGGGCGTCGCAGCCGTCTTCAAACGCATCGACACCTGCGCCGCCGAATTCGAGGCGCAGACACCCTATATGTACTCCACCTACGAGGCCGACGCCGGCGGTCAGGTCGAATGCGAGGCCCGCCCCAGCAACGCCGAAAAGATCGTTATCCTGGGTGGCGGACCGAACCGTATCGGCCAGGGGATCGAGTTCGACTATTGCTGCTGTCACGCATGCTACGCCCTAACCGAGGCGGGCTACGAGACGATCATGGTCAATTGCAACCCCGAAACCGTCTCGACCGACTACGACACCTCGGACCGCCTGTACTTCGAGCCGCTGACGATCGAGCACACCCTCGAAATTCTGCTCAAGGAACAGGAGAACGGCACGCTCAAAGGCGTGGTTGTTCAATACGGCGGCCAAACCCCGCTCAAACTCGCCCGCGCGCTCGAGGCCGAGGGCATCCCGATCCTCGGCACCACCCCAGACGCCATCGACCTGGCCGAAGACCGCGAACGCTTCCAGCAACTCCTGAAACGCCTTGGCCTCAAACAACCCACCAACGCGCTAGCCCGCACCGATGCCGAGGCCCGCCAAAAGGCCGAGGAAATAGGTTATCCCTTGGTCATCCGCCCGTCTTACGTCCTGGGCGGCCGCGCGATGGAGATCGTCCGCGACACGGCCCATCTGGAACGCTATATCCGCGATGCGGTGATCGTCTCGGGCGACAGCCCCGTCCTGCTCGACAGCTATCTCGCGGGCGCTGTGGAAGTCGACGTCGACGCGATCTGCGACGGCACGCAGGTTCATGTGGCCGGCGTGATGGAACATATCGAAGAAGCGGGCGTCCATTCTGGCGACAGTGCCTGTTCGCTGCCTCCCTACTCACTCGACGCCGCCACGGTGGCTGAACTCAAACGCCAGACCGAGGTGATGGCCAAGGCGCTGAACGTCGTCGGCCTGATGAACGTCCAATTCGCGGTCAAAGACGGCGAGATCTTTGTGATCGAGGTCAACCCAAGAGCCTCCCGCACCGTCCCCTTCGTCGCCAAGGCCACAGGTTCCCCCATCGCCGCCATTGCGGCCCGCGTCATGGCGGGCGAACGCTTGGGCACCTTCCCCCTGGTCGACCCCGCCACCACCGGCACCTTCGCCGTGAAAGAGGCTGTCCTACCATTTGCCCGCTTCCCCGGCGTCGACACGCTGCTAGGCCCCGAGATGCGGAGCACGGGCGAGGTTATGGGGCTGGACACCACCTTCTCGCGCGCTTTTCTGAAATCGCAACTGGGCGCGGGCACCGATCTGCCCGCCACGGGCACCGTGTTCCTCTCGATCAAAGACGCCGATAAGAACCGGATCATGGCCGAAGCCGCCCAGACCGTCGCTGACCTGGGCTTTCACCTGCTGGCCACGCGCGGCACCGCCAAATGGCTCGCAACCCTTGGCCTGAAGGCCGAGACCATCAACAAGGTTTACGAAGGCCGCCCCGACATCGTAGACCGCCTCAAGGACGGTGGCGTGCAACTGATCTTCAACACCACCGAAGGCGCACAAGCCATCGAAGACAGTCGCGAGATCCGCTCCGTCGCCCTCTACGACAAGATCCCATACTACACGACAGCGGCCGGTTCACGCGCAGCCGCGCGCGCGATGAAGGACCGGGTCGAAGGGGGACTAGGGGTTATGGCGTTGCAGAAGTCAGATGCTGAGATTTGACGAACAGCAAGATGTAATACTATCGGTGGATCTGTTGCTGTTCGCTTTAAACCAGCAGAACTTCGAGGCATTTGAAGCCAAGTGGGCTGTTGTTGCACTTCACAGCGCACTTCATGGGGCTCTGGTTTGTCTTCTTTCTGGGACGACAAAAATTGGCTCGTTGGAAGAACAACATGCTGAGAAAATGCTGGACTTTCTTAGAACGGAACCGCCCCAAACCACAGTATCTAGGGAAGCGCCGAAAACACATATAGCTCCTTTTAATACTCTAATTGATCGCGCCACAGATCCGGCCAAACGGCTTGAAACAGGCGGCGGAATACTGGATTTGGAAAAAGGCGACCGTACCGCTATCCAAAAGCTGCATGACCTTCGCTGCAATTTCATGCATTTCTCGCCAATGTATGATTGTATCACGCGCCGCAAGTTGTTCTCGATATTAGAACCTTCGGCACGCACCCTTCTTCAAATTGCAGCTGATGATTGGGCGTTTCGTCGCATAGACCACCTATGTCTACGGCAAAAAATCGAAAAAGCAGTCACAAGATTGGGGGGTCTTTCCGATCAAGGATAACCAATTAGGTCGTTCAGTACATCCCCACCATGGGTGGAATTAGCAGGCTGCGCATTCATTGCGTATCGAACTCCGTCAGCAAACACCCCAAAATCCCGACCAACCTTTTATCAACACTCGTTTCACCTTTAATATCATAAGGCTACATAGAGATTCACGGTGAAACCCTCGCGCTTCGTCGTGAGGCACACCCCCGCGCCCCGCCAAATACGGCCCCGATCCCGCCCAATTTCTCCCTCAATCATTAACCATGATCGCCTCGAACGCCCATTTCGGAGGCCCCTTATGCTGACCCCATTGCTGACCACCTTGACCCAATCCCCGCATTTGGTGATCTTCCCTTCGATGATGATCACCTCGTTGATCGGCGCCTTGCTGATCGCCCGGCTGAGCCGTCCTGCTGCAGTACGGCCTGCGTTCTTCAACGCCGTTCCACAACCAAGCCAGGTCGACTACGTCAGCCGCGTCAACTTTAAAACCCGGCCCGTGATGAGCCGACTGGACGCCCAGGCCCTGGACCGCTTGCAGCGCATCCTGGCCGATGCCGACGGCACCTTCCGCGCCCAGGCTAATATCAGTCTGGCCGAGGTCCTGCGCCCCGATCCCACCAGCGCCCTGCGCAACGACGTCGCCTTCGCCCAGCGCAGCTTGCGTGGCAAACGGGTGGATCTGGCGGTGTTCGACGCCAAGCACACCCTGTGCCTTGCGATCTTGTACCAGGGGGCCTAGGATCCGATTTTGCGCCAGGCCCTGGCCAACGCCAATGTGCCGGTCCTGGAAATCAAGCGCAGCGCAACGGCCCCGGTTCTGCGCAAAGGCGTGCTGCAGTACCTTGGCCGCGCCCCACAGCAACCCGAGCCACGCCTAACCGCCGCCGCGCCGCAATTGCAGGTCGTCTCGGCCTGAGGCGCAAACAGGGGGCCGAACGCGGCCACTATCCTTGCCCGCCGAAACCAGCTATCCCTTTGCCAGAGCAGCCGTCGGAGAGCCTAATGCGCCCCATTATAGTCCTTGCCACCTTGTTGATGCTGTCTGCCTGCGACGTACCGCTGGTCCCCCTTATCTAGGCTAACCCGCTGATGTCTTGGCGAAACCAAGCGGTTCCGGGGTTCCTTCTGGCCGTTCTGCTGGTCCATGCCTTCTATATTTTCAGCACCGCATATCTGAACATCAACGGCGCTTATGCGTGGCGTCAAGCTGATGTCTTGAGCCATATCTTGGGGTTTCTTCCCAATAGCGGCTTCGCGCCCCATGAGCGCTTCGTGCAGGGCGCGTTTCAGGTCTATGACATTCCCATATATCAATGGATCATCGCCAAATTCGCGTACCTGTATCAAGCCCCGCCGCTGGTGGTGGCGCGCCTTTTCAACGCCTTTCTGCTTGTGCTCTGCCTCGCCGCCACTGCCCGTCTAATCGACCAGCGGGCTGGCCGCGCTGCGGCACTTATTTTCTTGTTCCTAAGTCTCTTCTCGCCGCTCTTGGTGCACTACACCTCGACCCCGCTTCCGGATCTGCTGGCGATGGCATTGGCGGCGACGGGCGCGGCCGCGCTGCTGTCCTCAAACTCGGGCTGGCGCAACACTCTTTTGGCCCTCGTCACCCTTCAGGTCGCAACCCTTGTCAAATCCCCCGTCCCCTTTGCCTTCGCCGCCTTCACGGCCACGCTGATCGTGACCACCCGGCCGCCCATCGGATGTCGTACCGCGGGCTTGGTGCTCTTGAGCCTGGCTCCAACGGCGCTGCTGGCCGAGGCGCTGCGGTCGGTCCTGCTGGAACGCCCCTTTGGCCTGCTCGCCCAAGACCCCGGTTGGTACTTCGGGACGCTTGAGCAGCGCCTTTCGCCCGAGGTTTGGACAATCATCCTTGAGCGTTTTCTGGGTTGGTGGCAGGTCGACTATTTGCCGATGTATGCGGGCGCGCTGGCGCTATCGATGCTTACAGCACAGGGGCGCCGGATCTGGCCCTTGCATTTGGCCTTCGTCGCCAGTTTTTTGGCCACATGGTTGGTGTTCACCAATGTTAATTTCATCCATGACTACTACCAACTGCCGATCTGCCTGCTGGGTCTTGCGGCCTTGGCGGGCGCCCTTGGCAACCTGGTCACCGGCGGGGCGGCGCGTGCACCTGCCTTAGCTGCGCTGCTGACACTGCTGATCCCCGCCTTTTTGCTGCCCGGCCTCAGCACCAAAACGCTGAGCGATAAGAACCCAAACGCGATCACCGCCGCGATGGCCGAAGCTTTGGCGCAGGAGGATATCTTTCTGATCGTCGGCCAACCCAAGCCCAGCCCGACCGTGGCCGGTGCGGTGGCGACCCGGTTCGCAGGTGCGACCAAGGCCGGGTTCGAGGCCGACTGTACTGGCTATTTAGCACAGTATCGTGCCGTTCTTGTGTTGGGCACTTCGGAATGCCTGAGCACCCGGCGGGGGGCGTTCGACACCTATATCGAGCGGCCAGGCATGGTCTTCGTGCGGCAACGCTGAGCGCTTGACCCCACGCCCGCGCGGCGGCACAACGGCCCGGATATGGCCAAGCTCTACTTCAATTACTCAACGATGAACGCGGGCAAAAGCACGGTGCTTTTGCAAGCGTCGTACAACTATAACGAACGCGGGATGGAGACCTATCTGCTCGCAGCAAGCTTCGATCACCGTTCGGGCCCGGGTCGGATCGCCAGCCGACTTGGGATCGCGGCCGAGGCAGATACGTTTTCCCAAGACACTGACCTATATCAGAAAATAGAGGGCCGTCTGGCCCAGGGTCCCGTTGCCTGTGTCCTGCTGGACGAAGCGCACTGGCTGACCGAGGCACAGGTGTGGCAATTGGCCGAGGCTGTGGATGCGCTGAATGTGCCAATCATGACCTATGGGCTGCGGGTGGACTTTCGGGGCAAATTATTTCCGGGCTCGGCCACGTTGTTAGCGATTGCTGACGAGCTGCGCGAGGTGCGCACGATCTGCCATTGCGGCAAAAAAGCCACCATGGTGATCCGTACAGATGACCAGGGGAATGTGCTGACCACAGGCCCGCAGATCCAGGTGGGCGGAAACGAGACCTATGTCTCGCTGTGCCGTAAACACTGGCGCGAAGCCGTGTCTTGAAAGATGTCGTGGTGAATTGCATTCACCCGACGACTCAAACACGACACGCTTTAGACAACGCGGGAGAGATAGGGCCGTCCCGCGAAATGCGCCTCAAGATTGTCGACCGCCAGCATGCCCATCGACGTGCGCGTCTCAATCGTGGCCGAACCGATGTGGGGCAGCAGGCTGACGTTGTCCAGATGGATCAGGGCTTGCGGCACCTGGGGCTCGTCATAGAAAACGTCCAGGCCCGCACCCGCGATCCGGCCTGCTTGCAGCGCTGCGATCAACGCGGCCTCGTCCACCACATCGCCGCGCGCGGTATTGATCAGATAGGCCGTTGGCTTCATCAGCCCGATCCGCGCCGCCGAGATCACCTTGTCATTCGCAGCCCCGCCCGGCAGATGTAGCGAGACGATGTCGGCGGATTGCATCACCGCCTCGATACTGTCCAGCGCCGTGGCGGGCACGCCAGGCTCGGCCACCGGCGAGCGGTTGAAATAGACGACATCCATCCCGAACCCGTGGTGACAGCGGCGTGCCACCGCCTGACCGATGCGGCCCATGCCGATGATGCCCAGCGTCTTGCCCTGCAAGCCGATGCCCAGAAGAAGCGTCGGCGCAAAGCCGGGCCACGTACCGGTGCGCAGCATCCGCTCGCTTTCCCAAGTCCGGCGGGTGACATTCAGCATCAATGTAACGGCGATGTCGGCGGTCGCATCGGTCAACACACCCGGGGTGTTGGTCACAACGAGGCCAGCGGCACGGGCCGCGTCCAAGTCGATATTGTTCACCCCAACCGCGAAGTTGGCGATGATCTGCGCGCGGCGGTTTTCGGTGGCTAAAAGGGCGGCGTCAAACCGGTCAGTCACCGTCCCCAGGATACCATCCGCCGATTGTAGCGCATCGCGCAGGGCATCTGTCGGCAGCGGTGTATCGTCAGCGTTCAGGTGAACATCGAACCCCTTGTTCAGGCGATCCTCGACCGCCTGGGGCAGTTTGCGGGTAGCGATGATGCGCGGCTTTGTCATCGCTCACATCATCCGCTGGCCAGGGGCGACGTCCTGGTCCGGAGCGATCAGCACGACGCCACCGGCGTCGTCCGCGACGCCCAGGATCAACACTTCCGAGCGGACCGGGCCAATCTGGCGGGGTGGGAAATTGACCACGCACATCACCATCCGCCCGACCAGGGCCTTGGGCGTATAGTGCGCAGTCAGCTGGGCCGAGGATTTGCGCTCGCCGATTTCGGGCCCGAAATCGACCCAAAGCTTGATCGCCGGTTTCCGCGCCTCTGGAAAGGGTTCCGCACGGGTCACGCGCCCAGTGCGGATGTCGGCCTTTAGAAAGTCGTCAAAGGTTATTTCAGGCATAGCGACCCCTCCCCAGGTTTTTCGCCTGGGTAGCGGATTTCCGAGCGCTGTCAAACCGAACGACGCCGCGGTGCGGTTTAACCCTTGGTTTTGGTCGCCATCTCTTTGAGTTCGTCGACCGAATCCTTCACCCGGGTCGAGACAATGTCATAGGCCTCGCTGTTGGCCTTATGCGCGGTTTCCGCCAGCTCTTTCATGTTTTTAATCGCCTTCTCGAAGGCGGCCTTTGCGAATTCGGCCTGGGTGGCCGCGACCTTCGCATCCAACTTCATCTCGGCCTCTTTCATCTGGCTCTGGGCTTGCGACAGCGTCTCTTCAAAGATCGCCATCTGCTTTTTGAACAGATCTTGATAGCCCGCCGCCGCCGCCTTGTTCGCTTCGACCAGCGCGTCCATGTTCTTCTTTTGCGCCGCCATCAATGCATCACCATCGATGCCAGGCAGCTTCATGTCGCCGAAGGCCTTGGTGAAATCGTTTTGCCGAAAGAACTCCATCATTTTTTCAGGGTCGAAGGTAAAAGCATTTTTTTCGAACATCTGGGGACCTTTGAGGTTGAGAGGCGGTTGAAAGCAATTGGGACGGTTGGATGGATTACGCAGGGCCCGCAGCGGCATAGATCATATCGATCATCCGCTGATTGCCTTTTGAGAACTCAAGCGGGCAGGCAAAGGGGGCGCCGGTGCGGATCGTCTCGGCAAAGGCATCGACTTGCACTTGGTAGTGATTGACCAAGGGAAAGCGTTCGCGCGTGGCAGTGTTGCCGATGGCCAGATGTAGAACATCATCGCCGTAAAGCTTGGCGTTGAAGGGCGTTTCAACAGTAAGGAACCCCTTTGTGCCATGAAACACCATTTGCTGGCGCAGGCCCATGCGCATCGACACATAGAAGGACATCGTGAAATCGGGGAAGTCGGCCCAAACCCGGGCGGTGCTGTCGATGCCTTTGTCCCACTCTATCTCGGCCCGGATGTCAGTGGGCTCCGCCCCCGTTGCAAAGCGCGCGGTCACACAAGGATAGACACCGATGTCCCGCAGCGCGCCACCGGCGAGATCCGCCATGTTACGAATGTTGTTGGGATCGTCGTTGTAGAACGAAAACGCGCCATCGATATGCACCAGCGTGCCGATAGCACCCTCGGCCAACATCTCGCGCACGCGGGTCCATTGCGGGTGATGCGTGACCATGAAGGCCTCGGCCGCCAGGCATCCGCTGGCGTCGCGGGCTTGGATCAACGCGTCGATTTGGTTTTCGGCCAGGGCGATGGGTTTCTCGCACAATACATGCTTGCCAGCCGCCAGGGTGCGTTTGGTCCAAGCAACATGTTCGCCATTAGGCAGCGGGATGTAAACAGCATCGATCCCAGGATCGGCCAGCATAGTATCGTAGTCGTCAAAGATCCGCACATCGCCATAGGGCGCTGCCAGCGCCTCGGCTTTGCCCGGGGTGCGACTGGCGATGGCCGCGATCCGGCCGTTTGTGCCGCTGTGGATCGCCGGTGCGACCCATTCGGCAGCGATTTTCGCAGCACTCAAAATGCCCCAATTGATGGGTTCCATCTGCCCCCCTTTGGAAATTGCCCACCGCCAACACTAGCGAGCAATTCCAAGTTGGCATAGCCTTTGGCGATCACAAAACCACCATCGCCATGTCTCAGGCCGATTCAAACTCCACACCCGTTTCAACCGCAAGCTTGCGCATCGCCGCTTGCAGCTTTTCAAACGCGCGTACTTCGATCTGCCGGATCCGCTCGCGGCTGACATTGTAGACCTGGCTCAGATCCTCAAGCGTCATGGGGTTGTCCTTCAAGCGCCGCTCCGTCAGCACATGACGCTCGCGCTCGTTCAACCCTTCCATCGCTTGTTCCAACAGGGCGCGACGGCTTTCCAACTCATCCCGCTCAGCATAATCCGTGGCCTGATCAGCATCCTCGTCCTCAAGCCAGTCCTGCCATTCGGCCGCGCCCTCGCCGTCGGTTTTGATCTGTGCATTCAGCGAGGCATCGCCACCGGACAAACGCCGGTTCATGCTGATGACCTCGTCCTCGGTCACGTTCAATTCGGTCGCGATTTTGGCCACGTTTTCGGGGCGCAGATCGCCCTCCTCCAGCGCGCCGATTTTTGTTTTGGCTTTGCGGAGGTTGAAAAACAGCTTCTTCTGCGCCGCCGTGGTCCCCATTTTGACCAGCGACCAGGATCGCAGGATATACTCCTGGATCGAAGCGCGGATCCACCACATGGCATAGGTTGCCAGGCGGAAACCCTTTTCGGGGTCAAAGCGTTTCACGGCCTGCATCAGGCCCACATTGGCCTCGGACACAACCTCGGCCGTGGGCAAGCCATAGCCGCGATAGCCCATCGCGATTTTGGCCGCCAAGCGCAGGTGGCTGGTGACAAGCTGATGCGCAGCACCTGTGTCCTCGTGATCAACCCAGGCTTTGGCGAGCATATATTCGGTATCCGGCTCCAACATTGGGAACTTACGGATTTCTTGCATGTAGCGGCTCAACCCCTGCTCGGGCGAGGGCGCGGGAAGATTGGTGTAACTGGCCATATATTCACTATTCCCTGTCTTGTTGAAGCTGATGTAAGCATTGCTTACCGGCAGTTCAAGAGCCGCCTGTGCAGCCACTTACCCGGGAATTTCGCTGAGCGCCCTTAACAATGTGTTGAAACTTGCAGGAGGATCGGTCTGGAATCGCAATGCAGCGCCTGTTTCAGGGTGCTCAAAACCCAGAACCCCCGCATGCAAGGCTTGGCCCGGCAAAGTCGACAAGGCATCCATCGCCGCATCAGACAGCCAACCAGGGGGTTTGCGATTGGTGCCATAAACCGGATCGCCCACCAGCGGATGTCCGACATGGGCCGCGTGCACGCGGATTTGATGGGTGCGCCCCGTCTCCAAACGGCATTGCATCAGGGCCGCACCATTTGCGCCCGGCCCCAGCCCTTGCACGACCGTCAGCCGGGTCACCGCCCGACGACCGCCATCGTGGCGGATCGCCATCTTCTTGCGATCCGCTTTGTGGCGCCCAATAGGGGCCTCGATCCGCAGCACCCCCTCTGGTTCGAACGAGACGCCGGACAGGCCATTCAACCGCGGGTCCCCCGGATCCGGCCGCCCCCAAACCAATGCTTGATAGAGCCGGTCCACCGAATGCGCGGCGAACTGCGCGCTCAACCTCTGATGCGCCCGGTCCGTCTTGGCCACCACCAACAGGCCCGAGGTGTCCTTGTCGATCCGGTGCACAATCCCGGGCCGCCCTGCCCCGCCGATGCCCGCCAAGCTGTCCCCGCAATGATGCAGCAGCGCATTGACCAATGTGCCGGACGGCGCCCCGGGTGCCGGGTGCACAACCATCCCGACCGGTTTGTTCACAATGACCAACGTCGCATCTTCATGCAAAACGTCCAGCGGGATATCCTCGGGTTTCGCCTGCACCGGCGCGGGTGGCGGCAGGGTCAGCGTCAGAACCTCCCCCGGCAGGACCCGTGTCTTGGCGTCCAAAAGAGCTTGCCCCCCGCGGCGCACCGCCCCTTCCGCGATCAAGGCCTGCAGCCGCGAACGGCTCAGCGCCAGATCCGCTGGCACTGCCGCAACCAATGCCTTATCAAGACGGCCAGGCACATCATCGGGCAGTGTCAGCACCAAAGGGGGGATCGGACCGTTCATGGCAGACAGCGATACCGCCCAGGGCGCGCCAGAGCCACCCCAGATCCGTCTGCTCCGTCGTTTGGTCACAGTGCTGACGCTGACGATGACCTTTGGCATGATCATCATCGTCGGCCTGATGATCTGGCGACTTGGCCCCGCGTCTCAAACCACAGGCCTGCCTGACACCATCCCGCTGCCCATAGGCGAAACCCTAACAGGCTATGCGCAAAACCCTGATTGGCTGGTGTTAATCACGACGGATGCCGATCGCATTCAGCGGCTGCACCTTGTGCGCCCTGGCGCCGAAACCATCCACCAAAGCGTGCAAATCCAACCGCGTTGAGCACAACCGGGCCGCAAGCACCCACCGCGCGTCAGCGCTTATAGACTTGCGCGCGCATGCGCGCTCCATTTGACACGATAGTCCGGCGGCAAAACCATGGGCTACTTCAAAAATCGCCCCACAATGTCATCCAAAGGCGAACCATCCCCATCCGCGTCCAACATCTGCAACAGCGATCCCAGGCCGCCACCGCCGGATGTCCCACCACCGCTCAAGGCCCCCATCAAACCGCTGATCAAGCCGCCGCCGCCGCCACCCAAACTGCCCAGCAAATCACCCAATCCGGCGCCCGCTTTATCGCCCGAGGTCCCCAATCCACCCATCGCAGCTGAAATCTCGGCATCCGGTGCGCGCTGTTGCAGTCCCCCTTGCAACATGGCCGCCAGGGCCGGCAACATCTGCTGCACCTTATCCGCAGGCGCGCCGGTTTTCTCGGCGGCAGCCGCCGCCATCTCGGGAACCGCCTCTGGGCTGCCGAAAATTTGCGATAGAAACTCCGCGCCCTTTGCTTGCGCGGCCGGGGCTGCGGCGGCACTTGGGTCGTCGAAATAGGCCGCCCGATCGTCGCCCTTCAGCGCGCCCAAAACCGCGCCCAAGCCACCATCCTGCTTGGCGCGCTGCTTCATCCCGCTCGAGATGGCGGGCGCAAACTGCTCGGCCAGCGACCGCGTTGTGCCAGTGTCCAGTCCAAAAGACTGCCCCAAAGCGTCAAGACCACCGCCACCCTGGGCGGCTTTTAGCATATCCAATAACGACATAACCCCACTCCCCTTAGTCGATCTTGACGGGACCATACGCGAAACTTCGCACTTTATGCAAAATTTATGCGCTCAGCGTGCCAAGGCCCGGCTGCGCGCCGCGGCAGCCGCCACGGTCCGCCGTATCAACGGCGGCAGGCCGGCGTTCGGATCCATCAGCACCTCCAGTCCCGCTTGGGTCGTTCCGTTCGGGCTGGTCACATTGATCCGAAGCTGCGCCGCCGCCTCACCACTCTCCGCCGCCAACTGACCCGCGCCTGCCACGGTGGCCACCGCCAGTTTCATGGCGAGCGCGTTAGGCAGCCCCTCGGCCTCGCCTGCGGCCGCCAAACACTCGATCAAATGAAAAACATAAGCCGGTCCCGATCCCGACAGGCCCGTCACCGCATCGATTTGTGCTTCGCTTTCCAGCCGCACGGTCTGGCCAATGGCCGCCAACACCGCCTCGGCCATCGCCAAATGCGCCTCGGTCGCGGCCCTGTTCCCAATCAGCGCCGTGATGCCCCGCCCAATGGCAGCGGGGGTGTTGGGCATCGCGCGGACAATCGGTGTCGCAACACCGAACTCCGCCTCAAATCGCGCGATCGGGGTCCCAGCCGCGATCGACAAGATCAACGTCCCACCGCCACCCATCGCGGCAACTGCAGGCAAAGCCGTGTCCATCAGTTGCGGTTTCACCGCTACCAGGCACATTGCCGGGGCTGGCGGCAGGCGCGCGTTTAAATGCAACCCCTTGGCCACCAAGGCCTGCAAAGGTTCCGAGGGTTGGGGATCGACCACATAGATCGCGCCTGGCGTCAGACCCGCAACCAGCCATCCCTCCAGCATCGCCGAGCCCATCTTGCCGCAGCCCAGCAGCACCAGCCCTTTTTGGGAGATCTCGTCAAACACCATTCTTGCACCCCGCCTTTGGGGATGCAGCTAGCGACCCACGGCGCGCCCTGTCAAGCGCGCCCGTAGGCCTCGGTCATCGCGATCTCGAGCCCGACTTCGGGTGTCTCACCGCCCCAGCAAACCAATTGGAACGCCGGAAAGAAGCGTTCGCAATTGCGCACCGCCGTGCCGACCATCGCCGTGATCTGTTCAGGGCTGGCATTGGCACCGCCCGACAAGATCAACCCATAGCGATAGGCCATCAGTTTTTGCTCGGGCCATAGTGTGAAGGCGCCAGCCCAACATTTGTCGTTCGCGCGCTCCATCGTGGCGTAAAGATCGGGCAACCTATCCGTGGGTGGATCCATGTCAAAGGCACAGATCATCCGCAGCGACTCGTCATACCCGCTCCAGGCCAGTGTCAACGAATAGGTCCGCCACGAAGCCTCGATCGCCATGGCGATCTGGTCATCGGCGACACGGTCGAAATCCCACTCGTGGTGCTCGGCCAATGTCTCAACGATATCAATAGGATGGATGTCTTCGGTCAGGAAATCTTGTTCGATGCTGCTCATGCCCGTGGTCCCTCTAGTTATGGCCTCTGGCGGAGCTTGCCCCCGCAAGGGGCTGTGGGGATGTCAATAGATGGACGGGGTGTACCGTCCACCTACCACATAAGGTGGCAGAAAAACCGGCGCTGTAAAGACAAAAAAAATGACAAGTGAATGGGCTGAACTGGCTGCTGATGCTGGCTCTCCAGATTTGCGCAACACCTACATGGAAATGAAGGGAATGTACAAAGGATCGCCCAAGATATTCGATAGCGTGATGGGCGGGTTGAGCAATGCTCTATCCTTCATGGCCGAGCCGAAACTTCGTGATTGCTTTGTAGATGACAAAGGCGCGGATTTCGCGCTGGACGTGATTGCAGATGGCCAAGGCCCGGTCATTGTGTCGCTCATAATTCCCGATGAGTTGCTGGATGTGCTGGCCGCTCTGGTGCGGGCCTTTATCTCTGCTGTGCGCACGGCCAAAAAAGCACGGCCCGACGCGCCTGCCGTAAATTTCCCGATTGATGAAGCCGCCCGGATGGGCAGCTTCGGCGAGCTGGCGCAGATGTTTGCTGTAGATCGCAGCGCGGGTATCATTCCGTATCTGTTCTATCAGGATGACGGGCAGATCGCGCGCAATCTGGGTAAGACAGGCAAAGACACATTGGAGGCCAATGCCGCACTGATGACTGATCTGGGCGGCGGCCACCGTGATTTTGAGACAGCGCAAGCCCGCGCAGATACCGCAGCCCAAGAGATAAAGCGCAAGGTGCTGTTTGAAGGCTTTGATCCGGTTGAGGGTACACTACAACGTATCCGTCCGGTTTCGCTGCTCTGACGGCGTGATGGAGTAGTTGATAGTGTCCACCCTCGATAGTGGACATCTTGGGGTACACCATGGCGGGCAAGAGGGGTCTGAAGAAGCGGTTTTGGTCTGATGACGAGAAGCGCTCGATTTGCGGCCAGACGCGGGCACCGGGCGTATTGGTTGCGCAGGTGGCGCGGCGGTATTCGATGAACACCAATCTGCTCCACAAGTGGCTTCGCGATCC
>CALICM010000061.1 GCA_938049225.1 uncultured Paracoccaceae bacterium
CATCCGCCCACCCTTGGCGCGGAGCATCGAGGCTTAGGTTTCTGGTGTCAGTCTTGGGCGTCCTCGTCAAGTTTTTGCGTTCGCGTTTTGCGCATGGATTGGCCGTCAAGCGCGATGCGATGCGCGTTGTGCACGAGACGAAGCGAGTGACCCAACGGAACAGTGGCGCAAAGTTCGAAAAGAGACCTGACCCCAACAACCCCAATCAGAGATAACTCATTAAACCACCTAGCGAAGCGCGATAGCGCCCGGAGGGGCGAGGTGTGACGGCCATCGCCTACCCAATTGCCCTTGTGCGACGCAGCCATTACAACCCGCCCCAGGCCCTCTGACCCTTTCACCAAGGATCCTTATTCCATGAGCACTATCATCGACATCACCGCGCGCGAGATCCTGGACAGCCGGGGCAACCCGACGGTCGAGGTGGACGTTTTGCTGGAGGACGGCGCCTTTGGCCGGGCGGCGGTCCCCTCGGGCGCCTCGACCGGCGCGCACGAGGCTGTCGAGCTGCGCGATGGCGACAAGGGGCGGTATATGGGCAAGGGCGTCCTGAAGGCAGTGCGGGCGGTCAACTCGGAAATTGCAGATGCCGTCGTCGGCTACGATGCGACCGAGCAGGTGGCGATTGACCGTACAATGATTGCCCTGGATGGTACCGCCAACAAGGGCCGGATCGGGGCGAATGCCATCCTGGGTGTTAGCCTGGCTGTGGCCAAAGCCGCCGCCGAAAGCCTGGGGCAGCCGCTTTATCGCTATATCGGCGGCACCGGCGCGCGGGTGCTGCCGGTGCCGATGATGAACATCATCAATGGCGGCGAGCATGCGGACAACCCCATCGATATTCAGGAATTCATGATCATGCCCGTCTCCGCCACTTCGGTGGCCGAGGCCGTGCGTATGGGGTCCGAGGTATTCCACACCCTGAAGAAAGAGCTGTCAGCGGCAGGCCATAATACCGGGATCGGTGACGAGGGCGGCTTCGCACCCGCCTTAAGCTCGACCACCGATGCGCTGGACTTCATCATGCGCGCGGTCGAGAAGGCCGGCTATAAACCCGGCGAGGATGTCTATTTGGCGCTCGATTGCGCTGCCACCGAATACTATCGGAACGGCGTTTATGACATGCAGGGCGAAGGCAAACGGCTGTCCTCTGACGAGAACGCCGACTATTTGGCGGCTCTAGTGGATCAGTACCCGATCATCTCGATCGAAGACGGCATGTCCGAGGATGACTGGGACGGGTGGAAACTGCTGACAGACCGGATCGGTGATCGCTGCCAATTGGTGGGCGACGATCTGTTCGTCACCAATTCAGCGCGGCTGGCCGATGGTATCGCCAAAGGCAGCGCCAATTCGATGCTGGTCAAGGTGAACCAAATCGGATCGTTGACCGAGACGCTCGAGGCGGTCGACATGGCGCATCGCGCCCAATTCACCTGCGTGATGAGCCACCGCTCGGGCGAGACCGAGGACGCAACGATCGCTGATCTGGCCGTGGCCACGAACTGTGGGCAGATCAAGACTGGCTCGCTCTCCCGGTCGGACCGGCTGGCAAAATATAACCAATTGATCCGGATCGAGGAAATGCTGGGCGAGACGGCGCTTTACGCGGGTCGCTCGATCCTAAAACGGTGACCGCTGACGAGGTAATCGCGGCGCTGGATCTGGCGCCGCATCCCGAGGGGGGCTGGTACCGCCAAAGCTGGACCGCTGCCGGGCCCGGCCGTCCGGCGGGAACGGCGATTTACTACCTTCTCAAAGCTGGCGAGCACTCGCATTGGCACCGCATCGACAGCGCCGAGATCTGGTTGTTCCATGCAGGCGCACCCTTGGTCTTGTCGATGACCGCGGACGATACGGACCCGCCACAGGATCATGTTTTGGGCGCTGATTTGGCCGCGGGCCAAAGGCCACAACACATCGTCCCGCCCGGCCATTGGCAGGCCGCCCAAAGCATGGGCGACTGGACGCTGGTAAGCTGCACGGTCGCCCCCGGCTTTCAATTCCAGCATTTCGAGATGGCCCGACCGGGATGGGCGCCAGGCGCCTAACCCGGGTGCAAGCAAGCCTCGGGCGGCAAAAACCGCGCCATATTCGTCGCCTCGGCCCAAGCCGCCTCAGCTGGGGTGGTCCCCACCAGCACCAGTGCCCCCGGTGGCAGCTTGATCGGGTTCAACACCTCGCGCAGGGCTTCACGCGCTTCGGCCCAACTGTGGTGCGGACGCGGTGCATGGGTCGCGGCAGCAAAAGCCAGGCCCGAAACCTCCTGCAATTCCATACGAAACGCATCGGGTTCCTCAGCCTCGGGCGCCACCACCAACCGATCACAGCGCACGAGGGCAGCCAAGGCATCCCGCACTGGCGCCGGCATCTCCAAACGCCGCCGCAGCCGCAAGCCCAGGGCATCACAAGTGTAGAGGAACCCCAAAATATCCCGCCCGCTGCCCAGCAAAACGGATGCATAAGCGGGGTAAGCCAACCCCAACTCCCGTGCCCGCTTCACCCGCCCGCGCAACACCTCAATGGGCAAACGTGCCCCAACCAGATCAGCCCGGGCCCGAACCCAGCGATGCCGCCGCCACGACCAACCGGAATCGCGTTGCGGCCCCCTATTGTGCCCGATCCCCGGCTCCACGTCGTTCTCCATTCCGGCCCCCTCTTCTGTCCCAAAATATCCATTTCTAAACATAAAACGCGCGCGCACCTCGACGCAATGCACCGGCGTCCCAACCGGCGGCGGGCCCCATGACCGGCGCTAGCTGGGCATGGGGGGAAAGACCTGCCCCCGCCCTTGCGGGGGCACATTTTTTTAAAAGGTACAACGCTGGACCTCACCCCTCGCCAGGTCTAAGAAACAGCGACCGCAAGCAACTCAAGGCCGCTCGATGTCCCAGCCAGACCGTGCCCCCAGCAAACTCTATCTGGCCACCCCACCGCAGTTCGACCTGTCCGAGTTTCGCGATCAGTTGGCCGCAATCTACGACACAGCCGACATCGCGTGCCTGCGCCTGTCACTCGCGACCCGCGACGAGGATGACCTGGCCCGCGCGGGCGATATCCTGCGCGAGCTCAGCCATGCCCACGACATCCCCGTTGTCATCGACGACCACTATCGTCTGGTACAGCGTATTGGCCTGGACGGTGCGCATCTGACCGACGGGGCGCGCCGCATCCGCGAGGTGCGCAAAGCCCTTGGAAGCGATGCCATCGTCGGGGCGTTCTGCGGCACCTCCCGCCACGATGGCCTGACCGCGGGCGAGGCCGGCGCGGACTACGTCAGCTTTGGCCCCGTGAGCGTGCGCAGCTTGCTGGGGGACGGCGAAACCGTCGACCCCGCGCTTTTCGCCTGGTGGTCCGAGATGATCGAATTACCGGTGGTGGCCGAAGGGGGGCTTACCCCCTCCCTTTTGCCCAGCATCGCGGCGAACGCTGATTTCATCTGCCTCTCGGACGAGGTTTGGCGCGCCGAGGATGGGCCGGTCGCCGCCATCGCGCGACTTTCAGCGCTGATCCAAGACCAAGCGCTCACCAGCTAACGAGCGTTCCACGCCGTCGCGCACAGCCGCCTCACTGGCCGCCGCCAGCGCTTTGCGATCCGCAAAATCAGCAGGGTGCAGCGGTGGATGGTGAATGACATCGACCGCCCCACCCGCCGACAGCGCCAGCACATTGCGCACATGCCCGCCCAGCGGCATCGTTCCCCACCAGCCGTAAAAGTCCACTGGCAGCCCTGCTGGCGGGTGATAGATCACACTCACCGGCTGGACCCACATCTCGCGCGGTAAATCCGCCGACATGACGGCTGAAAACAGCGAGCTGCGAAAGCCCAGCACGCGTCGCCCATCGGTCGAGGTTCCCTCTGGAAAGAAACACAAACGTTCGCCCCGGATCAGCCGGTCCCGCAGCGCTGCCTCCTGCCGCTTGGCATGGGCGCGATTGCGCTCGATATACATCGTCCCGATCTGGCGCGATAGAATCCCCACGATCGGCCAGCCCGACACCTCGACCTTAGACACGAAGTACAGCCGGTCAGCCCGCAGCAAGGTAAAAATGTCGATCCAACCGGTGTGGTTCGCCACCACAATTCCATCATGTGTCATGGGGTGCCCATGGCGTCGTAACCGCAACCCACAAAGCCACAGACAAATCGCCCCCCACAAACAGATAATCCGATGCGCGATCCCCAGGGGCAGCACACGTTCGACGAGGTTAAAGAACAAAACAAAAATGATCCCAAAATACGTGCAAAAAACCAGCACGCTGCCGCGCAACAACATCCGCGCGATCTCAAAACCGGTCGGCTTGCGCACCTGGGGGGGATCGGCCTCGTTCCACCTCAGGCTCATAGGGGCGGGCTGCCGCGCATATAGTATTTCTTGTATTTTTGGGCCATTTGCTTGGTACGGATGACCAGACAGACGTCGATGGTATTGAAATCGTAATCGACCCAAGCCCCCTCGCCCACATGGCCGCCAACGCGTAAATAGGCTTTGATCAGGTTGGGAATTTGCTCAACAGCCACCCGCCGGTCAATTTGCTCGGGGGCCAAAGCATCCATCGGCACGAAACGCTCAGACCGGGCACGCATCCGCAATTCGGGCGGGGCCAGATGCTTGTGGTGCAGATAGCTCAGCGCCGGCGCGATCACCTTGGGGTCGGTGCCGTGGAACGAGGCGACGCCAAAGACGACCTGAATATCCCGCTCGACCACATAGCCTGCCAGCGCGTTCCACATCAGATGCATTGCAATCGTGCGCCGATACTCCGCCAAAACGCAGGAGCGGCCCAATTCGACTGTGCTGTCGCCCAAAGCCTCGATCAACGACAGATCATATTCGCTGGCGCTATAAAACCCACCATTCAGCGCGGCCTTGTCCCCCGTCAACAGGCGGTAGACCGCCACCACGCGGTCCAATGGATCCTCTACCTGTCGTTTGCGATCGATCAGGATCAAATGGTCGAAATAGGGATCGAAACGGTCCTGCTCAAGACGCCGTGCGTGATCCGAGTCCCCGGCGGCGGCCCCCATTTCCTCAACAAATACGCGGTAGCGCAGGCGCTGGGCGGCCTGCACCTCTTCCTCTGTCCGGGCAAGCCGGATTTCGAAACGCGTCGTATCGAGATCCATTGCCCCCGGTTCCTCTCTTCGATGGCAGTCCCTTAAGACGTCTGGCGGTGCGTGGCAAGAACGGGCCGACTGGACAGCGCGCGTCCCAGAAGTTAACCTCCCCTTAAGGTTGTGTCACATTAGATGCAATCAGTCGCGCCGGGGGAGGATTGCGGGCGCAAGGATCACCTGAGACCCATCAATGGCGACTTTACCCATATGTTCGAAATTCACCGTGATGCGATCGCCAATGACCGACTGCACCTGGCCGATCCCCCAGTCTTTTCGATCAGGGTGCTCGACCAGCGCGCCGGGTTCAAGAAACACGTTCAAATGACCACCTTTTTCTCTACGGGGATGCCATGACCGATCACGATATAACCGCGCTTGTCAGTTCTCGCATTTGCCATGATTTGATAAGCCCCATCGGCGCCATCAGCAATGGTGTCGAATTGCTTTCAGGGACCGGCGCCGGCGTCTCGCCCGAGTTGGGCCTGATCGGCGACAGCGTTGCCTCCGCGACCGATCGGTTGCGCTGCTTTCGGATCGCCTTTGGCGCCGCCGCCAAAGACGCGAGCCTGCCCGCCGCCGAAGTGACCGCGGCGGTTGAGGCGCTGTTTCACGGGCGCAGCTCGGTCACCATCGGGCTCCAGGCCGCATCGCTGCCGCGTATCACCGCCAAAGCGCTTCTGTTAGCATTGCTGTGCCAAGAACGATGCCTGCCTATGGGCGGTGTAACACATGTTAAAATCCAAGCCGCCGGTTTCCACCTCCACACCGAGACTTCGCGCGTCAAAGACGTCAGTGCACTTTGGTCAATCGTGGACCGCGCGGCAACCCGCGTCGACATTGCCCCGGCCGAGGTTCAGTTTTTGCTGTTGGGGCAAATGCTTCAAAACACCGGCGCCCGACTGAACCGGGACATCGGCGACAAGCACCTGACAATCACAGTCTCAGGCTTGATCCATTGAAGCAGCCGCCCTTTATCTACTGCCCCAAAATATCCGAACCCGCCCACCAAGGGCCGTGATGCCTGGTCTTCTGATGACAAAGATCCGCCAACGGGCGGCGGCCCCGGACCCGGCGTAAGCCGGGTTTGGGGAGGGAAAACTCGCGCCCGCCCTTGGCGGGCGCTCCTTTCGACAAATGTTTGGGACGCCCGTTAAGCGCGCAGCATGGCGGGGCTCAGCCCGTTTCGAAAGCGCCGCATATTGGATTGGTATCCCTTCGCCGTCCCGACCAGTGCGGCTTGGGCCGCTTCGTCCAACTGCCGCACGACCTTGCCGGGCGCGCCCATCACCAATGCGCCTGCCGGGATCTCTTTGCCCTCGGTCACAAGCGCCCCCGCGCCGATCAGCGCGCCCGGGCCAATCACGGCCCCGTTCAAAACGGTGGCCCCCATCCCGATCAGCGCCCCATCCCCAATCTCGCAACCGTGCAAAATCGCCCTATGCCCCACCGTGCAATTTGTGCCGATCACCATCGGAAACCCCGGATCCGTGTGCAGCACGCAGCCATCCTGCACATTCGAGCCAGCGCCCAAGGTAATCCGTTCGTTATCGCCGCGCAGCACCGCGTTAAACCAGATCGAAGCCCCCGCAAGCAGCACCACATTGCCGATCAGATGGGCCCCCGGCGCCACCCAGCAATCACCATCTTCGGGCAAATGCGGCGCGACACCGTCCAAGTCGTGCAGTTGCGTCATGTCAGAGCCCTATCCTCGAACTCTACGTTCAGACGTTGCACATGGCCCGCCAGATACGGCTGACGCAGGCGGCGAAGGCGTTCGGCGGACAAAATGCTACGCAGACGCGCCTCGCAGGCCTCCAAGTCATCGTTCACCAAAACATAGTCGTATTCCGCCCAATGGCTGATCTCGTCCCGGCTTTTGCGCATCCGGTCGCGAATGACCGCATCGCTGTCTTGTCCACGCGCACGCAGGCGCGCCTCAAGCTCGGCCATCGAAGGGGGCAGCAAAAAGATCGACACCACCTGCGCGCTCAGCGGGCTCTCCTTGATCTGCTGGCCGCCCTGCCAGTCAACATCGAACAGAATATCGCAGCCACTATCGATCGCGGTCTCGACCGGCGCGCGTGGTGAACCATAGAGATTTCCAAAAACCTCGGCATGTTCCAACATGTCGCCCATCGCGACCTGGCCCTCAAATGCGGCACGGGTCACAAAGTGATAATCGACGCCGTCCGCCTCGCCGGGGCGCGGCGGACGGGTCGTGGCCGAGATTGAAAACCGAATACTGTCATCCCAGGCCCGCAATCGTCGCGACAGGGTCGACTTCCCCGCGCCTGACGGCGAGGATAAAATGATCAACAGCCCACGACGGTCAGCGGGCGGTGGCGGTGCGGTGGGTGTCACGGACATTCTGGGATCGGGGCCCTATTCAACATTGGCGCATTGTTCGCGCATCTGATCAATCACGACCTTCAGATCAAGCCCTATCGCGGTCAGAGCGCTGTCTTGGGCTTTCGAGCACAGGGTATTGGCCTCGCGGTTGAACTCTTGCATCAGGAAATCCAAACGACGGCCAACGGCCTCTTCCATCGCCAGCAAGGTGCGCGCAGCCGCGACATGCGTGGTCAGGCGGTCCAACTCTTCGGTGACATCCGATTTGACGGCGATCAACGCCAGCTCTTGTTCAAGTCGCCCAGGCTCGATGCCATCTTGGGCCCCGACAATCGCTTGTACGCGCGTGCGCAATGTATCGCCTTGACGGGCTGCCCGGGTTTCGGCGGTATCCGCCGCAGCGGATGTCAATTCCGCGATCTGATCGATTTGGCGGGTCAGAATGCCGCTCAATTCGACCCCCTCCGCGGCGCGCGCCTCGGCGAGGGCCGCAAAAAGCTTGGGGATATCCTCGGCGATCCGAGAGGCGGCCGCGGCAGCTTGATCGGGGGTGCGCGTGCTGTCCAAAACCCCACGCAAGGACAGAATGTCGCCCAGGGTCATGGGGGCCGTCGGCACGCCCGCTGATCGCGCCGCGTCGGCTGCTTGTGCCACCAGCGACAAAACGGTCTCCAACGCCGCCGTATTTAACGCCAACCCGCCGCCCGCTTGGTCCAGTGCGAGCCGCAGCGACACTTGCACTGAGCCGCGTGTCAGTTCGGCTTGTGCCGCTTTGCGAACCTGCGTTTCAAGCGCCTCCAAACCGTCGGGCAGACGTAATCGTACATCAAGCCCACGGCTGTTCACGCTGCGTGCCTCCCACTGCCATTCCAACCCTTCGGCTTGGCCAGGAATCACGGCAAATCCGGTCATTGATTTCAAAGGCACAATAAACACTCGCTTTCACAATTCTGTTCTTCTGTCACATTGTTAATCAATTGTTATCAAAACGCGCGACAAATATCTAAAATTGAACTAACTTCTATCTCGAAAGATACAAATCAGGCGCAGCGCCCCTCGCGGCTGTTGGGAGGTCAAAATGAACACAGATGCTCTGACCAGACTGCGGGCCTATTGGGACAGCTTGCGCAATGGTCGCAGCGCACCTTATCGGGCTGAGCTGGATCCACGCAAGTTCGAAGACGTGCTTGAACATATGTTCATCCTCGAACAACTCGGCCCTTCGCAGATCCGTGTACGGTTGGCGGGCATGGCTTTGTGCGAAATGATGGGGATGGAGGTCCGTGGCATGCCGCCCGAGGCGTTTATCGCAGCAGATCACCGCGACGGGTTCAGCGAACATCTGATGGCTGTATTGACCGGCCCCGCCGTGATGGAGCTGGATTTGATAGCAGGCGATGCGGCGGGTGGCAGCGTGCCCGCACAAATGCTGCTGCTGCCGCTGCGCAGCGATTTTGGCGAAGTGACGCGGATCCTAGGCTGTGTGGTGACCGACGGTGTAGAGGTACGCGCACCGGTGAATTTCTCGGTCCTGGGCCACCGCAAAACCGTCATCCAACCCAGCGTGCCCGATGTCGGCATGAGCGAGATGCCCGGATTTTCCGAGGGTACCGCAGGGTACACACCATCGGCCCAATCCGCTTTAAAAGCCGTGGTGAACAATCCCGATGCGGCCGCCTCGGCCCCCCGTCGCGGACATTTACGGGTTGTCTCTGGGGAATAGGCTTTCTCGCGGAAATCCCTGGTGGTACGATCACCGCGCGCCTATGCAGCTTGAACCGGCTCGCCCAGCAGCGCCAGCACAGCGCTCAGGTCCGAATGGTCAAGGATCGCATCCGCCTCGGCCCGCAATGCGGGCTTCGCACGATATGCAACACCCAGGCCCGCTGCACGGATCATCGCCAGATCATTGGCGCCGTCCCCAATCGCGATGACTTGCGATGCATCTGTGTTTCGTTCGGCGCAAAGCGCTTCTAAGGCCTTGGCTTTTGCTTGTTGGCCAATGACCGGCTTTTGGACCGTGCCCGTCAGCCTGCCTTTCGAAATATGCAGAACGTTTGCTTGGTGGCTGTGAAAACCTGCGGCCTGAGCCACGCGCTCCGTAAAGAAAGTGAACCCGCCCGAGACCAGGGCAGTGCGAGCATCCGTGGCGTTCATCGTTTGGACCAAGCTGCGCGCACCCGGATTTAAAGCAACTCGCTGATCATAGCACTCTTGCAGCGCGGTTTCCGGCAGGTCTTTGAGAAGGGCCACACGGGCATCGATGGCTTGCTCGAAGTCCAATTCACCACGCATGGCGGCCTCGGTTATGGCCGCAACCTGGGGTTTGACCCCGGCAAAGTCCGCCAACTCGTCAATGCACTCTACGGGGATCATTGTGCTGTCCATGTCGGCAATCAGAATGGACTTCCGGCGGTTCTGGGCAGCGAGGATATTGATGTCCACCGGCGCGTCAAAACGATCGCGCAGGTTTAGTTTTGACGGGGCTTCGAAGGCAATCTCGACAGCGAAAGGCGAGTGTCTAAGCACCTTGCTTGGGTCAGCCGAAAGCTGCCCCGCAACGGCTTCGACAAACCCATCCTCGACAATCCCCGAGGAGGTCAGCACGGCAACGTAGTCGTCGCCGTGCAGTACTTGGCCCGGCAAATTCTACCCCGCCGCGCGTTGGGCTTCGCGGCGTTGATGCAATTCTTCGGACACTAAGAAAGCCAACTCCAGCGATTGCGATGCATTGAGGCGCGGATCGCAGGCGGTGTGATAGCGATCCGCCAGGTTTTCATCCGTCACATCCCGCACGCCGCCCGTGCATTCGGTCACGTCTTTGCCTGTCATCTCGAAATGCACGCCGCCCGGGTGCGTACCTTCGGCGGCATGGATCGCAAAGAACTCGCGAACCTCGCGCAGCACGCGCTCGAACGGGCGGGTTTTGTAACCCGAATCCGATTTGATCGTATTGCCATGCATCGGATCGCAGGACCAAACAACCTTGCGCCCCTCGCGCTCGACCGCGCGGATCAGGCGCGGCAGATGTTCCCCCACGTTGCCCGCACCAAAGCGTGCGATCAGGGTCAGGCGGCCAGCGGCGTTATCCGGGTTCAGAGTGTCGATCAGGTGCAAAAGATCGCTTTCGCTGAGAGAGGGACCGCATTTCAAGCCGATCGGGTTTTGCACGCCGCGGCAGAACTCGACATGCGCACCGTCCGGCTGCCGCGTGCGATCCCCGATCCAAATCATATGACCCGAGCCCGCGACCGGCAGCCCGGTGGTGCTGTCGATGCGGCACAGCGCCTCTTCATACTCAAGCAGCAGCGCCTCGTGACTGGTGTAAAAATCGACCCGGTGCAGCGCATCCGCCGTCTCGCCCGTAACGCCTGCGGCCTGCATGAACTGCAAACTCTCGGAAATGCGGTTGGCCAATTTGTGGTAGTTCTCGTACCCCGGCGTGTCCTGGGTAAACCCAAGAGTCCAGGCATGTACATGGTTGATGTCCGCGAAACCACCCTGGCTGAACGCCCTGAGCAGGTTCAGCGAGGCCGCCGCCTGAGTATAGGCTTGCAACATACGCTCAGGGTTTGGAATGCGGCTTTCGGCGGTGAACCCGATGTCGTTGATGATATCGCCGCGATAGCTGGGCAGTTCCACGCCATCCTTCACCTCGGTCGCGGCCGAGCGGGGTTTGGCGAACTGGCCTGCCATCCGGCCGATTTTGACCACCGGCAATTTGGCGCCGAACGTCAGCACAACGGCCATTTGCAGCATCACTTTATAGGTGTCGCGGATCAGATCGGCGCTGAACTCCTCAAAGCTCTCCGCGCAGTCGCCCCCCTGCAGCAGAAAAGCGCGCCCCTCGGCCACCTCGGCCAGATGCGCCCGCAGTTGCCGCGCCTCGCCCGCGAAGACAAGCGGGGGATAGCTGGACAACCGCGCCTCGACCGCTTTTAGGGCGGCGGGATCGGTATAGTCCGGCATCTGGATCCGGTCCTTGGAACGCCAGGCGGATTTCGTCCATGCGGCTGTCATGTGTCTCGCTCCCTCTCAGCGCGGCGGATGTGTCGGCAAGCCTTATAGGCAAAGGCCGGGTCCTTGGCCAGCGGCCTGGCGTGTCGCGTGGCGGATTTCTGAACCTCGCGAAATTTTGGGGTTGACCCGACGCAACGTTACGCCTGTAGATATGGCCGGTTTAGGGGCCGGAGGGCTGATGGTGACAGACGGTGAAACACGGCCGCGCAAGTTCGCCTTCTTGCTGGTCAACAATTTTACCCTGCTGGCGTTTTCCAGCGCGTTGGAGCCGCTGCGCCTTGCCAACTGGATCTCGGAATCCGCGCTTTATGAATGGTGTATCGTGGCCGAGGGCGGGCAGTCCGTGGTCAGTTCCAGCGGGCTGGATATCCGCCCCGATATGGGGCTGGAGGAACTGACCCGTGACACCACGGTTATTGTGGTGGGCGGCCGTGATATCAAACAGGCGATCACCAAGCCGATCCTCACATGGCTGCGCCGCGAAAGCCGGAAAGGCATGACCATGGGGTCCGTGTGCACCGGGGCGCAAGTGCTGGCAACCGCCGGGTTGCTGGACGGGAAACGGGCGACGATCCATTGGGACAACCGCGACAGTTTCGCCGAAGACTTCCCCGAGGTCGAACTGACCCAGCAGGTGTTTGTCCAGGATGGCAATCGGATCACGTCATCGGGCGGGACGACGCCCAGCGATTTGATGCTCAAGCTCATTGCCGAGGCGCACGGTCCGCAACTGGCGAACGAGGTCGCGGATCAGATGATCCACACGTCGATCCGGTCCGAAAAGGACGAGCAGCGCCTGTCGATACCGACGCGCATCGGTGTGCGACATCCCAAACTGGCCACTGTGATCCATATGATGGAAGAAAACATCGAGGAACCGATCAGCCCGTCGATCCTGGCCAAGGATGTGGGCATGTCGACCCGTCAGCTTGAGCGGTTGTTCCGTCGCTACCTGAACCGCAGCCCCAAGCGATATTATATGGAGTTGCGTCTGGGCCGCGCGCGCAACCTGCTGATCCAAACCGATATGAGCGTGATCAACGTGGCACTGGCCTGCGGATTCGCCTCGCCCTCGCATTTCTCGAAGTGCTACCGGTCGCATTTCGGCACCACGCCGTACCGCGAGCGTGGTGCGCAGATGGTGCCGGTATAGGTGGCTGCGCGCGATCCGATCTACAACGACCCGGCCCTGGTGCAGTTTTACGATGCCGCCAACAGCGCCCGGGACGACTATGACATGTGCTTGGCCCTCGCGGCCGAGGGGCCCCAGCCTGCCCGCACCGTTTTGGATCTGGGCTGCGGGACTGGCACGCTGGCAGCCGAGATGTCGGCACGATGCACGGTGACCGGCGTGGATCCGGCGGCAGCGATGCTGAACGTTGCCCGCAAGCGCCCAAACGGCGGGGCCATACGGTGGGTCCAAGCCGATGCGCGGGATGTGCGACTGGGCGAGCGCTTCGATCTGGTCGTGCTGACGGGTCACGTGTTCCAGGTCTTCCTCACGCCCCAGGACCGATCGGCGGTGCTGCGCACGATCGCTGCCCATTTGGCCCCTGGCGGGCGGTTCATATTCGACACCCGCAAACCAGATTTTCCGGCACCTAAAGAGCGCTCGGCTCAAGCATCGCAGCGCATGCTCAATCACCCTGACTTGGGCCAAGTTCTAACGTGGAACACCTCGCAATTTGACCCGACCACCAGCGTTCTGAACTATCAAAATCACTTCCAGGTTATCTCCACCGGGCAGGTGCACAGCGCTGGGGCGCAAATCGCCTATCCATCCAAGGATCAGGTGGCGACCCAGATCCAGGCCGCAGGGCTGACCGTAGATCGCTGGCTGGGCGACTGGCACGGTGGCACCTTCACGACAACCGCGCGCGAAATCATTCCCATCGGGCGGCGCGTTTCCGACTGAAAGATTGTAGGTTGTCTCTGCCCAAAACCGCAGTAGGGTTTGGGCCAAAGTTGCAGGAGGGGGCTATGTCCGATCCAATCGTCATCACCGGTGCCGCGCGCACGCCGATGGGGGGCTTTCAAGGTGCGCTTGCCGGGGCCACCGCCGCTGAACTGGGCGGGACAGCCATCGCGGCCGCGCTCAGCGGCGCGGGCGTCGAGGCCGGCGCGGTGGACGAGTTGCTGATGGGCTGCGTGCTGCCGGCGGGGCAAGGCCAAGCGCCCGCGCGCCAGGCGGGCTTTGTGGCCGGTCTGGGCGAGGGTGTGCCCGCGACCACGCTGAACAAGATGTGCGGCTCGGGCATGAAAGCGGCGATGATGGCGCATGACCAACTGGCCTTGGGCAACGGCGATATCGTGGTCGCGGGCGGCATGGAAAGCATGACCAACGCCCCCTATTTGCTGCCCGGCATGCGCGGCGGCGCGCGCCTGGGGCACAGTGCTGCCGTCGATCACATGTTCCTGGATGGGCTCGAAGATGCCTATGACAAAGGGCGCCTGATGGGCACATTCGCCGAGGATTGTGCCGAGAAGTTTCAGTTCACCCGCGCAGCACAGGATGAATACGCCCTCGGCTCGCTCTCCGCCGCGTTGGCGGCGGGTAACAACGGCGCCTTTGCGGTCGAGATCGCCCCGGTCGAGGTCACAACGCGCAAAGGCAAGATTACCGTGGCTGAAGACGAACAGCCCAAAACCGCCCGGCCCGAAAAGATACCGCACCTCAAGCCCGCTTTCCGCCAGAGCGGCACGGTCACCGCCGCCAACAGCAGCTCGATTTCGGACGGTGCTGCCGCGCTGGTGATGACGCGCGAAACCGTGGTCCAGGCGCACGGCCTGCCGGTCCGCGCCCGGATCATGGGCCATGCCAGCCACGCCCAGGCACCCGGCTGGTTCACCACAGCCCCGGTACCCGCCGCGCGCAAGCTGCTGGACCGGCTGGGGTGGACGGTGGACGAAGTGGACTTGTGGGAGGTGAACGAGGCTTTCGCCGTCGTGCCCATGGCATTCATGCATGAAATGGGCGTGCCCCGCGACAAGCTGAACGTCAACGGCGGCGCCTGCGCCCTGGGCCACCCCATCGGCGCCTCGGGCGCGCGGATCATGGTCACGCTGCTGCACGCGATGGAGGCGCGGGGCGCCACACGCGGCATCGCCGCCATTTGCATCGGCGGCGGCGAGGGCACGGCGATTGCATTGGAAAGGGTCGAGGGATGAAATCGGTCAAGGATATGGTCGCCGCGGCGAATACAACGGTCGCCCATGCACCCGCCGCGCGGATGCTGGATAAGCTCGACGACCCGGGCGTTCTGTTCGTTGATCTGCGCGATGTGCGCGAGTTGGAGCGCGACGGCTTGATCCCCAGCGCCTTTCACTGCCCGCGCGGCATGCTTGAGTTCTGGATCGATCCTGAAAGCCCCTATGCCAAACCGCAGTTTCAAAGCGGCAAGCGCTTCGTATTTTACTGCGCCTCGGGCTGGCGTTCGGCGCTCAGCGCGCAGGCGGCACAAGACATGGGGCTCGCGGGTGTCAGCCATATCACAGACGGTTTCAGCGGCTGGAAAGCCGCAGGCGGCCCTATTGCAGAAAGGAAAACATCATGAAGATCGGCGCGGATACACCTGCCGTTATTACTGGCGGCGCCTCCGGCCTGGGCGCGGCCACCGCGCGCAATCTGGCGGCCTCGGGCGCGCCTGTGCTGCTGTTGGACTTGAATGTCGAAGCAGGTGAGGCGCTGGCGACCGAGATTGGCGGCACCTTCATCCAGACGGATGTAACCGACGGCGATCAAGTCGCCGCCGCCCTGAAGGGCCAAGCGCCACGAATTTGCATTTGCTGCGCCGGTGTCGCGCCCGGTGCCCGGACCGTAAGCCGCGACGGGGCCCCGCACGATGCGGCAATGTTCGAACGCACCGTGCAGATCAACCTGATGGGCACTTTTCATGTGGCCGCCCAATCCGCCGCCCAAATGGCCGCGCTGCCGCCGCTGGACAGCGATGGCACCCGCGGCGCGATTGTCATGACCGCCTCGGTCGCCGCTTTTGAGGGTCAGATCGGCCAGATTGCCTATGGCGCCTCCAAAGGGGCGGTCACGGCGATGACCCTGCCGATGGCCCGCGATCTGGCGAAATCCGGCATTCGCGTAAACACCCTGGCGCCTGGCCTGTTCAAGACGCCAATGATGGAAGGGCTGCCGCAGGAGGCACAAGACAGCCTGGGCGCCGCCGTACCCTTCCCGGCCCGGCTGGGTGATCCAGGCGAGTTCGCTTCCATGGTCCGGCATATCCTGGAAAACGATATGCTCAATGGCAGCACGATCCGTCTGGACGGCGCCATCCGCCTCGCCCCCCGCTGACCGTCCCGCCAAACGGCCAACACACCCCTCAATTGCTGTCCAAAAGAGATCGTACAATTCCCACCACGCGCCGGACCCGCTGGCCCCCGGCCAGCGGGCCACGCCCAACCGGGGGTTGCGGATCTCTGATCCGCTGCCCCTGGGCGTGAGCACCCCTGCTATCTGCTCAGCCGGGCGTGATACGATACGCGGCCCCATCGCCCACCGACAGGAACCAAATGCTGCCGTCGGGTGCTTCGCGAATGTCCCTGATCCGGTAGTAACGCCCCTCAAACAGCCGCTCGGCTTCCGAAACCGCCAGCCCATCCCGCTCAAGCCGCGAGATCATGTCGAATTTCAACGAGCCGACAAAAATATCCCCCGCCCAGTCGGGAAACAGCCGACCTGAATAGATCATCATGCCCGAGGGTGCGATCGACGGATCCCAATAGTGGCGTGGCTGTTCAAGCCCTTCCCGCGCAACCCCCTCGCCGATCGGCTGGCCCGAGTAATGCACACCATAGGAAATCACCGGCCAGCCATAGTTCCGGCCCGCCTCGGGCGTATTCACTTCGTCGCCACCCCGTGCGCCATGCGCCACGGTCCAAAGCCGCCCCTCGGCATCCAGGGCCGCGCCTTGGGGGTTGCGGTGACCCAGGGACCAAATCTCGGGCAACCCACCCCCGTCCACAAAGGGATTATCCGCCGGCACCGATCCATCGCGATTGATCCGGATCACCTTACCGTTGTGCACTTCGAGGTTCTGCGCCTCGCCGCGCGCGCCCCGATCACCGATGGTCAGAAACAATGTGCCATCCGGCGCTTCGACGATGCGGCTGCCAAAATGTTGGCCCTTGCCACTGGCGGTCGACATTTCGAACAGGGTTTTTACATCCTGCAAAGCGCGCCCATCCTCCGATAGGCGTGCGGCAACCAGCGCTGTTTTTGCGCCGCGCCGTGCAGGCTTCGAGAAACTCAAGAAAACCGCCCGCGTCTGCGGGAAATCTCGGGCCACCACCACGTCCAACAGACCGCCCTGCCCCTGTTGCACCACCTGCGGCACGCCAGCAACGGCGATCCGCTCGGACCCGGTGATGTGCCACAAGCGTCCGTCGCGCTCGGTAATCAACACCCCGCCACCTGGCACAAAAGCCAGCGCCCAAGGCTCGGACAGATCGCCGACCATGCGCGTGACCTCAACCGTGCCGGATGCGGTCGCCTGGCGGTCCTGCGCCTGCGCGGCCCCTGTGATGACCAGCGCCACAAAAACCCATATCAGCCGTTTCATCCCGCAGCTCCTGTCCTGTATACCCACCTTTGATATAGCGGGGTCACGGTGGTGGAACACCCCGAAAGGGAGTTTGATGAGCGAACGCGTGATGCGCCTGATTGCCTGGATCGCAGCCATCCTGTGCCTGCTACCAATAGCGGCCGTGATGCTGGCCGCTGCGACCGGCACGGGGGCGGGTTGGGAGAGCCTGGCGCAAACCGTGCTGCCCCGCTACACCGCGACAACGGTCCAATTGGTGGCAATGGTGAGCCTGGGCACCTTTGTCATCGGCACCTCAACCGCTTGGCTGGTCACAACCTGCCGCTTCCCGGGCGTGCGAGTGTTCGAGGTACTTTTGGCACTGCCGTTGGCGTTTCCGGCCTATGTGCTGGCCTATGCCTATACCGATCTGCTGGACCATCCTGGTGCGGTGCAAACTTGGCTGCGGGCGCTCACCGGCTGGGGCCCGCGCGACTATTGGTTCCCCGAGATCCGCAGCCTGCCGGGCGCCGCCGCTATGTTGACCCTGGTCCTGTATCCTTATGTCTATCTGCTGGCCCGCGCGGCGTTTCTGGCGCAATCCTTTGGCGGCTACCAAGCCGCGCGGGTACTGGGCCACGGCCCATGGGGTGCTTTCTTCCGCGTCAGCCTGCCGATGGCGCGCCCCGCGATCGCGGGTGGGGTATTGCTGGCGGTGATGGAGACGATCGCCGATTTCGGCACGGTCGCCCATTTCGGCGTGCAGACCTTTGCCACCGGGATCTACCAGGCGTGGTTCTCTCTCGGCGACCGGGTGGCGGCAGCGCAACTTGCGCTCTGTCTGCTCACCGTCGCGCTGCTATTGGCGATATTAGAGCGTGTTCAACGCGGGGCCGCAAAACGCTACCCACCGCGCACGGGCGGTCACATGCCGCCGCAAGTGTTGCAAGGCACAGCGGCCTTGGGCGCCTGGGTGGCCTGCGCGCTGCCTGTGTTTTTGGGCTTCGTACTGCCCGTCCTGATCCTGGGCAATATGGCACTATCCGCAGAGCAATCGCTGTTCTCGGCCCGCTATATCGGCTTCATGCGCAACTCGCTGATGCTGGCAGGGATCGCGGCCCTGGTGACCGTTGGGGCGGCGGTGATGCTGGGCATGACCGCGCGCTTGCGGCGCACCCGGGTCACGCGCACGCTGACGCTGATTGCGGGGATCGGCTATGCGGTGCCGGGCGGGGTGATCGCCGTGGGGCTGATGGTGCCCTTCGCGGCCTTTGACAATGGGCTGGACGCTTGGATGCGGGCCCAGTTCGATATCTCGACCGGGCTGCTGCTGACGGGCTCAATCTGGGTCCTGGTGCTGGCCTATATGGTGCGGTTCATCGCGGCGGCGCTGAGCGCCTTTGACACCGGCGTCACGGCTGTGAACCCGCATATCGACGACGCCGCGCGCACCCTGGGGCAAAGCCCCGGCGGGCTGATGCGACGGGTGCATCTGCCGTTGATGAAAACCAGCCTGTTGACCGGGCTGCTGATCGTCTTCGTCGACGTGATGAAGGAACTGCCCGCAACGCTGATCATGCGCCCGTTCAACATGGATACATTAGCCGTGCAGGCCTACAGGTTGGCCTCGGACGAGCGGTTGGCGCAGGCGGCAGTACCCTCCCTGGTGATTGTGGCCTTTGGATTGCTGCCGGTGATTTTGCTGTGCCGAACGCTGGTCAAAGGGAGCAGCCGACCAGTTGGAGTGGTCACCCCTTAACGCACCCCAAAAAGGGTTTCTCTGTCGGGCAGAAAGCGTTCACGGATCGCGGCATTCCCCGCCGCGAACCCGGCCAAAAGGGCATCGCGGGCGGACTGATCCAGCGTCGGGATCACCGCTGGCGCACCCTGCGCACGCAACGCAGCCAAAACCGCATCGTCGGCAGAGCTTTCGTTCACCCGCGCGCTGCGGTCCGGCAACATGGCGGCGGGGCGCGGCAGATCAGCGGCGGCAATGAACGCAGGCACCAGGGGAACATCATGCGGATAGCGCAGAACAGTGACCGCGTTGGGACCGAACGCCGCCTCCCAATGACCCAAGATGCGATTGTAATCCAACCGCGCGCGGGTGTCGTCACGCGCCAACCACCTGTCGATGCCGGCGGTGCCGGCGGTCCCTTCCATCACCGCCTGGCGAAAGGCGGAGAGCGCCCATTCGTCCTGGCGGCGCAGGAAGGCAATCACGCGCACGTCGAACCGCTGGCCCAACGGTGCCAGGGCTTCGGCGAACAGCGGATCAGGCCCCCCTAGTCCCTCGGCGCTTAGTACTGTGGCCGCGGCCCCGGCGGCGCGTTCGGCATAGCTCTCGATGACGTCGGCCGCGGGACCATGCTGGGGATGCACCTCACCCGCAGCTTCGGCGGCAATCGCCTCGACCAGGTCCTGATGTTTCTGGCTGGACTTGCCAGCCGCGTCGCGCGCACGCGGATAGCGCACACCCATGATCCGCAACACCGGTCGGTTGCGCGCGAAGAAATGCTGTAACGCCGAAGTGCCGGTGCGTTCCATGCCGATGTGCAGGATCAGGCGTTTCACGAGGCCGGCGACGCCCCAAAGTGCCCCTCAGGCCTTTTGCGCATTTTGCTTTAACCGAACCTTATAAGCTTCTGATATATGGGCGCGAATGGCCTTGTCTGCCGCGGCGCCATCACGGGCTTCGATCCCGCGGACAATCGCGGTATGCTCGTCCATCGCCTGCCCGCCTCGGCCAGGGGCCGCAAAAGTCGTCTGGCTCATCAACGCCATGGCGCGGTGCACCAATTCAAGCTGTTGGATCAGGTAGCGATTATGACTTGCAAGATGAATTTGTCGGTGGAAGCGTTTGTTCGCGCGGGACATTTCGTCGGGTCGATCAATCAACTCACGGTCCTGGTCGATCATATCGAACAGCACCTTCACCTCCTCGGGCGCGGCGTGCTGGGCCGCGAGGCGGGCCGCCAACGCCTCCAACTCACCGCGCAATACATAAAGCTCACCCATCTGATCATGATCAAGCGAGGCGACGATCAGTGAGCGGCCATCGCGCGCCAGGATACCTTGCGTTTCAAGTCGTTGAAAGGCCTCGCGGATCGGCGTACGCGACATACCAAAGCGATCCGCCAACTCGGCCTCGACCAACCGGTCGCCGGGGAGATAATCACCACGGTCGATCGCATCAAGCACCCGTTCGTATGCATCTTTTGGTGACGTCTCTACCGTCATGCGGACCCTTATGGTTTTAACGATCCTTGCTAGCGCCCGGCGCGGCGCTTGTCGACGTTTTTCGATTGAGCCGACCTGTGCACCAGGATAAGCCAAGCCTATGCCAGCCGATCAATTCGCCCATGTCCGGGTCTGGGTGTTTGACCTGGACAACACGCTTTACACACCGCAGGTAAATCTGTTCGGGCAGATGGAGGCCTTGATGACCGGCTTTATCTGCGAGAATTTAGGGGTGGATGCGACCGAGGCCGCGCGGCTGCGCGCGCAGTATTGGCGCGACCATGGCACCACGCTTTCAGGGCTGATGCTGCACCACGACGTTGATGCGGATCATTTCCTGGACGCGGTGCATCGGTTGGACCTCAGCCAGTTGACCCCCGATCCCGCTTTGCGCGCAGGGATCGCAGCGCTGCGGGGGCGCAAGATCGTTTACACCAACGGCTCGCGCGGGCATGCGCGGCAAGTGACCCGGGCACGTGGGATCGAAGATCTGTTTGATGCGATGTATGGGGTCGAGGATGCGGGCTATGTACCCAAACCCCGCGCCGAAGCTTTCGCGAAGGTTTTTACGTTGGATGGGGTCGAGGCCGCCAAGGGCGCGATGTTCGAGGATGACGTGCGCAATCTGGCCGCCCCGCATGCGCTGGGGATGCGCACGGTTCTGGTCCACGCCGAGGATGACGCCGCCCATGTGCACCACCAGACCCACGACTTGCCGGGCTTTCTGTCGCGGGTGGTCTGAACGGGGTTTCCGGGCTGGGACACTGGCCCTAAGTTGGTGATCATGGAACGCTTAGACACCGATATCGTGGTCGCGGGTGGCGGCATTGCCGGGCTCACGGCGGCAGCTTGTTTCGCGGCCGAGGGGTTCCAGGTCATCTGTGTCGAGCCACAAATGCCTGGCCCCACCGGGCCGACCGAAGGCGCAGACCTGCGCTCGACCGCCTTTCTGGAACCCGCGATCGATCTGCTGAAACAAGCGGGGTTGTGGGAAGGGCTTGCGCCGCTGGCCACGGATTTGCAGGTGATGCGGCTGGCCGACGCGGGCGGTGCGGGCCCCGAGTTGCGCGAGGTTGCCGACTTTGATGCGGCCGAGCTGAACCGTCCCCGCTTTGGGGTGAACCTGCCCAATTGGGCGATCCGGCAGCAGATGCGGGCGGCGGTACCCGCGCTGCCGGGGGTGACATTGTTGAAAGGCGTGCGTGTCACCCGGGCAACGCCGCGGACCGCTGGCATGATCTTGGCGCTTTCTGACGGGCGGCAGCTGCGCGCGCCGCTGGCGGTGGCGGCGGACGGGCGCGACAGTTTTCTGCGGCAGTCGGCGGGGATCGGGGTGCGGCGTTGGGATTATGGTCAGCGGGCGCTGGTCTTCGCGGTCAGTCACCCGATCCCGCACGAGAATGTCTCGACCGAGATCCACCGCACAGGCGGGCCGTTTACCCTCGTCCCCCTGCCCGATCAGAACGGCGTGCCACACTCAGCGGTCGTTTGGATGGAAACGGGCCCAAAGGCAGCTGCATTGGCCGAGATGGATACCCCCGCGTTCGAGGTCGCCCTAAACGCACGCGCCTGCAACGTCCTGGGCCCCCTGAAACTCGCCAGCCCATTGGCGCAATGGCCGATCATCAGCCAAATCGCCGACCGCCTGAACGCCCCACGCCTGGCCCTGGTGGCCGAGGCCGCGCATGTGATGCCGCCCATCGGCGCCCAGGGGCTGAACACCTCGCTAGCCGATCTGCGATGCCTGCGCGACTTGCTGGGCACGGCCCGGGCAACCGGGCAAGACATCGGCGCCCCGTCGCTGTTGGCCCACTACCACCGCGCGCGGCACGCCGAAACGCTGGCACGCATGTTAGGGATTGACCTTCTCAACCGGGCCGCCATGGCCCAGGATCCCGTGCTTCGCGACCTCCGCCGCTTGGGGCTTAGGGCGCTGCATGACATCGGGCCTTTGAAAAAGGCGGCTATGCATATGGGGCTCGGCTTGCCGAGGCAGGCACAGTCGGCCACGCCAACTGCCTAGCTTCGCGGCGCTCCACCCAGCAGGGCGGCAGGTGTCAGCGGTTCCTTTGACAGCAGAACATTCGACTCGATTTCGCCCACCCCCGGCAGGGTCATGATGCGGCGGCGCAGGATACGTTCGAAATCGCCAAGGTCCCGGGCCACGACCTTCAGACGATAATCATAAACGCCCAAGACGTGCTGCACGACCTGAACTTCGGGGATGGCGATCACGGCGCGCTCAAATTCGACCAAACTAACGCGTCCTTTTGTTCCTAACTTCACCCCCAGGAACACCGTAACGCCGAAGCCCAACGTCTCGGCATCCAAGACAGCGTGCCGACCAGTTATAACACCCGCCTCCTCCAATCGCTTCATTCGGCGCCAGGCGGCTGGCTGCGACAAACCCACAGCGGCGCCCAGTGCTTTGGCACTCAAGCTGCCATCCTCGATTAGTGCACGCAGGATCGCGCGGTCGGTGTCGTCCAGATCTGCGGTCATATCGCCAAAGCCTCGGAGTTCTTCAGTTCCGAGACCAGCATCAACGCCTCAACATCCGCGATATGTGGTAGAGCCAAAATGCGAGTGGTGTAGACCTCCTGGTAGTGCGCAAGGTCGCGCGCCACGACATCCATACGGATGTCGACACGGCCCAGCAGGGTTTCGATGCTTTGGACATTCGGGATGCGCTGCGCCTCGGCAATGAAGGTGTCGAAAGCGTTCGCAGCCGTCTTGTCCAGCGTGATGCGCAGGAAGACCTGCACGTCGAAGCCCAGGGCGCGCATGTCGATGGAGATCCGATGACCGCGGATAACGCCAGCCGCGGTCAACCGCTCGACCCGCCGCCAGCAGGCGCCAGGCGACGTGCCAGTGGCGGCGGCGATCTGTGCCATGGGCTTACTGGCATCGGCCTGCAGCAGGCGCAGGATATGGCGGTCGGTGGGATCGGTTTGCATTGAATTGTCGAAAACCTAATAAAGCGCGCATGAATTTTGCGACAAATAGCGATAATAGATCCACTTTGGCAACGAAATTCCTGTTATATCGCTATGATGCCCTCCAGCAACCAAGCGGAGGATACGGATATGCGCGTCTATTACGATCGCGATTGTGACATCAACCTGATCAAGGACAAAAAGGTCGGGATCATCGGCTATGGCAGCCAAGGCCATGCGCACGCGCTGAACTTGCGCGACTCGGGCGCCAAGAACATCGCCATCGGCCTGCGCGAGGGCTCACCCAGCCAAGCCAAGGCCGAGGGCGAAGGGCTGCAGGTCATGGGGCTGGCCGAGGTTTCCGCCTGGGCCGATGTGCTGATGATGACCATGCCGGACGAGTTGCAAGCGGACACTTATCGCCGCTATGTCCACGACAATCTGCGCGACGGTGCCGCGATTGCCTTTGCCCATGGGCTGAACGTGCATTTCGGGTTGATCGAGCCGAAGGCGGGTGTCGATGTGATCATGATGGCGCCTAAGGGTCCGGGTCACACGGTGCGGGGCGAATTCGTCAAGGGCGGCGGGGTGCCCTGTTTGGTCGCGATGAACCAGGACGCCAGCGGCAATGCGCTGGAGATTGGCAAGAGCTACTGCTCGGCGATTGGCGGCGGCCGGTCGGGGATCATCGAGACCGATTTCCGGCAGGAATGCGAGACAGACCTCTTTGGCGAACAGGCGGTGCTTTGCGGCGGGTTGGTCGAGCTGATCCGAATGGGCTTCGAGACGCTGGTCGAGGCGGGCTACGACCCCGAAATGGCCTATTTCGAGTGTCTGCACGAGGTCAAACTGATCGTGGATCTGATCTACGAGGGCGGCATCGCGAATATGAACTACTCCATCTCGAACACGGCAGAATACGGCGAGTATGTCAGCGGCCCGCGGATCCTGCCTTACGACGAGACCAAGGCGCGGATGAAGGCAGTTTTGACGGATATCCAGACCGGGAAATTCGTGCGCGACTTCATGCAGGAAAACCAGGTCGGCCAACCGTTCTTTAAAGCCACGCGCAAGATCAACGATGGGCACCAGATCGAGCAGGTCGGCGAAACCCTGCGCGGCATGATGCCTTGGATCAGCGAAGGCAAAATGGTCGACAGGTCAAAGAACTGAGCACCATATAACTCGGGACATCGCGACGGGAGTGGCCACTCCCGCCGCAATATTCTCTCATCACCTAAAGCGGTTCGAGCTTTCGTTGCATCGAAGGGGATTCACATTTGGCATGTTTTCTGATTCATCCTGTTCAGGAGGA
>CALICM010000062.1 GCA_938049225.1 uncultured Paracoccaceae bacterium
ACCTAAGACGCCTCGGAGCGAGGACATTCACCGAGGTCTTCGAAGCCATCGGATCAATCTGCGATCTCTACGACCCAACAGAATGCTGGAACTACTTCAAGGCTGCCGGATATGTCTCAAACTAATCTCGAAACGCTTTAGCCTGACAGACGCCGCCAGAAAAACGGCAAACTGTCAGATCACATCTGAACCACTACACTTTAAGTCAAATCGGTAGCTTGATCTCGAAACAACTTCCCTGCCCCGGCCCTTCGCTTGCAACCCCTACCGTCCCGCCGTGTGCCTCGATCACCGATTTCACAATCACCAGCCCCAGCCCAGTCGAACCCTCTCCACCGGTCGGCTTTGCCGATAGCGTCTGATAGGGCCGAAACGCCAGCTTGATGTCATCGGCCGACATCCCCAATCCTTGGTCTTGGACGGTGATCCGCGCGCAGGCCCCTTTATCCACCGCTGCGATGCGAACCGACACCACCGATCCACCATGCGAGTATTTCACCGCGTTCGACAGCAAATTGACCATCACCTCGGTTAGACGAAATTCATCCGCCGACAGCGTGATCTCTTCCGCGCAGGTATAGTCAATCTGGATATCCTTGGCCTTTGCTTCGCGCTGCACCACGCAAATCGCCGCCTCGACCGGCGCCGACAGCAGCACGGGGGCGGCCTTAATCTCCACCCGGTCATGCTCGGCCCGGGCCGACTCCAATAGCCCCGAGATCATCGCCACCATCCGATCCGCCGCCTTCAATATCGAGGCCGCCGACTTTTCCAGATGGGCCGTCTCCATCTCGATCCCCTCAGCAGCGCCGCGTTCCTTGACCTTTTCCAGCCGCGTCTGGATCAGCTCGGCCCGGCCCATGATCGCCGCCAGCGGGTTGCGCAGATCATGCGCGACCATCCCCAGGGCCCCCGATTTGAATTTATTGGCCTTGTGCAAAGCATCCAACTGCTGGTCGAGCTTGCGAATTGTCCGCTCCCGCTCGGCCTCCTCCTCGATCCGCTGCAATTCGGCGGCCGCCCGCATCCCAAAGATCCGCACGATCCCCTCGACCTTTTGCGGATCCTCCAGCGTGGCTTCGGAAAACACCGCGAAATGACCATAGGGCTCGCCGTCGGTCCCTTCCAGGGCGACGCCGCAATAGCTTTGAAAACGCGCCTTGTCGGGAAATCGATCCGCCAGTGCGCGCGGCACCACAAACGAGCCGTTCTCGTAGATCATCTTGCAGGGTGTCCCCTCAAGCGCATAGTCGATCGGCACGCCCTGAACGCCATCCAACCAACTGAACACGGCCGAGGCCCGCTCGGCCGGATTTCCCTGCGCCTTGGCCACAAAAGCCAGCGACACAGGCATCACCGAATGCAAATTCCGAACCAGCGAGGATAGGAAATCACTACCCACTTTCGCTGCCGTCGCCAAAGCAAGTCGATAAATCGGGTCTTCAGGCACCCAAGTTGACTGCGTTCCGTCCAAATACATGGCACTAAACTTCCCCAAACCTCACAACGCCCCAAACTATATCGCGCACGCCGCCAAAGACACCCGACGTCTGCGTGACCACACTCTTGACCCTCGTTATAGACGTAGACCCGCCGCGAGCGACTACAACCGCAACTGTGTCACCTGTTGGCAAAAGAAGCGCGTCAGCCTGTGGGCGTGAACCCGCCCCCAGTCGGCGTATCCAACCAAAACACATCGCCTGGGGCCACCTCGGTCTTATCGGCAGAGCGCAGCACCTCGACCCGGCCATCCGCACGGACCAGGCGGTTCACACCAACCGCCCCGGGTCCGCCGTCCTCCAACCCTGGCGGTGGCACGACCCGGTGCCCCGTCAGCAGCGCCAGGGTCATCGGCTCTAAAAACCGCGTTCGCCGTCGGGTTCCGTCCCCACCGCGAAACGCGCCCTGCCCGCCCGAGCCGTGGCGGATCGAGAACTCCTCAAGCACGACCGGAAACCGCCATTCCAGTACCTCGGGGTCGGTCAGGCGCGAGTTCGTCATATGCGTATGGACGCCCGAGGTGCCCGGGTGCCCCGATCCATCCGCCAACCGCCCCGCGCCCGAACCACCGCAGATCGTCTCGTAATACTGATGTTGCGCGTTGCCCCATGTCGTATTGTTCATTGTCGATTGCGCCGCCGCTTGCACGCCCAGCGCCAACAGCAAGGCCGAGGTCACCGCTTGGCTTGTCTCCACATTCCCCGCGATGATCGCCGCCGGGTACTCCGGGCTCAGCATTGTCCCCTTCGGCAAGATCACCTTCAACGGTTTCATCACCCCTTCGTTCATCGGGATGTCGTCATCGACCAGCAGCCGGAACACGTAAAGGACGGCCGCCATCGTTACCGGCTCGGGCGCGTTGTAATTCGTCGCCAATTGCGCCGTGGTCCCGGTGAAGTCGATCGTCGCTGTGCGCGCTTGACCGTCAACCGTCAACTTCACCCTGATTTCCCTGGGCTGCCCATCGAAATCCGGGTCCATCGGATAGACCATCTCGGCATCGCTGAGCGAGGTGATCGCCCGACGCACACACTCCTCGGCGTTGTCCTGCACATGGCCCATATACGCCTCGACCACATTCAAGCCAAACTGCGCCACCATCTTGCGCAACTCCTGCGCGCCCTTCTCACAAGACGCCACCTGCGCCTTTAGATCGGCAATATTGATATCGACCGAACGCACCGGGTATTTGGCCGAGGTCAGCAAGTCGCGTGTCTCTGCCTCGCGAAACACGCCCTGGTCCACCAGTTTCCAATTGTCGATATAGGCCCCCTCGTCATGGATCGTTCGGCTGTCGGGCGGCATCGAGCCGGGTGTCAGCCCACCAACATCGGTGTGATGCCCCCGGGCCGAAGTAAAGAACAACACCTGCGCGCCTGCATCGTCCCAAACCGGCGTTACCACCGTGATATCCGGCAAATGGGTGCCGCCATTGTAAGGCGCGTTCAACACATACACATCGCCGGGCGTCATATCCGGGTTCTGCGCGATGATCGCCTTGACCGAGGCGCCCATGCTGCCCAAATGCACGGGCATATGGGGCGCGTTTGCGATCAAATCCCCCGCCGCATCGAAAACGGCACAGCTGAAGTCCAACCGCTCTTTGATGGTCACACTGGCCGCCGTGTTCTCAAGCACGGCGCCCATCTGCTCGGCGATGGACATGTAAAGATTATTGAACACCTCCAACATGATCGGATCGGCTTGCGTGCCAATGGCCACTCGGCTGGGCCGTGCAACCGCCCGCTCCAAGCCCACATGATCATGCGCGGTGATGCGCGCCCGCCAGCCGGGCGCTACCAGGATCGAGGTGTGATCCTCGACCAGCACCGCTGGCCCCGTCAGCACATCCCCCGGTCGCATCACGGCCCGCCGCACAAAGCGGCTGTCCACCCAATCCCCGTCGATAAAAACCGGTGCGGTCAGGGCCGTTTCATACGCCGCCTCGTCTCGCGTCGACACCATCTGCGCCGCCTCGCTGATATCAGCGGCTTTGCCCACGGCCTCGGCACTCACTGCCTCGATCACCAGCACCGCATCGCCCGGCGTAAAGCCGAACCGCGCCTTATGCGCGGCGCCAAAAGCGTCTACCATCTCGGCCGTTCGCCCAAAGGGCACCGGCAGGGCCGTGTCGGTCCCTTTCACCTTCAGATGCGCCGTCATCGAGATCTCGACCGCCGCCTCGGCCACGCCCTGTTCGGTCACTTCCGTCAAAGTCGCGCTCGCCAGACCGTCCAAGATCGCCGCTGCCTCAAGCCGTGCTGTATCGCTCAGATCCGCCTCGACCGCCTGCGCCCGGCTGGCCCGAATATCCGCCAGCCCCATGCCATAGGCCGACAGCAGCGAGGCATAGGGATGGATCAAACACCGCGACATCCCCAGCGTATCGGCGATCGCGCACGCGTGCTGCGCCCCCGCGCCACCAAAGACCGTCAGACAATAGTCGGTCACGTCGTACCCGCGCTGCACGCTGATCTTCTTGACCGCGTTGGCCATATTCTCGACCGCGATGGTCAGAAAACCCTCAGCCAGCGCCGCCGCCTCCAGGCCTGCCTCGGCCGCCATCACTTCGAACCGCGCCTGTGTCGCCGCCCGGTCCAAGGGCTGATCCGCCTCGGGCCCAAAGATCGACGGGAAGAACTCGGGCCGCAGTCGCCCGGTCATCACATTTGCGTCCGTTACCGCCAACGGGCCGCCGCGCCCATAGCACGCTGGCCCCGGATTGGCGCCTGCGCTTTCAGGCCCCACGCGCATGCGCGTTCCATCAAAGGTCAGTAGGCTGCCACCCCCAGCGGCCACAGTGTGAATGTTCATCATCGGTGCGGTGATCCGCACGCCCGCCACTTGGGTGTTCATCACCCGCTCATACTCACCCGCGAAGTGGCACACATCGGTCGAGGTGCCGCCCATGTCGAACCCAATTATCCGCCCCTCGCCCCCAATCGCGCTGGTCTGCACCGCGCCAACAACGCCGCCCGCAGGTCCCGACAGGATCGCATCCTTGCCCTGGAACACCTGCGCATCGGTCAAACCGCCCGAGGATTGCATGAACATCAACCGCCCCGAGGGATCGCCATCGAACGCCGCCGCGACCCGATCGACATAGCGCCGCAAGATCGGCGTCAGATACGCGTCCACCACCGTTGTGTCGCCCCGGCTGACCATCTTCATCAAGGGGCTGACCTCGTGACTGACCGAGACCTGGGCGAACCCCATCTCCCGCGCCAGCGCCGCTGCCGCCGCTTCGTGCGCGTGGTGTCGATAGCCATGCACAAAGACAATCGCACAGGCCGTCAGCCCCGCATCCAGCGCGGCTTGCAACCCGATGCGCAGCGCGCTTTCGTCCAATGCCCGCTCGACCGTGCCATCCGCGCGCACGCGCTCGTCAGCCTCGATCACCTGTTGGTACAGCATCTCAGGCAGCACGATCTGGCGGTCGAACAACCTTGGCCGGTGCTGATAAGCCAGCCGCAGCTGCTCGCCTAGCCCGCGCGTGATCACCAGCGCCAAAGGCTCGCCCTTACGCTCCAACAACGCGTTGGTCGCGACCGTGGTGCCCATCTTCACGGCACCCACCTGTGCCAGTGGGATCTTGTCTTCGGCCCCCAGACCCAAAAAACTGCGGATCCCATGCAGCGCCGCATCAGCATAAATCTCGGGGTTCTCGGACAGCAGTTTGGCGGTATGCAGTGCCCCCACATGGTCCCGCGCTACGATATCGGTAAAAGTACCACCACGGTCGACCCAAAAATCCCAAACGCTCACGGTACCCTCCAGACTCGAATTCAGCATGAGCAATAGGCGGTTGTGCGATGGGCCGCAATCTGGCTGATTGGCCTCATGCCGATCCGCCCCGCAACCCCCGCTGATATCTTCGCCATCGCCACCATTTGGAACGCGGTGATCCGCGATACGGTCTCGACCTTCACAACCATCGAGAAGACCCCGGCCATGCTGGCCGATCTGTTGGCCAAGCAGCCGGTTTTGGTGCTTGAAAGCAGCCAGATCGACGGTTTCGCCACCTACGGCCCCTTCCGGGCCGGTCCCGGTTATGCCCATACCGCCGAACACAGCATCTACCTGGCCCCCAATACCCGACGCTGCGGCCTGGGTACGGCCCTGCTGGACGCCCTCGAAACGCAGGCTCGCGCGGCGGATATCCACGTGATGATCGCCGGAATGGCCGACAGCAACACCACCGCGATTGCCTTTCACGCGGCCCGGGGATACGGCCACGTGGGCCACCTGCCCGAGGTTGGGCGCAAGCACGGCGCCTGGCATGACCTGATCTTGATGCAGAAAATCCTCTGACCCTCTGGCCCCTACCCAGCGCGGCGGATACACTTCCTCATATGTCGATTTGGCAGCGCATATCCGAAGCTCTCCAAGCGCTCGCCAACGGCGAGAGCTTGTCCGAGATTTTTTCGCGCCTGCGCACCCCGCCCGACCGCTCGGTCGCGTTCACCATTGCCGTGATCTCTCTGGGGGCCAAGCTCAGCAAAGCCGACGGCCAGGTCACCCGGGACGAGGTGCGCGCCTTCCGCGAGGTGTTCTACATCCCCCCCGCCGACGAGGCGGCCGCGGCCCGTGTCTTTAACCTGGCGCGCGAGGATGTCGCGGGATACGAAGCCTATGCCACTCGCATCGGCCAAATGTTCCGTGAAGACACGGATTTCCTGGAAAACCTGCTGGATGGTTTGTTCCACATCGCCATGGCTGATGGTCTGTATCACGATGCCGAGGATCTGTTCCTCAGCAACACAGCCGTCGCCTTTGGCCTGGACCAAGCGACCTTTCGTGCCCATCGCGCCCGCCATGTGCCCGACGCCGAGCAAGACCCCTACACGATCCTGGGCGTGACACCCAAAACCCCTTTGACCGAGATCCGCAGCCGCTGGCGCAAACTGGTGCGCGAGACCCACCCCGATCACCTGATGTCCCGCGGCGTCCCGGAAGAGGCGGTGAAACTCGCCACCAAACGCCTGGCCGCTATCAATATCGCGTGGGAGGAGATCCAGCACGCGCGCATGGCTGTTTGATATCGATGTCCACCCTACGCTTAGCGACGTGGAACGTTGAATGGTTCTCATACCTCTTTGATGCCCGCGATGGCCTGCTCGCCGACGGCGAACCCTCGCGCCGCCATAAAACGACGCGCCAGGATCAGGCGGACGCCATCGCCTATGTGTTAGAACGCCTCGACGCCGACCTTGTCATGATCATCGAGGCGCCGAACACCGGTCATACTCAACGCACCACCCGTGCGCTGGAAACCTTTGCCCGGACCTATGACCTGCGCCAGACCGCGGCCTTGATTGGCTATGCCAATAACACCCATCAAGAGATTGCAGCCCTCTACGACCCAACCCGCGTAACGCTTGAGCATAAACCTCTGGAAAGCCCCGGCGCACCGCGTTTCGATGGGGATTTCGAACTGGATGTCGATGTCGATGCCCAGCCAGAAACCCATAGTTTTTCAAAACCCCCGCTCGAGCTAGAGTTGAAAGCCCCCGCGCTGGCCGCCCCTTTGCACCTGATCGGGGTTCATGCCAAATCCAAGTCCCCAGGGAAAACCGCCGATCCGCAAGAGGCCATTACAAAATCCATCGCCAACCGCCGTAAGCAGCTCGCCCAATGCGTCTGGCTGCGCCGCCGCATCGACGATATGCTGGATGCGGGCCTGCCAACCCTGGTCATGGGCGATCTGAACGATGGCCCCGGCTTGGATGGTTACGAGAAACTCTTCGGCCGCTCGTCGATCGAGGTTGTCCTGGGCGACCCAGCCACCCCCGACCGCCAGCTCTATGACCCGCACGCGCAAGCCTGGTTAAACCCACGCCAGGGCTGGACCCTTTCTACTGCTCGCTTCTATCACCGCGACTACCAGCGCTATGTCAACGCGCTGTTGGACTACATCATGGTCAGTGCCGACGTCCTGGCCACCTATCGCCCCCGCTGGCGCATCTGGCACCCTTTCGACGAGCCGCGCCTCTACCGCGACGCCGCCCTGCGCGACGCGCTGCTCACTGCGTCGGATCACTTCCCTGTCACTATCGATCTGCATGACGGATAGCGTCCACCACGCCGATCATAGCTGTGCCGAATGGCTTTTTTCCAAGACAGCGCGCGCCCCAGGTTTCTCACAGAGGTGAATCTGTAACCATATGAAATAATTCAACTTAATTTTCAGTGGGCTCTGGGACTAAGGTTCAACCCGCTTGTTCTGCCGCATTTGGTTGAAGCAACGTCTCAACTTCGTCGACGTCGATACCGAATTCCTCAACACCCCGCCGGGCGCACTTACCCTTGAGCAGTGCCGAAAGGCCATGGCCAGGTCCCGATCGCGCGCGGGCGTGTCGTTAACTCGTGTGACAATGTCCATTTCAGCCGGTGCCCTTAAAATAGGCGGGATCGAAGGGCAGCGTGACCTGCGGACCGCTGTCGCCGGTGATCACAAGCGACGCATCGCTGATCTGGATATCGTCGACCCGGGTCCAACTTGGCGGTCGGGGGATTGCACCGATCACATGGGACACCACATGACTGCGACCCGCGGCCAGCGATAACACGGTCGGCACGCCTTCCGCCGCCACGGGATTGGGGCCGGTGGCGGCGGCATGGCCCGAGGCGCCAGCCGCACAGCCGTCTTCCACGCCCAAAACGCCCGTGTGCCGCCCGTTCCAGGGGCGGTAGTCGCGGCCGCCGTTCGAGTGCCACAGCATCGTCACCGGCAGCACGCCCGGATCCTTCAGAAAGAAGACGACGTCGTCCTCAGCCTCGCGCAGAACGGCAGACCAGCCAAGGCTGTCCAGCCGCGCCTCGACCAATGTCACGAAATCCTCATGCGCATCGCCGATTGGCAAATAGCTAAGGTCCACCGTCCCGCCCTCCGTCGCAGGGACCGATGTCAGATCGGTGGTGCGGGCACTCAAGGCAAGCCGGTTGCGTCCCGGCTCCAATGCGGTCTCGGGCGTAAGGACTGCCCGCTTGCCCGAACAGGAAAACCGCCCGCCCGCGACCAGCCGTATCATCGGATGATGGGCAATGGTGAGGCCACCGCTGCCCCCGGTAATAATGTGTTTCTGGTAAAGAAGCGGCGCGTCGGGGGAGAGCCAGAGCCGCTTCGCAATTTCCGCCCCCATCACGCGCCGCATCAGGGTCAGGTGCAGCCCATCCGCGGTCTGGCGCGCCAGGGTCCAGGGGCTGTTGGCGCTCCATCCATGGGCGGGGGCGGTTTCAACATCGCTCGCCCCAAAGGGCGCGCAGAAGAAATCCCCGGCAAGGCCGCGCTCAATGGGGATCAGATCGTCGGGAAGATTGTCATCGGGGCCATCGACCCAAGGCGCCGTGTGCAGCGGTTCCAGGATGCGGCCTTCGTGCTGAAAGACTAGTGATCGCAGATTGCCCAGCGCCGGATCCAGCGCCATCCGGCCCGCTGGGGTGGCCGCTGACAACCACATGCATTCTGCCCCGTGCCGCATCCTATTCTCCCTTGATCGCAAGGCCGCTATCGAGCCGCAGGATTTCACTGGTGATGAATGACGCGCGATCCGAAGTGTGAAAGTCAACAGTGTCAACCACTCTGACAGGATCGCACGGCCACACCGCCGTGGCTCCAACTCGGAAGTCTGCGCTGCATCATATCGGTTTGGCGGGCGGGCCGGTGACGGGCGCAGCCCGAACCCGGGGCGCGCGACAAACCGCGGCACTTTGCCAGCCTGCACCACCACCGCCACCGCGCTAGTTTCCTCTCTATGGCCGGACCGCCTGACACCCTCATCGTCTTCGACGGCGATTGCGTGCTTTGCACCGGCTTCTTCCACTTCGTTCTGCGCCACGACCAAGCCCAAATCTTCCGCTTTCTCACCGCTCAATCCGCGCGGGGCGAGGCGCTTTATGCCGAATACGGCCTTAAGTCGAAAGACTATGACACCAACATCGTCATCTTAAACGGCCGCCTTTACACCAAATGCCGCGCTTTTCTGGCCGTCATGTACACCCTCAGTTGGCCCTGGCGGGCGCTAACGCTCCTGCGCCTTATCCCCCGCCCGCTAGCTGACTGGGGCTACGACCGGATCGCGCGCAACCGTTTCGCCCTGTTCGGACGTCGCGATACCTGCATGATCCCCACGCCCGATCTCAAGGCCCGCTTTCTTGACTAAAACCATAGTCGTTCTCGGCGCCACGGGATTATTCGGCGGGCATTTGGCCCGGTTCCTTATCGCGGATAAGCAGTTCAATGTGATCTGCGCTGGGCGGACACGGGCCCGTTTGGACCGGTTTTGTGAAATCTACGGCGGCCGGGCTTGGGTCGTTGATCGCCAAGCTCCGGCACAGGTTGCGGATATGCTCACCCGCCTGGCACCTTTGGCGGTCATCGATGCGGCAGGTCCGTTTCAGCACTATGGACCTGATCCCTATGCTTTTGCCCGGCAGGTGATCCGTGCGGGCGTCCACTACTTAGACCTGGCCGACGCGCGGGGCTTTGTGGCCGGGTTTCAAGACTTGGATGACCTGGCCAGGGCCCAGGTTGTCGCGGCCCTCAGCGGGGCCAGCAGCACACCGGCACTGTCGGCAGCCGCCGTCGACGCTTTGGCCGATGGGCTGACGGTCGAGGCCATCGAGGCCGTGATTGTGCCCGGCAACCGCACACCCCGGGGTCGGTCCGTGACCGAAGCGATCTTGGGTCAGGTCGGGCAGCGGTTCAACGTGACCCGAGGTGGCCATCCGCACAGAGTATGCGGGTGGTCCGGCACCCAGCGGGTCAAAATCCAGACCGCCACATATCAGATCACCCGCCGGGCGGCCCTGGTGGACACCCCGGATTTAGCCTTATTTCCAGACCGCTATGGCGCACGCGCGGTTCGGTTTCTTGCTGGACAGGAACTGCCCTTGTTTCACTTCGCGCTAAGCCTCGCCGCCTGGCCGGTGCGCTTGGGTTGGATCCCATCGCTCAGACCACTGACTGGCTTGGTGCATTGGCTCGCCGGATGGTTCGAGAGCTGGGGCAGCGACATCGGCGGCATGAAGGTCCGGGTTGTTGGCACCGACCCCGAGGGGGGTCGCCTGCGGCGGGAATGGGATTTGATCGCGCCCAATGGCGTGGGGCCGCGGATCCCGGCCCTTCCGGCTGTCTTATTGACCCAAGCCCTCGCCCGCGAAGACATCGCGCCCGGTGCCCGCCCCGCCGCCGGCGCGCTGACCCTGGCCCAAGCCGAGACCGCGCTCCATGCCCTGGGGGTTGAGACTGCACGACATAGCCAACCGTTGCCGCCGTTGTTCACACAAATCCTGGGCGCCGCCCCCCTTCCCGCCGCATTGCACAGCTTCCACAGCGCCTTTGGCCACCATACTTATAGCGGACACGCACGGGTCGACGGCCCGCAAGGCCTCCTTGCTGCCATCGCAGGCCGCATCGCGGGCTTTCCCAGCGCCACGGCCGAACTGCCTGTCAAAGTGACCGTCGATGCCCGCCCCGATCGCGAGGTTTGGTACCGCCAGTTTGGTCCCAAAACCTTCCGCTCAACGCTGACCCAGGACCCCAAAACTGGTCAGGCGGTCGAGCGTTTTGGCCCTCTGTCTTTCCGCATCGCGCTAACTTTCAAGGACGGCGCAATTACCTATCCGGTGACATCCGGGCGTCTTTTCGGCCTGATCCCGATCCCCAAACCGCTGCTGCCCGTGAGTGACACCCGCGAGTATCAGGATGAGCAGGGCCGTTTCTGTTTCGATGTCACTGTCTCGCTACGCTCCGGCCCGCGGATCGTCCGATATCGCGGCCATCTGACCGCGGACTAACCATCGTAGAGTTCGGATTTCGCGCCCAAATACCCGTTCCATGCGAACCAATAGGCAATGTGTCCAGCGACACGGGGCAAGCGCCTGCCATCGGCGGCGACCAAAGCCTCCTCCTGTCGCTGCCACAGCGTGCCGTCATCCGACATCACGCCGTCAGGTGCCGCGGCAAACACCAATCCGCCACGTTCATAGGCGCGCACGGTCCGGCCGTCCGCATCGCCGATCAGCACCAAAGGCCGATCCGCGATCGCATCATTCAACACCCGACCGCCAGCAAAAACCTCGATCGGCCAGGCTTTAGCGGCGCCAAAGACGCGGACCCCGAAGACATAGTCTTTTTGCTGATGCACCCGCTGGTTCACAATCGTGGGAAACATCAGGTCCGGGCTGGCGAAATAGTCGTTGTAAACCACCCCCGAGCCGTAGTCGCGGTTGTGCCCGGTGCGCAACGACAGCACCTGCGTCTCGGGGTTCGCCTGCCGCCAGTCCCGCCACGGGGCAATCACCACCGGGCGCTGCGTAAGGGTCACACCGCTATCAACCAAAGGCCCCACCACCGGCTGCCCGGTGAATTGGTTCCACAGCGAATGCGTCTCGCGGTCGAACATCAGCTTGTTCGAACGATATAAAAACCCCGACGAGCCGAAAATCAGGGGCTTTCGGCGCCCTTCGACCTGGGTCTCGAACAGGATCCCCGAACCGCACAGGGTGCAATAGGCCAACGCCACCGGCACGCCGCCGATCACATCGTTGAACATCTCGTGCCAGCCCATGATCCGCAGCGGATAGGCGCGCGCGTCGCCATTGATCGAGACACCGAACACCAGGTCATCCTCGCGCAGGTAGTCCGCCTCACCCGGGCGGATCATCCGCGGATTGTCTAAAGAGGGGATACCGTCCTTGCGCACGCCGCCCCAGGTGACCTCTTCCAGACGGATCTTCATACGGTCGCGCTGCAGATACTCGGGCACCAGGAAATCCGCGAAATTCGCATCAATCCGCAGGAACATGTCGCGTTTGAACCCGGCATAACTGACGTGCGGGACGATCTGCGGATTGCCCTCCTGCCAGATCATCCAATCGAACCAACTGGTTCCATGATCCGCGCCGGTTACCTCGGCAAGCAGGCTGGCGATGATCCCGCGATCCACCCGCGTGTAGCGCAGCGCCAGAATCAGCCCCGCCGCCACATCAGCGTTGCCATGGGCTCGGATGACCTGCGCCGCCGCCCCAACGTCGCCGCCCAGTAACAAAATTTCTTGCGCTTCCGCCAGTGTCGTTACCGCCTGCGCGCGCGTGATCCCCGCCGCGCTTAAACCAGCCGCCACACCTATTCCAAACGTGCGCCGATCCATAAGCAACCCTCCGAAAACTCTGTCCAGAATAATATTTGGGTGCACGACTGATCACGCACCAATAAAGCCTCCGTGAACCGGTTACCGCTGACGCTGTGTAAAAAACATGCAAAAAAGCTTGCCGAAACCGGTTTCGGTAGCTCAGGATACGGGCATAGGGAGGATACCCACTGCTCACGATCGCCGAACATACGGCGCCGGGCGGTGACCTGAAACGGCGGATCACCATCTCGGACGTGGCCGAGCGGGTGGGGCTGACAAAGGGCACCGTGTCACGCGCATTGAACGGGTACCCGGATATTTCCGAACGGACCCGCCGGCGTGTCGCCCGTGCCGCCAAGCAGATGGGCTATACCCCCTTGGCGCACGCCCAAGCGATCCGCACCGGCCGCGTCCGCTCCATCGGGCTGGTGCTGCAGATTAGCGAGCACGACGCGCACGCGCCCTTTCTGACCGATTTTTTGGCCGGGGTGACCACCGCCGCCAGTGACGAAGGTTGGACTTTGGCTGTCGCCACGGCCAACTCGGATCGCAATATGATCGACACCATCTCGCGCTTGGTCAGCGAACACAAAGCCGATGGGTTCATCCTGCCACGCACCTTGACCGATGACCCGCGCGTTCACCATCTGCGAGCGCAAAACGTGCCCTTCATTCTGTATGGTCGCACCGATGATCTGACCGGCTGTGCTTGGTTCGATATCTTGGGCGAGGACGCCATGCACCAGGCCGTCATGCGCCTGCATGCACTGGGCCATCGCCGGATCGGCTTTGTGAACGGCGGCGACGAGTACAATTTCTGCCAGTTGCGCCACCAGGGTTATCTGGATGGACTGCAAGCGGCTGGCCTGCCCGCCGACCCCGGCTTGATCCAGCACAACATTCGGCGTACCGCCGATGGCACCCGGGCGACCCAAGCCTTGCTTGGCTTGGCCCAGCCGCCCACGGCCATTGTGTTCGCCACCGACGAAACCGCGCTAGGGGCCTTTCACGCGGCCCGGGATTTGGGGCTTGAGATCGGGCGCGATGTGTCGGTTATCGCTTACGATGGCATCCCCGAGGGGCTTTATTCGCACCCTCCGCTTACCACTTTCTCGGTCGACAACCACGCCGCGGGCGCGCGGTTGACGACCCTTCTTATTCGCAGGATCCGGGGAGAACCCTGCGAAGATCTGCGCGAATCCGCCCCTGCGCGGCTGATTGTACGGGGCTCGGACGGGCCCCCGTCCATCTCGTCGCAGGCACTGGCCCTGAAAGTGGCGGTCGCGCGGTCAGGCCAAACTACCGATACCAAAACACCATCCAAGGGAGGAACTTCATGACTATGCAATTCAAAACCACCAGCCGTCTGATGGCCGGGGCAGCACTTGCCCTTGCCCTGTCAGCCAGCGCTGTGTCTGCCGACACGATCCGCTTCTGGACCACCGAAGAGCAGCCCGAGCGGTTGGTGAAGCAGCAAGAAATGGCTGCGCAGTTCGAAGCGGCGACCGGCACGGCGGTCGAGGTGATACCTGTCAGCGAATCTGATCTGGGCACCCGGACAACGGCGGCTTTTGCGGCCGGTGACTTGCCTGACGTGATCTATCACACCTTGCAATACGCCCTGCCCTGGGCCGAGGCCGGGATCCTGGACACGGATGCCGCAACGGATGTGATCGAGGAACTGGGCGCCGGTACTTTTGCCCCAGGCGCGCTGGCTATGGCGGCCGTGGACGGCGGCACCGCCGCGGTCCCTGTGGACGGTTGGACGCAGATGATCGTCTATCGTAAAGACCTGTTTGACGCAGCCGGTCTGGAAGCGCCGACCTCTTACGCCAATGTACAAACTGCCCTTGAGGCGTTGCACAATCCGCCCGAGGTTTACGGCTTTGTCGCCGCCACGAAAGTGGACGAGAACTTCATGAGCCAGGTCCTTGAGCATGTGTTCCTGGCCAATGGCGTCAGCCCCGTGGGCCCAGACGGGTTCGTCCCGCTGGACGAGGCCAAGACGACCGAGGTTCTGGAATTCTACAAAGCGCTTGCCGACGCCTCGCCCCCCGGTGAGTTGTTCTGGCAACAATCGCGCGAGCTGTATTTCGCAGGCCGCGCGGCGATGATCATCTGGTCACCGTTCATTCTGGACGAACTGGCCGGTCTGCGAGACAGCGCCCCGCCGACGATCACCGATGATCCAACCTCGTCCGAACTGGCCTCGAAGACCGGGGTTGTGACGACTTTTTCGGGGCCGTCTAACCCCGATGGGGCCGCTTGGGGCGATATCCGCTATTTCGGCATCACCTCGGACGCGGACACCGATGCGGCGATGGAGTTCGTGAAGTTCTCGATGGACGATGGCTATACCCAAACCCTGTCGATCGCGCCCGAGGGTAAGTTCCCTGTGCGCCGTGGCACCGCAGACGCGCCTGCCAAGTTCAGCGAAGCTTGGGCAAAACTGCCCGTTGGCGTGGATCGCAAGGCGCCGCTGGGGGACCTCTATGCACAAGAGATGATCGACGAGATCGTCGGCGGCTTGGACGTAGCCCAGCGCTGGGGCGTGTCCGAGGGGCAACTGTCGCTGGCCTCGAAAATGATCAACGGCCAGGCGATCAACCGCATCGTGCGGCAGTTCATCGACGGTGAAGTGGACGCCGCCGGTGCCGTCGCGGCGATGAACGACGAACTTGGCTCGATCGAGTAAATGACCCCGGGGCGGCGCTGCATGGTCAGCGGCGCCCCTTACGGCCGGAGCGATCCATGACCCAGCTCAGCACCCCGCCCACAGGCACCGGCCCGCTTGGCCGCCGCGAGGCGCGCTTGGCATGGGGGCTGCTCTTTCCGACGCTCTTTATCGTATCATTGGTTGTGGTTCTGCCGCTGCTGTCGATCTTTTGGATCTCGTTCAAACCAGTGGGCCTGGCCGATCTGCGCGCACCGACCCCCGTGGTCCGCGAAGATCTGCGCGGACGCCCCGCGGCAGGCGGCGACCCGGCCGAGATCCGCTATAGGATCCGCAATTCCAGCCAGGATAAGTTGATCACCGGGGTGGTGTTGACCGACACCCTGCCCGAGGGGCTGACGATCCAGACCCTGGATCCACGCTGCAGGATGGACGGCGCCGCCCTGCGCTGCGACTTGGGCGATTTCGAAGGCGGTCACCGCGAGGATTTCCGCATTCCGGTGACGGTCTCTCAGGCTTTTCTTGATGCCGAAACCGCGGTTGACGCGACCCCTGTCCAAATCACCGGCAGCGCCGAAAACATCATGACCAACGCCGAATTCACCCTCGAGAACTTCGCCCGCGTCTTCGATGGCGACGAGTTTTGGGGCGTCTTGGGCGTCACCCTGTTCTACACGATCTTTGGCACGGTCGGTGCCTTGCTGTTTGGCCTGTTCGCGGCGATGCTGCTGAACAAATCCTTCCGCGGTCAGGGCATTCTGCGCGGGTTGTTTCTGTTTCCTTACGTCGCCCCGGTGATTGCGGTCGCTTTCACTTGGGTCAACCTGTTCGATCCGTTCTCGGGCTCGGCGAACGCGCTGTTGATCCAGATGGGGGTCACACAACAGTCGATCAATTTCTTCGGCCAACGACCACTGGCGCTGATCATGGTCACCGTTTTCGAGATCTGGCGCTATTTCCCGCTGTCTTTCCTGTTCATCCTGGCGCGGATGCAGTCGATAGACAGCTCAATGTACGAGGCGGCCGATATGGACGGCGCCAGTCCGTTCCAGAAATTTTGGTACCTGAGCCTGCCGCAACTGTTGGGTATTCTAAGCGTGCTGTTCCTGCTTCGCTTCATTTGGACTTTCAATAAATTCGACGACATTTTCCTGCTGACCGGCGGCAATGCCGGTACGCGGACCCTGACGGTGAATGTCTATGAGCAGGCCTTTGCGATCTCGAACATTGGTGCGGGGGCCGCCGTGGCGGTGGTGATCTTTGGATGCCTGCTGATTTTCAGCTTCCTGTTCTTCCGCTTCATCAGCCGGGAGGAAGGGTTGTGAACGGCTTGCTTCGTAGAGGGGTGCGAGGGGCCAGCCCCTCGCGCTCCCCGGGATATTTCTGGGACAAAGTGGAGTTTTGGGCATGAGCATGCTCCGTTTTGGATATGTAACCGGGCCCGTTTTGGGGGTGCTGTGGATGATCGTGGTGGCGACCTCGGTCGCTGTTGCCATGTCGTTCGCGACGGGCGAAGCGTTTCGGCCGTCGATCCTGCTCTGCCTGGTTTGGGGCGCTTTGGCCGGGGTGGCTGGCGTAGGTGCAAGGCGCGGGCCCGCCAATCTTGCGATTGGGTCGGGGGTGGTGTTTTTGGCCACGTTGTTCGGCATTGGCCCCCTGGTGATGGGCGAGGGCGTCGACTGGGTGGCGCGCGCTTTCGCGGCCCTGCTTTTGGCGCTGTCAGCCATTCCGCCCATCCGCGCGATCCTGGTCCAGGTGACCACTTTGGGCGCCCTGTCCCGGCATGAGTTCGAGGATGCGGTGATCCGGTTTCTGACCGGCTTTGGCTATATCTTCTTCACCGCTATCGTGGTGATCCCCTTCTACGTAATGGTGATGACCAGCGTCAAAAGCCAATCCGCGCTGCTGCAAAACCCACTGGATTTCAGCCTGGATCTGGACAAGGGCTGGGCATTGTTTCGCAGCTATTCTGAGCTTTTTGGGCAGTTCAATTTCGGCAGCTATCTGTGGACGTCTTTCTATGTGTCGGTGCTGACGGTGCTGCTGACGCTGCTGTTCAGCGTGCCGGGCGCCTATGCCGTGGCCCGGTTGCGGTTCAGGGGGCGGGCGGCGTTTTCGCGCTCGATCCTGTTGATTTATATGGTGCCGATGATCGTTCTGGCCCTGCCGATCTATATCGCCTTTTCGATGACCGGGCTGCGCAATTCCATCGCCGGCATCCTGATGATCTATCCCGTCACCACCATTCCGGTGGCCCTGTACATGCTGCAAGGCTATTTCCGCGGACTGCCCGCGGAAGTGGAGGAGGCGGGGCTGATGGATGGTCTTAGTCGGTTGGCGGTGATCTGGAAGATCACTTTGCCGTTGTCGCTGCCCGCGCTCGCCTCGGTCAGCCTCTATGTGTTCATGATCGCGTGGAACGAGTTTCTGCTGGCCTTCATGCTGCTGGATGATCCGTCGAAATTCACCCTGACCCGGGGTGTCGCGATGCTCAACTCAAGCGAGATCCCGCGCGAGCATTTGATGGCGGGCTCGGTCATCGCAACCGTGCCAATCATGGTGATTTTCCTGGGGCTTGAGCGGTTTATGACCAAGGGCTTGACGGCGGGCAGTGTAAAGGGATGAGCGGTATGGATCACATTTCGCTGGACCGCCAGGCGCGCGCGATCCTGACCGGCAACGACCGGGGCGGGTACACGGTGCCGACAGCGGGCCTCTACCCCTATCAATGGAATTGGGACAGCGCCTTTGCCGCCTGGGGTTTCGCGCAATTCGACGTCGAACGCGCCTGGACCGAGGTTGAGACCTTGATCGCGGGCCAATGGGACAGCGGAATGGTGCCGCATATTCTGTTTCACCAACCTGATCCTGGATATTTTCCAGGACCAGACGTCTGGGGCGGGACGGGGCCGATCCCCTCGTCCGGGATCAGCCAGCCGCCCGTGGCTGCCACATTTATCCGCGCGATCTGGGAACAGGACCGGGCTGCGGGTGCCGCGCGTGCACGCGCGCTCTACCCAAAATTGGTCAAATGGCACCAATGGTTCATGGATTGGCGCGTCGAGAACGGCGCTGTCTGCATCACCCACCCTTGGGAGGCCGGGCGTGACAATGCACCCGATTGGGATGGCGCGATGGCGGGCATCGACCCCGTGGGTGTGGGGGATTACACCCGCAGGGACACGGCCCATGTGGATGCCGCCATGCGGCCCACCAAATACGACTATGACCGGTATATCTGGCTGGTTCAGATGGGCCGCCGCCTGGGGTGGGACGACGCGGCGCTTAAGGCCCAAAATCCGTTTCGCGTCGCCGACCCCACGATGACGTTCATTCTGATGCGCGCGCATCGGGATCTGGCCGAGATGGGCCGGACTCTGGGCGAGGATGTGGGGCGGATCGAGGCCTGGATCGCGACATTGGAGCGCGGCGCCGAGGCTCTGTGGAACCCAGATCTGGGCGCATATGACGCCCTGGACGTCAAAGCGCAGAAATTCGCGGGCTGCGTTTCGAATGCCTCTTTCCTTTGCTGGTACGGCGGGTTGGACGACGACCGGATGCGGCCCCAGATCGCGCGGGTGTGGAACGCGGTGCGCTATCCGGTGCCCAGCCTCGAACCCGCCTCGGACCGTTTTGATGCCAAGCGGTATTGGCGCGGGCCGACCTGGGCAATCATGAATGCGCTGATCAGCCTGGGCCTGCGGGATCAGGGGTTGACCGCCGAGGCCGCGCGGCTGCGCCGCGACACCGCCACGTTGATCGCCGAACACGGATTTGCCGAATACTTCGACCCGCACACCGGGGCCCCTGCGGGCGGGGGCACCTTCACTTGGACCGCCGCCGTTTGGCTGGCTTGGGCCTCGCCATCCGCAGGAGACGACTGATGGGCGCCATTGAACTTAAGGCCGTCGAAAAATGGTTCGGCGACGTGCAAGTGATCAAAGGTGTGGATCTGGCCATTGAGGACGGCGAGTTTGTCATCTTTGTCGGCCCCTCGGGCTGCGGGAAATCCACGCTGCTGCGGATGATCGGCGGGCTTGAAGAAACCTCGCGCGGGCAGATCGTTATCGACGGCACCGACGCCACGGATCAGCCACCCGCCAAGCGTGGCCTGACGATGGTGTTCCAATCCTACGCGCTTTATCCGCATATGTCGGTGCGCGACAATATGGGGTTCTCGCTGAAAACCGCTGGCGCACCCAAGGCCGAGATTACCGCCAAGGTCGACGAGGCGGCGCGGGTGTTGAAACTGGAAGAATATCTAGATCGGCGGCCCAAGGCCCTGTCGGGTGGGCAGCGGCAGCGGGTGGCCATCGGGCGGTCGATTGTGCGCGATCCAACGGCCTTTCTTTTTGACGAACCGCTGTCGAACCTGGATGCCTCGCTCAGGGTCGAGATGCGTTACGAGATTGCCAAGCTGCACCAGGCGCTGGCCTCTACCATGATCTATGTGACCCATGATCAGGTCGAGGCGATGACCCTGGCCGACCGCATCGTTGTTCTTGACGCGGGTCGTATCGCCCAGGTCGGCACGCCGCGCGAATTGTATGAGCGGCCCGCCAACCTGTTTGTGGCCCAGTTCATCGGCTCTCCCAAAATGAACGTGCTGCCGTGTACGACGGCCGAGGGGCAGTATCAGGTTCCGGGCGGGCGCGGGGATCGTTTTGCGGGGGACCGGACCGCCACCCATATGGGCATCCGGCCCGAGCATATCAGCTTGGGGGACGCGGGCACCGGACAGTGTGATGGCACGGTGGACGTGCTTGAGTATCTGGGCGCGGACACTTTTGTGATCATCGATGGCGGGGTTTTGGGCCAGATCACCGTTCGGGTCATCGGTGATGCAGCGCTAAAGCCTGGTGAGAAAGTCGGCCTCAGCTTCCTGGCGGCCGAGACCCATTTCTTTGACGCCGATGGTTTGGCGGTCATGCAGGCTTAAGGCACTTCGACTCAAGCCAGAATCGGCTTTCGCTTTCGGCTCGAACACAAAAGCCGATCAGAGAAGCCTCAAGTTAAAGTCGAAACCCGTTAAGCGGCGGCAGTCCCCTGGCTGATCCGATTGCGCCCATCGCGTTTGGCCTGATACATCGCCAGATCCGCGCAGGAAAAGACCGCCTCGAAGGCCTCGTCCTGTTGGTCATCGGCTTGCGCTATGCCGACGCTGACGGTCACGGTAAGATCGGTTTCGTTCCCCTTGGCACTACGAACCGTAATCGGTTCCATCGCAACCGCCGCGCGGACACGCTCGGCCACTTGTGCCGCTACCGCCGGATTTGCACGGGGCAGAGCAACCAAGAACTCCTCTCCGCCGAAGCGCGCCACCAAATCGATGGATCGCACAGTGGATCGCAAGCGCTGTGCAACCTCGACCAAGACGGTATCACCCGCGGCATGGCCATACCGGTCATTGACCAACTTGAAGTTGTCGATATCGATCAGCATCAGCGAGAAGGGTTGCTTGGCATCCACCGCCTGCGTCATCAACCGCGGAATATGCGTGGTCGCATAGCGCCGGTTCAGCAGACGCGTCAGCGGGTCGGTCATCGCCATCTCGAGGCCGCTGACCAAATCGGCGCGCAGGCGTTCGTGCATGATAAAGCGCCGGCGATGGGTGCTGAGCCGAGCGGTTAGTTCCTCCATCGAGATATCTTGCACCACGAAATCACTGGCACCAATATCCAGCCCTTGAATGGCCATCCCTTGTTCCGCAGGATCGATGACCATGATCACAGGGGTGAACCGCGTGCGCGGCGCACTGCGCAAACGCGCGATCAACTGCATCGCATGCATTCCGGACCGCCGCGAGAAAACCCGCAGCAGCAATGCGGTTTGAGGATCCGCGGTGCACCGGGCCAGTGCTGCGGCGGCGGCATTGACCTTGGTCACTTGCATCACCGGGCAGCCTTTGAGACGGACGTCGAACGCACCTTCCCCGGGTCCCGCTGTGCTGAACAGGGTCACGGTGTGTGTGCCCCCCCGGGGCACTTCTGGGATTGCGGGCTCAAACCCAAACTCGCGGCTTGTTTCCTCGCGCAGACGCAATTCGTCCTGGGTTCGTTTTTGACGAATCAACGTGCGAACACGCGCGTGCCAGACCTCGGCCGACGGGTGATCAATGATTACATCATCGGCCCCAGCGGTCAGCAAGCGGGCGGCAATGGTCTGCTCGGGGCTTGTTGCAATAACCGGCACACCAGTCTCGCGCGATTGCGCATGAAGCTGGCGCAGCGTAGGCAGGGCCGCCGAGTTTTCAGCATCATAGGCTAGAAAAACCAGATCGGCGTGCCGCGCCCGTACCATCAGCATCGGGTCGGCCATATCGGTCATCATATCGACCAGGTAGAATTCTTCGAGCAGAAGACTCTTTAACAGCATGCGCCGTTGTGCATTGGGATCAATAATCAGGATACGTCCAGACATATCATGGCCCTTTTCCAAGTCTTTGGCGGCAGACCAAATCCTCCTGCACGCCCCCGTCGCCCAGATTGGGACAAAGGTATTAACGAAACCTTGCCAACCGTCGGCGCCACAGCGTAGACGGGCGGAATGACGCCGATGCCCAAAAACGCCGCAGAGCTTCTGGCGGTCGCCGCGCTGGTTTGGATCGCCAATGATGCCGAACGTATGGGGGCATTTTTGGGTGCGACGGGGGCGGCGCCGGGCGATCTGAGGGCGCGGGCGTCGGATCCGCAGTTTCTGGGCTTTGTCCTTGATTTCCTTCTACAAGACGACGCCGCCGTCATCGCATTCAGCGCGGATCACCCCTGCCCCCCCGAAGATGTTGCCCGCGCCCGCGCGGGTCTGCCGGGTGGCGATCTGCCAAACTGGACGTGACCCTTAAACCAAGGCCTCCAGCGCGGCCCGAAACGCCGCTGGCAACGGCACGGGCCGACGGGTTTCCGCCGTCACATAGACGTGAGCAAATCGCGCCTCGGCTGCGGCCAAATCCGAGTCGTGGCGAAACAGACCGACTCGATACTGAACCGAGGTTGTGCCGATGTGCGCCACACCCAACCCGGTATCGATCTGATCTGGAAACCCAAGACTGTCGTGAAAAACGCAACCTGTCTCGACCACCAGCCCAACCACTGGTCCATGCGGGAGTTCCAAGGCCCCGGCCCCAATGATCCAACCGTTCACACAGGCATCCACATATTCATAGTAAACAGCGTTGTTCATGTGACCATAAACATCATTGTCCCGCCAACGGGTGGTCATCGTCTGAAAATGCGCATAGTCGGAGCGGGAGGCGCGCGCGCAGGGCATGGGCGGGGTCCTTGGTCGGTCTCGCGCGAACGTAGCAAGATGAAGGATCCAGACAAGTGCAAAGCATTCGCGCGGTGCTGTTCGACAAAGACGGAACCCTGTTTGATTTTCGCAAAACCTGGGGCGCCTGGACCGCCGATCTGATCCGCGATCTTGGTGGCGATCAAGCCACGTCCTTGGCCAAGGCAATGCGTTTCGATTTGGCCGCGGGTCAGCATATGGCCGACAGCAAAGTGATCGCGGGCACCCTGGATCATTGGGTCGACCTGATGCTGCCGGTGCTGACCCACCGCGACCACGACGATCTGCGGGCCGAGATCACAACCCGCACAGCATCGGCGACCCAAGTCCCCGCCACGCCGCTGCCGCCGCTCTTGGGCCAATTGGACCGCGCGGGCTATCCGATGGGTGTTGCGACCAACGATGGCATAGGGCCCGTCACCCAGCATCTGCGAAACACCGCCATCGACCATTTCTTCACCTTCGTGGCGGGCTATGACAGCGGCCACGGCGCAAAACCGGATCCTGGCATGCTGCTGGCCTTTGCCGATCATACCAACCTGCCGCCGTCGCAGATCGTCATGGTCGGTGACAGCACGCATGATATGGAAGCGGCGCAGGCCGCAGGCATGCGTCGTGCGGCCGTCCTCACAGGCTATGCCACCGCCCAGGACCTGGCTCCCCATGCCGATGTCGTGCTGGAGACCATCGCGGAACTGCCTGGCTGGCTGGGAAAACACCCGGACCGATGACGCCTACGACACCGATGTCGCAAACAACCATGCCGCCAACCCCCGACGCCGCTTGGATGTGTCAAGACGAACCCGAGGAGACCTATGTCTGACCATCAAACACGTCGCTCAGGCGGGCGCGCGGGCAACACACGCCGCGACAGTACGATCGCGATCGAGCAGACGGACTGGCGGGTTATCACCAACACAGACCGCCCCACGGAACCGCTCTCGGAAGAGGGTGTGCAAGCCATCCACGATGCCGCCATGCGCGTCCTCGAGGACATCGGCATCGAGTTCCTCAATGAGGAGGCCAAAGATGTCCTCCGCCTTGCGGGCTGTACGGTCGATCCCGGCAGCGACAACGTCAGGTTCGACCGCGCCTGGATCATGGAGAAGGTCGCTCAGGTCCCCAGCCAGTTCGACCTGATCCCCCGCAATCCGGATCGCAAGATTACCATCGGCGGCAAGCATATGGCCTTCGTCAATGTCTCCTCGCCCCCCAATGCGATGGATCTGGATCGCGGTCGCCGCGTAGGTGATTTCGACAGTTTCAAAGAACTGATCAAGCTCACCCAGCACTTCAACTGCATCCATGTCGCGGGCGGCTATCCAGTCGAACCCGTCGACATCCATGCTTCCATCCGCCACCTCGATTGCCTCTACGAAAAACTAACCCTGACCGACAAAGTCTGCCACGCCTACTCCCTGGGCTCGGAGCGGGTCGAGGATGTACTAGAAATGGCCCGCATCGCCAGCGGCCTGCCCGAAGCCGCGTTCTTTGCACAGCCCCGCATCTACACCAACATCAACTCTTCCAGCCCGCTCAAGCATGACTGGCCCATGTTGGACGGCGCCATGCGCTTTGCCCGTCGCGGCCAGCCCGTGGTCGTGACCCCCTTCACCCTGGCGGGCGCGATGGCCCCGGTGACGATGGCGGGTGCGGTCGTCCAATCCATCGCCGAAGGGCTGGCCGCCATCGCCCTGTTCCAAGCCATTAACCCTGGCACGCCCTGCGTCCTGGGCACATTCACCTCGAACGTCGACATGAAGTCCGGCGCGCCCGCCTTTGGCACGCCCGAATATATGCGCGCGACGCAAATGACCGGCCAAATGGCGCGGTTTTACGGCATCCCGCTGCGCGCGTCGAACGCCTGCGCGGCCAATGCCCCTGACGCGCAGGCCATGTGGGAGAGCATGAATTCGATCTGGTCCGCCGTCCAATCCGGCGTGAACCTTGTCTATCACGCTGCAGGCTGGCTTGAAGGGGGGCTCATCGCGTCTTACGAGAAGTTCGTGATGGACTGCGAGGTCCTGCAACAAGTGCAGCGCTATATGGAACCCGCTCTCACCGACACCTCTCAAGCATCCCTCGCGGTCGACGCCATCCGAGATGTCGGCCCCAACGGGCATTTCTTCGGCGCCGATCACACCCAAGAACGCTACACAGACGCCTTCTATGCGCCTTTCTTAAGCGACTGGCGCAACTACGAAGCTTGGGCCGAGGCGGGCAGCCAATGGACCGCCGAACGGGCGAATAAGGCCTGGAAACAAATCCTCGCCGAATTCACCCCGCCCCCCATCGACCAAGCCATCGACGACGAACTCAAAGCCTTCGTCGCCCGCCGCAAATCCGAAGGCGGCGCCCCCACCGATTTCTAGCGGTCTGGACTTCTGCGCGCACCCGCCCCACTTTGTCCCTCAAATATCCCCGCCGGCGGCGCCCGCGCCCCACCATCCCGACCGGAGACCCGCTATGCGCGCCCTGCTCACCACCCTCGCCCTTTCTCTCGCCGCCCCAGCCCTCGCCATCGGCACCCAAGACGAAGCCCCCACAAACCCAACCGCCACAACCACCGAGTGCGAAGACGGCCAAATTTGGGATCCAAAAACCGAAACCTGCGTCGAACCAAAGGAAAGCCGCTTCAACGATGACCAGCGGTTCGAAGCGGCCCGCGAACTGGCCTTCGCCGAGCGCTACCAAGACGCCCTCAAAGTCCTTGCCACGGCGCAGAACCCCCACGACCCCCGCATCCTCAACTACACCGGCTACGCCTTGCGCAGGTCGGGCCAAATCGAAGCGGCGATGGACCACTACAATCAAGCCCTGGCCATCGATCCCGATTACATCCTCGCCCGTTCTTACATGGGCCAAGCCCTGATCGACCAAGGCGACTTCGCCGGCGCTCAAGCCCAACTCCTCGAAATCCGCCTACGCGGCGGGCGCGACACCTGGGCCTATGTCAGCCTCAAACAAGCGCTCGTCGGCAAGACAGGGTACTGACCGACGCCAGAGGCGCCACGGGCCCCATCCCCGCTCCGCGGGGATGGGGAGGATAGACTTGCCCCAAGGGGGCGCATTTGGATCACGGCACCCTCTTCCCCCCACCTTCATTCCAGCCTAAGGTCGCTGCCCAAACCCTCTCCCGGATCCATTACGCCATGACCACCATCGTCGATGTTGCCGATCTGACCAAAACCTATGGCTCGGGCCATCAGGCGCTCAAATCGGTGTCGCTCGCGATCCAAACCGGCGAGATCCTCGCCCTTCTCGGCCCCAATGGTGCAGGCAAAACCACTTTGATCTCGATCATCTGTGGCATCGTCACCCCCACTTCGGGCCGGGTGCGGGTCGCCGGTCACGACATTCAATCCAACTTTCGCGCCGCCCGTGCCGTAGTCGGTCTCGTCCCGCAAGAGATTACGCTGGAACCGTTTGAAACCGTCCAAAACACGGTACGTTTCTCACGCGGTCTGTTCGGCAAGCCAAACGACCCCGTGCTAATCGAGAAAGTCCTCCGCTCCCTCTCGCTGTGGGACAAGCGAAAGGCACAGATCAAGGAACTCTCCGGTGGCATGAAACGCCGCGTGCTGATCGCCAAAGCGCTCAGCCATGAACCGCGCGTTCTGTTCCTGGACGAGCCAACCGCCGGCGTCGACGTGGAATTGCGTAAAGACATGTGGGCCGTGGTCGAGGGTCTGCGCGCCCAAGGTGTTACGATCATCCTGACCACCCATTACATAGAAGAGGCGGAAGCCATCGCCGACCGCGTGGGCATCATCAGCAAAGGCGAGATCTTGCTTGTCGAAGACAAAGCCACGCTAATGGCCCGGATGGGCCGCAAGGAAATGATCATCGAGTTGCAAAGTCCCATCGACAAGGTCCCCGAGGCGCTTGGCGCTTACGCGCTCACCCGGGCTTCTGCGGGCGAGGCTCTCACCTATACCTATGACACCCAAAAAGGGCGTACCGGCATCACCCGCCTGCTGTCGGACATCAGTGCGGCGGGTCTTGTCGTGCGCGACGTGCAAACCCGACAAAACTCCCTGGAAGAGATCTTTGTCGATCTCGTGAAAGACGACACATGAACCTGCAAGGCATCCTCGCGATCTACCGCTTCGAGATGGCGAGGACGTTTCGCACGCCCGCGCAAAGCATCGTCTCGCCTGTCATCTCGACCGTGCTCTACTTCGTCGTTTTCGGCGCGGCCATCGGCGGCCGGATCGAGCAGGTCGACGGGGTCAGCTACGGCGCTTTTATCGTGCCCGGCCTGATCATGCTGTCGGTTCTGACCCAGTCCATCTCGAACGCCTCTTTCGGGATTTATTTCCCAAAGTTCATCGGCACCATCTACGAGTTGCTGTCCGCGCCGATCTCGTACTACGAGATCGTCATTGGCTATGTCGGCGCGGCCGCCACAAAATCGCTGATGATCGGCGTCATCATCCTGGCCACCGCCGGGCTCTTCGTCCCCTTGGAAATCGCCCACCCGATCTGGATGATCACTTTCCTGGTCCTCACCTGCGTCTCTTTCAGCCTGCTGGGGTTCATCATCGGCATCATCTCGAACAACTTCGAGCAACTTCAACTCGTGCCGCTGCTGGTCATCACCCCGTTGGTGTTTCTAGGTGGCAGTTTCTATTCCGTCTCAATGCTGCCCCCCGCCTGGCAGACGGTCACTTTTTTCAATCCCGTCCTCTACCTGATCAGCGGCTTTCGCTGGAGCTTTTATGAGGTGTCCGACGTTGATGTCGGCCTTTCCCTGCTGGCCATCAGCGTCTTTCTAGTCATTTGCATGACCGTGACTTGGTGGATCTTCAAAACCGGGTACAAAATCAAAAGCTGAAGCACGCCGCCTTTAACCGTAAGCGTTGCATCTGGCCCCCTCAATGGGACCTTACCGATCCAATCATCAAGGCATACAGTGGCGCGAAGCGCCACCAAAGAAAGCGAACTCTAGTCGCCTCCAGTCCAACGCAGACCTTCATTGGATTACCCGGCGCCGCAGCGCTGCGTTCCCAAGCAAACCCATTGTAAAGACCTCTGCCGGAAACTTCCGGTTGGATTTCGGCGGTATGATGGGGGTGATGCCCCGATCCGTCAGGTCGTTGCGCAGCCCATCTGCGTCGAAAGCCCTGTCCGCCAGAAGGTGACCGGCTGTCAGGTCGCGGATCAGCGTATCGGTCTCGCGCAAGTCGTGGGCTTGCCCGGGCATCAGACAGAAATCAACGAGGTTTCCGGCTGAGTTCGACAAGGAAACCTACAAATGGCGGCACCTGATCGAAAATTACTTTGGTAAGCTCAAGGAAAACAGAGGCATAGCAATGCGATCATGTAAAACCGATCAGAGCTTCACGGCTTTCATTTCCATCGCGGCGACAATCATTCAAACAAGGTGAACGTCAACAGCCCCTAGCCCAGCACCGAAAAGCTCGATTCGCTGTTGATCTCGCGTTTGCGCGAGTAAAAGCCTGCATCAATCATGCGGTCGATATAGGGCAGGCGGAACTGCAGTGGCTTGGCGTCATGATCCGCCCCACCCTCGCAATAGTCGACCAGTGCGGCCATCAATTTGCCCGCGATGGGCGCGTTTTTATACTGATTGCCGCTCGAGCCGCAGGCCATGTAAAAGCCGCCCAGCGCCGATTTGTCATAGATCGGGATCCAATCGGTCGAGGCATCGTAAAGGTCCACCACACCGCGCGTCCGCGAGGGGATCCCCAGCGAGGGCACGCGTTGACCAAAGCGCATGGCTTGGGTCGTCCATTGGTCGGTAAAGGCGCGGTCATAGGTTTTGTCGTCCTCGGCCCATTGATGAGGGTCGCAAGCCGGGTCCTCGCTGCCAATCAAGATGTGGTTGCCATGCTCGGGGCGAATGTAGCAGGCGATGTCGCTGTCTGAGACGATCATGCCGTCATGTTCAAAGTCGAAGCCCTCGGGCGCGGGAACATGGGCCACCTCCTGCCTCAAGGGGCGGGTCGTGATGGTCATATCATCCAGCACCCCTGCCAGGCCGTTGATGTGGGACGATCCGGGACCCGCAACGTTAATCACGACCGGGGCCTCGATCACCTCGCCGTCGGCCAAGCGCACCCCTGTGACCCGTCCGCCCGATTGCAAGATCTCGACCACCTCGGCCCCCAGACGCATCTGCGCGCCATGGAGTTGCGCGGCCGCGGCCAGGTTTTGCGATGACAGCGCGGGGTCAGTAACATAACCCGCGAGCGGCCAGAACACCCCGCCCGTGATCCGTTCGCCATTGGCCTGGCCAAAGCCTGGGTCATCCATGCGCTTGGCCGGACTAAAGCTGTCTAACGAATAGATCGGCAGGCGGTCGGTGATCTGCTCGGGGGTCCATTCCTCAACCGGGATGTCCAAGGCGCGGCTGTTGTCCAGGTGTTTGGCCATGAACCCGTTCTCGGGGGTTTTCGTCACCAGGCATCCGCACTGTATAAATTGCGCCAGCGTGTGCCTGCCGGGCAGGCCCAAGTAGTCGGCCCAGTCGCGCCAATAGTGATACCCTTCCCAGGCAAAGGCGGTGCCGTCGAAGGTTGAATAGTGCATGCGAATGATGGCGCAGGATCCGGCGGTCGACCCATGGCCCACTTGCGTGTTGCGATCCAGCGATAGGGTTTTCCATCCGGCTTTGGCCAATTCGAAAGCGACGGCCGTGCCGATCACGCCGGTGCCGATAATGAGTGCATCCGCGGTTTGGGTCATTTGATTTTCCTCTCGTCCAGGGTCGCGACTTTGGCACGGAAGGTAGTTACTTCCGCATCGGTGGCGGGCTGCCCGGTAAAGGTCAGCAGATAGTGCGGTAGAAATTTCATACGCTCGTCCATCGTCTCTTGCAGATCGGCGTCGTTATATCCGATCTGCATGTAATAAAGGACCCGTGCGCGGGTTAGGCTTTCTTGCGGTGTATAGCCAAAACGTTCAAACATCGCGCTGATCGCGGCGATCCTTTGGCTATCCGACATCTCCATGACCCGGCGCACCTTGGGTGCGCGCCGGGCCCAGTCGCGGATCGCGAAATCCAGCTTGGTGTTGAACCGGTCGGGATCGACAAAGCACAAGAACAGATGACAGACGCCTTGCGCCACGGTGGGCTTGGGCTGGGCGGCATGGCGCAGCAGGGACTGGGTATTGTTGGACAGCCAATGGTTCAGCAAAGCATCCAGCAGATCCTGACGGCTTTTGAAGTACCAATAAAAGCTGGAGCGCGAGACGCCCAGCCGCGCGGCCAAGGTCAGGATCTTCACCCGTTCGATCCCGTCCGAGACCAATATCTCCAGGGCGGCGTTCAGCCAGTCCTGTTTGGTCACCTTGATGTTCCCCGCCAAAGGCCTTTGGTCAGGTTTGTCGCGATTCAGCGTGGCAGGATTGTGTCCCATATCAGCTGACCGGGGCGGCACCACCAGTCGCGGTGGCCTTGGCGATATAGTCCTGCAAGGCGCCGCGTCTGGCGTCGTTTACGGGCACGTCCGGCGGGGTGGCCAGGATGTTTTGCCACAGTCCGGTGGCGCGGGTGGTCGCATCAACGCTGCCACGTTCGGCCCAGGTGCCGAAGTTAGCATAGTCGGCGACCAGGGGCTCGTAGAACTCGGTTTGATAGCGGGCCATCGTGTGCGGTGTGCCAAAGAAATGCCCGCCCGGTTGCACGTCGGCGATGGCATCGAGGCCCAGGTCACTGCCGCCTTCCTCGCCCGCGACACACAGCTCGGCGATCATCTGCAGAACCTCGATATCGGTGATGAGCTTTTCGTATCCAACGGTCAAACCGCCCTCAAGCCAACCTGCCGCATGGATGATCACGGTGGCCCCTGCCATCAGGCAACCCCAGGTGCCGAATTGGGTTTCATTCGCGGCCTGCACATCGCCCAAGTTCGCAGCACTGCCCGAGGCGCTGCGCCAGGGCAGGCCGATCAGACGGGCCAATTGCCCCGCGGCGAGCGAGGCGCGAAAGTGTTCCGGCGTGCCAAAGACCGGTGCACCGGATTTCATGTCCACGTTCGAGGTGAAAGTACCATAGCAAACCGGCGCGCCGGGGGCGACCAACTGCGTCAGAGTGATCGCCGCCAATGCCTCGGCATGGCTGAGGGTGATGGCGCCCGCGACCGTGATCGGCGCCATCGCCCCCATCAAAGTGAAGGGCGTGACGATCGACATTTGCCCTGCCTTTGCGAAGTCAATGAGCCCTTGGGCCATGGGAATGTCGATCTGGCGGGGCGAATTGGTGTTGATAATAGTGTAGCAATGGGGCTGGGCCGCGAAGGATGCGTCGCTGAGGCCACGAAAATCCCGCAGCATCTCGAAGCTTTGCTCAACCTGCGGTGTGCCCCGGGAAAAGATGAATGGCACTTTGTCCGATAGGGTCAGCTGCGCCTCCATCGTCGCGTAGTGGCGCAGGTGCATGGGGATGTCTTGCGGCTCGACCAGGGGCGGGACCATGTGCAGCACGTCGAAGTGCTGGGTCAGGCAGGTCAGATCACGGAAGTCTTGGTTGGTCGCCGGGCGGCGGCCCTTGATCAGGTCGGTCGCGTGTGGCGCCCCCGCGCCGGGCTGAAAGACGAGCATGCCCAGCTCAAGCGTCAGGTCGCGGTGCGGGGCGCCGCCAGCGACAGGTATGGATTTGGGCGCGGTGTCGAGGGCCGCCTGGACAATCTCGCGCCCGATGGTGACCATATCGGTGCTCTCATCGATTATGGCACCCGCCGCTTTGAACAACATCCGCGCCTCGGGCAGCAGGATCTTGACGCCGTGGGTTTCCAGCACGCTCAATGCGGCGTTGTGCATGGCCGTGATGTGATCCTCGCTAAAGGCGGCCATCGGCGGGAAAGGGTTCCGCAGATCACGGTAGTTGACCGTGCGCTTGGGCGGTGTGTCCCCCCCGCGCCGCGATTTGCGACCCTGTCTCATGCGCGCATGACCTTGCCTGAGGGATCATATGGCGAAGGGGCGATGACCGTGGCGGGGCGTTCGACACCGACGACATGGACAGACAGTGCGGTGCCCGGCGCGGCGGCGTCCTTGTTGACCAGGGCCATCGCAAGGGATTTGTCCAACGTATGCCCGTAACCGCCCGAGGTGACAAAACCGACCATCGCGCCATCGCGCCAAATCGGCTCGAACCCGCTGGCGTCGGCGTCGGTCGCATCGACCTCAAGGGTGACCTGCACCTGGGTGGGCCCTGCGCCATCCCGTTCCGCCAAAGCCGCGTCGCGGCCGATGAAATCGGCTTTGTCCCAGTCGATCCAGCGGTCCATGCCGGTCATGCGGGGGGTATAGCCTTGGGTGAACTCGGCGGACCAGATGCCGTAGCTTTTCTCAAGCCGCAGGCTGAGCAGCGCGTTATAGCCGTATTCGATCAGGCCCTCGTCGGCGCCTGCGGCCAACAAACTGTCCCGCAGTGTGCTGTGATCGCCCATACGGCAATGAATTTCAAAGCCCAACTCGCCGGAAACCGACAGGCGCCCCACTTTACAGCGCAGAAGACCGATGTCGAAACCACCGCAACCCATGAAGGGCAAATCGCCAACGGGCGCGTCGGTGAGTTTTTCGATCACGGCGCGGGACTTGGGGCCGGACAGCGAGAAGCCCGCCACCTCATCCCCCAAATCACGCAAGATCACGCCGTTGTCCATATGGTCGTCAAACCAACGCTGGTGCCATGTCCGCAGGTAATAGCTGCCCATGATCCACCAGGTGCCATCCCCCCAGTTGAACAGGGTCAGGTCGCCCTTGAGACGCCCGTCGTGTCCCAGCATTACGGCCAGCCGGGCGCGGCCAGGCTGCGGCAGCTTGGTGGCCAGAAGCTTGTTTAGCCAGGCTTCGGCGTTGGGACCCGAAACCTCGAACCGCGAAAAGCCGGTGATGTCGAGCAGTCCGACACCGCCCCGCACTGCTTTGCATTCCTGGGCGACAATCGCATGCGCGTTCGAGCGTTTGAGCGAGGGCGCCTCGGAAAAGCCCTCTGGCGCGAAGTAGAGGGGTACTTCCAGATCCCAGCTTTGTGCCCAACGCGCCCCGGCGGCGGTCATATCCGAATAAGCTGGCGCTTTCTTTAGGGGACGACCAGCGGGAAGCTGCTCGTTGGGATAGGTCATCACGAAACGGCGGGTGTAAAACTGCCCTGTCGTTTCCTTGATGTACTGCTTGTTCTCGGCCCAGATGCCGTAGCGCGCGACATCCATGCCATAGACATCTGCCTCGGGCTCGCCGTTGATCATCCATTCGGCCAGGGATTTGCCAACCCCACCGCCCTGCAAGAAACCCGCCATCACCGCGCAGGCCGACCAGTATCCACGTTTGCCGGGCACCGGACCAACCAAGGGGTTGCCATCGGGGGCAAAGGTAAAGGCGCCATTGACCCAGGTTTTCACGCCGACCTCCTGCAGGCAGGGGTAGCGGTTAAAGCCCAACTCCAGCTCGTGCTCGATCCGGTCGGTGTCTTCCTGGAACAGCTCCATCCCATAGTCCCAGGGTGCGCCATCCATGGCCCAATGCTTGTGGTCGACCTCGTAGATCCCCAGCAAAACGCCCTTTTGGTCCTGGCGCAGATAGGTGAACCCTTCAAGATCCACGGTCATCGGCACTTCGAAGTCGATCTGTTCCAACTGCGGGATGCTGTCCGAGATCAGGTAGTGGTGTTGCAAGGGCGAAACGGGCAACTCGATCCCCGCCATCCGGCCCACTTGCTTGGCCCACAGACCCCCAGCGTTCACCACATGCTCGCAGTTGATCGTGCCTTTCTCGGTGACCACCTCCCAGCCTTCGAGGGTTTGGTTCAACTCAAGCACGCGGTTGTGCTCGATCACCGTGGCACCATTTTTCTTCGCGGCCCCGGCGTAGGCATGCACCGTGCCAGTGGTGTCGATATATCCCTCGCGGTCGGCCCACATACCGCCCAGCAGCCCCTTGGTCGACATGATCGGGTTCAACTCACCCGCCTCTTCGGGGGTGACCAGGCGGCAATCGTCTATGCCGATGGATTGGAATACGCGATAGGCCGATTGCAACCACTCCCACCGGTCCGGGGTGCCCGCCATTGTCAACCCGCCGGTCATATGTAGGCCGACGGATTGGCCACTTTCCTCCTGAATTTGTTCGAATAAGTCAATCGTATAGGCTTGCAGCTGTGCGATATTCGGGTCGGCGTTCAAGGCATGAAACCCACCTGCGGCGTGCCAGGACGAACCGGAGGTCAGGACCGAGCGTTCGATCAGACAGACGTCTTTCCAGCCCATTTTGGCCAAGTGATAGAGGATCGAGGCACCAACAACGCCGCCGCCAATCACAACAACCCGATAATGCGATTTCATCACTGTCCCTCCGCTGGTCTTTGCCGGGTTTTCCCGAGTCGAAGGGAGCCTAGGTCAGTGCCTCGCAAAGGTCTAGACACTTGTGTCTAGACTGCAGTTCGACCTTTGATGGCTGTCGCGACAGCGGCCTGCAGCGCTGGGATGACGTCTTGCTCGAACCAAGGGTTTTGCCTAAGCCATCTGTTGTTTCGCGGGCTTGGGTGGGGCAGTACAAAAAGCTGGTCTTGGCCTTCAGAAGACTGCTTGACCGCTTGTGCAACGGTCTTTCCATTCAGGTGGGGCAGGTGCCATGCGATGGCATAAGCACCCAAAAGCAATGTCAATTCGACACTCTTGAGAGCTTCCAAAGCTCTTTTTCGCCATGTCGCAGCACAAATTTCCGGCGGAGGTTTATCGCCTGAAGGACCAGCACCTGGGAAGCAAAGCCCCATTGGAAAAATGCCGATCTGGGGGTCCGCGTAGAAAGCAGATTTATCAATCCCAAGCCAGTCCCGTAGACGATCCCCAGAAGGGTCGTCAAACGGGCGATTTTTCAAATGGGTAATGCGACCGGGAGCTTGGCCAACGATCAGGATCTTTGCCCGTTCATCCAACTGAAAAATTGGATTTGGACCAAGCGGAAGGTCTTTACATAGCCTGCAAGCCTGCATCTCTAATTTGAGCTTACGAAAGTCCTGTTGCATCCATTCCCAACTAAGCAGTTTAAAAAAACACAGACGAAATTTTTCGGCGCGATCTCCTTCCCATACTTTTCAGCCCATGTCAGCAATACGCTTTCTCAATCTTTTGTTGTCTTTCGCTAGCCTTCTTTGCGTTTCGATCGCTTGTTGGAGCGCACGCTCGGCTTGTACCAAGCTGACTTCCACATGGCTCAAACGCAATTCTGAGCGTTCGAGAACGCTTCCGTAAAGCGGCTTTGTTGCACAAATCGGGTTGTGAGCGCAGTTCTCCTTTCTGCGGACAGATTTATCCTACGGCCTCTGTGACTGGTATGCCAAGAGCTGTGTAGCGGTTGAGCACCGCGATCCGGACTTGGAGTTTGGCAACCTGCCGATCGCAGTCTCGGGCCATTAGACCGTGGCCAAGCAGTTTGATGCGGTTCATCCACTGCCCGGCAGTGGTTTGCTTGCAAACCATGAGAGGGTCGTTTCCGCGCGGCTTCGGCGGTCGTATCCGGTCAACCTGCGCATTCCGGGCTTCTCGGACAGCCATTCCAACGGCACGCGGACAATCATTCCGGTGTACGCGGACAACACCCGTGCGGGATGCTGAGCGTTTGATTTGACATCTCAGGTGTTGGTTTCCTCGTCAACTTTTTTGGTCGCGGGTGCGTCTCTGGTTTTGCGCATGGAGGGGCCGTCGAGGGTCAGGCGGTGGGCGTTGTGGATCAGCCGATCCAGGATGGCGTCCGCGAATGTCGGTTCGTCGACAATGTCGTGCCATGAGAGGTGGTTCGGTTCGTTTGAACAGTTTCGAGCCGTTTGGTAAGTGGATTTTCCGCTCGGTTATGCCGCCACAGGGATTTGTGACGATGGGTTGAGATATGCCTGATCGGGTGTTTGCCCGTCCAGCGGTGAATGCGGTC
>CALICM010000063.1 GCA_938049225.1 uncultured Paracoccaceae bacterium
CCTTGGTAAGGGAGAGGTCGAGAGTTCGATTCTCTCCAGCAGCACCACAAGAACCCAATCAAATAAGGGAACTTGAGCAAGGCCCTAAAACGGCCCTTGCAGCTTCGCGCGCGAACGAACAGGGAAAACCAGAGCCCTTTCGTACAAATCCCGTACAGCGCAAGCGCCTACGTTCCGCAAAGGTTCTCTGCCACGCGATTGCCGATTGTGACCCTGGCGATGCCTGCAAAATAATGGAGGCCGCCCTCGGCGATCTGCGCGCGGGCATGCCGATTGCGGCTTTCGACGGCATCCGGGCTGAGGCGAGCTCATGGGCCGCGTTGACCACGCCATTTGAGGCCAAAGCTTATCTGTGGGCGATCTGGCAGAGGATGCCGGACCAGGCCCGTGGCCGCTTTCTGGGGTACGCCCAGGGCGAGGTGGCGGCATGAGCGAGAGCGAGCTAGAGCGGCTGATCCACCACATGCGTACCATTCGAGGCACGGCCACTGACGCCTGGGCCAAGGGCTTTGCGGGATCGATCCTGCGGCAGTCCCGCAAGTCGACATGGCGGCCGTCTGAGAAGCAGATCACAATGATGCGCAGGCTGGTGTCTCAGATGTTCGAGCCATCCGATCTGGTGGTGATCGACGAATGAATAAGCCCGCCCCTGTGTTCAGCAAGGGCGGGCTCGGTAATTTCGGTTTATGCAACAATTCACCGAATGACACAGAGATTGTAGCGCAATAGGCGCAGGAGATCAATGATGTCGTTGAAAGATTGCTGCCACGGTTTTCTGCGTTCCCGTGCCAAACGCAGAGATGATCCGGGGACATCACCCGACCCGCGCTGGAACCGGCTCCGACTAGGCCAGCGCAGAAACGCGACTATAAAACCCACCGGCTGGGGAGACTCAGATCGGGGACCGCACCAGAGCAAGACTGCAAAGGGCGGGTCAGGTTTGAAGCCTGAGGGGAAGCGGCTGGCCACCGACAAAAGGCATCGCGTGGATACGGATCAGGAAGGTCGGGCCTTTCCCTGTTTATCGGGGGGAAGGAGCGGGTGGCAGGGGTGCGCCTTGTCGAAACGTGGAGGATCAAGAGCGATGAACGACAAATTACGCAGATCTTTGGTCCCAATGCCCCCGTTTTCAACCTGGGAGGGCATCGCGGGGCGGGCCTCTTCTTTGACACACACGCCCAGGTTGCCGTCATGAAGACAGCGACCCAAGTAAAGCGTTTTTGCCGATCTCTGCATGTTCCTACGGGGCGGCTTGCGGGGAAGGCCGTCAAGCTGGCGCCGTACCAAAATCGGTTTATCGACGGCGCTTTTGCTGACGGCATCAACGTGGGCGTTCTCAGCGTCGGGCGCGGCAACGGGAAGTCGGCAATATCAGCGATGTTGTGTGCTGGCGAACTTTTAGGGGCTTGGTCTGACGCAGCTGAGCGTGAGGTCATTATCGCCGCTCGGACGCAAGACCAGGCCAAAATCGCCTGGGGCTACACGGTCTCTTTTCTCGGCACTCTGCCTGATGAAATTCAAGAGCGGATCACCATCCGGCGTCAGCCTCGTTTCGAGATCCAATACGACGATCACAATGGACCACATCTGATCAAAGCAATTTCGGCAGACGGTAAGTCCGCTCTCGGCTCAAGCCCCACTCTGGCCGTCCTTGATGAGCGGGGCCACTGGCCGGTTGCGCAGGGTGATGAGCTCGAAGCGGCGCTGCTGACCGGCCTTTCGAAGCGAGATGGTAAAGCCCTGATAATCTCGACAAGCGCCAGCAATGACATGCACCCTTTCAGCCTGTGGCTAGATCGAGATGCCCCTGGGGTTTATCGCCAAGAGCACCGCCCAACACCAAACCTGCCAGTCGATGATGTTGAAAGCCTGCTGATCGCTAACCCTGGCTCTAAGCATGGCATCGGCCCCTCCATGACGCGGCTCAAAGAAGATTCCGCACTCGCGCTGGCAAGGGGCGGTTCGGCCTTGTCCCGGTTCCGGCTGCTGTCTCGCAACGAGCGGGTTTCGGAAGATAACCGGGATGCGCTGTTGGACCTCAACGAGTGGCTCGGTTGTGAAACTGACGACCTTCCACCACGTCAAGGACAGGTTGTCATAGGTCTTGATCAAGGCCAATCGGCATCGATGTCGGCCGTCGCGTATCTGTGGCCCGACACTGGTCGACTGGAAGCGTGGGGGGCCTTTGGTACGGTTCCATCGCTTGAGGCCCGTGGGCAGGCTGACGCGGTGGGGGATCTCTACTCGCAGATGCACAAAAATGGTGAGCTGGCCTTGATGGGGCAGAAGACTGTCCCCCTTACGCAATGGCTTCGCCGTGTTCTCGGGCATGTCGAAGGCGAGCCGATTGCAGCCATCGTCGCTGATCGTTTTAAGCAATCTGAAATTGGGGATGCCCTGGCCGAGATTGGAAACCGCGCGCCGGTCATCTGGCGTGGGATGGGTTTCAAAGACGGCTCAGAGGATGTCGAGCGGTTCCGCCGATATGTCTTCGACGGCAAGCTGCATGTCTGTGAAAGCCGATTGCTGCGCCACGCTATCGGAGAGGCTGCGGTTTTCATTGATCCGGCGGGCAATTCCAAGATCGTCAAAGGCCGTTCCATGGGCCGCATCGATGCCGCATGCGCCGCCGTTCTGGCGGTGTCTGAGGGCGCGCGGATCGTGGGCCGCCCAGCCCACAAGGGAGGGCGTCTGGCGTGGGGTTAAATCGAAAACGATCAGATTATGCGGCACATTCCAAGAAGATCACCCGTGGTCAGCGATGGAAAGCCCTTCGCTTGCAGGCGTTGAACCGGGACGAATGGGCCTGCGTTCAATGCGGCGAGTTGCGCGGCCTGGAGTGTGACCATATTTTGCCCGTTCGCGACCGGCCCGATTTGGCCTACGCGCTCTCAAATTTACAGATTCTTTGCGGGCGATGTCACGCCCGGAAGACGCGGTTGGAAGTTGGCCATAAACCGCTTCCGCCAAAGCGCCAGCAATGGCGTGAGCTACTGCGGGAAATGTCCCGTGAACCCATCGAGCAGTCATAGGAGAAACTAAATGCTTGATTCCGTTAAAATTACTCGCCGCCAGTCGGAAATCCGCCAAGAACTGGCCACCCTCTCGGGCAAAGAAAAACCGTCGGAGGATGAGGTCCGGTCGATGGAAGCGTTGGATGCCGAATATCGGACCAACGAAACTCGTTTTCGCGCCGCTCTGACCGCCGAAGACACCGAACGGCGCGAAGCGGGTGCCGAATTGGAGACCCGATCCGACGCCGAGTGGGCTGAGGTGATGGCGGGTTTTGAACTCCGCCAAGTCGCGCTTGCTTTGGACGAGGGTCGCCAGTTGGATGGCCGCACGCAAGAGGTGGTGTCCGAGCTTCGGTCGCACGGCGGCTACCGGGGCGTACCTGTCCCCTGGGAAGCCCTTGAGCAACGCGCAGGCGAAACGGTCGCCAGCGGGACACCCAACCCCATCCGGACGGCACCGATTATCGAACGTTTGTTCGCCGGTTCGGTCGCGGCCCGGATGGGTGGCCAAATGGTCAACGTGGGCGTTGGGGAGATCGAATTTCCCGTCACCACAAGTGACGTACAGGCAGGATGGGCCAACGGGGAGCTTGCTAACGTGCCCGGTCCAACCGTTTACGAAACCGTAGACCGGCCGCTGAAACCGGATAACAATTTGGGCGTGCAGATGCGGATCAGCCGCAAAACGTTGAAGCAATCCGGCCCCGGTCTTGAGCAGGCCGTTCGTCGAGATATGGGCGGTGCGATTGAGGAAGCCTTGGACCGCGCGGTTTTTCTCGGCAGTGGTGCAGCGGGCGAGCCCACCGGTTTGTTTGCCGGTGCGGCGGCTTGGGGAATCACCGAAACGGATGTGTCGGCGGCGGCGGATTGGGCTGCATTCCGGTCAGAGGTGGTGCAATTCATCAATGGCAATGCCGCCACCGGTCCCGGCGATGTTCGCGCTTTGATCCGGCCGGAAATCTGGGATGGCATGGACGCTTCCTATATCACCGGAACTGCCCTGACGGAATACGACCGCATGATGACAGCGCTCGGCGGCATTGTGATGTCGCACAATTCGCTCGAAGCTCCGACCGGTTCCCCGGCGGGTAGTTCGGCGGTTCTCACGACCACAGCGGGCGGCGTCGCGCCTTTCTTTGTCGGGGCCTGGGGCGGCATTGATCTTATCCGCGATCCGTATTCCGACGCACAATCGGGCGCATTACGGGTGACCGCATTGGCGACAATGGACGTAACAGTCAGCCGCTCTGTGCAGACCCGAATCTTGACAGGGTTGCAGTAAAAATGGAGTTTTCCCAACAGATTGGCGGGATCGAAATCCGCCGTGAGGGTTCCGGCTCGGTCAAACTGGCGGGAAAGTTTCCCTATCGCTCGCGTGCCATCATGGGCGCGGGCGGCAATGGGCGCAGACCTCAGAAGGAGGAATTTGCCCCTCGGGCTTTTTCCTTCGCAGTTGACGATCCGCAGCGCGAGATTCACCTGCTGGTCGGTCATTCATTTGACCGCCCCTTGGCATCAAAGCTGACCAATTCGCTGACCCTGATCGATAGCGACGACGCCCTTACGTTCTCGGCAGACATATCGCCCGAAATCCAACGGACGTCATATTGGACCGATTTTTTTGCGGGTTTCGCAGCGGGCCTGATCGTGGGTCTCTCGCCCGGTTTTCGCGTGCCGCCGAAAGAGACGGTATCGGATGCCGAGGAGGTGGTCGAGGAGGACCCGGCCGAGGGTAACGCTTTGATCCGCATTATTAATCAAGCCGTCCTTTTCGAAATCTCACTGGTGACGCGGCCCGCGTATTCCGAAACCGAAGTCGAGGCACGCGCGCTGGCCGAGGCGGCGGCGGGGAACCCCTTTAATTACATGCGGAGGTGGCGGGCATGACGACTGTAATTCGCGAAAATGAGGCTCAGCCAACACATGCGGAGAATACCTTGGCCTGGGACAGAATCGAAGCATGGATCGCCCACCGATGGGTGCCCCGCGCAGTCCTGTACGTGGTCGAGGGGGCGGGGCAGTGGGTGCCGCGCCTGACCCCGTTCACGGTTACGGCTACTGAAATTTGGAACGACGGATGGGAGGATGTCACGCTCTCAGCATCCCCGCTGGACGGCCTGGAGCTTACCTGCGCGGGGCCGTACCGGATTGCCGGAACGGCCGGGGACGGCAGCACGCCGCCGGAAACTGTGACCGAGGCAGTCGCCCGGCTGGCGGCTTATCTGGCCACGCCGCACTGCGATCCGGGGGTGAGTGATCATAGCGTGTCGCTCGGTGGCTCGCTCGATACGAGCTATCGGCGCAACCCAGCTTGGCTCGCACGGTCAATTATCAACAGCGGTGCAGCGGACTTGCTGCGACCCTATCGGAGGGCTTCCTGATGTGGCCGTTTGCAAAAAAAGAGAAACCCGAAACGCGCTCGGCCGGATCAGGATTCACCGCCGAAATCATGGCGGCTCGGGAGGCGTATGTGTCGGGTCGTCGCGGGATTGGCGATCTGACGGCGACGGTGCAGTCCTGCGTGTCCTTATGGGAGGGCGGGTTGTCACTCGCTGATGTCACCGGCACCGACCTGCTTGACCGCCGATCACTGGCACTCGCGGCCCGCTCTCTTGCCCTGCGTGGCGAGGCGGTTTTTTTGATCCGCGATACGGGCTTGGTCGCCTGTAGCGATTGGGATTTAAAGACCCGTGACGGTCGCCCCACAGCTTATCGCGTCTCAATTTCCGAGGCGGGCGGGGGGCGATCCGAGACGGCGCTGGCGCCGGAGGTTTTGCATTTCCGAACGGGCTGCGACGTGTCCGCGCCCTACTATGGAGTGGCCCCGCTCAAGCGCGCCCAGTTGACAGCGGGCCTTTTGAACGCGGTCGAAACGGCCCTTGCCGAGATATACGAAAATGCTCCATTCGCAAGCCAGATCGTCCCGTTTCCCGAAGCGCCCGAGGTGGATTTGGAGGCTATGGCGCGGGGGTTCCGAGGCAACAGGGGCAAGGTGTTGATCCGCGAATCGGTCAATGTGGCGGCGGCTGGTGGGCCAGGTCCTCAACTGGACTGGAAGCCGCACGATCTCTCGCCGAATCTCAGCAAGTCCATGACGCGCGAAACCCTTGCGGCAGCGCGTGATGGCATCAATTTGGCGTTCGGTGTCCTGCCCGGCTTGGCGTCACCGGCAACGACCGGCCCGATGGTCAGAGAGGCGCAGCGGCACCTGGCGCAGTGGGCCTTGCAACCGCTGGCGGCCATGATCGCCGAGGAAGTCGCGACCAAGATCGGAAGCCCGGTTGATCTCGATGTTATGAGACCGCTCCAAGCCTACGATTCGGGCGGGCGAGCACGAGCTTTGGGTGCGATCGTGCAAACTCTGGCGGCGGCAAAGGAAGCTGGCGTCGATCCGGCGCAGGCCATGCGCCTTGTGGACTGGGATCGTGGCGATGGTTGAACTTGTCAAGTTTTACCCGATTCGCAAGCCGATCCCAATTAGCGACGATTACGTCCTCCGAGCGCGATTTACCTGTCGCATCGACGGGGTTCGACATGAGGGCTGTGGGCTGCTGCACCGCCAGCACAAGGGCTGGTCAGTCTGGCCGCCCGCCGATGCCGCACCGTTCTCGGCCGAGGCGAAACGCCAACTCAAGGCGCTAGCCCGGCAGGAGTTTGACCGGCAGAAAATGGATGAAGAACAATGAGATACCCCAGAGTTTGGTAGGCGCTGGGGTGTGTGGGTGGATGTCCCGGCGGTTTGCTGTTCCGCGAATCATCCCCGTAAGCTGTGAGTGGGAAAACCGCAGCACGCGTGTAGGTCGCCCGACGTCCTTTCTGGGCGGCGCGAGCGCAAGGGCAGCGCGAGCGAGATGCCGCGCTGCCTATTTTTTTGAGCGCACGCCGGGCACAATGCCGTCTTCAATATCCTGATCTGAAACGTTCTTGGACAGCCAATCATTTAGGAAGTCCAAGACCGCTTCCTTGGGCATAGCGTCGAGCGTATCCAAGAGTGCTTGCGTCTCTGAATCTGGCTGCGGTGGCGGGAATTCGCGCTCCAACACCCGAACAATCTCAGCATTCATGGATCGCCCGTTTTCCTCCGCGGCGCCCTTGATCCGCTCACGCATCCCATTGGGTAAGCGCAGCATGAATTTGTCGGCGAGTTGGCGTTTTTCATCCATGGTGTCCAATGGACATAATTTTTCTATTGACGCAATGGTGTCCAATGGACATATAGTGTCATATGGACACTAGGAGAATCGATATGAGCAAACTCAAACCAATGCAGTTACGTTTGCCTGCTGATCTGAAGCAATGGATTTCGGAGCAGTCTAAATCAAATGTCTCATCCCAAAATTCTGAAGTCATCCGCGCCGTTCGAGAACGGATGGAACGCGCCACCGCAAGAAAAGCTGAAATAAGGAAAAAGCCATGACAAACACAGCCTTTGATGCTCGGGAATCGGCATCGGACAAAGTTTTCAAAGTAATGAGTATCTTGCAGCACTACATCTTGGCGTCTGACAGCAATCTCAACGCCGATGTGATTTTTGGGGGGCGCCTCATAAAGCGTGACATTTTGGAGGTCTGCGAAAGACTTCTGGATGACCTTCTGAGCGACGTCGAAAAACTGGAGCATCTCGCGAAACCCCGCAATCCCGCGCTAAAGGAGGCAGTCCAATGAGCCGCACGCCCAAATCCATTGCGACGCTGCACAACGACGCGCTTAAACTCTGCGGGCTCTGTGAGATTGTAGGATTCCTCAACAACGAGGGGTATCACGACATGGGCGCGATAACGGGCGTCATATTTGAAATGTGTTCTGATTTGACCATGGACCTGGAAAATGCGGCTGCGGCTAGGTGACCGATCTAAGCCTCGCCCCCAGCTCACGCCCGCGATCTGATTTGGCGTACGGGCTGGATCGGATCGAGCGGGGGGGCTGAGCAAAAAAGTGGATAAAGCTGGATAAATTTGTTGTGGAGTTTCTTTTTGTGATTTAGAGTTGCAAAATAGAACCTGGAGCGCGGATTGATGTTTCACACCAAAGGCCAGTTGGCCGAATATGCAAAGCTTTCAGTAAACACGGTTACCGTTTGGGTCCGTGAGGGGGTCATTGTCCCGAATGAGAAAACTGGTCGCAACAACCAGTTTTCTCGTGAAGAGCTGATCTTGGCGCGCATTCTTGCAGTGCCATATCACGATTTGGGTATCGGAAGCGATGTGCTTAGCGAAATTGCCGATCATCTACGCCCCGTTCTCAATTTCGCAAAAGATATGGGCTTTAAGGGCTATGCCGACGCAAAATTGGCATATGACAAGAACTTCTTTGCTCGGTTCGTTAAGACTCGAGCTGATGAAGTAATGCAAAAAGCCGGAGAGAACCGAGAGACAGCCGAGATAACTATCAAGCACTTGGCCGATGAAGTAGGTGTCAAAGACTGGGAAAACAGCGAGCCATTTCTTTCAGAGGATCAGGAAAAATCACTGAATGCCTATAACAAACTAATGGAGTGCGTTGAGGGCCAATCCGGCGGGTACATCACCATGGCGATGAGCGCCGACGGCGACTGGCTTATGGGGTTCTCCTTCCATGATTCAGAAGAAGATGACAGTGGGCACATCTCTGCAAAAATCTACGTTCCACCTGTCCAGGTGAGGTCGATGGTTTTGATTGACCTAAAGAGCTTGTTCGCCTGATGCCAGCCCGCTCACCAGCCCTTTCGCGCCTTGAGGAAGACGGCCGCACACCGGAACAAGTGTCGGTTGATCTGAAGCGGAAAGGGATTGTGATCTCGCCCAGGACATTGCGAGAAAAAGCGCGTCGAACCGGAGCTTTCTACGGCCTGGGCAATGCCATGGTGCTGATGCCTGAACATGTAGATCAGATATTTGCGGAGGGAACATGTCGCTCAAGCCGTATCAGCGAGACGGGAAGTGGTACGCAAGAGGCCGGGTTGACTACAACGGCCGCCCGATCACCGAATACATTCGGGCGAGCACAGGAGCATCTTCGGAAGCTGGCGCAAGGGACTGGATCAGGGCCACGGAGGAGCTCGCGATCAGGCGTCATTTCCTTGGCTCAGAAGCAGTCTTCACCTTCGAAGATGCCGTGATGCTGTACCAGGGCAAGCCCAAAGAAGCCGCCTTTCTTGGTCCAATTCTCAAAGAACTCGGCCCGAAGCCGGTCGCAGAAATCACCGGGAAGGCGTTGCGCAATCTGGGCTCGAAAATCTATCCGCTCGCGGCCTCCGATACTTGGTGGCGGCAAGTTGTGACCCCCGCGAGGGCTGTCATCAATAACGCCCATGATCTTGGGAAGTGCCCGCCTATTCGTGTGAAGAACTACAGCGAACAAGAGCGGATTGACCAGGACGTGAAGCGCGGCAAGATGAGCCGGGTTGAACGCAGACCTTCGGATCGGCAGTGGATCGAGGCGTTCTGCCGACATGCTGATCCCTACAATGCTGCCATGCTGCGGTTCATGGTGGAGACAGGCGCACGGATTAGTCAGGCAGTGGCGCTGACCCCGGATGATCTTGACCTCATGCGCCGCCGCGTCTGGTTGCAGCCTGCAAAGGGGCACGCTGCCCAATGGGTCGATATCTCTCAGAAGATGGTAGTGGAGCTTGCGAACCTACCTGCCAAGCGGCCGTATGATCGTAAGAACAACGTCAATTTGGATCAGCGGGTTTTTGGCTACGCTTCTAGAGGTGGGTACCGCAAGCGTTGGAAGTCAATCTGCACGGCGGCAGGTATCGAGTATCTCACTGCGCACCCGGCTGGTCGCCACGGTTTCTACACTGAGCTGCGAATTCGCTTGGGTGTTGATCCGGTGACGGCAGCTAAAGCGGGCCGGTGGAAAAACCCATCATTGCCTGACCGGATCTATGCCCACGTAGAGGCTGACATGCAGGAAATTCGGGAAAAATTTCGTGCAGACCCCGTACAGACCGATACCCAGAAAGGGCCCAAGAAACTGATAAATAAAGGAAAATTGAGGCATGAGTGATACCTTGGTAAGGGAGAGGTCGAGAGTTCGATTCTCTCCAGCAGCACCATCTCGCTTTTTTGGCAAAAATCGTTTAAAAACCTAAATGGAACAGTGGCTTGGGGCGTTCTAAATCCATTTTCTTTGGCGTAGAGCAAATGCTGCGCAAAGGTGAGTTTTAGGACCAATCTGCGTGCCTCGATCCGGCCTGTTTCCCAAAGTTTCCAAGGGCTTGAGAGGAAGTCGAGGGAAAGTTCAAACATCTCTTCGAAGGTGTGGCGCGGTGTGCTCAGATTTGCCATGCGTTCAGCCAGCAGCAGCTTCTCTTTTTCCAGCTTCGTGATCCGCGTTTCATAAGCTGCCGCGATGCGCGGGTTCCCGGCGTTCATGACATGCTCAACAAGTTGATCGATCTTGGCCTCGGCCTTTGTGATTTGCACGGAGAGGGACTGGCGCGCCGCATCCGTCTGCTGGCCTTGCATGTCCCATGCATCCTTGAACATGGCTGTGGCGATGCGGACGAAAGTGCCGGTGGGCACCATGCGCTTTAATAGATCCTCGAACGCGCCCTCGATTTTGGCACGCGGGATTGTCTTGCCGTATTGATCGCAGCCCTTTTTGCGGCAGAAATAATAGGCATATCGGCGGCCCGTTGAGCTGGTGGACCACCCTCCCGTCAGTTGTGTTTCGCAACAGGCGCAGGACACCGCGCCGCGTAAGGGGAAGTCATCCTTGATGTCTTTGCGCCATGGAGCGTAGACGCCTTTTCGATTTTGGCGCGGATGGTCTGAAAGGTCTTGAGGCTGATAATGCCTTCATGCTGTGCTTCGCGCATCGATATGCCCCAGCGCGGGGCTTCGATATAGCCTGCATACATGCATTTCTTGAGGATGCGATTGATGGTCTCCGGGCGGATTTCGCCGTTTGGCGTGTCTTTGGGATATTCCGGCTGCGCTTCGAGAAAGCGGCGCATCTCGGTTTGGGAGGCAAAACGGCCTGAGGCAAAGCCTTCCAAGGCCTCTTTCAAGATCGAAGCATAAGGCTCATTCTTGACCAGTATTTTGCCGCCGCCGGGGGCTTTGACGTATTTGTAGCCGATTGGGGCGCGGGTTACGGCGAAACCTTTCTCGACGCGGGCCTTCATTTTTTGGATGACTTGGCGTCCGTTTTGTTCGCGCTCCAGCTCGCCTTGCGCGGCCATGATGGTCTCAATAAAGCGCCCTTCCGGCGTGTCTTCGAACTTGAAGTTCAGGCATTCGATGGTCGCGCTTCGCGCCTTGAGCTCGCGGCGCAGTTTGATGTGAAATTCGACATCGCGGGCAAAGCGTTTGAGATCGTCGAAGATCACGACATAATCTTTACCGACTTGCGCGCTTAGATACGCCAGCAGCGCCACCATGCCGGGGCGGTTCATAAAATCGCCGCCGCCGGAGACGTCATCGGGGAAGACCGCCTCAACCTCGTAGCCGTGCTCGCGGGCGTATTTGCGGCAGCGATGTTCCTGACTTTGAAGGCCGCCGCCGTCCACGGTCTGTTTTTTGCTCGATACGCGGCAATAGATAATGGCCACGCGCGGTTTCGCGCGGGTCTGCCCCTGCCGTCCGGGGCTGCTTAAATGTGTGTTCATGGGCGGACTCCTTTTGGTGTCAGGCCGGGTTTCGTGCCTGACACGTCTTTGAATTTGTCGGATATATTTTGATGATCTAATGATACCAGATCCGGCGACAGAACGCTTGTTCCAAGGTCGCTTTCAGTGGCTTTTCCACAGGTCGATTGCGAGGGGTGAATGCCGTATCCCAGCGATACAAACTCCACCATGATGTTCCAAATGGTGGTGAGAAATTCCGCGCGCTCCGCATCGCTCAGCGAGAGGTCATCCAGCAGATGTTGGTAACGCTCAATGTCCAGCTCCAACACCGGGCGCGCCGCATGATTGTTTGTTGATTCCGGCGGCGCTCCGGGTGTGGATGTGTCCATGATGTTTGTCCTTTCTACCGCTGGGTGTGTTCTAACTTATTCTCCCTGAGCCAATATGCCTTGGAAGGGTGGCTCATCAGGCTTGCGGATGGCAGACCGGATGAGCGCGCCGTATATGTTTTTACCGACCGCGTTCTTGGGCACGATCTTGCATGGTTGATGCCGCCTCGCGGCTGCGGCTAAATTCTTCGCGCCGCAGTTCGTTTGAGCGGTGATGGGCCTGACGGGTCAACTCCCCCAGCCTTAAAAGATCGTCTGCGCGGAAATTTTGTGTATCGCGCAGATTACCTTCGGCATCTTTGTAGGTGCGGGCCAGTGTGGTTGTGAAAAACGCCCCTTTGTCAGAGGTGTTGCGCCAAATGCTGGCTTTGACCTGCCCATCGCGCAGCGTGTCGACGGGGCGGTTTTTTGCGCTTTGGTGCGGCGGGTTTGGGGGATGATCGGTCATACGACGTCCTTTCTGCTTTCAATTGTCCGGGGATGTAAGGTTCTCAACTATAGTGAGAACATATAGTGAACATTGTTCTATTTTTTACATTTTGTCAAGAGGTGCACACTCCTTTCATCGCTATCTTCGGCGCGTCATGCGCTGAAATGTTTTGACGTGTTTTTGAGCCTTGGATTGCGGCTGTTTTGGCGCGCGTGCGCGCTCAAAATCCTCGCGGCTGATCGGCCCGTGGCGGCTTTTGTCAGTGGTCGTGTCGCGTTGAGCCTTTGGCGATTGCTGCACCCCTCTCAGCTTCAAGAAATCCGCGCGCGGTAAGGGCGCGGCATTTCCCAAGACGTGACGGGCGGCACGCTGTTCGCGCGCCCATTCCTGATCGAAGCTTGCTGCCGTGACGCCATAGGCCAGTTTTGGAGATGGTTTGAGGGTTGGGCGGATACGCTGGCGTTTGACCATGCCCGATCCGCCCCGCATGGCTTTGAATTCGGCAACGCTGAGGTGCCTTTCGGCCATCCGGCGCCGCCCTGCTTCACTGAAGTTTTGCGCGGTCCGGTCCTCGGCCTTCAGCGGATCGGCCTGAGCCTCGAATTCTCCATGCGCAGGCGCGGTGTTTCGGTGAAGCGGATTTTGCGCCCGAAGGGCAGCGTCAACATGTGAAGCCGAAAGCGTCGTCCAGTGTTTTGATGTAGTGCGGTTGTCGGTCATAAATCTACCTCACGATGCGTGAGCGAATGCCGCTGCGATATTGCGGGAAATGCGCGTATTTGGGCTCGACCGGGGCTTTCACGACGCGCCGCCAGTGCGAGCCGATCACCCCTTTACACCGGACCCTATCGGCGGGCGGGTGATATGGGTTTGGATGAAACCGCCCCGCCATCCAGCGCGTCTCAAAGTAGGGAATGCGCCGGATGCGGGCCGCGCCCGGCAGGCCGTCGGTAAACACCAAGGCATCCCGCGCGCCCATATTCAGCACTTCATCCGGGGTCATCAGCTTGCGGTGTTGTACGCTGCGCTGTTCGGATTGTTGGCGGCTATGGATGTAATCAAGGCCCGTGCGCATCGGGTCTTCCCCGTTGAGAAACGCGCGCATGGCTTGGTCTTTGGCTTGCCGAGCAGGCGCTTGAATAGTATTGTCGTCAAAATACAGCGATTGCGAGCCGAGCATGGATGAAATGCGGTTGGCGGTCTCAAGATCGCGCACCCCAAAGTACATTTGGCAAGCCGCGCTGGCGGGAATGACGGTTTCCGCGCTGGGGCCGATGGCTTTCATTTGATTGACGCTTTGAAAGATCGCCACCGGGCGCACCCCTATCCCGGCGCCATAGGTAAAGCTTTGAGTTAAAAGCGGGAATTTTTGAAGCAGCGCGCATTCATCCATCAACCATGTCTGGCGGGGGCCTTCGGGTGCGCGGGCTTTGTGAATAAGCGCGCTGGTGAACATCATCTTGATCACCGGGCTCCACGCCGAAATGTATTCTGCGGGCGGCATCAGGTAGATTTGATAGGCCTGCCCGCTCTTGCACATATCCGCGAAGGAAAAGCGATAGGGCGGCGAAACCGAAGCCATCAGCGCGGGATCGGACAGGCAGGAAAAAGCCTTAAGAAGCTCTCCGATTATGCCCTTGAAGCCGCCGCTGGAATCCTTACGGCTGTCCGCGATTTCTGCTTCGACGCGCCGGGCGATGGGGTGATCCGATGTGTGCATGAGATATGCGAAATCGATCCACTGCGCATTATTGGCCGGGATCAGATTGATCACTTCATAGAGGCTTGGCAGTGTGAGGACATCCTCGCGCTCAACCAACACTAAGCAAACCGCCTCGGCGACATCGCGGGCACGCTGTTCGAAATATTCAGATTGGGCGGACCCGCTGCTGGGGATGGCTTGCGCAATCAGGGTTTTAATGTCGCTGACGAGATTGGGGTTGCCCCGATGCGCAAAATCCAGCGGATTGATGCTGTCGCAATGCAGGCCGTGCAGATGCGAGGGGTTCCAGAAGAAGACAAACTTCCGGTCAGCGGTTTGATCCTGTGATACAACGGCGCCCTCCCCTTTGGGGTCCAGCACCAGAGTATTGGTTCTCAGGATGGATGAGCACAGCAGATAAGCCAACAGATCGCGAAATTTTCCCGCCCTCGCGCCCGCAAAAACCGCCATTCCCCCAGCCCCGGAATACCAAAGGGCGCGCCCGTTATGAAAGCCAAGGAAGATTGAATCCGGTGTTTGACGGAACATACCCGCGCGCAGCAGATCATCTGTGCCGACAAAATCCGCGCGTCCGAAGCGGTTGAATTCGTTGTCTTGATGCATTGAAGCCACCTGAAATAAAAAAGGCCCACAACACCTTTGTGCTGTGGGCCGCATGGGCTAGATCAGCCGGCCACAAGCACAATGCCGATGATCACGAGCACCACGACGATCCACCATGGGAAGTCCGGTTCCTTTTTGTAAACGTCGAAGCGGCCTCCGCCTTTATGCTTCCAAGTCATCATTGATCCTTTCATAGAACAGGGATTTTCGAGACGATGAGGACGAAGCCCATGACAAGGGTCGAGCTCCATCCGAAGCGCGCCATAGACACCGACATCCAGCAAATCAGGGCAAAGGACACGAAGACCAGAATCTGCGTCGTTTCCATGTCGTATTGCCGCAGGAAGACATGTTCCCCGAGCCATAGGCTCAGCCACCAAAGCTGCGGTGACACAATCAGGGTGGTCAGAATGCCTGCGGCAAAAGCGAAACCGTTGATCGCCGGATTATCGTTCTTGGGCCCGCGCCCGGTATTGGGCATGAGCACAGCTCCTTTTTTTTGATGTTTGGTAATTCGAAGGCGAGTCGCCTTCTTCCGGCACCCTATCGCACTGTCAGCCCGTATCCCGGAGGTAAGGCCCGGATTTTTCCGATCAGCCCTCTTTGTTGGCGAGGCGGATGAGCTCGTTTTCAAGCGCGCGCGAAGTGGCCGCAAGGATGGAGGCAATGGCCATAAATCTGGTTTTCCCGGCGCCGCGAAGCTCCGGCAACGTATCAATCCACATCATCTTGAGAAGTGTCTCGCCGATCCAGTGGCGCAGCGTGTCGAACTCCTCCGGGGCGTCATAGGCATCGCGTTCGGTTTCCAGCACCGATAGATCGATGTCGAAAACCCGGCCCTTGATGTCCTTGAAATGGAGGTTGGCCTTTTCCAGACGCGCAAGAAGGTTTGGGTAGAAATCAGCGGCGCGCCAGCCAAGCCCGTATGCAAAGCGATGCACGGCCAGCCGCATGGAGGGACGCGCATACTCCGCCTCACTGAAAGTAAAAACGATCCGCGCATTGCAGGAGCGCGGCGTGCCGCACAAATGGCAGACGCGCGGCGCGTGGGTCGGTCTCCACGCATGCGGCTGACGGATGCGCGGGCGCGGTGAACGATGCGCGCAGCCCGGATGCGGTGATCTCGGCCATCGGCAGCGGCCTGCTTTTTCACATAGCGAACAGTAATGCATCGGCTTTCTCCCACTCGATAAGAATGCTTTCATGGTTCGCTTTTAAGTTGTTGAAATCAATTGTGAAATTTGGCGTGAAGGAATGTGAAAACGGCTGTATCCACCCTGTTTCCACGCATATTTTCACATACCGGGCGGGGGATCACATGGAATTGGTGGCGAAGGGTGAACCTATAGGATGGATAGTGAAGCTGTTTTTGCCTGCAGATCCAAATTCACGCAAGATATAGGGTTGCTCATCCGTTAAGTACTACATGCACATACTGTGTCCAAATATTGAGATGTAAAACTTAGTGAATGAACCCGATATTTTCGACTCAATCACATTATTTCATTGATTATCACATTGGGATGACCATAGCGTGATTGATGAACTGCAGGAGCGATTGAGCCAAAAAGTTGGTCGATTCGCTTGGGTCATTGGACCAATAAACGCAGCTTCATGAGGCAGTTTTCAGCGTAGGCATCCGGGCGGTTAGGCTTGGGATGTTGCTATGTATTCGAGTGTTCAATATAAGCTCTTCGCCTCAACGCGCGCATCTCTTGATTTATTCATCTATTACTCTTTAAATATTGAAAATAAATATGCGTATGTGCTAAATAGAAAGCACATGCATGGCTAAGAAGTATTTTAATCAGGAATTAAAATCGGAAATTCTGAGCCAGTTGGAAAATTCTGAACTCACAAGGCCGGAGCTCGCCGAAATAATTGGGATCGGCGGCACCACGCTTTCCAAGATTATCAACGGAGAGCAGAAGCTGACCAAAAGCTATGCCCGAAAGTTCAGTTCGGCCTTTAATCTGGAGGAAAATCATTTTGATGATTTTATTTATTACGAAGTGGATAAAAAGAAGACAAATCTAGATTTTAACACGCAAAGCGCAGGGGATTTTACCCTCCCCAAAGGGACGGTTGGTATTCCCGTTAAAGGTCAGCTTCTGATCTGTCGGCTGGACGAGTTGAAACAGGCATGGAAAGCGGTTGCGGAGCTACAGGAGGCTCTTGCAGAAAGCGAAGCCAAGGCAGAGCCTGACGGGCCGTAACGCACGCATTTATTGGCTACCCCCTCTCACCCACTGATCCTGCGCCCATGCTTCGAGTGTTGTGAGAAATTCGGCTCTTATGGCGGGATCGCGGATGGCGGTGTAGGCGCAGATGAGGCGGAAGAGTTCGGGTTGGGAGAGGTTATAGATGGAGGGTTTGGGCATTGTGGTTTCCTTTCGTGGGTTGGCTTTAAGTTGCAAAATTTCTTACCCCGCTTTGCGCCAGATGCGGCTTGCGAAGCGGCGTTCCTCGCGGCCCATGACGGAGAGGTAGATGGCGGTGGTCTCTAATTTGGTGTGGCCGAGCCAGCGCTGGACGAGTGTCACGGGCACGCCTGCGGTGACGGCGGCGACGCCAAAGCCGTGGCGCAGACCGCGCGGGCAGGCGTGGGGGCCCGATATTTCGGCGCGAGCCATGACGGATTTGACCTTGGCCCATGCGGTCGCGCGGTGCCATGGGAAGAGCGGCGCATCGGGCGCTGTCCCCAACGCGCGTAGTTTGTCCAATAGTGAAGGCGGCAGCGGCACGGTGCGGTAGATCCCGCTTTGGCGCTGTTTGAGGGTCTGCAGCGCGGCGCTGCCCGCGTCGAAATCGAGATGGTCCGCGCGCAGGCCAAGCCCTTCGGAGATCCGGCAGCCGGTGAAATGGAGCAGCAGGCAGAACGCCTCGATCCTTGGCGCGGTTTGGGCCGAGGCGGCCAAGAACCGGGCGCGTTCCTCGGCGCTGAGATATTTTCGGCGGCCCGTGGGGTCGAACAAATGTGTGGGTGGCCTGCGGGCGTTCATGCGTGCCTCCGCGCCGCGACAGAATGGGCAAGAGTGTTGTGCGATTTTTTTTGTCCGCGCGGGGTGGCCTTACGCGGCGTGTTTTCAAATTGGTAGCTCACAAGAAATACTTCTTTAATGGTTCTCAATAATATCTTCTTTTTATGGATCATTATTTTAAAGAGAGCAACGAAGTTGCCCATTCTGTCGTGTGAATATATGTGGATACTTTAGAGGCGGCGATGGGATGGTTGAGGCATGCGGTACACAGCAAGGGTTCTGGCAGGGGCGATGATCACGGCGGCCATGGTACTGCCCGCGCAGGCGGACGAGGACAAATTCACCGCCGCCGATGTGCTGGCATGGGATGAAAAAACTCAAGATTGGTATTTTGAGGTGGCCACCGGAATGGCGACGGTCATTGCATCCAGATCACAAAGCCCGGCAGCGGGGTGCATTAATGACTGGTATTTCGCCACGACTGAAATCCGCGAACTTCGAAATGAGGAAATTCGTGGCGTCCTTCGTGAGTTCGTGGATTATCATCCAAGCAATGTGATCGCCGCATTGATTGAGAAAGAATGCGGCTCCATCGGCGCTACAAGTTAAGCGGCTTCACATCTACAGCATTCACTTCGCTTTGCTGGGTGGGCGCGTTGGTCTCAGCGATCTTGGAAACAAAGTCCGGTGCGTCTCGCTTTAGTTGATCCTCAAGTGCATCCATCTCATCTTTCGTCATCGGGTCGTCTTTGTCCACCCAACGTTGCCGCGCGGCCTCAAGCTCAGCTTGATAGGCCTCGATGTCCTCAACCACCCGTTTGGCGTCCTCGGCGGCGTCTTTGGCGGCGGCATACTCCTCATACCCCGGCGCGCCCTCGCGCCAGATCACCCGCTCCGCATCGGTCGTATCGATCTCCCGGCCATCCGCATCCACGATACGCGCGTCCTCAGTCACGAACACGGGCTGTCCGTCTAAGGTCGAAGCCGCTTCTGAAAGCGTGGTCAAGGTGGCCTGCGCCGCATCGGATAGCTCCGTTGCCTGTTCCAACGCGGTCTGTGTCGCCGTCTCATAAGTGTCGAGGAAGGCCCCAAAAGCCTCATAACGCGCCCGGTACACCGGATCGCGCAGCATCGTATCGAGGGCGGTTTCGATCAGAAAATTGTCCTGCCGCTGTTGCCGTTTGCGCTCTTCAACCCGCTCGCCGACATCGTCATGAACGACCCGCCGGATGCGCCCCGTCTCGCGCCCGGCCATATCGTTGTTCAGATCCTCCAGCACCTGCGCCCGGTGAAACACCGCTGACAACCGCTCCAGATGTTCGAAATCATCAAAGGGCATAACGTCCCCCGATCCTTGAAACGCTGGGCTCGAATGTCACCTTCTGGTCCGGTAAAAAATCAATATTTTTAAAATATCCATAAATATACATTGCGACTATTTTAATAAATATCGATTAATAATCCGTTAACCGGATCGGATGCTCTGCGCAAAGCCGCGTATCTGATTGAAGACAGCGACCTGAGGGCGAGCTGGACCGAGAAGTGAATTTTTTCGGCCCGTCAACATACCGCCGCAGGGATCTCGCTTTGAGCCTGCGGCCTCCTCCGGCCAGCTAACGCAAGTTACGTTACGGCAACCGTAGGACATATCATTGACGAATCACGGATCCGTGATTCAACGTGAAGGAGTAAATTTTCCATGAATGAACGCATTTAGGAGCACTCACTTGTCACAAAGACTGATCCTTTGTTTCATTCTGGCCGCGACAGCTGCGATCGGAACCAACCAAAACACCCTTGCCGACAGCCATCGCAAACCAAATCTTGGCGCCGACAGCGACGATCTATCCTGGTGGGTTAACTGAAATGCGTGGCCTGACTTTGTGTATGGCGCTGCTCGCATGCGTCCTGACCGCATGGCCTGTGCGAAGCTCAGATGGCGACAGAGCATTGCCTGCCGCATGCCGTCTGTTCTCTGAAGAAACCGCGTTCGTCAACCAGACGCTTTACATGAAGCAAGAGGACGTCCGGCACGAACTCAGGATCCCGCTGGCCTATTTCGAAGATCGCTGGGACCGCATCGATGGCGCCGAGCATGAAGCGCAGCTGCTAAGAGTTATGATTGATGAGTTCACGCCGGTCACCCGCCCGGAGACGGCACAACTCAACAAGGCTGGGCGCCGCGACTACATGAACTTTGTCTTGCATGACCTCATTCCGCTCGACGAAAGGCTCCCAATCGATTTGACTTACGCGTACCCGGGCGCACCACGTGACTTAAACGCTTTTGAAGAGGCTCCTGCTGAGTTCGGTCTTGTCGAGGTTGTGCCGACGGTCCCTATGGAGCTTTCCAGACAGGCTTTTGTAGCTCGCGACAGTGACAATGAGTTGACCGCAACACTGATTTGCTCGCGCCCGCAAGATCGTCCTGATGGAACGCCGATGTGCAGCCATGACCTGCGCGCACATGGCATCGACATCAGGATCAGCTATCCCCGTGAATTTCTAAACCGCTGGACCGAAATCCAAGATGGTGTGTCCGATTTTATCGGCTGCGCAAAGACCCAACAATGAAAGAAGGTTTTTAACAATGGCATTGACCGCAACTCAACTCGCAATCCTCGATTTTCATGCACGGGCAGGGGATCGGGTCGCATATTATGAATCCCTGAAGAGCTTTGGAGATAAGTACGGGGAGCTGGCCCTAGGCGTCGTCCTGAATGACTCCGTTTCTGGGGCTGCTGCGAATGCATATTTTCTGCAAACTGCGTCTGACGAAGACCGGTCTGTCACACCCAATCACCTCGCTCAGGTCAGCCTGGAACTGATGCTGGCAGACAATCGGGTCCGACAGGTGAACAGTGGCGAAGCGGGCGTCGATGATATCCAGGGGTATCATGAACAGGTGTTTAGGGATGTTGCGAACGTCTCAGCGAACGCATGGACCCCAAATTATTATCTTGAGAGTTTCGACACACTGGCCGGGCGGCAAAGCGCTTGGAATAGCATGTTGATCAGCAGTTCGCGCGATACCTATATCGATATCTCTCTGAGGAGAGTCGAATTTATCCAAGAATATTTGGACAGCTTCCCCAGCCCTCCCTTTAACGACCCACTAATTGTCTTGGACTTGTCAAGGGATGATTTGATCGATGCCGGGTTCGAAACGAGTATCGCAGACTACATATTGGGGTATCAAACCTACCTGAACGGCCTTCAGATTGCTGGGCTTGACTCTATAGCGACAGCATCAAGCAACGAGTACGGACCATTTGACATCAGCATACCCGGCTCGGGGCAGATGGTCGGGGGTGACGAAGTCAACAACAATCTCGATGGCACGCCTGGTGACGATGTTTTGCTTGGCTTCACGGGTGCCGATGTGTTTGCCAACAGCGGCGGAGAAGATCGGTTTTATGGGCTCGGCGGACGCGACACGGTCGATTATGGCACCGCGCAGAATGGGGTCGAGATCGAGCTTGGTCCGGTTCAAGCATCTGGAGAGTTCTGGGCGCCGCTTGTCGTACAGGGGCGTGACGTACAGCGGGTTTTAGACCCGAGCGGTCGCTGGGATATTCTTATAGACGTAGAAGTGATTGTTGGGACGCAGGGCGACGATGTTCTGCGCATTTTTGACCTGGGCGGTTTGGATGGGATCAACGCGTCAGGCGAAGGCGAAAATGGCGATACCGTTGATCTCAGCGCCCTAACGGATCCGACCTCAATAGATTTGAGCACGCTCTCTTTCACCTTTGGCGGTCAGACAATAATCATCGAGGATTTTGAAAACGTCATCGGCAGTTCTTTCGATGATTCAATCGAAGGTGATGATAAGGGCAATCGCTTGGAGTCAAAAGAAGGCGATGACACAGTATTAGGGTCCGCGGGCGACGATTACCTGTATGGCGGGACCGACTCTACCGTTGGCGGTGACACGCTCGATTATCAGAACATCTCTGGGGAAATTGAGTTTGGCATCAACAGCCCGGGTTCTGGGAATACTGATGCCGTTTTCACGGCTCGGTCTGTGGATGGCGGTTGGACGGATCAGTTTACGGATTTCGAGACCCTTGCTCTGACCGATGCGGCGGACAGCTTTACGGTCCAGGACGGTGATACCGTTGATGCTTTCAATGCGGAAGGCATCACGGTGAATGGGCGGGGTGGGCAGAATATCATCAACGCCAGTCTGATCAATGATGATCTGGATATCGACCTGAATGACAGCACATTC
>CALICM010000064.1 GCA_938049225.1 uncultured Paracoccaceae bacterium
TTGGGCAAAGAGTAACTCAAACGGGCACGGATATCTGCAGAAAGCGGGTTGGGCATGAACTTATCCTCCTGAACAGGATGAATCAGAAAACATGCCAAATGTGAATCCCCTTCGATGCAACGAAAGCTCGAACCGCTTTAGGATTGGCTTTCCGCGCGGAACCAACCGAGGCGTTTGAACAGTAGCCAATCAAGCACAAGGGCCACGACCAGCGACGCGCCCATGAGCGGGAACAAAAGCGCCAGGCCAATGACGAGGACGATCATCCCTGTGCCCAACGATCCCTCAGGCGCGGCAGGTACACCCAGCGACCCTTTCGGGCGGCGCATCCACCATGCCACGAAGCCCGAGAGGGCCAGAAGAATCCCAAGCAGCGCGCCCACGGTGTTCTGGATGCGGTTGATCCAGCCATAAAGCTCGCCCTGATGGAAGGAAATACCCAGGGAAACGGCTTTGGCGACGGGTGGATTGGCCTCGAACCCTTGGCGCTTGAGGACGGCGCCTGAGTATTGATCGATGATCAACTCGGTCTGCTCGTAGCGGTTGACGCTGGCCGAGCGAACCCAGATCGCCCCCTCGGCCCCCTTTGCCGGGCGCATCTCATAAGGTGCGACCAAACCTTGGTCTTTCGCGATATCAAACACCGTTGCAAAGGTGATCGGCGTGCCTTGCGACGTAGTCGAGTTGGGGGCGTCACCGCCAAAACGCAGGCTTTTTGAGGCCTGGCCGGTACGATCTTGGACTGCCGACAGACCACCGCCCCAAACATCGGTCCAGGGCAGGCCGCTGATGACAATTGGCAAGATCAGCAGTGCGGCGAGAAAGCCGGTGAACATATGTGTGTCGCGCCACCAACTGCGGCCTTTGCTGCTGGGGAGGCTGAAGGCCTTGGCCGCCGTTCGTTCACCGCGGGGCCACCACAGGTAGAGCCCGGTGATGAACATAACAATGGTCCAATGGGCCGCAAGCTCGACGAATTTGGTGCCGATGTCGCCCAGTAATAGCTCGCCATGGAATTTGCGCAGAACACGCATAGCCGTTTGGTCGCGGGCGGCCGTGGCAAGAACCTCGGCTGTGTAGGGGTTCACCCACGCCAGCGAGCGGGTGCCGTTGGCATCGTCGAACTCGATGACGGTCGCACGGCCGGGGGCGTCTTCGGTGGCGATACCACGAACACGTTTGAGGCCCGCAGCTTCTTCGACCGCCGCAAGTTGCGCTTCAAAAGGTTGGACAGTGGTCCCAATGGCGACGTTCAGACGGTCGGCATACAGGATCTCCTCAATCTGAGGTTTGTAGAGGTAAATGCCGCCGGTAAGGGCCAGCATCGCGATAAAGGGAAGGACGTAGAGAGAGGCAAGGAAATGCCATTTCCATACAAGGCGGTAAAAGGCGCCGCCGGTCGGTTGGACCTTGGCGGGCGCCGATGCGATGGCATCGGTCATTGTGGGGGTATCCTGTGTCTGAGTTTGTCTTGGGGGCTTGGATTAAGCCGACACAGGAGGGGCCTGGCTTGGGGGTTTCAAAGTGAAATGAACCGCCATGGGTGCTGGCGCACGTTTAGTGGGCAGGCGATACGCATCTGTGTAAGCCACACGCAGCCACGCTGCGTCGCGCGCTGACAGCGGGTCAACTGGGTCGCTTTGGGTACAGGGTGCGGCGCTGTCCTCGGCCAGTTCAATGGGGTCGCCATTTGAGTTGATGGTCATGGTGACCAATTCCGCGCCGTTGCAGATCACAACGGTTTGCACGCCGGGCAGAAGCGTCACCAAAACAGCCCCCAGTTTTGGCAGGCTTAAGCCGACGGTGATCGTGCAAATCAGAATAAGGCGTAGAAGAGCGTTCACCATTCCGTGAAGGCTATGCCCAAACCAGGTATGGATCAATTGGTTTACACGCGCAGCGCGAGAAATGGCTTACGCCAGGATTGGAGCCTTTACGCGCGGTCGTCGCGAGGATCTACAAAATAATTTTATAACAAAGAGTTATCAAGTCTTTCTCAGGTGGGAGATCAGCAACATTCATCTAAAATTGAATATAAAAAGGGCGCACCCAAATCGGATGCGCCCCGGTCCATTCTCTGACGCTTCGTCAGGAGCCAGAGGGCTTTTTGCCGTCGGTGTTCAGCGGATCGTCATTGCGCTGCACCGAGCCTTCGAAATGAGCACCGCTTTCGATGGCGATGGTTTTGTGAACAATGTCGCCCTCGACCCGCGCGGTCGAGGTAAGGCGAACTTTAATGCCGCGGACACGGCCGACAACGCGGCCGGTGACGACGACATCATCGGCCATCACCTCGCCCTTAACGGTGGCGCCTTCACCTACGGTCAGCAAATGGGCCTGGATATCGCCCTCGACCGTGCCTTCGATCTGGACATCGCCGGTGGTCTTCATATGGCCGGTTACCACCAGGTCACTGGATAGTATGGAAGGCGCCGCCTTGGATTTTGGGGCCGAGGCAGCCGACGGTGTCGCATTAGGAGGCGTGGGGGTCGGGGCCGAGGGAGGCGTGGGCGCAGTAGGTTTGGTGGTCACGGAGGTCTCCTGGCCGTCGGTCGGTTTGTTCTTAGAAAACATTTTGAGCAGCCCTTATATAGGTCATGGGGTTCACAGGGCGGCCGCCAACATGGACTTCATAGTGCAGATGCACCCCAGTGCTGCGGCCTGTGGTCCCCATATCGCCTATATGATCGTTGCGGGCAATGCGGTCGCCGACATTCACGTGGATTTTGTTCAAATGCGCGTAAAGTGTCTCGAAGCCATAAGCATGACGAATACGGATCACGTTGCCAAATCCGCTTTGACGCCCAGCGAAAACGACGACACCGTCCGCCGTCGCCTCGATCGGGGTTCCGCGGGGCCCAGCCAAATCTATCCCATTATGCGCGCGCCGTCCGCCGGTCTTCGGATCGCGCCGGGTGCCGAAGCCGCTGGTAAAGCGATGCGCTTGGCGCACGGGCATGGTGTAGGGGACTTTGGTCGCCGCGATGCGCATCATGTCCATCCGCTCCATATCGCCCATCAACGCAGCAAAGCGCGCGTTCAATGCCGGATCTGCCATGCCGCTTACCGGGGCGGGCACGCCGCCATCGGGCCCGCCAAAGCCGGTATAGTTTTGGCGTACACCTGAGATCAGCGTATCAACGCTGAGGCCCGAGTTTTCGAACATATCTTCAAGCGGGCGGAACGAGGTTTCGACCGCCTGTTCCAGGCTGGCAACCAACTGTTCTTGCCGGTCGGCGGTGATCTGCGCTTTCAACTCAAGCGTCGCGATCTCGGATTCCATCTTGCTCAGATCGCCGCGCTGGGTGTCACGGGTCCGCACCGCCGCTGTCAGCGCGTCCGAGACGGCTGCCAGAACTGTATCCAACTCCGCAGCTCGGTCCGCGCCGCTGCGGTCGCGGGTCTGAAGGCTGGCGAGGGTGGCTTGCAGATCTTCGGCCCGGACCTCGGCCGCATCCCTGGCTTCGACCAATTGGGCAAGTTTGCCCCGCATTTCGGTCAGGCCTTTGGTGACATCCGCGCGGGCCAAGAGGGCGTCGTTCAGGGCACGCTGCTGGTCAACCAGTTGAGTGAGCGCTGTGTCCAGGCGATCAAGGTTCGAGGCGCCAGCTGTTTCGCTTCGCGCAAGCGCTTCGGTCAGATCCGCGATGCGGCGCTCATAGGCGGCCTCGATCATCGCTGTGTCGGCGACGGTGCCTTGATCCGAAAGCCGCGAAACGATGAAACCCGCGCTTGCCGTCACAATCCAAGCCACACCGATTGCCGCGAGTGCGCTGCCGGTCAAAAGCTTGCCCTTGGTCAGCGTGATGCTGCGGGTGGCGCGCGGGGTTTCGATGATCAGTCTGCGGGTGGTCTGCTCTGTGTCGTCCTGGCCGATTTCGGTCGTCGTCATGCTGCCTACCTTATGTGCCGCTTGGCTGATCTGAAGTCGCCCTATGCGGCTTATTTTGTCTGATCCTGCGTAATGCTCACAGAAGTGTTAAGCAACCTTAACGCTGGGGCGATTTTGTGGCGTGGGCGGATTCTTGCCCATTAACCAAAGGGCAGATCAGCCAGTTGCCAGCGGCCAGTAGAAGTCAGGGGGCAGGCCGGCCTCGGCGCGTTTCTCAACATTGAAGGGCGGTTTCAACGGCGAGGGGAAGTAGCGGCGGACCAGATCGTGAAACCGATCTTTGGGATCCCATTCGTGGCGGCCACACAGAAAGTGGAACCACTTTGATCCAAAGGCGACATGGGTGACCTCCTCGGCGTAGATGGTTTGCAGGGCATCGACAGTCGCAGTGTCGCCCGCCTTTTCAAACAGCGCGATCATACCGGGGGTCACGTCCAGGCCCCGGGCCTCGAGCACCATGGGCACCACGGCCAGCCGCGCAGGCAGATCTTGTGCCGTATCTTCGGCGGCGCGCCACATGCCCGCATGCGCGGGCAGGGCGCCGTAGTGGCTGCCAAGGGTCCGCAAGCGGTCGGATAAAAGCATGAAATGTTTAGATTCTTCATCCGCCGCCTGGACCCAATCGTCATAAAACCCCATCGGCATAGGGGTCTCAGCAAAGCGGGCGATGATGTCCCAGTGCAAGTCCACCGCGTTCAACTCAATATGGGCAATCGCGTGCAGGATGGCGATCCGCCCGGCCTGCGTGCCCGGGCGGCGGCGCGGAACGTCGCGTGGATCCAATAGTTCTGGTTGGGTGGGGCGCGCTGGTTGAAGCGGTGGCGAGGCTTGGCCCAGCGGAGGCGGCGCGCCCGCAGACCGCGCCGCTTGCCAGGCGGCCGCATACTGTCGCGACAGGGTCGTTTTGACGGTTGCATCGGCTGTGGTCAGCACGCCGACGGCCATCTCGGACAGGGTTGCAGGCAGGCTCAAAGGGCCTGGGCGGCCGCGAGCACCGCCTCGGCGTGACCAGGGACTTTGACCTTGCGCCAGACCTGCGCGATCTTGTGATTTGCGTCGAGCAGCACCGTCGTCCGCTCGATCCCCATGTAGGTTTTGCCATACATGCTCTTCTCGACCCAGCAGCCGTAGCGCTCGCAAACATCGCCCTCTTCGTCGGATAGCAGGGGCATCCCCAGCGTATGTTTGTCGCGGAATTTCTCTTGCTTCTTCTTGGGGTCTTTGGACAGGCCAACAACAGCTGTGTTCGCCGCTTTGAACTGGTCGAGAAGGGCGGTAAAGGCGATTGCCTCCTTCGTGCAGCCGCTGGTGTCGGCGCGGGGGTAAAAGAACAGGACAACCGATTGACCCGCCAGATCGGTCAACGAAAGGGTCTCGCCGCCATCGCGGGGTAGCGAAACCGCCGGGGCAGGGGTGCCGGTTGGAAGGGTCGTGTCGGTCATGATGTGCACCTGTGATAAGATTGATTTGCCGCTAGGGTCAGATATGATGCGCGGGCCCCCAAGGGCAAGGTGATTGCGGTGTGTCACAGGGGCGTGTGCCGCCCGCCAAAGCGTTGGTAACCTAAGCCAGTTACTGTACACCCACGAGGGGCGCAGGGGCCCGCAAGAGCGATAGGGGATGCACGGGTGCTGAAGGGACCGAAGCGGTTTCAGCCACCACCGACGATAGTGGCCGCCCCGCGCAGGCCACGCCGCACAGCGCATGCGCTGGCGCGGCTTGCGGCCTTTGGTCTGCGCGAAACCGGCAGCGCGCTGGCCAAGGTGCTGAGTTTCGCGACCTTTGTGGCGCTGTTTCTGGTGTTGCTTTTGGATGCCGAGGACCGGCAATTGCGGATCGACCCGCGGGTGACAGCCTGGGCGGCCGAGCGTTTCGGGGCCGAGGATCTGTCGGTCGGCGCGATCACGATCACGCTTGGCACGCCCGAGACGCCCGCAGGTGTCACCTTTGAGGATCTGCGGATTGGGGGCAGCGACCCGGTCGGCGATCAATCTGTGGCGCGGGTGCAGACAGAACTGTCGGTGATCGATGGGCTGCAGGGCCAACTGCGGCCAGAGGCGCTGGCCATAGGTGGTTTGGCGGTGGTGATGACGCGCACCAAAGCCGGTGCGTTCACGCTGGGGACTGTGGGGGGAACACCCATCGAACTCTATGCGCCAGGGTCCAAGATGCCAGCGCCCGAGGTTAATTTTTCCGAGATCTTGGCGAGTTTAACAGCCCTGACGGACAACGGCTTAGCAGAACGGTTAAGGGCGGTGGATCTGACGGATCTGTCGTTTGAGTACCGTGATCTGCGCACTGGGCGCCATTGGAAGACCACCAATGCCTCGGCCAACTTAAAGCGCGAGGAAACAGGATTCAGCGCGCAGTTGGTCGCCGCGCTGACCAGCAACACGGGCGAACCGCTGACGATTTTCGCGACAGCGCAGCACAACACAATCAGCGGGCAGACGCGCAATGCGATCCGCTTCGCCGGTGCGCGGCCGTCGGATCTGGCCAGCCAGGTCTCGGTGCTTGAGGGGTTGCAATTGGTTGAAGCGCCAGTCAACGGGGCGCTGTCAGCGACGCTGGACCGGGTGGGGGCGGTAACCGAACTGTCTGGTACCTTGACCATGGCCGCAGGGGCGGTGACACCCCTGCCGGATCGCGAGGTGTCTTTCGACGGGGCCGAGGTCTATTTTGACTATGCGCCAGCAGAGGATGTGTTCTCGGTCAGTCGCCTGTGGGTCGATACCAGCTATGGCGAGTTGACGAGTGCGGGCACGATCCGGCCGCAGCGCGATTCTGCGGGCGGGATTGGATCGCTGGTGGCCGAGCTGGATCTGAGCGACGTGTCGGTCGCACCCTCGGCCTATTTGACCAAGCCGATCAGCTTTCCGCACGGCCAGGTGACGGCGCGTGTCACTTTGGATCCATTTCGTGTCGATATCGGCGAGGCGGTTTTGTACGACCCCAGCGGATTTGGGAACACGGCCGCAAGGGCCTCGGCCACGGGACGAGTGGCGGCCACGCCCGAGGCTTGGGAAGTTGCTTTTGATGCTAAGGTGAACGCGATCCCACTGTCGCGCGCCTTGCCATTTTGGCCCGCAACCCTGGCCGGGCCGGTTCGCAATTGGGTGGTCGAGCGGATCCCACAGGCGCGGGTGACGCGGCTTGATGCCTATGTCAGGGCGGGGGCGGATGGCGTCACCACGGGGCTGGATTTCGATTTTGAGGATGGTGTCGCGCATGTACTGGGCGACCTGCCACCCATTGAGGGGGCCGCGGGCAATGGGCAGATATTTGAGGGGCGGTTCGATCTGATCCTGTCCGAGGGGGCGGCCAGCACAGCACCAGGGCAAAGCGTCAACCTGGCAGGCAGTCGATTGACCCTGCCCAATCTCAAAGCCCGGCCGGTACAGGCCGAGATGGATCTTGAGATCGAAGGGTCGTTGGCCGCCGCACTGGACATTATCGACCGCAAACCCTTGCGGCTGCTGGAGCGGGCTGGAACCGAGCGGGACCTTGCGACTGGGCATGGCAAGGCCCAGGTCTCGCTTAAGTTGCCGTTGCGCGATGGGATCACGCCCTTTGACGTCGAAACCCGCGCCGAGGCGGTGCTGACGGACATTCGTGCCCACGGGTTGATGGCTGATCGGGTGCTGAGTGCGGACACACTCGATTTGCTGGCGACCAACACAGGGATCACACTGGATGGGGCGGCGCTGCTGGATGCGGTGCCCTTTACATTTGCCTATTTTCGCGGCTTCAAGCCGGACGACGGCCCAGCGAATGTCTTTGGCGCGCTTGAAGTGACACCGGAAAACCTGCGCGGGATTGGCGTGAACCTGCCCGAAGGCACGGTTAGCGGTCAGGGGCTCGCGAAGTTTGATCTGACCTTGCCACCAGGCCAACCGCCGACGCTGACGGCGGATGTGGCGCTGGCCGGCTTGGGCATGTCGCTGCCCTCTTTGGATTGGAGCAAGACCCCCTCGGCCGCGGGTACCCTGCGGGTCGAGGCCGAATTGACCGAGCCCGCCAAGCTGAACCGCGTCGCGGTCGCGGCGCCCGGCCTGGCGTTGGACGGGCGACTGGATTTGACCGATGCGGGGCTGGTTGGGGCCGACCTGTCACGTCTGGCCTTGAACAATTGGCTGGATGCGCCGGTGGTCTGGCGCAAGCGCGGCGACAGTGGGTCGGACATAACCATCAACGGTGGCATGATCGATCTGCGTCCGAACCGACCCGATGGCGGCGATGGTGGCGGGCGGACGATCATTCGTGCCCGGCCCGACCAATTGATCGTCACCGACGGTATTCGCTTGACCGATGCACAAGCCGAGATCGACACCGCCGCCAGCCCGATGGGACGGTTTTCGGGCCTGGTGAACGGACAGGCCAGGGTCGAAGGGGTGCTGCAACCGGGTGGCGCGGCCTATGTCTCGGCCACCGATGGCGGGGCGGTCTTGCGCGCGGCTGGGGTGTATAAGAACGCCACGGGCGGCATGTTGCGCCTGTCGTTTTTGCCGGATGCGGCAGGCGGAGCGACGACCGGGGTGTTTTCGCTGAAAGGCACACGGGTGGTGAATGCGCCAGCCTTGGCCGAGGTGTTGGCGGTGGCGACGATCCCAGCCTTGGTCGACCGCCTGTCAGGGCCGGGCATCGGGTTTGACGACGTGCAGGGGCGCTACCGGATCGACGGTGACCGCCTGACCGTGCAGAACGCACGCGCGGTGGGGCCTGCTTTGGGCATCACGCTGGAAGGGGTGTATAATCTGGCATCCAAGGGCCTGGATCTGGGCGGCGTCGTCTCGCCCTTTTATGCGATCAATGGTGTGACCGAACGGATCCCTCTGTTTGGTCGATTGTTGGGCGGCCGTCCGGGGCAGGGGCTGCTGGCGGCAAACTTCAGAATTACCGGGTCGGGCAGCGATCCGCAGATTTCGGTCAATCCCTTGTCCCTGCTGGCCCCGGGTGCGGCGCGCGAGTTGTTTCGGACCAGCGCTGGCAAGACCCCGACGGAATAACCGCACCACATGCCCAATCTGACCTTGGATGATTTTGACTTCGCGCTGCCTGAGCGACTGATCGCTTTGCGCCCGGTCCGACCGCGCCCTGCCTCGCGCCTGTTGGTTGCAACGCCGGACACGCTGCTGGATCGGCATGTGACCGATCTACCAGACCTATTGCGCCCTGGTGATTTACTGGTGTTCAACGACACCCGTGTTCTGCCCGCCCGACTGCGCGGCACGCGGCGGCGCGACAGCGCGCATGGAACCGGGGTCGCACAAATCGAGGTGACATTGGCGGCGGCCCAGCCCGATGGCACTTGGGATGCTTTGGCAAAACCGGCGAAACGGCTGGCTGCGGGGGATACTGTCATCTTTGCCGAAGATCTGCGCGCCGAAGTTTTGGCCCGCGACGGGGCGATGGTGCGGTTGGCCTTTGAGACGCCAGGGGGCACCTTGGACGCCGCCCTTGCCCGCCACGGCGAGATCCCCTTGCCGCCCTATATTGCCGGGCGGCGGGCGACCGACGCGCGCGACCTTGAAGATTATCAGACGGTTTTCGCGCGCGCGTCAGGGGCAGTCGCGGCGCCGACCGCCTCGCTTCACTTTGACGAGGATCTGCTGACACGCCTCACGGCCCGTGGGATCGAGAGTTGTTTTGTCACGCTGCACGTGGGCGCGGGGACGTTCTTGCCCGTCACCGTCGATCGGATCGAGGATCATAAGATGCACGCGGAATGGGGCACCGTATCCGCACAGGCTGTAGCAGCGATCGAGGCGGCGCGCGCGCGTGGCGGCCGGGTGATCCCGGTCGGCACGACAGCGCTGCGGTTGATCGAAACAGCCGCTCAGGCCAATGGGCGGATGGCCACATATACTGGCATGACCGATATCTTCCTGCGGCCCGGCACGCCACTGCATGTGACCGATGGTTTGATGACAAACTTTCATCTGCCCCGTTCGACCCTGTTAATGCTGGTCGCGACGCTCATGGGCACCGAGCGGATCCAGCAAATATATGCCCATGCGATCACCGAAAATTATCGATTTTTCTCCTACGGGGACAGCTCGCTTTTGCTCCCGTCGTCGGGTGTGAACAAAAACGACACCTAGGGCGTCGCGCCTGTGTCAGCATGTGCCGCCTCGTTTCGGCAATGGGGGGTCATAAACCCCAATCGGAGGCCGAGATGCTGACCGCCCTGCGCACCGCCTGGCCCCTATTCCTGGGCATGCTGCTGCTGATGATCGGCAACGGGTTGCAAGGCACGCTGTTGGGGGTGCGTGGCGCGATCGAGGGATTCTCGGCCACCACGATGTCCTATGTGATGTCCGCCTACTTCGTAGGGTTCCTGATCGGTTCGCGCCTGACACCACGATTGATCCGGCGGGTGGGTCATGTGCGGGTGTTCGCGGCCTTGGCCTCGCTGATCTCGGCGGCATTTATTCTCTATGCCGCTTTGCCGCATCCGGTCAGTTGGGCGTTGATGCGGCTGCTGGTTGGGGTCTGTTTCGCGGGCGTTTACGTTGTTGCGGAAAGCTGGCTGAACGCCACAGCGACAAACGAGACGCGGGGGCAGACCTTGTCCCTTTATCTCATCGTACAGATGGGGGGGATTGTCGCGGCACAGGGCCTGCTGAATGTGGCGGATCCCGGCGGCTACACCCTGTTCGTGATCATGTCGGTGCTTGTTTCGGTCTCGTTCGCGCCGATCCTGTTGGCGGTCACACCCGCGCCCTATTTTGAAACCACCAAACCGATGAGCTTGGGCGCGCTATTTCAAGCCTCGCCACTGGGCATGGTTGGGATGTTTCTGTTGGGTGGTATTTTCTCGGCGATGTTCGGGATGGCGCCTGTGTTCGCAACGGAAACCGGGTTGACGGCTGCGCAAACCTCGCTCTTTGTGGCGTTGATTTATGCTGGGGGGATGATCCTGCAGTATCCTATCGGGTGGATGTCGGATCGGATGGATCGCCGGTGGTTGATCTTGGGCAGCACAGGGGTCGGGGCGGGTGTGGTTTTGCTTGGGCTGCCGTTTCTGGAGAGCTTTGTCCTGGTTTGCATCCTTGCTTTTATCGCCGGGGGTGTCGCGAACCCATTGTATTCGTTGCTGATTGCTCATACCAACGATTTCCTCGAGTACGAGGATATGGCCGCTGCCTCGGGCGGGTTGGTTTTCGTCACCGGCCTTGGGGCGATCACGGGACCACTGGTGATTGGCTGGTTGATGGGGGCCTTTGGCGCTTGGACGTTTTTTGGTTTCATCGCGGCACTCTTTGCCCTGATCACGGCTTACGCGCTGTATCGGATGACCCAACGCGCCGCACCTTCGGTTGAGGAGACTTCTGCCTATGCTGTGCTGACACCGCAATCCTCGCCCGTTGCGGTCGAGGTGGCCCAAGAGGTCGCCATCGAGATGGCAGAGGAAGCGGATGACGCTGGCGAGGCGCCCCAACCAGCGTAATCCCCATTGCGTTTTGCGCCTGCTCTGCCACGATGCCGGGTATGACCGAGACCCCTGAAAGCCTGATCGCCTTTTGGACCGACGAGGTGACCGAGCCTGGTTGGTACAAAGCGGATGATGCCACAGACGCCCTGATCACAAAGCGGTTCGGGGGGCTGTGGCAGCGGGTGCGCGCGACCGGCGAGGCGGCCTGGCCGGGGGATTTGTTTGCGACGATCCTGTTGTGCGATCAATTTGCCCGCAACATGCACCGTGGACAGGCCGAGGCTTTTGTCATGGACGATTTGGCACGGCGTTTGGTGCGCATGGGGATTGCGCAGGGCGCGGATTTGGCGACAGCCCAGCCGTTGCGGCAATTTTGGTACATGCCCTTAACGCATTCCGAGGATTTGGCGGATCAGGACGATGCCGTTGCCCTGATCGCGGAACGTTTAGACAGTGCGGAAACACTGTTGCATGCCAAGGCCCATCGCGCGGTGATCCAGCGCTTTGGTCGCTTTCCATTTCGCAATGCGGCCCTAGGTCGGGTGGATACGGCGCAGGAGATCGCATTTCTGGCGGATGGCGGTTACGCGGCCCTCGTGCGGGAAATGCGCGATGAAGGTGCGGCAAATCCGCAGGCTGCTGGCCAGTCGTGAGCAGATGGTTTAACGTTAAGCTATATTTTTGGAGGGGGGTCCGCACATGGCCGATCAAAGCTTTGATGTCGTCGTAATTGGGGCTGGTCCGGGCGGCTATGTTGCCGCCATTCGGGCTGCGCAGTTGGGGCTGAAGGCTTGCGTTGTTGAGCGCGAGCATCTGGGCGGGATCTGTTTGAACTGGGGCTGCATTCCGACCAAGGCCATGCTGCGCTCGTCCGAGGTGTTTCATTTGATGCACCGGGCAAAAGAGTTTGGGCTGTCGGCGACCGGGGTTGATTATGACATCGACGCGGTGGTGAAACGCTCGCGCGGGGTGGCCAAACAACTGTCCAGTGGCGTGGGCCATCTGCTAAAGAAGAACAAAGTCACCGTGATCATGGGCGAGGCGACGCTGCCCGGCAAAGGGAAGGTTTCGGTCAAAACCGACAAGGGAACCGAGACGCTGAGCGCGAAGAACATCATCTTGGCCACTGGCGCGCGGGCGCGCGAATTGCCGGGGCTCGAGGCGGATGGCAAACGGGTCTGGACCTATAAACACGCGCTGCAGCCGCCGCATATGCCGAAGAAGCTTCTGGTCATCGGCTCAGGCGCCATCGGTATTGAATTCGCCAGCTTTTATAATACCTTAGGCGCTGAAACGACGGTGGTCGAGGTGATGGACCGGGTTTTGCCAGTCGAAGACGCCGAGATCTCGGGCTTTGCGAAAAAGGCTTTTGTGAAACAGGGTATGACGATCATGGAAAAGGCCATGGTCAAGCAGTTGGACCGCAAGGCTGATAAGGTGATCGCGCATATAGAAGCGGGCGGCAAGGTGCAACAGGTTGAGGTCGATACAGTCATCTCGGCCGTCGGCATCGTTGGCAATGTCGAGGGGCTGGGGCTTGAGGCTTTGGGCGCCAAGGTGGATCGCACCCATGTTGTCACGGACGAATACTGCCGCACTGGGGTCGAGGGGCTCTTTGCCATCGGCGACATCGCTGGCGCGCCTTGGTTGGCGCATAAGGCCAGCCACGAAGGTGTCATGGTGGCCGAATTGATTGCAGGCAAGAACAACGTCCACCCGGTCAAGCCCGAGGCCATCGCGGGTTGTACCTATTGTCATCCACAAGTGGCGTCGGTCGGGTACTCCGAGGCGAAGGCCAAGGAATTGGGGTACGAGATCAAGGTCGGGCATTTTCCCTTTATCGGCAACGGCAAAGCAATTGCCTTGGGCGAGGCTGAAGGGATGGTGAAAACCGTTTTCGACGCCAAAACGGGCGAGTTGTTGGGCGCGCATATGGTTGGGGCCGAGGTGACTGAACTGATCCAGGGCTATGTGGTGGGACGGACGCTGGAAACCACTGAAGAGGATCTGATGAACACGGTATTCCCGCATCCGACGCTGAGCGAGATGATGCATGAAAGTGTGCTGGATGCATACGGGCGGGCGATCCACTTCTAAAAGGGTTAGCGAAACTGACCGGCCAGCTCGACCAACTCCCCGCCAAGACCTGATTTGAACCGTTTGACACCAGCGGCGGCCGCGTCGTTGACGCCACCCAAGTCCAGGTCGGTCACACCGCGACTGCGCAGTTGGCACAGCGTGTCCCACAAGGCGAGGTGATTGGCGGCGGCATCACGCCCGGCTTCGGTCACCCAACCGGCTTGATAAGTGGCGGCACTTCCGTGGATGAATATCAAAACACCGGCCAGCACATCGCCTGCGGGGTCCCGCACATGTGCGATACCCATCGCCTGCTGGGGCGCAAAGCCTTTGGCGAGATGTGTCAGGGTTTTGGGACTCGCCCCGGCATAGCCCTTTGCTTGTTTGTCCGGGGTGTACCCGCCCAGGAACATCGATAGGGCTGAGCCGCTCCAATCCCAATGAACCTGCAATTGCCCGCGTTCGGCCTTGCTCAGCATATTGCGCCACTTGGGCTTAAGCCGTGCGCGCAAGGCGGCTTCGGTCCCCGTCAGGTCACACCAGATGGTTTGATAGGGCTGGCTTTCGAGTACTCGTTTCATATCCCCGATTTTTGCCAAAGCATCGCGCTGGCGCAGCGGAACCTCGGGCAGCAAGCGACGGCGACGGCCTGGGCGCTGGGGGAAAGCTTCGCATAGGGTCGTGAAGAAGGCCGCGATTTGCGTGGGGGAGCCGAAACCCTCGCACCATAAGGGGCCGCGGTCCAAGATCACCGCGTGAATGGCACGGCGGATCAGGGCGGCCTCTTGCAGTTGGACCAATCCGGCGACAGCGCTGTCGATGCGGATCAAAGCCCTCAATGGTCGCTGGCCCATAGCCGGACACAGTGCATCCGCATAAGCGCGCGACTGGAGCAAGGTCGAGCGACGGATCGTGCCAAAAGCCGCGTCCCATTCCGTCGGATCAGGGCCTGACCATTCAAGTGTACAGATCATGGCCTCAGCTATGGCGCCTTAGGGTTAACAGAGGGCAAAGACTTTAAGGCCGTGATGCTTAAGCCGCCTTGGTTTGCGCCACCATCGCCTCGACCACCTTGAAATACTCGGTCAGTTCTTTCAGACGGGTCGACTGATCCCTGAGCGTCGCGGCGCTCGACGCGTTTTGATCCGCGACCGCCGAGTTTGACTGGGTGATCCCATCAAGCTCCGAGATTGAGGCGCTGACCTCGGTCACCCCGTTTGCCTGCTCGCTACATGCGACCGAGATTTCGTTGATCCGCGCGCTCAAGTCGTGCACCGAACTCATGATGTCGCCGATGGCGGTCCCGCTGCTGCGGACCAGTTCAGCGCCTTCCTGGACGCGGACCCCGCTTTCCGAGATCAACTTGCCAATGTCGGCGGCCGCCTCGCTGGAACGTTGCGCCAGGGTCCGCACCTCGGCGGCAACGACGGCGAAACCTTTGCCCGCATCGCCCGCGCGCGCGGCCTCAACCGCCGCGTTAAGGGCCAGAAGGTTGGTTTGGAACGAGATGGAATCAATAACAGTCGTAATCTCGCCAATCCGGGCCGACACATCCTCGATCGCGCTCATCGCGGTGATAACACTTTCGACGACCGAGCGGCCAGAATCGGCTTTGCTTTGTGCGCTGGCGGCCAGCTTTGTGCCCTCGTTTGCATTTTTGGCGGTGGCCGAGATTGTGGCCGGGATCTCCTCCATCGTGGCGGCGGTTTCCTCAAGCGTTGCGGCCTGGCGTTCCGCGCGGTTCGACAGGTCCCGCGCGCCTTGGGCGATTTGTTGCGCGTCGTGTTGGATGCCGCCCGAGGTGGCTTTAATGTCGCGGATCGTCTCGCTCAACGTTGTGACCATGGCATTAAAGTCAGCTTTCAAAGGGGCGAGCGCGGGATCGAAAGCCTCAGTCACCTTGGTTTCTAGATCCCCATTGCGCACCCGGGACACAGCTGCAGCAATCGCATCCAAGGCAACTTTGCGATCCGAAATATCCGAGGCGACTTTGACGACTTTGACGACTTCACCGCTGCTGTCGAGGATTGGATTGTATATCGCGTTCAGATACACCTCCCGTCCATCTCGGCGGACCCGCCGCACTTCGCCCGAAAATGGCTTCTTGTCCAGAAAACGATCCCAGAACTCCTTGTAGTCGGCGTTGCTGACCAGATGTTCGGGCGCGAAGATGCGGTGTTTCTTGCCGCGCATCTCAGCCTCGGCATAACCCATAGTGGCGCAGAAATTCGCATTTGCCCGCAGAATCGTGCCGGAGACATCGAATTCGATCACCGAGAGGGATTTTTCGATGGCCCGCATCTTGGCCCGATTGTCGACAGTCTCTTCCATTTCCTGCGTCATCTCGGTCGCATACATGATCACTGACGCGACCATGCCCGAGGCATTAAGCACAGGTGCATAACTGGCCTCTAACCAAACCAATTCGCCAGTGCTATTGAAGCGGCGCACCCGGTTGGTGTGCGCATCACCTGCCCGCAGACCGTCCCAAAAGACCCCATAGGCGTCCGTGTCTGGATAATCCGGCCAGACCAACATTTTGTGGTTTTGACCTAACAGCGCGTCCCGCTCGTAATTGAACAATTTTAAGAAATTGTCGTTGGCTGATATGATTTCACCATCCAAATCGAAATGGAGGACACAAAATTGACGATCCAAAGCGGTCAAAATCGCGGATTTTTCGGATTCGCTCGTGTTCTTAGATGTTTTTCGCTTGCCGATCATTATTCGAGACCCCGTAATGTCAAATACTCAAAGGGGAAGTATCGGCTAATTCTGTAGATATCTTTAAGATAGAAGGGCGGCCACAGCGGTCCACGCCGCGCGGTGTTTCCGGGGCAGGGGGTTATTCGAAAACGCTGGAGACACTGCCGTGGAGATCTCTGAGCCGGTAATAGACCAGCAGGGACAGTGCGATCCCCAAGACGCTGACCGCCGCGCTGACAAAGATGGCCACGCCCTGGGCCAGGATCGGCAAGGGTTCCAACTGACCGGACTCGTCGGGGACAAAATAGTTATAGCCGAACATGAATAACGGAAAGACAATGGCGGCCAAGGTCAGGAAGTAGCGTATCAGAACGCCCACGATCGGCCAGATATAGGGTTTGCTGAGGGCCCAGGTCCGCCCCCAACTGTCCCAGCCCGCGCGTTCGATTAGTACTATGGGGAGCAGTATGAAAAGACCCGCGGCAACATAAAGCCCGGGCAGAATGAAGGCGATCATGGCCAGGCCCGTCAACACTTGCGCCGCGACTGACAACACGACCACTGGACCCAGGCTGACAACGACCAGGCCAAAATGCGCACGCAGCGTGATGGGGCGGTCTGCAAGCACATCATCCACGACCAACAGCAGAACGCCCGAGATAATCGGGCCGGCCAGAAAGTCGATAAAGAACGTGTCAATGCCGAACACAATCGTCAGCACACCGGTGAAGGCCCACAGGGCCAGATACATCAGGAAGGACAGGCCCGCGAGCACCAGAAAATTGCCTTGCAGCAGCCGCACACCGGCTGTGAAAAGCTGACCGCCATTCAGCGTTGCGGGGTTGGGCAGGGGGGTATTCACACGGGCCTCCGAAATGGTGTCCTCGCTATTTAGTGCGGCGTGACCCGAATGTATACCATCTGATCGGTATGCATCCGGCGCAACCCCGCTTGCGGCGCTTTGCCCCTGACATTGCCCGGGAAAATGGTTTAGTTGTGAACCAGAAACGCCAGGAGGCCCCCGATGACCCGTCGCGACCTGAACAACCGTGCCGAGCGCCACCCGGAAAAGCAAAAGCGCGGCGATGCGCCGGTTTTGCGCAAGCCCAATTGGATCCGGGTGAAAGCGCCGACCAGCCAGGGCTATCGCGACACCGCGAAAATTCTGCGGGACAACAACCTGGTCACGGTATGTCAGGAGGCCGGATGCCCGAATGTGGGCGAATGCTGGTCTCAGGGCCACGCGACAATGATGATCATGGGCGAGATTTGCACGCGTGGCTGCGCGTTCTGCAATGTGGCGACAGGCAAGCCCGACGCGCTGGACGCTTTCGAGCCGGGCCGGGTGGCCGTGGCGGTTGAAAAGCTGGGGCTGAACCATGTGGTGATCACCTCGGTGGATCGGGATGATCTGAAGGATGGCGGGGCCGAACATATCGCGCAGACGATCCGGGCGATCCGGCGCAAAACGCCCGCGACCACGATCGAGGTTTTGACCCCTGATTTCCTCAAATGCCCCGACAGCGCGCTTGAGACGGTGGTGACCGCGCGGCCCGATGTGTTCAACCACAACCTCGAGACGGTGCCGGGCCTGTACCCACAGGTCCGCCCCGGCGCGCGCTATTTCCATAGTTTGCGACTGCTGCAGCGGGTCAAAGAGTTGGATCCGACGATGTTCACCAAATCCGGTATTATGGTCGGCTTGGGCGAGGACCGGCAAGCGGTGCACCAAGTGATGGATGACATGCGCGCCGCGGATGTCGATTTTCTCACCATCGGTCAATATCTACAGCCGACGCCAAAGCATCACCCGGTGGCGGCTTTCATAACCCCCGAGGCCTTCGCGACCTATGAAAAGGCCGCCCGAGGTAAGGGGTTTTTGATGGTCTCGGCCACACCGCTGACCCGGTCCAGCTATCACGCGGGCGAGGATTTTGCACAATTGCGCGCGGCCAGACTGGCAAAATTGGCTGAGGACGGTTGAGTTTTTAACTCAAGCTTCGTCCACAAATCGCACTTTGCCGATGTGCGGCAGGTTGCGGTTTCTCTGGGCGTAGTCGATTCCATAGCCGACCACGAACTCGTCGGGGATCTCGAAGCCGGTCCAGGTCGCTTTTATGTCAACCTCGCGACGGGTGGGCTTGTCCAGTAGGGCGCAGACCTCCAGCCGGGCAGGGCGGCGGGTGCGCAGGATTTCGAGGACGTGTTTCAGGGTGAAGCCGGTGTCGACGATGTCCTCGACAACCAGCACGTCGCGCCCCTCGATCTCGCCCCGCAGGTCCTTCAGGATCCGCACTTCGCGGCTGCTTTCCATGCCCATGCCATAGGAAGAGGCCTCGAGGAAGTCGACCTCGACCGGCAAATCCAACTCGCGCACTAGATCGGCGATGAACACGAAAGAGCCACGCAGTAGGCCGACAACCACCAGCTTGTCGGTGCCCGCGAAATGGCGCGAGATGTCCCGGGCCAATTCCTCGACCCTGGCGGCAATCGACTTGGCGGAAATCATCCGGTCGATCACGTAAGCTGAATGATCCGCGTCCATTGGGCCCTCTGAATTGTTTAGCACGACCCTGCGACAATGCGGGGTTTTGTCAAGCGCATGCCGGCACGGCATATAGACGCCCATGCCGACGCATACCGAAAACCGCACGATGCCCTACACCGCCGATCAGCTGTATGCGCTGGTCGCGGATATCGGGCAGTACCCCGAGTTTCTGCCCTGGTGTTCGGCGGCCCGGATCCGCAAGACGACCCAGACCGAAACGGGCAGCGTAATCGACGCAGAACTTGTGATCTCGTTCAAAGTGTTCCGCGAGCGGTTTGGCAGTCGGGTGACCTTGACGCCGGGGACCAAGGCGATTGATGTGGAATACCTGGACGGGCCGTTTCGCTATTTGAACAACCATTGGGAGTTTTCGGATCTGCCAAGCGGCGGCTGCGAGGTGCGGTTTTTTGTCGACTTCGAGTTTAAGTCACGAACGCTGCAGGCGATCATAGGCGTTGTGTTCCACGAGGCCATGCAGCGGATCGTACGGGCCTTCGAAAAGCGCGCCGAGGTCTTGTACGGCGGCTAAGCGTCTTGGTCCTGCGTGGCTTTCGCGATGCCCACCCCGGCCAGCGCCAGATCCGCGATCCCTTTCAAATCGCTTTGCGTGGCACCGGCACGCGCGGCCGCTGAAAAGCCCCGTAAAAGGGTCAGGATCGTCAAACTGCTTGCCCGTGCGTCACGATCGCCAAGCTCGCTCAAACGATCCTGGATCGCTTGGCGGGCGGCGTTGACGTGCTGGTTGAGAAGCCGTTTTACTCCGGGATCCACCGTTGCGATCTGACCGTCGAAGACGAGGCATCCTGGCGTCTTGCCGCGCGTCACCGCTTCGGCTGAACCATAGAGCATATTTGTCCACACCTGCCGCACAGTTGTGGCGCGGCGCAAACTGCTCTCAATGAAGGCGCCATTGCCGCTTAGATAGGATGTGACGGCACGGGTGTAGAGGCCGAGCTTGCTACCAAAAGCAGCATAAAGACTGGGTGGGGTGATGCCCAATTCGCGACAAATTTGGGCGATCCCAACATTATCGTAACCCCTGTCCAAAAACAGGGTCATTGCCTGAAGCACCGCGGTGTCTGGATCAAAGTTGCGCGGCCGCCCCCTACGCTCGACTTTCGTGACCTGGCTCATCAAATAAACCTCAAATCTATTAATTGGAATAAAACACAGTCTTATAATGTCACAGTGACAGATAATACATCCATCAAAAATTAACAGACGAAAGGCGAGAGTAATAGCCTTATGGGCTAACTGTTCCATCCCGGATGATCACATTTCCCTTCGTCGATCAGGCTTGTTCATGGCAAGATCGGTTCTGCGGGAGCTTCGGGACGGGGGACGACCATGCTGATCAATCTTCACAAGCAGGCGACAACCACGCCGAAGGTGCGCGCTGCCATTCAGGCCAGTGATGACGCGGGGACGGCGCTGGCGGAACGCTTTGGGGTCACGCCTCAGACCGTCTACAAGTGGCGCAAGCGCGACAGCACCGAGGACCGCAGCCACACGCCGCATCGGTTGCAGACGACGTTGACGCCAGCCCAAGAAGCCATCGCCGTGGCCCTGCGCAAGACGCTGCTGGTCTCGCTCGACGACCTGCTCGCCGTGGTGCGTGAGTTCCTCAACCCGCAGGTTTCGCGATCGGGTTTAGACCGGTGCTTGCGTCGCCATGAGGTCGGCAATCTGCGCGATCTCAAGGCGAAGGCCCCCAAGCCGACGCACAAGGCATTCAAGGCCTACGAGGCCGGCTACAATCATGTCGATGTCAAGTATCTCCCTCAAATGGCTGACGAAACGTCACGGCGTTACCTCTTTGTGGCGATCGATCGGGCGACACGCTGGGTCTTCATTCGGGTCTTCAAAGCCAAGACCGCGGCCAACGCCCGACGGTTCTTGCGCGACCTGGACCGGGCCAGCCCCATACGCATTCGCACGGTGTTCACTGACAACGGAAAAGAGTTCACCGACCGCCTTTTCGGTCTGCGTAAACGCGCGGCCACCGGGGTGCATGAGTTCGACCAACTCTGCGCCGCGCTTGAGATCGAGCACCGCCTGACGCCGCCGAAATCACCTCAAACGAATGGAATGGTTGAACGCTTCAATGGCCGGATCGAAGAGGTACTCCAAAGCCATCATTTCCAATCTGGAGAAGAATTGGAGACCACTCTTCACCGCTACGTCTGGCTCTACAATCAGCAACTCCCGCAGTCAGCCTTGGGCGCTAAGACGCCGTTGCAAGCGTTGAAGGATTGGCACAAACTCAAACCAGAGCTGTTCAAGAAACAACCATACTACCTTCCGGGATGTGACACCTAACCTGTCTTATGCGATGATGCATCTTTTACCAGGCTTGCCCGGCTTGTGCGCATTGGCAAGGACGCAACTCTCCTCACATTTTTCAAACGTGTGTCGAAAACAGAGCAGGCGGCAACGTCTCACGCCAGTTTCCATGCGTTTTGTCACGACACCCCGTCCTCAGATTTCGCCCCTGAGTATAAAAGATCGGCGCGACGCAAAGCCTGCAACGCGCACCGGACACTTTTGTCGCGAACCTGGGCGCGGCCGAGCGCACCAAATTGCACTGTGCGGCTCTGAACATCCTGTCCCTTCACAGCCAGGCCAAAACAGACCATGCCTTCGGGTTTGAATGCAGACCCGCCTGGCCCCGCGATGCCGGTAACCGAAACCGCCATATCCACACTTGCCAGCTCAAGCGCTGCCCGTGCCATTTCGGCGGCCACCTGCTCTGAGACCGCGCCGTGGGCCTCGAGCGTTTTTTGTGCCACGCCCAGCATGTCGATTTTGGATTGGTTCGAATAGGTAACATACCCCCGCTCGAACACATCTGAACTTCCGGGAACCTCGGTCAAGGCGGCCGCGACCAATCCGCCGGTGCAGCTTTCCGCAGTCGCCAGTCGCCATCCGCGCGCACGATACTTGGCCAGCACATCCGCCGCCAGGCTCACGGAACGACCCCATGGGCAACGGCAGCCGAGCCCGCGATGAGCAGTGCGGCGAGCGCGCCTGCGATAACATCATCCAACATCACACCCAACGGCGAGTGTTTGCGGTCGGCCCAACCCACCGGCCCCGGTTTCCAGATGTCGAACAGGCGGAACAATAGAAAGGCGCCAACCCAGCCAGGCCATGGGAACAGCCATGGTTCGGCCCCTGAGAACCAAAGCCCGGCGGACAGGGGCCATAGCGCAATCCATTGGCCGACCACTTCGTCGATCACAACCTCGGACGGGTCCGGGTCACCACCGGCCGTGAATTTGGCCGTCGCCCAAACCCCTATGGGAAAGAGGGCGGCGGTGGCGATCAGCAGCAGGGGAAACCCGCCAAGCCCATGCAGGATCCAAGCAGCAGGTAGCGCAGCGAGAGAGCCGAAGGTGCCCGGGGCGACGGGGGCCAGGCCGACATAACCGAAACTGGTGATCGCGCGGATCATGCGCTGACCAGGGCGGCAGTGGCGAGGGCGGCGATCCCCTCTTCGCGGCCCGTGAAACCCAGCCGTTCCGAGGTGGTGGCCTTAATGCTGATCCGATCCAGGGTGATACCGGCGAGGCCCGCAACTTCAGCCCGCATGGCTGCGGCATGGGGGCCAATCTTGGGGGCTTCGCAGACCAGCGTAAGATCGAGGTTTGCAATCTGAAAGCCACGGGCCGCAACACGTTCGACCGCCTTTTCAAGGAACAGGTGACTAGCAGCCCCTTTCCATTGCGGGTCCGAGGGGGGGAACCATTGGCCGATGTCGCCCTCGGCCAGTGCACCGAACAGGGCGTCTGTGAGCGCATGAAGCCCAACATCCGCGTCTGAATGCCCCGTCAAGCCACGGTCAAAGGGAATATGGACCCCGCATAGGGTCACGTGATCGCCAGTGCCAAATGCATGGACGTCAAAGCCGTTGCCCAAGCGGATGTCCATCTGTTACCTCAACAATTGCTCGGCCCGCAGGAAGTCCTCGGCCACGGTGATTTTGAAGTTATTGCCATCGCCCAGAACGACCTGTGCGTCCATCCCTGCCGCACGTGCCACGGCGATGTCATCGGCCGCCTCCGGGTCTGCTTTGGCGTGCGCGGCGCGAATTTCGTCAAACCGGAAACCCTGGGGGGTTTGCGCGCGCCACAGACCGTCGCGCGGGTGCGGATCTGTGACCGTTTGCCCTTTCGCGCGCCACAACGCGTCGACGATTGGCAGGGCGGGGAAGGCTGCGGTGCCGGGTCGGATCGCGGCCAGCACCCGATCGATGACCGGTAAGGTCACAAAAGGGCGGGCCGCATCGTGCACCAGCACGACGGGCGGGTTGTGTGGCCTCAGCGCCGCCAGCCCCGCCCGGACCGAGGACTGGCGCGTGGGCCCACCGTTGGCCGGGGGCAACACCCGGGGGTCGTCCAGATCTTGGGTGGCGGTAGTATATAGATCGTGATCATCAGGGTGGATCACCGGAAGAACGGCCGCGCAGCTGTCATGCGCCAACATTGCGCGCAACGTGCGGCCCAGCACCGTCTGATTGCCCAGCGGCTGATACTGTTTCGGGCCATCCCCACCGGCGCGTAAGCCACGCCCGGCAGCGACGACGAGGGCGGCGAACGTCATGGAATCCTTCTCGCTGTCGGACACATCTAACGCCACGGTATGGGGGTGACACAAGAGGTTGCCCAAAGCTGCGTCATAGGGTATCGGTTACGCAAGATTTGCGTAGGGATTGCACAGTGTGTCATGAGTGATGAAGCAATGAGCAAAAAGGTGCCTATTTTTTTGGCACCTATGGCCGGGATCACCGATTTACCCTTTCGCAGCTTGGTTCAAAGCTTCGGGGCCACTGGTGTCGTTTCTGAAATGATCGCGAGTCAGGAGGTTGTTCAGGCGCGCCCTCTGGCGCGAGCACGAGCGGATCTTGGACTGGACGCAAAGGGTACAGCGGTGCAGATCGCAGGGCGCGAGGCGTATTGGATGGCAGAAGCGGCCCGTTTGGTCGCCGGGCAGGGTGCGCGGACGATTGACATTAATATGGGCTGTCCGGCGAAGAAGGTAACCAATGGCTATTCCGGTTCGGCTTTGATGCGCACACCGGACTATGCGCTGGGGTTGATCGAAGCTGTGGTCGCTGCGGTCGATGTTCCGGTTACGCTGAAGATGCGATTGGGGTGGGACGACGCCTGCCTAAACGCAGCCGATATCGCGCGGCGGGCGCAAGATGCGGGCGTCCAGCGGATTGTCATTCACGGGCGAACCAGGTGTCAGTTTTACAAGGGCTGCGCGGACTGGGCGGCGATTGGCAACGTGGTGAGTGCTGTCGACATTCCGGTGATTGCTAACGGCGATATTTGCGACACAGATGACGCACAGGCGGCACTGAAGGCCTCGGGCGCGGCGGGCGTTATGGTTGGGCGCGGGGCGCAGGGGCGCCCCTGGGCGTTGGCGCAGATCATGGCGGAGCTTTCGGGGAAGCGCAAACCCGAAGCCCCAGACAATGACTCGCTTATTGACATTATATCAGACCATTACGAGGCGATCCTCACATTTTATGGCGTGCCTTTGGGTCTCAAATGCGCCCGCAAGCATTTGGGTTGGTATATGGACGTTCTGGGCACACCACACCCCATGCGGCGCGAGGTTTTAACGGCGCCCACACCGGCCGCGACCTTGGCGGGTATCGCGCGGTTAGGGTGTCATGCGACCAAGGCGGCCGCCTGATGGGATTGAACGTTGATCCTGTTTGGAGTGCCGTACCTTATCCGGTGTTCTTGATCGACCGCGAGGATCAGATTGCGTCCTGCAATACCGCCGCCGAAAACATGTTTTCGATGTCATTGCGGCAGATGCAGCGCAGGGCCTTCGTAACCTATATTGGCGCTGACAGCCCTGTGATGGAGGCAATTGACCAGACCCGCAGCGGCACGGCGTCGGTCGTGCAGTACGGTGTCGATATTGCTTGGGGGGATCGTCCCGGGCGGGTTTTCACGCTGCACGCCGCAGCGGTCCAAGATCAGACCGAGACGACGCTGTTGCTGCTGCACCCCACCGGCATTGCTGATCAGATGGACCGCAGCCTGTCGCATCGGTCGGCCGCGCGTTCCGTGACGGGTATGGCCGCCATGCTGGCGCATGAGATCCGCAACCCTTTGGCCGGGATCTCGGGGGCGGCGCAGCTTTTGTCTATGTCGCTGGGCGAGTCAGATCAGGAATTGACCGAATTGATCCGTGAAGAGGCCACGCGCATCGGCAATCTGGTCGAGCGGGTCGAGGCCTTTGGCGACTTGCGCCCGACCGAGCGGACAGCGGTGAATATCCATGACGTCTTGGACCGTGCCAAACGCGCCGCACAAGCCGGCTATGCCCAGCATGTCCGCTTTTCCGAGGCTTACGACCCGTCGTTGCCGCCCACCCTGGGGGATGCGGATCAATTGCTGCAAGTCTTTCAAAATCTTTTGAAAAACGCGGCCGAAGCCTGCCCCAAAGTGGGTGGGATGATCAAGATCCGCACCGGCTATCAACCCGGGGTGAAACTGTCGCTACCGGGGCGCAAGGCGGAAAGTCTGCCGCTGTTGGTCTCGATCATCGACAACGGCGGTGGCATTCCCGACACGCTGATCCGGGATGTATTCGACCCCTTTGTAAGCTCGAAGGTGGCGGGATCGGGGCTGGGCCTTTCGCTTGTCTCGAAAGTACTGACCGACCACGGCGGCGTGGTGGAGGTTGATAGCCACCCCGGTCGCACCGAATTCCGCGTTCGCTTGCCGCTGGCAATCGACGTAAAGACCCCAACGACTTGTAAGGAGGCGTCCTAATGGAGGGCACCGTCATAGTTGCCGACGACGATCGGACCATTCGCACTGTTCTCAGCCAAGCCCTTACACGGGCGGGGTGTCGTGTGCGCTCGACCGGGACGATTTCAACCCTGTGGCGCTGGATCGAAGAGGGCGAGGGGGACTGCGTGGTATCAGACGTGATGATGCCCGATGGCGATGCGCTGGATCTGCTGCCCGCGATCCAACGCAAACGCCCCGATCTGCCCGTCATCGTGATGTCCGCTCAAAACACGATGATGACGGCGATCCGAGCGACCGAAGTGGGCGCCTATGAGTATATTCCCAAGCCTTTTGATCTGCGCGAGGTGCTCAGTCAGGTCAACAAGGCGCTGTCGCGGCAAAAACGATCCGAGCCCAAGGTAGACAACGGCCAGGACCGGACGCAACCGCTGCCGCTGATCGGGCGGTCGGCGGCGATGCAGGATGTGTATCGGATCATGGCGCGGCTGATGACCACCGATTTGGGTGTTATGATCTCGGGCGAAAGCGGGACCGGGAAAGAGCTGGTCGCGCGCGCCCTGCATAACTTCGGCCTGCGCAAGGCGGGGGGGTTTGTCGCCATCAATATGGCTAGCGTGCCGCCCGACATGATCGAGGTCGAGTTGTTTGGCACCGCCACCGTGCCGGGGGCCGAAGGGGCGGGAAAGTTCGAGCAAGCGCAAGGCGGGACTTTGTTCTTGGACGAAGTGGGCGATATGCCCCTCGAGGCGCAGACCCGACTACTGCGTGTGTTGCAAGACAATAAATTCAGCCGTGTGGGCGGGCGCGACACACTGACCGCCAACGCACGGGTTATCGCCGCGACCCATCAAGACCTGCGTGCGCTGGTTAACGAAGGGCGGTTCCGCGAGGATTTGTTCTACCGGTTGAACATTGTCCCCGTCCGGCTGCCGCCCTTGCGCGACAGGCTGGACGACATACCCGACCTGGCCCGTGCGTTTCTGCGGAATGCCGAAAGCGAGGGGCTGCCGCGCAAGACGATCAGTACCGAGGCATTGGAAGAACTGCGCAAGCTGGAATGGGCCGGCAATGTGCGCGAGTTGGAAAACCTGATGCGGCGCTTGGCTGTCTTGTGCCCGGACGACATCATCTCGGCCCAGGTGGTCGCGCAAGAGATCAAGGCGCGGCCCAGTTCCATCGCCGGGCCACAGTCCGAGCAGGGGCAAAAGCTGAGCCAGGCGATCGAGACCCACCTGAAACGCTATTTCGATTTGCACGGCGACGGCCTGCCGCCCACGGGTTTGTACGAGCGTATTTTGAAGGAAGTCGAACTGCCGTTGATCGCGCTGTCGCTGGCCGCCACCCGCGGCAATCAAGTGCGCACGGCCGAGCTTTTGGGGATCAACCGAAATACGTTGCGGAAAAAAATCCAAGACCTCGACATTTCTGTGACACGCGGCAAAAAGATGATGTAGTCTGGCCACAGGTACCGGATAACCACGGCTGTTTCTCACGTGCAACAGAGCCTCTCGCTCCGCCTTACATCCCATGCGTTTCATGTTTTGCAGGACCGACGTGTTCGCAGCAGCATGACCCTGGCGCTGGTGGCACTGGGGCCAGTGTTGGCGATCCTGACCGGGCTGGCCGTTGGCACGGAAAATGCGCTTATGGCGCAGGTGTTGCGCCCCATTCTTCTACTGGATTTTATCTATGTTTTGCTGATTGCCGGGCTGGTGGCCAACCGGGTGATCAAGAGCATTGCGGCGCGCCGCCGCGCGGCGGCGGGCGCGCAATTGCACCTGCGACTTATGGGCGTTTTTGCGCTGATTGCCTTGGTCCCGACGATTCTGGTGGCGGTCTTTGCGACGATCACATTGAATTTCGGGCTGGAGGGCTGGTTCTCGGACCGGGTGCGCAGCGTGGTGGGCAACTCGTTAGAGGCCGCCCAGGCCTATCAAGAGGAGCATCGGCGCAACCTGACGGCCGATGCAGAACAGTTAGCGCGGTTTTTGAACAGCCAGAAGCAACGGTTCCCGCTGATCAGCCCCAGCCAGTTCCGCGAATTGCTGAACCGCGGCCAGGTGCAGATGCAGCGCGAGGTGCCCGAGGCCTATGTGATCGACGGGCAGGGCGGGCTGCGCGCGCGGGGCGAGCGCAGCTATCTGTTTGATTATGAACCCCCGTCCGATGCCGCTATTGCCCGTGCGCAGGCGGGCGAGACGGTCATTATTCAGGACGAGCAGAACTACGAGTTCCGCGCCCTGGTGGCGCTGCCCGCCTTCGCTGATCGGTATTTGTACATTACACGCGATGTGGACGGCAAGGTTCTGGAGTTGCTGGATGAAACCCGCGAGACGGTAAGCCTCTACCAACAATTGGAGCGCGACCGGGGGCGGTTGTTGTTCGAGTTCGCGCTGATCTATCTGGGCTTCGCGGCATTGGTGATCTTGGCCGCTATTTGGTTGGGCCTGTGGTTCGCGGAACGGCTGTCGCGCCCCGTGGGTCAGTTGGCAAGTGCCGCGCAACGGGTCGGCGCCGGGGACTTGGATGTACAAGTGCGCGAGAGCGCGGGTGACGACGAAATCGCGATGCTGGGTCGGGTCTTCAACAGGATGACGCATCAGGTGAAAGGGCAGCGCGATGCGCTGGTCGAGGCAAATATCGAGACCGAGCGGCGCCGCCGCCTGTTCGACAGCATTCTGGGCAGCGTGACCGCCGGTGTGATTGGCCTGGACGCCGAAGGGCGAATCGAGATGTCGAATGCGGCGGCGGTCGAGATGCTGGACCTGTCGGGCGTGACCTATAACGTCACGCCACTGGCAGCAGCGGTTCCGGAATTTGGGCCTTTGTTCAATCGTTTGGAGCGCAGCATTGGTGCGGTAGCGCAGGCCGAAGTGCGCCTGTCTGGCGGCAGCCGCGAAGAAGTCTTGTTGGTCCGTATGTCCACCCGCGCGGGCGAGGATGGCCGGGTCGAGGGGTTCGTGGTGACCTTTGACGATGTGTCTGATCTGGTCTCGGCCCAGCGTATGGCGGCCTGGGGGGATGTCGCGCGGCGCATCGCGCACGAGATCAAGAACCCCTTGACCCCCATTCGGTTGAGTGCGGAACGGTTGCGGCGCAAGTTCGGCCCCAAAGTGGGCGAAGATCGGGAGCAACTGGAGCAATACTCCGATGTTATTATCAGACAAACCAATGATTTGCGGCGGATTGTCGATGAATTCTCTGAGTTCGCGCGTATGCCCGCGCCACGCCGCGAGGTGGTCGATCTGATGGCGGTGATCCGGGATGCGGTACATTTGCAGGGCAGCGCCCGGGCGGATGTAACCTATCGACTGGACGCGCCAGAACATGCTGTGATGGCAAACATCGACGAGACGTTGATTTCGCAGGCGCTGACAAATCTATTGAAAAACGCCTCGGAAGCCATTGATGAGTATACGGAAAAATACCAAAACTCGGTCCTGTCGCCACAGATAAGGATGATTGTGACAGATATCGACGGCGCGGTGCTGATCCAGGTTCAGGACAATGGCATCGGCCTGCCGCAACAGCGCGCACGCCTGTTTGAGCCTTATGTCACGCATAAAGACAAGGGAACCGGCTTGGGCCTGTCGATCGTGCGCAAGATCATCGAAGAGCACAGCGGTCAGCTTGAATTGATGGAAGCGCCGGTGTTTGACGGCCAGGACCATTGCGGCGCCGAGGCGCGGATTGTATTGCCGCTGGGGCACGATTACGTAACCGAAACACCGGCCGAAGCCGGGATCACTGCCTAGAGAAACCGGTGAGGGGGAAGCAGCACTATGGGTGAAATTCTGGTCGTCGATGACGAGCGCGACATTCGCGAGTTGGTCGGGGATATCCTGCAGGACGAAGGGCATTCGGTGCGGCTGGCCTGGGACAGCGACAGCACTTTTGCCGAGATCAACAAAGAACCCCCTGATCTGATCATTTTGGATATTTGGCTGAAAGATAGCAAGCTGGATGGGATCGACATTCTGAAGTCGGTGCGCCGGGACAATCCGTCGATACCTGTGGTTATCATTTCTGGACATGGCAATATCGAGATCGCGGTCGCGGCGGTCAAACAGGGCGCGTATGACTTCATCGAGAAGCCGTTTAACATCGATCAACTGATGGTGGTCATCACCCGTGCGATCGAAACAAGCCGTCTGCGGCGCGAGAATGCCGCCCTGCGCACGCGCGATGTGGCCTCGGCTGAGATGTTGGGCTCGTCAGCGGGGTTTCGCGCCCTCAAGTCGCAGCTGGAAAAAGTGGCCCGCGGCAATGGCCGGGTTATGCTGACCGGTCCGGCAGGCTGCGGTAAGGAAGTCGCGGCGCGTTTCATTCATCAAAAATCCGATCGGGCCTCGGGGCCGTTCATCGTTGCCTCGGCCGCGTCGATTGAGCCCACGCGGATGGAGGAGGTGCTGTTTGGCCGCACCAGCACCGAACGCGGGCACGAGCCCGGGTTGTTCGAACAGGCGCATGGTGGCGTTTTGTTCCTAGACGAAGTGGCCGATATGCCGCTGGGGACACAGTCGAAAATCTTGCGCGTGTTGGTCGACCAAAGCTTTCAGCGGGCCGGCGGTGGCGACATTGTACGGGTCGATGTGCGCGTGATCTCGGCCACCAACAAGGATCTGCAGGCGCAGATCGCCATGGGGGCTTTCCGTGAGGAGCTGTTTCATCGTCTCAATGTGGTGCCAATTTCTGTTCCTGGCTTGGATGCGCGCCGCGATGACATTCCTGAACTGGCGGCGCATTTCATTGCTGAGTTGAACGCGTCGCAAGGGCTGCCGCCGCGCAAGCTGAGCGAAGAGGCCGAGGCGCATCTGCAGACGATGTCATGGCCAGGCAATATCCGTCAGTTGCGCAATGTGCTTGAGCGCTGCCTGATCCTGGGACCCGAGAACGGTTCGATTGAAGCCTCGGAGTTTCCGGCGGACGCGGATATGTCGGAGGGCGATAGCGCGGGGTCGCTGATCTCAGCTTTCTACGCCGGTTTGCCGCTGCGCGAGGCGCGCGAGCAGTTCGAGCGTGAGTATCTGGTGGCCCAGATCAATCGCTTTGGTGGCAACATCTCGCGCACTGCCGCCTTTGTTGGCATGGAGCGCTCGGCCTTGCATCGTAAGCTGAAGTCGCTGGGCGTGATCACCACCGCGCGCGGCGGGGCGCGTGTCGCTGATGCGGCCGAACTGGGCGATGCCCTATGAAAGTCATCATCTGCGGGGCAGGGCAGGTCGGCGGGCAGCTGGCCCGACATTTGGCGTCTGAAAACAACGATGTGACCGTTGTGGACCGCGATGCCGCCCTGATCCGGCAGATTACCGATCGGTTGGATGTGTCAGGCGTCGCGGGTTTTGCGTCGCATCCAAATGTGCTGGAACGGGCCGGCGCGCGGGATGCGGATATGGTGATTGCGGCGACGCAATCGGACGAAGTGAATATGGTCACCTGCCAGGTTTCCCATTCGGTGTTTTCGGTGCCGCGCAAGGTGGCCCGGTTGAGGTCCAAGTCCTATCTGGATGCGATCTATTCCGACCTTTACCGTCGCGATCATTTGCCCATCGACGTGGTCATCTCGCCCGAGGCGGAGGTCGCGGAAGCGGCGTTGCAGCGCCTGGCGGCGCCAGCGGCGTTCGATACGGAGAGTTTTCTGGATGGGGCAGCACAGTTGATCGGGCTGACCATCGACGAGGACTGCGCTGTTGTGAACACGCCGCTGCGCCAGCTCAGCGAGTTGTTCTCGACCCTGCGCGCGGTTGTTGTCGGCGTGCGTCGGGACGAGCGTTTGTTTGCCCCTGAACCCGGCGACCAAGTCTATCCCGGGGACGAGGTCTATCTGTTTGCCGCCACCGAAGACGTGCCACGCACCATGGACATCTTCGGTAAGAAGAACCGCAAATCCGAACGGGTGATCATCATCGGCGGCGGCAATGTCGGCTTGGCTGTTGCGACCGCGCTTGAGGCTGCGCCGGGCAAAATACGCGTCAAGCTGATCGAACGGGACCGCGATGTGGCCGAAGCGACCGCGGATGCGCTGAACCGGACTGTGGTGTTGAACGGTGACGGGTTGGATATCGGCCTGTTGGAGGAGGCCAATTTGGAGCAGGCCGATGCGGTCCTGGCCCTGACGGATGATGACAAGACGAACCTGCTCAGTTGCGCACGGGCCAAGGCCGAGGGTTGCCCGCTGGTGATCGCCCTGGTGAACGACCCTTCGCTGAGCGCCTTGATGCAGCCTTTGAACATTGACGCTTTCATCAATCCGCGCGCGACAACGGTCAGCTCGATCCTGCGGCACATTCGGCACGGGCGGATCCAGGCGGTCTACTCTATCGGCGACGCCGAGGCCGAGGTGATCGAGGCGCAGGTCCTGAACACCTCGCCCATCGCCGGGGTGCGGATTAAGGATGCCAACTTGCCCGAGGGGGCTTTGGTCGGCGCGATAAAAAAGCGCGACGAGGTCATTGTGCCCAGAGGCAATACCCTGATCGAGGTGGGCGACACCCTGACCGTCTTTGCGCTGAGCGGCGATGTTGTTGCTGTTGAACAACTGTTCCAGGTTCGGATCGACTTCTTCTAGATGCGCGCCACCCTCAGATCCTTTCCACTGTTCGTTAATCTGACGCTGATTGCCTGCGTCTTGATGATCGGACCGCTTTTGCATGCCGTGTTGCTGGAAGATTGGCGGACAGCGCGCAGTTTTCTGTACCATGGGCTGTTTTTCGGGGTGATCGCGGTGATGGTTGGCTTGGCCCTGGCTGGGCGCAAAAGCCGCAACCGGCCGCAATCACCGCTGCTGGCGGTTGCCGCGACTTTTGTATTTGTGCCGCTGATCATGGCGTTTCCGGTATCATATATCGTGGGCCCGGTGACTTTTGGTCAGGCTTACTTCGAGATGCTGTCCAGCCTGACCACCACGGGGGCGACAATCTTTGACGAGCCCACCACGATCCCTGAGCCGATCCATCTGTGGCGTGGCATTGCCGCCTGGGCGGGGGGTTTTTTGGTCCTGGTTGCGGCAGTCGCGATCCTCGAGCCGATGCAATTGGGTGGGTTTGAGTTGCAGGCCGCGATCACGCCGGGGCAAGCGTCGCATCACCGGCGATCGCTGGGGGGCAGTGCGGCTGTGGGCGCGCGGATGGTCAACAGCGCGCTGACCATCGGCCCAGCCTATGTCGTGCTGACGGGTGTGCTCGCCATAAGCCTGATGATTGCCGGGGACCGCATGTTGGTGGCGGTGATCCATGCGATGTCGGTTCTGTCGACCAGCGGGATCACCCCGTTGGACACCTATGCAGACAACACCTCGGGGCATCTGGGCGAGGCATTGGTTTTTGTTTTCCTGCTGGCTGCCATTAGCCGCCGCTCGACCTCGTTCTTTCGGGCGGATCGCACTCAAGGGATGTTGGACCCCGAATACCAGATCGCACTGGCCTGCATGCTGGGGATCGCCGGTCTGTTGTTTTTACGCCATTTCATCGGTGCCATCGAAGTATCGGACCAAGAGAATATCGCAGGTGCGATGGCGGCCTTTTGGGGCAGTCTGTTCAACGTGTTGAGCTATCTTTCGACCACCGGTTTTGACAGTCAAGACTGGCGCGCGGCGCGCGATTGGTCAGGGCTAGGAACACCAGGGATCATCCTGCTCAGCCTGTGTCTGCTGGGGGGCGGCATTGCGACCACCACTGGGGGCGTGAAACTGCTGCGCGCCTATGCGCTTTATAAGCACGGTGTGCGCGAGATGCGGCGGTTGATCCACCCCAACTCGGTCGGGGGATCCGGCATTACTGCGCGGCGCATCCGAAAGGAGGGGGCACAGATCGCGTGGATTTTTCTGATGCTGTTTCTGCTGGGGATCAGCGTCTCGCTTTTGGCGCTAACCGCCCTGGGACAGACATTTGACCACGCGCTCGCCTTATCGGTCGCCGCGATGACCAACACTGGCCCTGCTGCCAGCTTGCTGGATCCGGATCTGACATATGCGCTCCTAACCCCCGCCGAGCGTGCGATTTTGGGCATTGGCATGGTGTTTGGGCGGCTTGAGGCCCTGGTTTTCGTCTCGCTTTTGAACCCGGCGTATTGGCGCCGATAGTGGCAAAATGCTGCGTTGCGCAAAAATACTTTGCCAAAGCACTGGAAATTCCCGGCCAATCACACATACCTTAAAGTTAATACAACGATAACGCCTGGAAACCAGGCCAAGACTTAAAAAGGCGAACATCAATGGCTGCCGATAAGCAAAACTTGCAGGACGCGTTCCTGAACAACGTCCGCAAGGCTAAAATCCCTGTGACAATCTTTTTGGTGAATGGCGTTAAATTACAGGGCGTTATCACTTGGTTTGACAATTTTTGCGTCCTGCTGCGCCGCGATGGACAGTCGCAGCTTGTTTATAAACACGCGATTTCAACGATCATGCCGTCGCAGCCGGTTCAGTTGTATGATGGCGAGGACGGGGCCTCCTGATTGCGGACATATGTCCTTCATCCGCATCTGACCGGCACGCAACAGCGCCGCACGCCTGAGCTTGCCCTGGCCGAGGCGGTCAGCCTGACCGAAGCCTTGCCAGAACTTAAGTTGGTTGGCTCGGCTGTTATCCCTGTGCCCAAGACGCGGCCGGGAACGCTGTTTGGTAGCGGCAAAGTGGATGAGTTGGCGTCAGTTTGCGCCGAGGATGAGGTCGATCTGGTCATCATCGATGGCCCGGTCTCGCCCGTTCAACAGCGCAATCTTGAGCGGGCATGGAAGGTCAAGATCCTGGATCGGACGGGGCTGATCTTGGAGATTTTCGGCGACCGCGCGCAGACCCGCGAGGGGGTTTTGCAAGTCGATCTGGCGCATCTGAGCTATCAAAAGACCCGTTTGGTTCGCAGTTGGACCCACCTGGAGCGCCAGCGCGGGGGTCTGGGCTTTGTCGGTGGTCCCGGCGAAACGCAGATTGAGGCCGACCGCCGGGCGTTGGACGAGCGGATTCAGCAGATCCGGCGCGCGCTGGCGAAAGTGGTGAAAACCCGTGGTTTGCACAGGGCAGGGCGCAAGAAGGTGCCTTTTCCGGTTGTCGCGTTGGTCGGCTATACGAATGCGGGAAAGTCGACGCTTTTCAATCAGATAACCGGGGCTTCGGCAGTGGCAGAGGATATGCTGTTCGCCACCTTAGATCCAACCATGCGCGGCATCACCCTGCCTGGCGGCCAGCGGATCATCCTGTCAGATACGGTCGGTTTTATCTCGGACCTGCCAACGCAGTTGGTCGCCGCCTTTCGCGCTACTTTGGAGGAAGTTCTGGACGCGGACCTGATTTTGCACGTCCGCGACATCGCTCATCCCGAGACCGAGGCGCAGGCGGCTGATGTCGGCGCGATCTTGACGGAATTGGGCGTGACCGACACCCGGCAAGACGCGATGGTCGAGGTGCTGAACAAGATCGACCTGCTGGATGACGAAGCGCTCAAGGCCGTTACCCGACGTGCAGGGCGTACGGCGCCGCAAATCGCCGTTTCGGCGTTAACTGGGGCAGGGGTGCCCGAGTTGCTGCAGTTGATCGAGGACACGCTGGAGGAGCCAACCCATACCGATCAACTGTCGCTGGCGTTCAGCGATGGGCGGGCGCGGGCCTGGCTGTTTGATCAAAAAGTGGTGCAAAGCGAGGCGCAGACCGAGGACGGGTTTCAGATCTCGGTCGAATGGACGGACACCCAGCAATCCCGCTTCGAAGCGTTACGGCAAAAGCAGGTCTAGCTGCGTCTGCACCGGGATGTCGGCCGGGATCCACCGCCAGTCGGCCATGTTCGAGCGGAACCATGTCCGTTGGCGTTTGGCGTATTGGCGAGACGAAATTTTCGCTTTATCCACAGCCTTTTGCTGGGATAAATTTCCCTCAAGATGGGCCATGAGTTCGCCGGCCCCCAAGGCGCGCGCCGCTGGGCGCGACGGATCCCAGGTCGGTTTTTGCGCCACGACCTCGGCTAAGGCACCAGCCTCCATCATCCGATCAAAGCGCTGAAAGATCCGGTCGGCCAGCCAGTCTGGTTCAGCCTGCAGAACCACTTTTGTGGCCCCTGTGCCGATCAGCGGCGGGTCGGTGTCGCGCTGCCATTGGGACAGGGGCCGGCCCGTGGCCTGATGCACCTCCCACGCGCGCTGAAGACGCATGGCATTGGCAGTATCGATGCGGGTAAAAAGCTGGGGATCATGCTGGCGCAGATAGGCGTGGAAGGCTTCAGCGCCCTGTGCGCGCAACCGGTCGCCCGCTGCGCGGATATCAGGGGGGATCGGTGGAACGGCGGCTAGGCCGCGCAGTAAAGACGAGAGATAAAGCCCTGTACCCCCAACGAAGATAAGCGGCTGCGGCGCGTTCAAAAGCCCTTCGACCTCGCGCAGCCAATGACCCACCGAATAGGGGGCCGTTGCGGCAATATGGCCATAGAGGTGATGTGGCGCCTGCGCCTCCTCAGCCGCGCTGGGCCGGGCCGTCAGGATCCGCCAACATCCGTAGACCTGCAAGGCATCGGCGTTGATCACAGCGCCGCCCAAACGCGCGGCCAGCGCCAGAGCCAAGGCCGACTTCCCGGCGGCGGTCGGGCCGGCGATGAGAATGGTGGGTGCCGTGCGTGGTTTCATCCCGATCAGGTGCAGGTTTCCAAGCCAAATGTCCATCTCGCGGGTCCGCCAGCTTGAATACTGCGGCACTAGGGTCTGTTGACGTTCACCTTGTTTGAATGATTGTTGCCGGGATGGAAATGAAAGCCGTGAAGCTCTGATCTGTTTTACATAATCGCATCGCTATGCCTCTGTTTTCCTTGAGCTTACCAAAGTAATTTTCGATCAGGTGCCGCCATTTGTAGGTTTCCTTGTCGAACTCAGTCGGAAACTTCCGGTTGGATTTCGGCGGTATGATGGGGGTGATGCCCCGATCCGTCAGGTCGTTGCGCAGCCCATCTGCGTCGAAAGCCCTGTCCGCCAGAAGGTGACCGGCTGTCAGGTTGCGGATCAGCGTATCGGTCTCGCGCAAGTCGTGGACTTGCCCGGGCATCAGACAGAAATCAACGCGGTTTCCAAGCGCATCCGTCAGCGCCAGTATCTTCGTTGTTATGCCTCCGCGAGAGCGCCCAATGGCCTGGCAAAGCGTCCCCCTTTTGCGCCCCGACCCGAGCGGTGGACCTTGACGATAGTTCCATCGATCATGGCGTATTCGAGGTCGGCGTCTGAGGCTAATGCTTTGAACATATGATGGAAAATATCCGCTTTGACCCATCTGCGGAACCGTTTGAAGACTGAGTTCCACTGGCCAAATTTATCCGGCAATTCACGCCATTGCGCCCCGGTGCGGACGATCCACAGAACAGCCTCCAAAAAATAGGCGCGGGTCGCGCCCAGTTTGTCCCGGATCAGTAGATCTTCCAAGACACAACGGTTCGATGATTATCCACTGCGCATCAGTCAAAACTCTTCGGGTCAAGGTTGCTCTCCTCCGTTTGCAACCTTGAAGCAGAAGTCAGGTGATTTGGGAATCCCAAACCTCAACAGCCCCTAGTCTGGAACTGAACGAAAATCAGCAAAGGGAACTGCTATCGACCCTGTGGCGGATCATGGTGGCTTTTGTTGATCTCGGCTCTAGCGTCAAAGCTGGGGATAAGCTGGGAGATCACAGCGACATCGGCTTTGATGATGTGCTAAAGTACCCGTGTCTTGATGATACAACGCCTGAAGCACTGGTTTCTTCCAAACCTGAACTGACGCGGTGGATGCCCCCACCGACGGCATCATCTATGCGATGACGGTTCTATAGGACCCAATTTTGGCGGGCACATTGATGCCGATACAGGTCAGCCTGCTGGCGATCGACCTGGCAAAGGGCAGTTTTCAGGTTTGTGCGGTTGGGCCGGATGGGACAGTTCAATACAATCGAGCGCTATCGCGGACACGGTTGGCGGCACTTCTGACCGAACATCCGACCTGCATTGTAGCCATGGAGGCTTGCGCAACGTTCTATCACTGGGGACGGGTGGCCCAACGACACGGCCACGAGGTGCGGCTTGTGCCTGCAGCCTATGTAACACCGTTCGTCAAACGCCAGAAGAACGACCGCACCGATGCAGAGGCGATCGCGGAGGCGGCCATGAGGCCGACCATGCGCTTCGTGGCGGTCAAGAGCGCCGAGACCTAGGGCCACGCAGTCGCGTTCCGCACGCACCAATGCCTGGTCCGGCAACGCCCCCAGCTCATCAATGCCCTGAGGGGGCATCTTGCCGAGTTCGGGGTGGTAGCGCCGAAGGGCACAGCGAGCCTGAAACTCCTCGAGAACGCTTTGGTGGATGAGGCCGGCGATCTGCCAGACCCGGTCCGGGGAATGGGAGCGGTGTATGTCGAACAGATAGCCCGGCTCACCGAAGTCATAGAGCGGCTAGCAAGCGAACTGGAGGCGGCGACGAAGACGGATGTGGCCTACGCCGACTATGCACAATCCTGGGTATCGGCCCTGTCACCGCCGGTGCCGTGGCGGCGTTTGCACCCGACCTCGATGCTTTCGACAGCGGGCGCAACTTTGCTGCCTGGCTCGGTCTCATGCCACGGCAACGGTCGACCGGAGGCAAGGCCAGGCGGGGATCGGTCAGCAAAACGGGCCAGACCGACATTCGCCGTCTTCTAAAGCGTTTCGCCTTTAACTTGAATCACCTAACACTGCCTGAAATAATAGATTTCAACGTGTTAGGTGATGAGACATGTCTCAAGATAAAGGCGAAACGCTATAATCGTTGGCGCCATGAGTGTTATCCGCTGGGTGGTGCGCAAGGGCGGCAGCGAGAACCGCTGGCTGGCCGCACTCGTTGCGCGCAAGCCAAAGATGGTCGCGGCGGTTGCGCTGGCGAACAAGATGGCCCGTATGATCTGGGCCGTTACTATGTAGTCCACACGCGGGTGTTGGTTGGCCCATGTGGTGGGCATTCAGGCCAGACCCCAGTGGTCCGTTGACGGCGCATTAATCAAAAAATGGAACGATTTCTGCGGTCTTGCCGTAACCGCGCCTTAACGTAAGCGCCCCTATTCGTCACCCGGACCCTTTGCGGGGTTTGGGAGGCATGGCATGAGGGGTGGGACCAATGGCGATGGAGTTTGACCCAGCGGCCCCGCTGATCCCAGGCGGGTTCATGGACCTTACACAAGAGGATCGCCGCCGACGCCGGGCCGCGCGCCACTTGGCGGCGGCGCCGGTCGACCGGCTGACCCCCAGTTTGGCCGAAGCACCGACGATGGCGCAGGTGCTTGAGGCTGTGTTGCCGAAACTGCAGTCCACCGTTCGGCTGTTGCAGGACTTGCCGCAGTGGGCGTCCGAGGCGACCCCCAGCGCGCTGGGGATGCACACCGCCACCGAGGCGCCGCTGAAGGCCATCACAGACCATGCGGATCGTTTGTCGACCGCACTAGAGGCCCTGCGCCGCTACAGCGCGATCGATGGCCATCGGGTGACTTTGGCCGAGGTCGACGCCGCACCGCTGATCACCGATATCGTGACCCGTAAGCTGGCGCTCAGACCGGGGCCATTGGATCTGCAGATCGAAGTGCCACGCATGCGTCTCGACCCACTGTTGGTCCGCGGGATCGCAGCAGGGCTGACCGATGCTGCCATCACCGATGCCCGCCGGGCCGAGGATAAGATCGGGTTTCGGGCGCTCGTCGCGCAGGACAGCTTACGTTTGTCGGTCATCCATGCCGGTCCGCCGTTTGATCCAGGTGCGCTGACCGAACTTTTCCAGGCGCAAGGCGCGGCCGAGCAGGCCCAGCACCCTGCTGCGGCTTTGGGCTTGGCTTTCGTCTGGCGGGCCACTGCGCTTTTGGGCGGGGCGCTGGAAGTGGGGGTCGGCTTTATGGGGGCCGGTGCACGTATAACGGTCGTTTTGCCACGTTCATGACAATTCAACATAGAAAATTGGAATCGGCCGTGGTCAATGACGGCTGCGCGCCGTATATTCCTCAAATGATTACCATAACCACAACCGTGGAGCTGGAGCGTTTCTGCGCCCGTGCCGCGACATTTCCTTTTGTGACAGTCGATACTGAATTCCTGCGGGAACGCACCTACTACGCGCAGTTGTGCTTGGTACAGCTCGCTGTGCCGGGTTCAGATCCAGGGGATGCGGTTCTGGTCGACACCCTGGCCGACGGGATCGACTTGACCCCGCTTTGGGTGCTGATGGGTGACAAAGGTGTGGTAAAAGTGTTCCATGCCGCCCGACAAGACCTTGAAATTTTCTATATTACATCAGGGGTTATGCCTGAACCACTTTTCGACAGCCAAGTGGCGGCAATGGTCTGTGGTTATGGCGAGCAGGTCGGGTACGAGACTTTGGTGCGCAAGATTTGCAGCGCGGGTTTGGACAAATCTTCGCGTTTCACGGATTGGAGCCGGCGCCCTTTAAGCGACAAGCAGAAGGAATATGCCCTGGCTGATGTGACCCATTTACGTGACATCTATATCGCCCTTTCCACGCAGCTCCAGGAAACCGGGCGCGCCGCTTGGGTTGAGGAGGAGTTGGCGGTTCTCACAGCCCACGACACCTATGTCACAATGCCCGAAAGCGCGTGGAGGCGTATCAAAACCCGCTCGAACTCGCCCCGCTTTTTGGCGGTGGTGCAGGCTTTGGCGGAGTTGCGCGAGGGGTTGGCGCAGTCACGAAACGTGCCGCGAAACCGGATTTTCAAGGATGATGTGATCTTGGAATTGGCCGCGACACGCCCGCAAACCCCGCAAGATTTGGGCAAATCCCGGCTGCTACAACGCGAGGCGCGCAAAGGCGAGTTGGCGGATGCGATCCTGACAGCCGTTGCGGGTGCGATGGCCTTGCCGCGCGATGCCTTGCCGAAAATCCCGGAACAACGGATACGTAAGAGCGGGCAGGAAGGGCTGTCGGATCTGATGCGCGTGCTGCTCAAAGCCCGGGCCGAGGAGGCGGGCGTGGCGCAAAAGCTGATCGCCACCAGCGCGGATTTGGATGACATCGTCAGTGGCCATCACAACGGGTTACCCACACTTCAGGGCTGGCGGCGCAAGGTTTTTGGTGAAGACGCGCTGCGGCTAAAATCGGGCGAGATCGCCCTATCGGCCGATGGCGACAAGGTCCGGATCTTGCCGATCCCCCAGAATGCAGACGTATCCTAAAGCGTTTCTAGAAAAGTTTGAATCGGAAGGATTCCCCTGAGGTTTGATTTGTGATTCACCCTTTATGGGAGGATCACAGTCATGCCATCACCTTTGTCAAAGGAACTCCGGGATCGTTTTGCGCGGTTGATCGAAG
>CALICM010000065.1 GCA_938049225.1 uncultured Paracoccaceae bacterium
CAGCACCGCATCACGGTAAGCACCCGGCGCACCTTCGAGCAGGGCGCGGAAGGCGACCCCGTTTTCTTCAGGCGTGCCGCCCAGGATGTCTTCAAACGGGTGCACGGGCAGGCCAAAGTCTTCGGGATGCATTTCACGGTCCGTGACGCTGCCGTCGAGCTCAAGCGCGCTGATCCAGCTGACGCCAGTGATGGTCATCTCATCCGTGCCATCGCTGCCATGCACCAGCCAGGCGCGTTCCGACCCCAACTGCCCAAGCGTTTCGGCCATCGGGCGGATCATCTCGCGTGAAAACGCGCCGGTCAGTTGGCGTTTGACGCCCGCCGGGTTGGTCAGGGGGCCAAGGATGTTGAAAATCGTGCGGGTGCCAAGCTCCGCCCGAGTGGGCATCACATGGGCAATCGCAGGGTGGTGCATCGGCGCCATCATGAAGGCGATGCCGACCTCGGCCAGCGCGCGTTCGACCACGTCCGCGCCGACCATCACATTCACACCCATCTGACCCAGAGCATCCGCCGCGCCCGATTTGGAGCTGAGGTTGCGGTTGCCGTGTTTGGCGACGGTCACGCCTGCGCCGGCGACCACAAAGGCCGTCGCGGTCGAGATGTTCAATGTACCTTTTCCGTCGCCCCCGGTGCCCACGATATCGATCGCACCCTCTGGCGCGCTGACAGCGTTGCACTTGGCGCGCATGACAGCGGCGGCGGCGGCGTATTCATCCACCGTCTCGCCGCGCACGCGCAGGGCCATCAAAAATCCGCCGATTTGAGCGGGCGTTGCATCCCCCTCCATCAAAATACCAAACGCGGCTTCGGCTTGCGCGCGGCTTAGGGGACCATCGGCGGCCGCAGCGATCAAGGGCTTTAAGGCGTCACTCATGCGGACACCGGAACTTGGTCGAGAAAGGTCTTCAGCAGCGCATGACCGTGCTCGGACGCAATGGATTCCGGGTGAAACTGAACACCATGCATTGGCAAGTCCCGATGGCTGAGGCCCATGATCGTGCCATCTTCCAACTCGGCCGTGACTTCAAGCACATCCGGTAAGTCGTCCCGCGCGACCACCAGCGAATGATAGCGGGTCGCCGCGAAGGGCGAGGGCAGATCAGCAAAAACACCGCGCCCCTTATGACGGATCGATCCGGGTTTGCCATGGACAATCTCGTCATGCCGCACCACCCGACCGCCAAAAGCCTGACCCAGGGCTTGATGGCCCAGGCAAACGCCCAAAAGCGGCGTGCGCGTCTCGGCCGCAGCCAAGGTCAGCGCCAGGCAAATGCCCGCCTGATCCGGGGTGCAGGGACCTGGTGACAGGACGATGCCAGCGGGTTTCAACGCCATTGCGGCTTGCACATCCAGCGCGTCATTGCGGCGCACTTGCACGCTTGCCCCTAATTCGCCCAAATAATGAACGAGATTATAGGTAAAACTGTCATAGTTATCTATCAGTAGCAGCATGACACCCCTTTCCCGGCCTTGCATATCTGGCTGGGGCTGGTCACATAGTTAAGGTCGCCGCTATACATGCGCGGGCCATACTGGCATGGTCAAGGGGGGCAGAGACAAAACGACCCCTGGCGCACCAAAGTGGCGCAGGGCGAGAGCAGGAAGAACAAACATAAGGGCTCAAGATATGATCCGTTTTCTGGTTGGATTTATTTTCGGGGGTGTCCTGAGCGGGGTGGCCCTGACTGTCGCCGCAATCCTTAACCCGCTGGCGGAAGGGCCGGTGGCGGGGATGTTGCGTTCCGAGCCCGCTACGGTCGCGGCCCCGACGTCGGCGGCCGCTCCCGCACCCGAGATCGCAGAACCCGTGGCCCCGGCAAGTCAACCCGAGGCATCGGCCCCACAGGCGCCTGTTACGGTGGATGCTGCGCCTTCGGCGCCAGCAACCGAAACAGCACCGGTGGCCGAGGGGCCACGCCTGACCGCCCCGGATGTGTCGGAAAGCGCCGGTGCGGGCCTTGGGGGTGGGGGCGACAACAGCCCCAACCGCAGCCCCAGCGCACCACAGCAAGTCGCCATGGCAGCACCCACGGTAGGGGCGCCGGCTGTAGACACCGAAAGTGTAAGCGTTCCCGATGTGGGTGGTCCTGAACTGGACGTAGAGGAAGAACCGCTGGAGCCCGCGCCAGATCTGGTTGAGGGCGATGCCTTGGCCGATAACGCGATTGCTTTTGGGGGTGACACCTCGCGGCCCATGATGTCGATCATTCTGATTGACGAAGGCGGCAGCAGTGAATTGCGGGCGGGCCTGACGGCGCTCACCGCGCCAATAACCTTTGGGGTCACCGCCGATATCGAGGGCGCGAGCGACGTCGCGGGCCAATACGGTGGTGCTGGCTTCGAACTTGTCGCCGTGCTGCCCGAAGAGGGCAAGCTGGCGCTAACAGTTGACTCCGAAACTGAAGAGGTCACACCGACCATTGCTCGGGTTTTGGCCAATGTGCCCAACGCGGCCACGATCCTTGATCCCATTGACAGCCCCTTGCCACAAAATCGTCGGCTGGCCGGTGCTTTGCTAGAAACGCTCAAACGAACCGGGCACGGCTTGCTGACGCATCGCGGCAACGGGCTGAACAATGTGCCTATCATCGCCGATCAAGAGGGGGTGCCCAGCGAGTTGATTTATCGCGTCATCGACGAGGTTCCGGGCTCGGCCAATATCGCGCTTGCGCTAGAGCGCGCGGTGCTTGATGCCTCGCGCGGGGGCAGCGTGATCGTGGTGGGCCGCGTGCGTCAGGAAACTGTCACGACGCTATTTTCCTGGCTGCTGGGATCGGGCGCGCGCGAGGTGACGATAGCGCCGGTATCAGCCATCCTTCAGCGACGCGCGCTTTGATCTATTTTCGATGACAGGTCGCGGCGTTTCTTCGGCGCGGCGTGTGAATGTTTTGTGTTTGCGCGGAAACTATAGCGTTTTGCCTTAAACTTGAATCACCTAACGCTGCCTGAAATCATAGATTTCAACGCGTTAGGTGATGGGATATGCCCCAAGTTAAAGGCGAAACGCTTTAAGCGCTGCGGCCACGCCGCCGGACCCGCCCGCCGCGCGCGCCGCTAGGTGCGGCACCTTCGACCGCGGGCGGTTTGTTGTGCTTGATCCATTGCGCGCCATGCGGATCGTTGTTGGCCAGCAGGTTGGCGGCGCGGATCGCCTCCATCTCCTGGGGGCGGACAGGGTTCATGATTGCGCTGGTCATGCCCGCAGCTATCGCCATCGGCAGGAATGCTGCGTTGATCCCATGGCGGTTGGGCAGCCCAAACGAGATATTCGAGGCACCGCAGGTCGTATTCACCCCAAGCTCGCGCCGCAGCTTGCGCACCAGTTCAAATACCTGCAGTCCGGCCGTCGCCATCGCGCCAATCGGCATGACCAGCGGATCGACCACTATGTCATGAGCCGGAATCCCAAAATCGGCAGCCCGCTCAACGATCTTTTTTGCAACTGCAAAACGCACATCCGGATCTTCTGAAATGCCCGTGTCATCGTTGGAAATGGCAACAACCGGCACGTTGTATTTCTTGACGAGCGGCAGCACCAGTTCAAGCCGCTCTTCTTCACCGGTGACCGAGTTCAATAGTGGGCGGCCTTCGGCCGCGGCAAGGCCATTTTCCAGCGCACCCGGAACAGAGCTGTCAATGCACAGGGGACAATCAGTGATGGCCTGCACCCGTTCAACTAGGTCCTTCATCAGGCTTGGTTCAACAAAATTGTTGTCCGCGTAACGCGGATCTTCGGCCATCTTGTTGGAAAACACAGCGCCAGAGTTGATGTCCAGAATATTTGCCCCGGCGGCAACCTGCGCAATGGCGTCAGCCTCAACCCGTGAAAAATCTCCACGTTCAAGTTCTTCATTCAGGATCTTTCGTCCAGTCGGATTGATCCGCTCACCAATAACACAGAATGGCTGGTCAAAGCCGATAATGGCGGTCTTTGTTTTGCTTTCGACGATGGTGCGGGTCATGCGGGTTCCTTGTTGGGGTTGGCCGGAATGGCAGAGGCGCCGCCGTTGGCGATGGCCCATTTTGC
>CALICM010000066.1 GCA_938049225.1 uncultured Paracoccaceae bacterium
ATCCGTCGCCCAGGCCGCAAAACATCTCGGCATAGGCAGATCAACAGCTTACAAAGTGATCAGAAACTCCACGCCATAGGCAACGTTCATCCTTCGTTCTTGCTTAGCGTGGTTTTAAGAAGAAACCTTCCGATGGGGCCAGGTACGGTGCAGATTGTCTGCCTTGGCCGGAGCCTTTGCAAACTTGGCATTGTAGCGCTCTACGAAGCCCGCAAGAAAGGCGTTGCCATCTTCGATGTTTGAGATACCCGCGATGCGCAGCTCCTTGACCAGCCGATCTTGCAAGGTGCGGTTTGCACGCTCGACACGGCCTTTGGCCTGCGAGGAATTGGCGCAGATGATCTCGATGTTCAACTCGGCCAGAGCGCGACCGAATTGGGTCATGCCCGTCATGTGTTCATTGGGCTTCGGCACCCTGAATACCGTGTGCTTGTCGCTGTAGAATGCGACCGGGCGACCATGCTTCAGCAGATAGCTTTCCAGTGCCTCGAAATAGCTGAACGTGCTCTCAGACTTTACGAACCGCAGTTCCATCAAGGTGCTGGTCGCGTCGTCAATGAAGACGAGCAGGGTGCAGGGATCGCCCCGATCCTCAAACCATCGGTGGTCAGACCCGTCGATTTGAATGAGTTCGCCAAAGCATTCACGGCGCAGCCGCGGTTGGTGGAATGTCCGGCGCTGTTTGCGAGAGAGCCAAATCCCATCTTCCTGCATCCACTTGCGGACGGTCTCGCGTGAGACTTTGAAGCCATGATGTTCGGCCAGCATCTCCGCCGCCAGTGTCGGCCCGAAATCCGCATAGCTTTCCTTGATGATGCTGAGTGCATAGTCGCGCTTGGCATGATGAATCCGATTGTTTGGGGGCTTGCCGCGCGCCTTGTGCCGGATCGCCGATGCGCCATCCTGACGATATCGCTTCAATAGCCGGAATATCTGTCGACGTGTCAGCGCCAACATGTTCGCCGCGTTGTCGACGCTCAGCCGTCCATCATCGACCTGCGCCAGAACCTCCACGCGGTTCAACTCGCGCTCGCTCATAACCACCCATCCCATGTCCGCTCTTCCTCATTGAATTTTGAGGGCAGAGTGACATTCCTGAATTGCTTAGGGGTGACTTTTTAGCTTTGCGGATTGTGCATTTTGATCGCATAATCAATATTATGTTAAATATTATACTTAAAGAATCAGCGGTGCACCTTTTATCACAAACACATTTGCGCTCGGCCCAGGTCAGTGAGATCGGCGATAGTGGCCCGCCCCTCGAAATCCACTTCATAATCCTCGGGCGCGAAATCCGGCGCGCTACGTCCCTCAAGAAATTTCTGAGCTTGTTTGCGGGTATAGGCCTCGTTCTTAGCGCATTTTGGCGAGGCGCCTATGTAGATCACATTCGCATAGTCGGTGCCGGTGTGCGCGTCCGCCACCGCGTGGATGAGGTCCGGATGCCACCAGACCGTGTCGCCTGGGCCCACGGTCGGTATACTGATCAATCCATCAAGGATATCCGCATGCCACTGCTTGCGCGCACCCAAGGCCCGGCCTGGGATCGCACCGCACAGATCGTCGGGCTCAACATCCTCCTGCAACGCACGCAATAGGAAATACGCGATCGACTGTGCCACCGGGATCAGGCTGAGCGTGCCGTCAGCGGGTCCTTGGGTCGTCAATCCGGTCCAGCCCTGAAAGGTCCTGAACATCGAACAGACCGCGGCCGATGAAAACTCGCGTGTCTGAGTGCGATACGTCGCCTTCCAGGGATCATAGTCACGCCACTGCCCCCCAAAAATCGCGCCATAGATCTTCTGATACGCAGGGTCCAACCAGCGCTCGTACGAGCCTGAGTCCATATGCGGTGACAAGCCCAAGGTCGTGTCCCCAGGCTGACGGCGGCGCGTGCGATCCGCATAGGCATAATCGTGATCCGGGTCGAACTCGTCACCCATGGGGCCGGCGACATCCCACAGCCGGTTCAAGAAACGCTTGGTTGCCGCCATGCTTTCCGCCTGCCGCGCCATCACCTGGGGCTTCGACCAATAGAGGCCGTAGATTTGCGGCGTGCCCGACTTCAACCCGCCAAAATACTTGTCGATCCCGGCTTTTTCCTTAGCTTTGCTCAAGTAGTCGTTGCGGGCGATGTAGTCGCCGATCTCGGCATTCCAATCTTCGGCTTGGGACCGATCGAACACCCCACGAACGACGACGCAACCACGGTGCCGGATCTCGGCCCGCATGGCCTGGGGCACGGTGCCGTCGGCCACCCGCACGTAACTCACTTCGGGGATCACCGCCCTGCCCTGTGCTTGGGCCGTTTTGATCGTCTCCACCTCGGTCATCATCGCTGCGCGGACATCTTGATACGCGGCTTTGACGTCCGTCAGACCCTGCAAATGCGCTTTGGCCTCGCGAATATAGGCTTTCAACTGGTCGCCCATGGCACCCCCCTAAAGATACTTATCGTAGTCCGAGACCAGCAGATGCACCGGCGCTTCATCTTCTTCGACCGAGGCGAAGCGCCCGATATCCATTTCGAAAATATTGTCCGTATTGTCGTCATTGACCGTCGACACCTCGCCGATCAGCACATCGCCGCCCTCGCCCCAGAACGCATGCCAAATGGTGGGATGCAGCGTGACACTTTGGCCTGGATCCAACTTCAGCAGGCCACCTGCGTCCAGCGTGACCATCTCGCCATCAACCGGGACCTGCACCTTGGCGTCGCGGTCAATGCCGCCGCCTGCGTCCCGCTGGAACAATTCCAATACCAGCGTACCGCCGCCACGATTGATAATATCCTCGGACTTAATGATGTGCCGGTGCATCGGGCTCAACTGATCCTGGCGCGAGATCATGATCTTCTCGGCATAGACCATTCCGGATCCTGCCTTAAGGTTCTCAGCCAACCCATTGCGAACTGTGAACAAAAATAGCCCCAACTCATCGAACTTGCCTTGGCCGTAGTCCGTGATATCCCACCCCATCCCGCGCGCTTTGATCGCGCTGTGGTCACGAGTTTTCATCTGCTCGGGTGTCCAATAGGCAAAGGGGGGCATGACATAGCCAAACGAGCGGATAAAGACATCGCCCTCTTTCAAAATCCGATTGACGTCTGATCGCTTCATGTCGCGCCCCTGAAAACGGTTATCTGATCCTGGTCTGGGTGGCGGGATCAAAGAAAACCGCCTTGCTCATGTTAAAAGCTAATGTTGTGCGCGTGCCTGGTGCGATCCGCGCATCGGCCCGCAGCCGCGCAATGGCTTCTTTGCCACCCAAATGGGTCACCGCAAACGTATCCGATCCCGCCGGTTCCACCACCTCGACGAAGCACTCGGCTTCGATGATCGTATTGCTGGTCCGGTCCGCGCCATCCGGGTCGGTCAGCGCCTCGGGGCGTATGCCAAACTTGATGACCTTGCCCAGATGGGCGCGCAGCCCATCGCTTTCCATCACCGACAGGACCACCGGTGCCTCGCCCTTTTCGGCCATCGAGATCCCAAGCCCATCCTGGTCGATCACCGTCGCGTCAATCAGGTTCATCGAAGGCGAGCCCATGAAGTCGGCCACGAACATATTGACCGGATCGTTGTAAATCTCGTCGGGCGTGCCGAATTGCTGAAGATGCCCATCCTTCAGCACCGCGATTTTGGTCGCCAGTGTCAGCGCCTCGATCTGGTCATGGGTCACATAGACAATTGTCGTACCCATCCGCTGATGCAGCCGCTTAATCTCGGTCCGCATGTCGACGCGCAGTTTGGCGTCCAGGTTCGACAAAGGCTCATCAAATAAAAATACCTGTGGATCGCGGACCAGCGCCCGGCCCATGGCCACTCGTTGCCGCTGCCCACCGGACAATTGACTGGGCTTGCGTTTTAGCAACTCACCGATTTGCAGCATGTCCGCCACGCCTTGGATCGCCTTGTCCCGTTCATCCTTGTCGATGCCGCGGATTTCCATCCCGAAACTGATGTTCTGGGCGACGGTCATGTTGGGGTACAGCGCATAGGATTGGAACACCATCGCAATGTCGCGCTTCGACGGATGCAGCCCGGCGATGGATTTGGCGCCGATCTGAATGTCGCCTGACGTGATCTCCTCAAGCCCGGCGATGGTATTTAGCAGCGTGGACTTGCCGCAACCCGAGGGGCCGACAAGCACCAGAAACCCGCCGTCATCAATCGACAGATTTATTCCTTTTAAAACATCCACGTTCCCATAGGATTTATGAAGATTATCAATGGTTAGCGAGCCCATGTTTATCCTTTCACCGCGCCGGCCATCAGGCCGCGCACGAAATACCGTCCCGAGACGACATAGACGATCAGCGTCGGCAGCGCGGCCAGAATAGCGCCCGCGAAATGCACGTTGTATTCCTTCACACCCGTTGACGAGTTCACCAGATTGTTCAGCGCCACGGTCATCGGTGTGCTGTCATAGCCCGAGAAGGACGCGCCAAACAGGAAGTCGTTCCATTGGTTGGTAAACTGCCAGATCACGGTGACCACGATGATCGGCCCCGAACTGGGCAGCAGAATCCGCCGGAAGATTTGGAAAAAGGTCGCCCCATCAATCTGCGCCGCTCGGATCAATTCGGTCGGGAACGCGGCGTAATAATTGCGGAAGAACAGTGTCGAGAAGCCAATACCATAGACGAAGTGGATCAGCACCAACCCCTGGATGGTGCCCGACATCCCCAGCATTCCCAGGATCCGCGCGGCCGGGATCAGGACAATCTGAAACGGGATAAAGCACGACAACAGCAGCATCGCGAACACGATCCCATCGCCTTTGAACCGCCATTTCGTCAGGACATAGCCGTTCAGCGCCCCGGTGATCGTGGACAGTGTCACCGCGGGGATCACAATCATCAGCGAGTTCGCGAAATAGGGTTTCAACCCGGTCGCCTCGACCCCGATTTGTGCGTTGGACCAGGCATCGCGCCAAGGCTGCAGGGTCCAGGCATCGGGCAGCGCCATCAGATCGCCCCCCCGTATTTCATCCAGCGGTTTCAGAGAGTTGACGATCATCACATAGAGCGGCAACAGGTAATAGATCACGAATAGGATCAGGACCGCATAGATCAGCCCGCGCACCAACCGCCCGCTTGAGACAGCATTGTCTTGTGACACAGCCCCGCTCATCGTTGCTCACCCGCGCGCAGCTCGGAATAGACGTAAGGCACGATGATCGAGAAAATCATGATCAGCATGATAATCGCCGAGGATGCGCCGATCCCCATCTGGTTCCGTGTGAAGGTGTACGAGTACATGAACGTTGCGGGCAGTTCGGTCGCCCTGCCCGGCCCGCCGCCCGTCAGCGCGATCACCAGGTCATAGGCTTTGATCGCCAAATGTGCGAGCACCACGAAGGCCGATAGGAAAACCGGGCGCATCAGCGGGATAATGATCCGCCGATAGATCGTAATGCCGCTGGCGCCATCGATCTGAGCCGCTTTGATGATCTCGTTATCCACCCCCCGCAAACCCGCCAGGAACATCGCCATCACGAAGCCCGACGACTGCCAGACGGCGGCCATCACGACGGTGTAGATCGCGAAATCCCGGTTCTTGATCCAATCGAAGTGAAAACTGGTCCAACCCCAGACATGCATGGTGTTCTCGATCCCGACACCTGGGTCCAGGAACCATTTCCAGGCGGTCCCGGTCACAATGAACGACAGCGCCATGGGATAGAGGTAAATGGGGCGGATAAACCCTTCGGCGCGGATTTTCTGATCCAGCAAGATCGCGAGGAACAGGCCCAGGGCCGAAGAAATGACAATGTACAGAATGCCAAAAATTGCCAGGTTTTTCAGTGCCGTATCCCAATGCCTTAGCGCGAAGAGCTTGGTATAATTCTCAAACCCAACCCAGCCATAGGACGGCAGCATCCGGCTGTCTGTCATCGACAGATAACCGGTGTACAGGATGAACCCGTATACGAACAACAGCACCAAAAGGAAGCTCGGCGCCAACACCAGACGCGGCAACCATCGCTGAAAAACCTCGGTCATTGGGATCCTGCCTTGGATAACTTCGGCGGGCCCACCACGGGGCCCGCCAATGCGTCAATTTCGCTTACTGCGCAGCAAGCACCGCATTGACCAGTTCTTCTGCGGCCGTGGCCGCATCGTACTCGCCATTGAAATGCGCGGTCACGACATCATAGATCGCGTTCTTGACCGAGGCTGGGTTGGCATGCCCGTGCGCCATCGAACCATAAAGGCCACCGCCTGCGTTGGCCTCGGCGAAATCCGCCATGCCTTTTTTTCCGCAGTCGTCAAAGTCGGCGTCCGACACATCGGTGCGCGCAGGAACCGAGCCTTTGACCACGTTGAACGCCGACTGGAACGTCGGGTTCATGACCGAGGCGGCCATGGCGAATTGGGCTTCAGATGCGCCGCCCTGATCGAACATCACGAACTGATCCGAGTTGAAGGTCACCAAACCCTGGGTGCCGGGGAAACGAATGCAAATGAAGTCTTCGCCAGGTGTTTGACCTGCGTTCAAGAACTCGCCCTTGGCCCAATCGCCCATCATCTGCATGCCGCCGGTCCCCTCGATCACCATGGCCGAGGCCAGGTTCCAGTCGCGACCCGAGAAGTTGTCATCGACGTAAGAGCGTAGCTTTTCCATGCGGTTAAAGGCTTCGACCATCTGCTCGCCACCCAAAGCACCTTCGTCCATGTCGATGAAAGCGGCTTTGTAGAAATCAGCGCCCAAGCCCAGAACCACCGCGTCAAAGATCGTCGCGTCCTGCCAGGCCTGCCCGCCATGCGCCAGCGGCGTGATGCCGTTTGCCTGCATCGCGTCCAGAACGGTGATCAGCTCTTCCCAGTTTTCGGGGGCCTTGCCACCGGCGGCGTCCAAGGCGGACTTGTTGATCCAAACCCAGTTGGTCGAGTGCACGTTCACCGGGGCCGCGATCCATTTCCCGTCATGCTTCGAGAACTCTTGCAGCGCGGCGGGTACCACATCGTCCCAGCCCTCTTCGTCGGCGACGGCATTCAGATCGGCCAATTTTCCGGTCGACTCGGCCCAGTCTTTGATGTCGAAACCCAGCATTTGCGCCGCCGTCGGCGCATCGCCGGCTACAACGCGCGCGCGCAGCACGGTCATCGCGTCGCTGCCGCCGCCGCCGGCGACCGGCATATCCAACCAACCGACGCCCTGCCCTTGCAGATCTTCCTTCAGCACGCCCACGGCAGCGGCCTCACCCCCCGAGGTCCACCAATGCAGAACCTCAACATCCTCGGCCACAGCGGATGTCGCGAAAACACCAAAAACAGCGGCCGAGGCCAGCAGCTTGCTCACACGTTTACCTGTCATAAGATCCTCCCAGAATGACTGCGCCATTTATGACGTTATAAATTCATACTCTGTCAACAAAAATATTGCAAAGCCAATAAAATATAGTCTTTAATGTCCCCAACAGGGCTTTTGCGCGGCAGAAAGTCCAATTTTATAACGATGCAAACCTGCCAAAAGCGAATCTAAGGAAGACCGGGTGACTCAGAAAGCAGTGGCGACACAGGCCAAAAGACCAACGCTGAAAACAGTTGCTCAGATCGCGGATCTGGCTGTGACGACTGTGTCCCGTGCGCTGGCGGACGATCCAAAGATTGCCCTCGCAACACGCGAGCGTGTTGCGGCAATCGCCGAACAAGTCGGCTATGTTCCCGACCGGGCAGCGCAGCGCCTGCGCACTGGCAAGACCAAGGTTATCAGCTTGATTCTCGAGCCGCATCAGGAAATCCTTGGCTTCGGTGACGCGCTAATCCACGGCATAACCGGTGCTCTGCACGACACGCGATATCATTTGAACATTACACCCAGCTTTGCCGGCGGCGATACGCGCACCACGGTTGAGCATATCGTCCATAACCGTTTGGCGGACGGGCTGATCTTTGCCCGCACCCGACCTTTTGACGAGCGGGTGCGCTATCTGTCCGAGCAGGGGTTTCCTTTTGCCTGCCATGGCCGAACGGAATTGTCCGCCCCCTACTCTCACTTCGATTTCGATAACGAAAGCTTCGCATTTGCTGCTGCCAACCGGTTGACGGAAAAGGGCGTGCAAAAGATCTGCCTAATCTTGCCGCCCGATAAGTTCACCTTTTATCAGCATTTGCGGTATGGGTTGCTACGCTCGGTCCGCACCTCGGGCCTGGAGTATTGTTTTCCAGAGGAAATCACGCTGGACAGCAGCCTTGTGCAGATTAAGGACTGGGCACGTGATCTGGCGGGCCATCCGGATGCGCCCGACGGTTTCATTTGCCCTGGTGAAGCCTCGTATTTGGCATTGACCAACGGTATGCGCCTGGCCGGGAAACAGCGCGGGCGCGACTTTGAGGCGGTGGTCAAAACCAGTTCAGACTTGATGAGTCAGATTGACCCAACGGTCGACCAGATCTTCGAAGATATTGAGGAAGCGGGCGCGCGATTGGCCGCTTTCGTTCTGGGCCAACTTTCCAAGGATGATCCAGAACGCGCGCAAGCCATTCAATCCCCGGTTGTTCGGTTTTCACACTAAGCCCGCGCGCAGCGGCCCAATATGTCGCAAGTAGACGCTTTGATGTCGCAAAAAACCTAACAAGGCCAGGGTGCGCTGTTGACCTTTGCTTACAGATGGCATGCACTGTGCGTGCAAAAAAGTGGTTCCGGCCCAAAAAATGAGAAAACAGGCACGGCATACCACCAAAACACAGATGATGCGCAGCATCATGCCGGTCAGACAGGGAGAGTTCTATGACCAAGACCACCATCAACGGTAAACCTATGCACCCAGCCTTAGACGCGCTGGCTGAGGACACGCTTGCGGGCAAGATGGACCGACGCGAATTCTTGGCCACGGCTTCTGCGTTGGGCGCGACGACGGCCGCTGCTTATGGCATGATCGGGCTGGCCGCGCCCAAGGCGCGCGCCGATGGTCATGCCAAAACCGGCGGTACGCTGCGTGTCTCAATGAGCGTCCGCCGCGTCGACGACCCACGGATCTTTGACTGGTCCGAAATGGGCAACGTCGGTCGGGCGTTCTGCGAGACGCTGGTACGCTACACGGCCGATTTCACCTTTGAGCCCTGGCTGGTCGAAAGCTGGGAGGTCAGCGACGACGCCACCGAATACAAGCTCAATCTGCGCCAGGGCGTAACCTGGACCAACGGCGATGCTTTCACTTCCGAGGATGTGGTGTTCAACTTCAGCCGCTGGGCCGAAAAACACGTCGCAGGGAACTCGATGGCCAGCCGCATCGGCACGCTGATCGAGAAGAAATCCGAAGAAACCGTTCAGGTCGAAAAAACCGACGACGCTGGGAACACCAGCCTGGTCGACGAAGTGGTCGAGATCTTTGGCCTGCGCGACGGCGCGGTCGAGGCGGTCGATGACCACACGGTTGTTCTGCGATGCTCGGCGCCCGACATCACTATTATTCCGGGCATCTGCGACTACCCGGCGTTGATCGTCCATCGCGGCTTCAACCCGGACGAGGCGGTCCTGTCTGAAAACCCGATTGGCACCGGCCCATGGGAGTTGGAAGAACTGAACGTCGGCGTCTCGGCCCGTGTTGTACGCCGGACCAATGGGACGTGGTGGGGCGACGAGGCCTTGCAACCCGTTTATCTAGATGCCATCGAGTACATCGACTACGGTACCGACCCCTCGGCCGAGGTTGCGGCGTATGAGTCGGACGAGGTTGACACCGCCTATCAATCCACCGCTGACTATGTCGACATTTACGACAGCCTGGACCTGAACAAATCCGAGATTGTGACCGCATCGACCATCTGTATCCGCATGAACGCGGGCGAGGCACCGTTCGACAACAAGGACGTGCGCAACGCCATGCAGTTGGCGGTCGACAACTCCACCGTGCTGGATCTGGGCGTCAACGGTCTGGGCCAACCGGCCGAAAACCACCACGTTGGCCCGATGCACCCCGAGTACGCCGAACTGCCCAAAGTTGAGCGTGACGCGGCCAAAGCGATGGAGCTTTTGACCGCCGCCGGCCACGCGGATACCGAGTTCGAGCTGATCTCGATCGATGACGACTGGCGCCGCAACACCACCGACGCCGTCGCCGCACAACTGCGCGATGCTGGCATCAACATCAAACGCACCATCATGCCCGGCTCGACCTTCTGGAACAATTGGGCGGGATACCCGTTCAGTTCGACCAACTGGCACCAGCGCCCCTTGGGTGTGCAGGTGCTCGATCTGGCCTATCGCTCGGGTGTTGCTTGGAATGAATCCGCGCATTCGAACCCCGATTTCGACGCCAAATTGGATCAGGCCAAGGGCATCGCCGACGCTGACGAGCGCCGGGTCATCATGGCCGAGCTTCAGTCGATGCTGCAAGACAGCGGCGCGATCGTCCAGCCGTTTTGGCGCTCGCTGTTCTGCCACTCGCACGAGCGGGTGCAGGGCCGTCGTATGCATCCGACGTTCGAGTTCCACTTCGAGGACGTCTGGATCGACGCCTAAGATGTGCTGCAGCAGGGGGCCACGCGCCCCCTGCCCTTTTTCTGACCTCGGGAACTCCAGATGCTCAGCTTTCTTCTTCGACGCCTTGGGGTGATGGCCCTAACGGCGCTTTGTCTGACATTCATCGTCTTTGCCCTCGTCAACCTTCAGCCCAATCTGGAAAAACTGGCGAAGGAACAAAACAACATGCGGATGACGGACCAGCAGGTCACCGTCTGGCTCGAGGAAGAGGGCTACAACCGCCCCATGCTCACCCGTTACAGCGAGTGGCTTGGAGGCGTGCTGCGCGGCAATATGGGCGACAGCACCCGCTTTCGCGCACCTGTGAACGAGGTGTTGTGGGAGCGTTTGGCCCTGACCGGCAAGCTGATGTTCTGGGTGATGGTGGTCATGGTTCCCATGGCGCTGATCGTGGGCGTTCTGGCAGGCATGCGCGAAGGCACATTACAGGACCGAACGCTCTCGACCGTCGCCATCGCTAGTACCGCCACGCCCGAATACGTCTCGGGCGTAATCCTGACCGTCATCTTCGCCTCGAAAGTCGTGGGGCTCGAATGGTTCTCGGGCTCATCGACCAAGGCGATGGAGGGGATCACGGTCTACAACTTCGGCCTGCCGGTGCTGACCATGGCGCTTTATGGCATGGGTTACATCGCCCGCATGACCCGCGCCTCGATGGCCGAGGTGATGACGGCGCAATATATCCGCACAGCCCGTCTTAAGGGCGTTAGCTTTCGCAATATCGTCATCAAACATGCACTTAGAAACGCGCTGATCGCCCCTTTCACGGTGATCATGCTGCAGTTCCCCTGGCTGTTGACCGGTGTCGTGATCGTCGAAAGCCTGTTCAACTACAAAGGCTTCGGCTGGTTGCTGGTCGAGGCGGCGGGGAACAACGATATCGAGTTGCTGCTGTCTTGTTCGATTATCGCCGTGGTGGTGGTGTTGATTACGCAGCTGATCTCGGACATCGGCTATGTGTATTTGAACCCACGCATCCGCGTGCAGGCTTAAGGGGCGACCATGGAACCGCTGTCTACCGCACAAGTCTTTTCGGGCGTCCTGGTTCAGTTCACTCCGGTCTGGATCGGCCTGATCGTGATCATGGGCCTGTCGGCTTACTTCAAAGCCCGGCTCAGCCTCTATGGCCGTCTGTTCGACAGCCCCATCGGCATGATTGGCCTAGGCCTGGTGCTGTTTTGGGTCTTGACCGCCCTGTTCGCCGATCAAATTGCCCTGTTCGACCCGCTCGATCAGTTCCGCGCCCTGAAAAACAAACCGCCCGGCACGCTTGAACCGGAAAGCGAAATCGCGGCACTCTTTGGCGGCGATAACCTGGGTCGCGACGTCTTCAGCCGCATGGTGCATGGATCACGTACTGTCATGCTCATCGCACCTGCCGCCACCATATTTGCACTAATGGTTGGTATCTCACTGGGCCTGCCCGCAGGCTACTACGGCGGTAGTATTGATACGACCCTGAGCTTTGTGGCAAATCTGGTTTTGGCTTTTCCCGTAATACTTCTATTCTATCTGCTCGTAACACCTGAGATCCGGCAGACTGCTATTCCGTCTGGTTTAGCTGCAGTACTCTTTATAATACCGATCGTGTTCTTTATTACTTTCTTTTACTCACGCTTCAGCACTCGACCTGATGTGCTTTGGTTCTATTTAATACCAACCATAGTGATCGGTGGCTTCACATACCTGCATTTGACAAACATTTGGAACCCAACGGGTTTGAGAATGGAGCCAAATACGTTGAACATCTTCGTTTCGGTGGTCTTCGTCACCTCGCCAGCAGCATTCCGCATTGTACGCGGGCTGACTATGGACATCAAAACCCGTGACTATGTAGCCGCTGCTCAAACCCGTGGCGAGGGCCCTTGGTACATTATGCTGTGGGAGGTTCTGCCAAACGCCCGCGGCCCACTGATCGTCGACGCCTGTTTGCGGATCGGCTACACGACGATACTTTTGGGGACACTCGGGTTCTTCGGCCTCGGCGTTGAACCAGAGTCTCCAGACTGGGGGATGACAATCAATCAGGGCCGCAAACTGCTGCGCCTCTACCCGCACGCCGCATTGCCCCCGGCGCTGGCGATCATGACGCTGGTTTTGGGCCTGAACCTGTTGGCCGACGGTCTGCGCGAACAAAGCTTGAAGGACTAGGGTATGACAAAGTGGGAGTATGACGGACCGATCCTCGAGATTGAAAACCTCTCGATCAGCTTTTTCACCCGCGCGGGCGAGATCCCGGCGGTCATGGATTTCTCGTGCGTTGTCCAACCGGGCGAGGCCATGGGCCTGGTCGGCGAAAGCGGCTGTGGCAAATCCACCGTGGCGCTTGGCGTTATGCAAGACCTCGGGAAAAATGGCAAAATCGTCGGCGGCTCGATCAAATTCAAGGGCCGCGACCTGAACGCGATGTCCGAGGAAGAGCTGCGTGATCTACGCGGATCCGAAATCGCGATGATTTATCAAGAGCCTATGGCCTCGCTGAACCCCGCAATGAAAATTGGCCGTCAGTTGATGGAAGTGCCGATGATCCACGAGGGGATGGACAAGGACAAAGCTTACGCGCTGGCGTTAGAGGTCGTCGAGTCGGTGCGCCTGCCCGACCCCAAACGCATGCTCAACTCCTTTCCGCATCAGCTTTCTGGCGGCCAGCAACAGCGGATCGTGATCGCCATGGCCCTGATGTCAAAGCCCTCTTTGCTGATCCTGGATGAGCCGACCACAGCACTTGACGTGACGGTCGAGGCCGGGATCGTCGATCTGGTCAAGAATCTGGGCGAGAAATACGGTACCTCGATGCTGTTTATTTCGCACAATCTGGGCCTGGTTCTGGAGACCTGTGACCGCCTGTGTGTGATGTACTCGGGCGAAGCGGTCGAAACCGGCTCCATCGCCGATGTCTTCGACAAGATGCGCCACCCTTACACCCAGGGTCTGTTCCGCTCTATCCCCTTACCAGGCGCCGATAAGAACGCCCGCCCCCTGATCGCCATCCCCGGCAATTTCCCCCTGCCTCACGAGCGCCCCCCGGGCTGCAACTTCGGCCCCCGCTGTGACTACTATCAGGAGGGCCGTTGCAACGTCGGCGAGATCCCCATGGCCCCCATCGAGGGGGACGACCGGCACGACTCGCGATGCCTGCGGTTCACCGAGATCGATTGGAATGCGCAGCCCGAAGCCGCTGATAAAACAAAGAAAACGGAAGCGGGAGATGTCGTGCTACGGGTCGATGACCTGAAGAAATACTACGAGGTCTCAGCCTCGGCCCTGTTCTCGGCCGGGGAAAAGCGGGTCGTCAAAGCCAACGAATCCGTCTCGCTCGACGCCCGCGAGGCCGAGACGCTGGCGATCGTCGGCGAGTCCGGGTGCGGAAAATCGACCCTGGCCAAGGTGCTTCTGGGTCTGGAAACGGCGACCTCGGGCGATGTTCTGCTAGAGAACAAAGCCATCGGCGATACCCAGATCGAAAAGCGTGACACCCGCACCGTGGCGGATATCCAGATGGTGTTCCAGAACCCGTTCGATACGCTAAACCCAAGCCACACCATCGGAAATCAGATCATCCGGGTGTTGGAAAAGTTCAAGTTCGGAAACAGCCAAGCCGAGCGCGAGCAGAAGATGCTTGAGCTTTTGGACCTGGTCAAACTCCCCCGCGCCTTTGCGCAACGCAAGCCACGCCAATTGTCGGGCGGTCAGAAACAGCGCATCGGCATCGCCCGCGCCTTTGCTGGTGGCCCCAAGGTCGTGGTGGCGGACGAGCCCGTTTCGGCGCTGGATGTGTCGGTTCAGGCGGCAGTGACCGAACTGCTGATGGACATTCAACGCGAAAGCCGCACAACCATGCTGTTCATCAGTCACGACTTGAGCATCGTGCGCTATCTGTCTGATCGTGTTATGGTTATGTACCTTGGCCATGTGGTCGAGAGTGGCACGACCGAGCAGGTTTTCAGCCCGCCTTATCACCCCTACACCGAGGCGCTGTTGTCCGCTGTTCCGATCGCTGACACCAGTGTCGCGAAGAAACATATCGTGCTGGATGGCGATATCCCCTCGGCGATGAACCCGCCCACGGGCTGCCCCTTCCAGACCCGATGCCACCGCAAAAAGGACGTTCCGGGGACCTTGTGTGAAACCGAAGTGCCACCGCTTCGCACGCTCGGTGACCAACATCAGATCAAATGTCACCTGTCGCAGGAAGAGTTTGACGGGATGGAGCCGGTGATCGTGCTGGCTGCGGCGGAGTGACCGCTGGAAACTCGGGCGCGGATCGTCTAATTTAATTTCTCTTTAAACTGGTGTCGCCCCGTGAAATTTCGTTCTCGCCGTCTGTTATCTGAAACAACGGCCCCAATCGCATGGCGCATGGGGCGTTTGGCGCGCATGGGCGCGACCGCGCAGCCCGATGTGAACGTCGAACGCTTTGTTTATGCCGAGCGAAAGCTTCTGGCCGCCCCGATCCCCAAGGTCGCCAGCCGAACGATCAAGGATATGTTCGCAACGCTGAGCAACCGCGCCGAGGGGTGGGAGATTGAATGCCCGCCACAGGACATTCGCCCCAACTATCCAGATTTCTATGTTTTTTCCCTTGTTCGAAATCCCTGGTCCCGAATTTATTCTTGTTGGAAAGACAAAGTTGCCGATGCTGTGACCCCTGGCAAAGTGTCGATCCTGTCGCGCTTTCCGGCCCTGCGCCCCTTCATGCCCTTTGAAGAGTTTGTCGAATGGCTGGACACACCGCATGGCTCGGACGATTTCGCGGACCGGCACTGGATGTCTCAACTACGGCATTTGCAAACCGGGGATGGCGCGCCGTTGTGCAACTACGTCGGGCAGATGGAGCAGATTGAAACAGCATTTGTCGAGATTGAACGGCAAACCGGCGTGACCCTGCCAAGGACCAAGGCGCAAAATGCCAAGACCGGGGCGCAAGAATATCTGGCAGCGTTCAACGACAGAACACGGGCGTTGGTGGCCAAACGGTATGGCGACGACATTGAGGCGTTCGGGTACAGTTTCGAAGGGTAGATCCAACCGCAAAAAAAGGGCGCCCCGAAGGCGCCCGATTTTCTATCGCAAATTACGCTCACATCCGCGCTTTGCCCACCAACTTCCAAGCCAGCGGCAACAGCAGGGCAGCCAGCGCCAGTTTGATCGCATCGCCCATCAGATAGGGTGTCAGCCCCCAAACCAGCGTTTGATCCCAAATCGAGGCATATTGGGCAGCATCGAACATCCCCCCGGTCTCGATCACCCGATACAACCATGGGACACCCAGCGCATAAATCAGGATATTCCCGAGCAGAAGCGCCGCCGCCATCTTGATCATGCTGCGGTCCCATCCGGCCCGCGCGAACGCGCCAATGGCGAGCGTTGCCAGCACATATCCCGCCAGGTAGCCACCGGTCCCGCCCATCATGTAAGTCAACCCGTTTTTCTCGGCCGAGGAGGAGGCGAACACGTCAAAGCCGATCGCCCCGATCAGCATATAACCCAGGATCGTGGCCAACCCCAGGCGGGGACCGTAAGCCGCCCCGATAGTCAGTACAGCAAAGGTTCCCAGCGTGATCGGCACGGGCGAGGGCCACATCCAAACTTGGGCTTTCGCCGCCACCGCCAGGGCCGCGATGCCCAGGGCCACCAGTACCACGCGCTTGATCCACAGCCCGGTGCCCTCATCCGGCCCCAGATCCGCCAGCACTTTATCGTTCATTGCGAGTGCCATTTTGTCCCCTCGTGCAAACCAATTTGCCATGTTTTGCACTGCACACCCCTGGGGCGCAAGGCGAAATCAGTCCGCGCGGTGATAGGTCGAGGTCATCACATAGTCCTTACGCGGACCGCTGACATGCCACTCGGCGGTCCAAATTGGCCACCCGGTGAAGTCATACGCGACCCGATACACATCCGGCGCGCAATCATGGGTGCCCTGTGGCATTAAGCCGGGACCGATCAGGTGGAACGGGCGATCGTCGTCGAAGTTGATCGCGATCCCACTGGGGTGCTTCCTCCAGATATGCCGCTGTGTGGCGGTGACGGGCGTGCCATCGCCGTACTTTAGCGCGCCGGTTTCGTGATACGTCAGCCCATCGTCGACAGGGCGAAAGACCGCCGTCCCACGGAATTCTCCCGTCAGCTTTTGACGGTCATCCGCGATGGTGCGCGTCAGCTGCCAAGCCCCCGTGAAATCCTCCAGTACGGGTCCATCGGTCTTGGTCATCGCCCTGCCCTTCCATCTGAGTGGGCTCCGGTCTAAAGAACCTGCGCACAGCACACAAATCGAAAGTCCCCCCATGGTCCCGCGCTATTCCCGCCCCGAGATGGTCGCCATTTGGTCGCCCGAAACCAAGTTCCGAATTTGGTACGAGATCGAGGCGTATGCCTGTGACGCGCAGGCTAACTTGGGTGTGATCCCCGCAGAAAGTGCCGGGGCCGTCTGGAAAGCGCGTGACGTCGCCTTTGACGTGGACCGGATTGACGAGATCGAGCGAGTGACCAAGCACGACGTCATCGCCTTTTTGACCCATCTGGCCGAGATCATCGGGGCCGAGGAGGCGCGTTTCGTGCACCAAGGTATGACCAGCTCGGACGTGCTGGACACAACCTTTAATGTGCAGCTGGTACGGGCGGCGGACATTTTGCTGACGGATATGGATGCGCTGCTGGCCGCCCTGAAGCGACGCGCGTTCGAGCATAAAGACACCGTCCGCATTGGCCGCAGCCATGGCATCCATGCCGAGCCGACGACGATGGGCCTGACCTTGGCACGGTTCTATGCCGAAGTGGACCGCTCTCGCACCCGGTTGCATACAGCACGTTCCGAGATCGCCACGGGGGCGATATCAGGGGCGGTCGGCACCTTTGCCAATATAGACCCATCGGTCGAGGCGCATGTCTGTGCGCAACTCGGCCTGACGCCCGAGCCGATCAGTACCCAAGTGATCCCCCGCGACCGGCATGCGGCGTTCTTCGCTACCCTTGGGGTGATCGCCAGCTCAATCGAGAATATCGCGACCGAGATCCGGCACATGCAGCGCACCGAAGTGCTTGAGGCCGAGGAGTATTTCTCGCCGGGGCAGAAGGGATCTTCAGCGATGCCGCACAAGCGCAACCCGGTTCTGACCGAGAACCTGACGGGTCTGGCGCGCTTGGTGCGCATGGCGGTGGTGCCAGCAATGGAGAATGTGACGCTTTGGCACGAGCGCGATATTTCGCATTCCAGCGTTGAGCGGAACATTGGACCGGACACAACCATCACACTGGATTTCGCTTTGGCACGCCTTACAGGGGTGATCGACAAGCTGGTGATCTATCCCGACAATATGCTCAGCAATATGAATAAGTTCCGCGGACTTATTCATTCACAGCGTGTGCTTTTGGCCCTGACCCAGAAGGGCGTCAGCCGCGAGGACGCTTACCGGCTGGTGCAGCGCAATGCGATGCGGGTGTGGGAGGACGGCGCTGATTTCATGACCGAGTTGAAAGCCGATGCGGAGGTGATGGCGGCGCTCAGCACAGCGGAAATCGAAGATAATTTCGATCTGAGCTATCACACCAAACATGTCGACACGATATTTGCCCGCGTCTTTGGCGACGCAGCCTAGCCGATAAGGCGATTTAGCGCCCGCAGCGCCGTTGGCGTGTCCAAAACGCTTGGTACCGCGAAATAGCGCGGCGCCCAGACCGGGGCGAATTGGGATTTGAATTGGTGCATGCCGTGCAACCCCAGCTTCGCGCCCTGTCGCTGCCAGACCGCTGCGGCCAATCGCTCCAAGCCCGGTTCCGGTACGTCCAATCCGGCCAACGGGACCGAGCAGAGCGAAAATCGCCACGCGCCCTCAGCCTTGGCCCCGGTGATCGCTTCGGTGATTAGCGCTTGCATTGTGCCATCGGCTGCGTCTGGGTCAAGGCGCATCAGATCCAAGGACCACTCGCCACCATCCCCCGCGCGCCACAGGCTGAGAAAGCCGATTATAACACCATCCTGCCGGGCGGTGAGTATATGGAAATGGTCCAGGTGGTGCTGATCAAAGCGCCCGAGTGAAAACCCCCGCTCGGTTCTGCCTTTTTGGTGCAGCCACGCGTCCGAGATCGCGGCCATCTGGGCCATTGGTGCTGTCCCCGGAGCGTGGCGCATCACCTCGACGCCCGCGGCACTTGCGCGCCGCAATTTACGCCTGAGGCCCGCGCGGGCGGGTGTGTTCAGCGTGAAATCTGGCAACTCTACCAATGCCTCTGCCCCCTGGCGCGCGACCGACCATCCCTGGTCCCGCAGCATGGCGGCGCAGGCGGGACCGGTGCGATAGACAACCGGGGTTAACAGTTGGGCGCGCGCATGGCTGGTCAGCGCATCGATCGCTTGGGGCCACCGTGCCACCGGACCCAGGGGCTCGGAAAGGCTGACCAAGGCATTGGCGCTGCGGGCCACCATCCACACCGCGTCGCGATCTGGGGTCAGAAGGAAGCTCTTGTCGCCCAGCAGGGCCAAGGCGGCCTCGGCCCTGGCGCTTGTGCCGAGCGCTTTGGCAACCGCCGGCGACAGGGTCGCGCCCGCAGGTCCGAGCAGGTCTGGCTGCCGGGGCACATGCCGCCGTTCTGTTAGGGGGCGCACTTGACGCGCCTCCTCCGTCGCCCAAATCCCGGCGGCCAAGATCATCGGCAGTCCGTAATAGATCGCCCGGTATAGGATCAGCGCCGCCACCAGTTCAGACTGGGGCACCGCGGCAAAGGCCACGAGGCAAGCCCCCTCGAGAACACCCAAACCACCCGGAACGCCCGTTGCCAAGCCCAACATTAGGGCGGCAAGAAACAGCGGGAACAGCTCTCCAAAGCCAATCCCTGCGCCCTGGGGCAGCAGCACCCAAAGGGCCGCTGCGGCAGGCAGAACATCCGCCAAAGTGAGGCCGATGAAGCGCAGTGCCGCGCGAAAGGGTGGCGGCGACCAGCGCAGACCCGCAGGCTGCCACCAACACAGCGCCAAGACAACGGATGTTCCCAGCACGCCCAAGGCGCCAATACCTTGCATCAGTCCAACCGGCAGACGGACAACCGGGGTCAGCGCGTCCGGAACCAGCAATGTGCTGATCGATAGGATCGCCAGAGTCCCCAGCATGAAACCGCCAGTGACCAGGGCCGTGGTTGTAACCGCATCCAAGGGCCGCTGGTCAAAAGCCCTGGTTATCCGCCATCGCAGGAAGCTGCCGACAACCAGGCCGAACCCGGTGCATTGGCCGATGGCCGTGGCCATAAAGCCAGATTGCAATGCCTGCGCGGGCGGCACAGGGCGCGCCAAAACGCGGTGCGCCAGCACATCATAAGCGGCAATCGGTAGAAAACTGAGCCCGTTGAAAACCGCCGCAAAAACCAGCGTCCCAGGGGCAGTTTGCGCCACCGCCGACTGCACCGCAGCCATGTCCAGATCGCGCAAGGCGCCGGTCAGCAACGTGACCATCGTCGCTAAAAGGCCAAGGGACAGAAGGGCCCGCAGCCCGCGCCGATGGCGCGCCACCACCCCCAAAACCCAAGCGGGGGTGGTCGCCACCCGTGCCACAAAAAACTGCATATCTATTAACCCCGTCTCACCCAAGGCAGGAATTAACGGGTCAGTTCTTTGCAAAGAATGAAGCGGCGCACACCAAGGCGGCCCGCTTTAGCAGAGATGCGCGCGATGCTTAACAGTCGCTGAAGTTTTGGCCTCTCAGAGCCAAGCAGTCCTGGTCATGACGGTTTTCTGGGGCGGGTCGCGAGGCGAAACCCGCTTCAGCAGCCTTACCCTAGTCGCTGACCTCGGTCATCACCTGGTCCCTGGCTGTTGCCATCAGCTCCCGCATTTTGGCGCGCAGGTCATCCTCGCTGACTTTTGTGCCCAAGTCGCCCGAAACCTTGCGAAACACATCTTCGTCCCCCGCTTCCTCGAAATCTGACTTAATCACTTCGCGGGCATAGGCATCGGCATCGTCACCGGTCTTTCCCAACAACTCAGCGGCCCAAAGACCCAGTAGCTTGTTGCGTCGCGCCTCTGCTTTGAAGTTCATTTCGGCATCATGCGCGTATTTCTTCTCAAATGTCTGTTCGCGATCATCAAAAGTGGTCATCTGCGGCCCTCCCGAGGCTGTGATTGCTTCACACTGGATGTAAGCTTGCCCCCCACCCTCCCACAAGCCCCCTGATGGCGAGAATCCTTGTACCCCGTCAGCAGTTTGCCTATAGAACTCGCATATTAACCCCATCGGAGAGCCCCATGGCGCGCCGCCGCATGATCTATGAAGGCAAGGCCAAAATCCTCTATGAGGGGCCCGAACCAGATACACTGATCCAGTATTTCAAGGATGACGCCACAGCGTTTAACGCTGAGAAACATGGAGTTATCGACGGCAAAGGCGTGTTGAACAACCGCTTGTCCGAGCATTTCATGACCGGTTTGAATGCGATCGGCGTGCCGACGCATTTCATTAAGCGGCTGAACATGCGCGAGCAATTGGTGCGGATGGTCGAGATCATCCCGCTTGAGGTCGTTGTTCGCAATATGGCGGCCGGATCGATGTCAAAACGCCTTGGTATTAAAGAGGGCACCGCCCTGCCCCGGCCGATCATCGAGTTCTATCTCAAGGACGATGCGCTCGGCGATCCGCTGGTCACGGAAGAGCATATCATCGCGTTTAACTGGGCAACCCAGCAAGACATCGACGATATGATCGCCCTGGCCCTGCGGGTGAATGATTTCATGACCGGTTTGATGTATGGCGTCGGCATCCGTCTGGTGGACTTCAAGATCGAGATCGGGCGGATCTTTGATGGCGATTTCCAGCGCCTGATCGTCGCAGACGAGATCAGCCCTGACAGTTGCCGACTGTGGGACATCGAAAGCGGTCAGAAGCTGGACAAGGACGTGTTTCGTCGCGATTTGGGTGATCTGGCCGATGCCTATACCGAGGTTGCGCGCCGTCTGGGCGTGCTGCCGCGCAATGGGGCGACGGTGCCCGGTCCCAAACTAGTGCAGTGAGATCGCGATGAAGGCCCGCATTTATGTGACATTGAAGAACGGTGTGCTGGACCCACAGGGGGCGGCCGTCAAACATGCCTTGGGCACCCTGGGGTTCCAGGGCGTAGAGGGCGTCCGCCAGGGCAAGCTGTTGGATATCGAGCTGGCCGCCACGGACCGTGCCGCCGCCGAGGCCGAGTTGGCCGCGATGTGCGACAAGCTTTTGGCCAATACCGTGATCGAGGATTACCGGGTCGAGGTGCTGTCCGAATGACGGCGGCGGTGATCGTCTTTCCGGGCTCGAACTGCGACCGCGACCTGGCTGTCGCCTTGCAGCAGGCCACGGGTCAAACCACCACGATGGTATGGCACAAGGATGCCAGCTTGCCCCAAGGTTTGGACCTGGTGGCGATCCCGGGCGGCTTCTCGTTCGGGGACTATCTGCGCTGCGGTGCGATTGCCGCCAAGGCGCCAATCATGCGCGCGGTGGTCGATTTCGCCCAAAGAGGCGGACATGTGCTTGGGATCTGCAACGGTTTTCAGGTCCTGATCGAAGCCGGACTGCTGCCTGGCGCGCTGATGCGTAACGCCGGGCTGTCGTTTGTGTGCAAAACGGTGACGCTGGACGTGGTCACCACCGCCAGCCCCTTCACCCAGGATTACAGCCCAGGCGGACAGGTGAACTTCCCTGTTGCCCATCATGATGGCAACTACCTGGCCAGTCAGGATCAGCTTAAACAATTGGCCGATCAAGATCGCATCGCTTTTCGCTACGTGGACAACCCCAACGGTTCAATCGACAATATCGCCGGGGTTCTGTCGGCCAATCGGCGGGTGTTGGGCATGATGCCCCACCCCGAGCGGGCAAGCGATCCCGCCCTTGGCGGCACCGATGGTGCGGCTTTGTTTCAAGGTCTGCGCGGTGCGCTGACACTCGCTTAAAGGCGCTCGTAGCACTTGCCGCACCGCACCGCCTGCCCTAGCGTTCTTTTATGAGCGAAACTGCGCGCCTGCCTTTGCTGAAGAACCGCGCGTCGCCCGCCGTGCGCTTGGCGCTGGCGGGCTTTATGGCTTTTGCGATCTTGGTGATGATCGGGACACATCAATTTTTGACGCAACGCTTTTCCGCCGCGCAAAGCACCGACAGCCAACTGCGGGCCGCGCTGTATTCAGGCAATCTGGCGACCCTGCTGCGCCAGCAATCGCTGGTGCCGCCGTTGCTGGCGCGGGATCCTGCCCTGATCTCAGCCCTACAGTCGGGCGATTACAGCCAAACCTCGCAACGTTTGATCGAGGTTGCTCAGGATATCCGCGTCGCCTCGATCTCGCTTTTGGATTTGGATGGTAAAGTGGTAGCGGCGTCGGATCGGCGGGTGTTGGGCGCGCAGCTTGCGGACCAACCCTATGTCACGGCGGCCCTGCGCGAACCACGCACGGTGTTCACCGTCACCGGCGCTGAAGACAGCAACACTCTGAAAGGATTCCATTACGCACAAAAGGTCGAGTCGGGCAGCGATACGCTTGGCGTTTTGGTGGTCGAGGTCGACACGCGGCAAATCGAAAGCAGCTGGCGCAATCGTAGCGAAATGGTGGCGGTCACCGATTCAGCGGATCGCATCATTCTAAGTTCACGCCCGAATTGGCGGGGTAACACACTGACGAATGTCCTGGCAGAGCAGCCCCCGCCAACTTCGGTGCAGCGGGCCCTGGGCAGTTTGCGGAACACAGCCGAGAACAATCCGTTGGTTTACCTCTTTGGTGAGCAATTGTGGCGCACCGAAGTGCGGACGAATTTTCGCGGCTGGCGGCTGACCTATTTCTCGCGTTTGACAGATGTTCGCACCCGGGTGAACGGGATCCTGGCCCTAGAGGCGATGATCTTGGCGCTGATCGCCGCTGCCTCGCTGCTGATCACGAACAAGCGCCTGCAGCGCCAATCGCTGCTGATCGCCGAGGAATCTGATCAACTAAGGCTGCTCAACGCCCGCTTAAGTGCCGAGATCGAGGAACGTCAGCGGATTGAGCGCGACCTGGAAGTGGCCGAGCAAAGCCTGGAACAAGCCTCGAAACTTGCTGCCATTGGGCAGATGTCAGCGGCAGTCAGCCATGAGTTAAACCAACCCCTGGCCGCGATGCGCACCTATCTGGCTGGTGCGCGGCTGCTGCTGGAGCGGAAACGGACCGACGAGGCGTTGACCTCGTTTCACCGGATCGACGATCTAATCCAGCGCATGGGTACGATCACCCAGCAAATGAAATCCTATGCCCGCAAAAGCGCCGATGCCTTGATGGAGGTCGATCTGCGCGATGCGGTCGACGGTAGTCTGGCGATGATGGCCCCACAGTTGGGCCAGACCCAGGTCGAGATCCGCAAGACACTACCAACAACCCCCGTCATGGTGCGCGCGGACCCGGTGCGGTTGGACCAGATCATCGTTAATCTGCTGCGCAACGCCTTGGATGCGGTATCTAACGAACCCGACCCAGTGGTGGACATACTTCTGGTCCAAGGACGTCAGGTTTCCCTGTCAGTACGCGACAATGGGCATGGGATCGAGGACAGCGATGCACTATTCGAGCCCTTTTACACCACAAAGAAACCTGGCGAGGGCGTGGGCCTGGGCCTTGCTATTTCCGCGGGGATTGCCAAGGAGTTAGGTGGGCGACTTCTCGCCAAAAATGCGGAACCCCGAGGGGCGATCTTCGAACTGCAATTGCCGCGTGCGATGGATGCGGTCAACACGGCGGCCGAGTAGGCGAGTAGGGATTTGAATGAACAGTAAAAGTGCAGTTGCAATTATTGATGACGAGTCTGACATGCGCGGCTCGATTGCCCAGTGGCTAAGCCTGTCGGGGTATGATCCGATCAGTTTTGACGGGGCCGAAGCCGCCTTGAAAGAGATCCGCGCGGATTTCCCGGGTGTGGTCGTTTCGGATATCCGAATGCCAGGGATGGACGGCATGGCACTGCTCAGGCGGCTGCAGAGCATCGACAGCGCGCTGCCGGTGATCCTGATCACCGGGCATGGCGATGTGGCCCTGGCGGTGGAAGCGATGCGGGTCGGCGCTTATGATTTCATCGAAAAGCCCTTCGACCCCGAGCGTCTGGCTGATCTTGTCCGCCGTGCCAGCGTGGCCCGGCGGCTCGCCTTGGACAACCGCAACCTGCGCCGCGAGATGTCGGATGGCACGATGCTTCTGCGCAAACTGGTGGGGTCCAGCCACGTGATCGAGAAGCTGCGCGAGACGATCCTGGATCTGGCGCAGGCCGATGGGCACGTGATGATCACAGGCGAGACGGGGACCGGCAAGGCCCTGATCGGGCATGCCCTACATGCTTGTGGCCCGCGCAAGGGGCGGCCCTATGTCTATGTGAATTGTGCTGCGCAAGCACCTGAAGAGCTTGAGAAAAAGCTGTTTGGCCCAGGCGAGCCAGGCGAGGACCTGCCCGCGATCGAGGCCTCGGACGGGGGGACCTTGTGTCTGGAAAACCTTGAAAGCCTGCCCGAGCCTTTGCAGGCGCGGTTGGTCGAAGAGTTGCGCCGCAGCGAGAGTGCGGACAGTGGTTTGGCACCGCGGAATTTGCATATCATCTCGATCTCGAGCCAAATCGCCTCGACCGATGCCCCGCCCGAGGGCATGCGCGATGACCTGTTCTTCTGGTTGGCCGCACTGCATCTGTCGACCCCGCCACTGCGCGAGCGGGGCGAGGATATTCTGCTGTTGTTCAACCGCTTCTGCTCGCGCTTCGCCGAGGATTACGGGTGCGAGCCACCCGATGTTTCAGCCGAAGACGCGGCCCGTTTGATCCAAGCACAGTGGCCTGGCAATATTCGCCAGCTGATGAACGTCGCCGAACGCGCCGTGCTGCAAAAGCGACGTGGGGAAGAGGGCTTGGCAGGGCTGCTAGACAACGATCCCGTGGCCACCGCAACACCGCAGATCCTGGTTGAAAAGCCCTTGCGCGAACATGTCGAGGCCTTTGAAAAAATGCTGATCGACAATGCGCTGCGGCGCAACCGCGGGGCGGTGTCGTCAGTGATGGAGGAACTGGCTTTGCCCCGCCGCACGTTAAACGAGAAGATGGCGAAATACGGTTTGGTGCGGGCCGAGTATCTTTAGCTGGTGTCCAGTCCCGCTTTCTTTGTTGCGGCAGGTGCCGCCACGGCCTGTTGACCCAAAGCCTGTTCGGTCTGATCACCCAATGTTTGCGTGGTCTGATAGCCCAATGCTTGGCGCAGGGCCCGCAGTTGACCGACAGGCCGCGCATTCTGGGTCACAGCGGTATAGATATCCGTCGGCTTGACCTTTAGCTTTTTCAGAAACCCGGCCAACGCCATTATGTCAGTCGGATGCGATGACAAAATTGTAATTGCTTTAGGATTAGGCGCGCCCGGATGACGGAAAAACTCAAATGCGACCTTGTCAGTTTCATGCTGGAAGCATTCGATTTCCCCTAGGTCATCGGCGTCGTGCACAACCACAGCGCCAACGCTTGCGGCCAGCTTTCCAATATCGTCGTTCACCAAAAAATGTGTATCCAGGAGGTCTTTCATTTGTCGGGTCTGCTGTGCCTGTTACCGGCAGGAATACCGTGTTTTCATGATCGTCACTTGTAACCGAACATAGTCTTCATCGGCACTTATGTCGATATGCTCGGCGTCTGCGGTGTAAGTCCAGCGCACTTCTCCGGACATTTTGGTGTAATTTGGCGGCTGAGCCACCAGAAACTCAATCCCTGCCCGATCTGGCGGCAGGGGACCATCATAGGCTTGGGCGGCTGGCTGAGATCCCCCTTTTGGCGTACAGCCCCAAATTTCTGACGATTTCTGCTGATTTATCGCCGTTCTTCTTGATTGCGTTCTTGGATTCGACAACCGGTGATAGGGACCAAAACTCATTACCTTACCTATGTCTTTAAGGTTGTGAGATTCGTTTTAAACGCGTCCAAGTGCCAGCGCCAGGTCGCCGTAGCCCGTATATCTGTAGGTATAGGGCAAACCCAATCGGATCGCCGCGTCTTGAGCCATCTGTTCCAGAATGGGGTCCCTGGTTTGCGCTAGATAAATCAGGCTTTCGTAATTGCCAAACAGCATATCGCGCAACTCGGGATGACGATCCAAACCCATGGGACGCCAGACGAAAGCATCGAACTGACGGACCAGAAAGTCGGTCAGATAAAACGCAGCCATCTCGGTATCGCCACGGGCCTCGAAGGTCGCGTTACCGTCGAAAAAACTATAGCAATGGGGCCCCGGAACCATCTCGACCCCCAGCGCCTTGCAGCGGGTTTGCAGCAGACCACCCGTACCGCAATCCGCATAGACCACAAAGATATCAACGTAACGCCCCCGGGCGGTCCGGACCGCCGCCTCGACCGCGTCTGGGATCCGATCGGGGTGCAGGTGCAGGTTCGCGGGCAGGCATTGCAGATCCATGTGATCCCAGCCATTCATCGCTTTGAGCGCCAGGATTTCGCGCGCAAGCGCCCCGCAGGCGATCAGCAGCACGCGACCCTGCCCCTGGGGGGCCAGACCTGCCTCGGTCAGCACCTGATCGGCCGGAAGCCCTTCGTTGCGCATCGCGTCTTTCCCTTTACCCCGCCGCCCAAGGTGATACCAGTTGGCGCCAGAGAAACCCAGGGCGGACAGAATGACGCTGAAAAAACGGATCCGCAAGATCATCAAACAAGGGCCCTGGGGCTATCGATTTTGGCGCGACCTGATGCGCAAACCTTACGAGCGCGCGTTTCCCACCCCGCCGGTCTCGGACAATATGGATCGCGACTTCCCGCAAGCCGCTGACCTGCGGGCAGATTTCGCGGCCCTCAGGGCTGAGGCGCTTAAGGTTTCGACAGGTCGGGATCTGCCCAACAACCACGAGATCATGCCCGAACAGCGCACGTTCTTCGAGCACGACAAGATCCCTTGGAAGATGGTGACCCTGCGCGCTTACGGGTATGACTACCCCGAGAACATGGCGCTAATGCCGGTGATGGCTGCGTTCTTACGGGCCAACCGGCACGTGGTCTCGGCCACCGTGTCGGTCTTTCCGGCGGACAAACACCTGCGCCCGCATAAGGGCCCGTTCAAGGGGGTTTGGCGTTATCACCTGGCGTATTTGGTCGCGGATCTGGGCGATGGGCGCACCTCGGCCGAGCTGACCATCGACGGGGTCACGCATTACCTGGCTGAAGGGGACGATCTGTTGTGGGACGATACCTTCATGCACGAGGCCATCAACCGCAGCGACATGCCGCGTATTGTTTTGCTGCTGGACGTGCTGCGCCACGACCACCCGTGGTACTTGGCGCTGGTCACCCATTCGGTTTTGAACGTGGCCCGACTCGGCCAAGCGGTCCGGGGGATGCGCAAACGGGCGGCGATTGGAAGTTAAAGGCATCAATTCCTGATGGGATAGAATAATATGATAACTGTCCATGTTAACTGAAGATCCGGCGTGGCCTTTAACAACACCGAAAAACTGGCCGCTCAAAGGTAGCACAAAGCGCGTGAGATGAAGTTTTCGAGCTTGATAACATCGCGGGTTTTCCTAGGGGGTTTGCCATGATCGACCAAACTACTTTCGTCACCTATGTCGCGATCGTCCTTGGGTTCGTATTCATCCCCGGTCCAGCGACGTTATTGACGGTGGCTCGCGCGACGACGTCTGGAACCCGTGTTGGGATCGCCACCGGTGCGGGAATTACCGCCGGTGACATCGTTCATACATTCTTGGCCGTGGTGGGGATATCTGCGATCATCGCAACGTCGGCCTTTCTGTTTAGCGTCATCAAGTATCTTGGCGCTGCTTATCTTGTTTACCTTGGGATCAAAGCGATTATCGAGAGAGCCCCAACCTCACTTGGCGGCAAAGGACAGATGCCAATCACCGCACCGCAAGCTTTTCGACAAGCTATCCTGGCCGAGATTCTGAACCCCAAAACAGCACTCTTCTTTCTGGCCTTTTTACCTCAGTTCGTGAAACCAGAGAATGGCTCTGTCGTTGTTCAATTAACCATTTTTGGGATGCTGTTTGCTTTCATAGGGCTGTTCAGCACAATTGTTTTCGCGGTCGGTGCCGGCGGGCTTGGTAGCTTTCTAAGACGAAATCCAACTGTACTGAAATGGCAAGGCAAGATTGTTGGCAGCATCTATTGTGCGCTTGGGCTGCGGTTAGCCTTAGAGGAACGATAGAATTTCAAAAGGGGACGTCCGCCGCGGTGCGACGGCTGTCAGTGAGAGTTCGGACCCACTGTTCGCCACACCGTGCAAGAAGCACGGTTTTTGCGGGTTCACACTTTCACCCCTTATCGCGAACGCTTCATCAACTGGCGAGTTGATTATGTTTGCGGGCCATGAAGTCCTTGGCCGTCTCGACCGCGACCGCCGCGTCGCGGCAATAGGCATCGGCGCCGATGGCCTTGCCGAACTCCTCGTTCAGCGGCGCACCGCCGACCAAAATGATATACTCATCACGAATGCCCTTCTCGACCATCGTATCGATCACGACTTTCATATAGGGCATCGTGGTGGTCAGCAGCGCCGACATGCCGACGATATCGGCCTGCTCGCGCTCGGCCGCCTCAAGGTAGTTTTCGACCGGGTTGTTGATCCCTAGATCGACAACCTCGAACCCCGCACCCTCCATCATCATCGAAACCAAGTTCTTGCCGATGTCATGGATGTCACCCTTGACCGTACCCACCACCATCTTGCCCAAACGCGGCGCGCCGGTCTCGATCAGCAGCGGCTTCAGAATAGCCATCCCCGCTTTCATCGCATTGGCGGCGAGTAGCACTTCCGGAACAAAAAGGATACCGTCACGAAAGTCGATCCCGACGATCCGCATCCCCTCGACCAAGGCTTTGGTCAGAATGTCATAGGGTTGCCAACCGCGCCCCAACAGGATGTTCACGGCTTCGGTGATTTCTTCCTTCATCCCATCGTACAGATCGTCGTGCATTTGCAGCACAAGCTCGTCGTCGGGCAGGTCGCCCAGGATGATATCGTCGTCTTCGTCGGCCATACCCGCGCTCCCGCTTGTAATCTGCCCAACATTGGGCCAACGCCGGTCCAAAACTATCTGATTTGCGACATCGACCGGGCTGAGACCGACGTTACGCAGCCCAGTGATAAATGAAAAGGGCTGGCATTTGTTCGCTATTTGTTCTAAATAAGAAGCATGTCTAAAACTGCCCACACACTGCCGCCAGGTATGGTGGCCAAGGGCCGGGCGGCCAAGAACAACGCCGCGGGTCGATTTGAGCCCTATGCACGGGTGGGGGTCGAGGATGGATGGCATCCACCTGACCCGCAAATCCTGCGAACCCAGGTGCAGGTCGAGGCGCCGCGCAGTGCCCTCACCCGCAACACATCGCCCGACCTCCCCTTTGATCGCTCGCTCAACCCGTATCGCGGGTGCGAGCATGGCTGCATCTATTGCTTCGCCCGCCCCAGTCACGCCTATCTGGGGTTGTCGGCCGGGCTGGACTTCGAAACCCGCTTGATCGCCCGCCCTGGGATGGCCGAAGTGCTGGACCGCGAGTTGCGCCGCAAAGCCTATCAGCCCGCCCCGATTGCCATCGGCACCAACACAGATCCGTACCAGCCGATCGAGCGTGACCTGGAATTGATGCGCGAGATCCTGACCGTGTTATCGGCACACCACCATCCAGTGGCCATTGTGACAAAAGGGGCGCTGATCGAACGCGACATTGATATTCTGGCGCCCATGGCCGCCCAGGGACTGGCTAAGGTGGGCGTTTCGGTAACGACACTGGATGATGAACTCTCGCGCAAGATGGAGCCGCGCGCGCCCGCGCCCAAGCGCCGACTGGCGGCCATCCGGCGGCTGTCGCAAAGCGGCATTCCGGTGCGGGTGATGTGCGCGCCGATGATCCCCGCGCTAAACGACCACGAGATGGAGGCGATCTTGACCGCGGGCCATGACGCCGGTGCATGTAGCGCCTCTTACATTGCCCTGCGGTTACCGCGCGAGGTCAGCGGGCTGTTTCAGGACTGGGTGACCGAGGCCTATCCGGATCGGGCGGCGCGGATCATGGGGCACGTGCGGGATATGCATGGCGGCAAAGAATATGACGCACAGTGGGGGCAGCGGATGACCGGCACGGGCCCCTATGCCGAGCTGCTAAAAACCCGCTTTATGGTGACATCTCGTCGCCTTGGTCTCACCCACAAGATGGCATCACTTCGCACGGACCTCTTTCAGCCACCACCGCGGACGGGGGATCAATTGGCGCTTTTCTGAGGAGGTCACGATGTCAAATGACGGGCAAACGGATCGTATCGCCGCCATCCAAGCCCCGGTATAAGTCTGTGTATATCTGGCGATAAGCCGGGGGATTTGCGACTGCTGACCTGAACCACACAACAGCCGATCAACAACTACCTTAAGCAACCTGACGATTGTATCCAAATGAGACGGCGGATCGTCTGTTCTGTCCTTTTAGGGGCTCGAAGCCTTTCGCGATAATCACCCCCGACGCCGTCGGCGCGGGCGGGCGGCCTCGGCCGCTGCGCCGGTACCGTCGCTGGGCGAGGAATAGTCGCCCAAACGGGCGGCAATCAGCTCCAGCCCCGGCACGTCATCGGCATTTTGATGTGCCTCAAGTCGGGCGCGCATGGCGCGCAGGTGATCTGGCCCCGTGCCGCAGCAGCCGCCGATGATCCGCGCACCGCTGTCGCGGGCAAGGGCCGCGTAGTCGGCCATCAGTTCGGGCGAGCCATCATAATGGATATGGCCATCGTGAAACTTCGGAATACCTGCGTTGCCTTTCGCGATCAGCGGCAGCCCTGGGGCCGCCAATGTCATACCGCGCACCGTGCGCAACAGATCCGAGGCCCCTACCCCGCAATTGGCGCCAAAGGCCAGCGGCGCATGGGGCAGGTCCGCGATCAGGCCGACCATCGCCTCTGACGTCACGCCCATCATCGTGCGCCCGGCGGTATCGAAACTCATCGTGCAGCACCAAGGCGCATCCACTTCGGCGATGCCCAAGGCCGCAGCCTGCAATTCTTCAGGGGCCGAGATCGTCTCGACCCACAGCACATCCGCGCCGCCATCAACCAAACCCCGGGCCTGTTCGGCAAACATTGCCGCCGCATCGGCAATCGACAAAGAGCCAACCGGTTCCAGAATCTCGCCCGTTGGCCCCATCGAACCGGCAACGACCACCGGCCGGTCAGCAGCATCCGCCACTTCGCGCCCCAAGCGCGCGGCGGCATGGTTCAATTCATAGACCCGATCCTGGGCGTCATGCAGCTTAAGCCGCGCGGCGGTGCCCCCGAAGCTGTTAGTTAGAAACAGATCGCTGCCCGCCCCCACCGCACCACGATAGAGATCGCGTATCGCGTCTGGCCGGTCGACGTTCCACAACTCCGGTGCCTCGCCCGCCTCAAGACCTGCATTGAACAGGTTCGTGCCTGTGGCGCCGTCCGCCAAAATCCAAGCGCGGCTGTCGAGCAAACTTTGCAGATCGGTTCTCATGCGGCCTCCATAGCCTGCGCCGCGAGACCGCGGATCCGGGCAATCATTGCACGCAGCCCGTTCGAGCGTTGTGCGGATAAATGTTGATCAAGGCCCAAGCGGGCCAATTGTGAATGCGCGTCGATCTTGTCGATCTCGGCAGCAGATTTGTCGTCGTACAAAGCCAGCAGAACCGCAATCAACCCGCGTACGATCATGGCGTCACTGTCACCCTGAAAGCGCATTCGCGCTTGCGGGCCCTGCCCAGTGACTTGCGGCACAATCCAAACTTGGCTGGCACAGCCGTCGACCTTGGTTGCATCTACTCGCAACGCGTCAGGCAAGGGATCCATCGCCTTGCCCAACTCAATGACATAGCGATAGCGGTCTTCCCACTCGTCGAGAAAGGCGAAGTTATCGGCGATTTCCTCAAAATCCTGGTCTGCCATAAGCCCGCCCTCTGTCGGTTCTGTCACGCCACGATGTAGGCCCTTGGACTGGCAAGGTCCAGCACGGCCTTTTCATATCGTGCCGTGTTCAGTATCACGGAGATCTTAACAAGTGTGTTTGTGGAGGGTTCTGGTATGCGATCCGTTCTTCTAACCCTTATCTTGCTGGTGGCGGGCTGCTCGCTTCTGCCGTTCGGCGGCAACAGCCGCAACGCCGCTACGCCAGCGGCCGAGGTGCTGCCAACCCGACCCTTGGCCGATGGCACCGAATTGGTGGCCTCACTGAAAACCGTTGTGCCCGAGCCCGCCCTGCGTGGCATCATTCTGCGTGGCACCGGGTTGGCCCAAAGCCCGGGCTACTTTAGCGCGCAAATGCGGGCGTTGAACGATGGGAAGCCCGACGAGAACGGGATTGTCACCTTTGAATTTCGGGTCCGTCCGCCAGGGGTAGATCAGCCGCAGGGCAGTGAAGCGGCACGCGAGGTTCTCGCTGCGGCCTTTGTCAGCGATGGGGATTTGGAGCGGATCGCCGGTTTTCGGATCTTGTCCGCCACGAATATCGTGAATCTGCGGCGCTAGAGCAAAATTCGATAAGCTGTGTTGCAGATTAAATCAATTTCGCTTTAAAGCGTTTCGAGATTAGTTTGAGACATATCCGGCAGCCTTGAGGTAGTTCCAGCATTCTGTTGGGTCGTAGAGATCGCAGATTGATCCGATGGCTTCGAAGACCTCGGTGAATGTCCTCGCTCCGAGGCGTCTTAGGTG
>CALICM010000067.1 GCA_938049225.1 uncultured Paracoccaceae bacterium
GTGATCTTCTTGGCGAACATTGGATTGTTCGACAGAGGAGATGCTTATGAACACGACGCTTTATGTGGGTCTGGACGTCCACAAGGATACAATTGCGGTGGCAGTTGCAGAAGAAGGTCGTCTCGGTGAGATCCGATTCCATGGTGTTATTGTGAACTCAGCGGATGCTGTGCTGCGGTTGACAAAGACGCTGACGAAGAACGGGCACGCCCCTTCGTTTTGCTATGAAGCTGGCCCATGCGGATATGGTTTGCATCGTCATCTGACGAAGCTCGGTTTCGAGTGTGCGGTTGTATCGCCCGCAATGATCCCGCGCAAAGTGGGAGATCGGGTTAAGACGGATCGGCGTGATGCCGAGATGCTGGCACGTCTCTGGCGGGCGGGGGAACTTACGGCGATCTGGACGCCGGATGAAGAACAAGAAGCGATGCGTGATCTGATCCGAACGCGCAAACAGGCTGTGGATGCCGTGAAGGTCGCCAAACAGCAGCTGCTCAGCTTTCTTCTGCGTCATGGGCTGCGATATGAGAGCGGGAAGTATTGGACACAGCGCCATCGCCGGTGGCTCGCAGAGTTGCGCCGGTTCCGTTTCACGCATCAGCAACTCGTCTTCGAGGAACTCAAACGCGCCGTGGACCAAGCCGAGGAACGGGTTGTGACGCTGGATCAGGCAATCGAAACGGCCATCCCTGATTGGCATTTTGCGCCGGTGGTTGATGCCCTGCGCGCCTTGCGCGGCGTGAACACGACCATTTCTGCGACCGTTGTGGCCGAGATTGGCGATATCACGCGGTTCGAAAATCCGCGGCAACTCATGTCCTGGCTCGGCCTTGTCCCGAGCGAACATTCCAGTGGCAGTACGGTCAGGAGAGGACGGTTGACCAAAGCGGGAAATGCTCTGGCGCGCACCATGTTGATCGAGGCTGGGTGGTCGTACCGCCATCCACCCAAGGAGGGCCATCCGTATCTGAAGCGCTCAGCTCATCTGCCGCAGCACATCAAAGACATCGGCTGGAAGGCTCAAACGCGGCTTTGCAAACGGTATCGCACTCTGAGCCGGACGGGCAAACCACAACCTCGGGTACTGGCAGCAATTGCCCGTGAACTGGCAGGGTTCATTTGGGACATTGCGCGAAAAACCCCGTTGAAAGCCTGAACAGTTACCTAAACTGCCTGCGCAGTACGCTGGAGACGGCGGCCATGGATAGGGAAATCCTCGGTCTACGCTTTGGGACAAACATCCGGCCTTAGAGAGAGGTCACCCGTATCGAATTTGGTCAGGCGGTATCCAATCCGCGGATGAGAGAATGACAACCATCGGTTCGGCCTACCGTCTCCAGCGCCTGTACAGGCTACAAATTTTGACCATCCCGCGCCAGCGGGGTAGTTTAATCATGCCGGGAAGATCAAAAACGCTCATGAGAGCATGGTATCAAGCATATTCAGATGCTGGACTGTGGGAGTCTGCGTTCGCCCGATACCGCCAAAGTGGGCCCAGATTACATTGCTGTCGGTGCTTTGGACGACATCAAGGATTTGATCGACATTTGCATTGTCACTTGGACCACCGATCATAATCCGGTTGCCCTGCAACGGCTGACCATCATCACCGTACAGGATATTGCCCTGGGGATCGTGTAGATAGGTTTCGGCCTCGGCCGTCGTGCCCACATCCGCATGCAAGACGATTACCGCTCCGGTTTCACCCACTTGGTCGAAATAGTTCTTGATGTTGGACAGATCAGCCGGATCATTCAGATCGATGGCGCTTTCATCGATAAGGTAGGGGATCACCCCTTCTTTGGCTATGGTCGTCTCGCCCACGCCGATCCCGCCAAGTTGCCGCCCTGTTTCGCTTTCCCATTTCTGGAGATATGCTAGCGACAGGAAAAAATCGTCGGCGGCATTCGGCTGCGAGGGGTCCCCGGATACTAGTCCATAGTGTATTCGGGAAATTCCCGCTGCGTTTTCTTCGGTAACGTCGAACAGGATCTGGTGCATGCTTTGCAGATCACGTTCAAGCCCGCGCATCTCCATATAAGGCACCTGCGAAGGCAAGATATAGGCGGCCATATCCTCGAGCCTCAGGCCGCCGGATTGCAAACCGCTTTGATACAAAGCGGGCAAGTCACGCTCGGGAATGGACATCGCTGGCATTTCCACGCTGCCGTCCGGCCGCAAAAGCGTCGGGAAATAGAGGTGTGGGTCATCGGGGTTTGTTAGGTCCCGGTAGAATGGAACCGTTTCGATCACTTGGCCCGGGCGCAACGAACCGATCGGCTGACCGTTGAAGTCGGTGAATGTCCCGCCCCCCGGTTCGGCTCTTGTCAGGTAGTACGGGATCGGACTGACTCCAGGAGGCGGGCTGTCAACCGATTGAGGCACAGCGAACATGAAGGTTTGGTTGCCCTCGGCCACGCTGCCGTTGCGGGCCGTAGCCTCGATGAAGCCGTTGAAGCTGGCCCCCTGATTTCTCCAGCTGTAGCTGCCGCCAGTGTGGGCACGCAGATGGCAGTCCAGGCATTGAACCCCGCCGCCGTGCTGGTGGATGTCAAAAAGCCCTTGGATCAGGTCCAAAAAAACATCGCGGGGATCGTTGAAGATGAGGCCTCCGCTGTTCAGAGATCCATCTACCGAATTACTCGTTATACTGCCGTCCAGGATCGATTGCTGAACTTGTTCAACCGCCTCGCCAACCGTCATGTCACCGGTCACACCAACGCTTCCGAGGCTTTCGATCACCAGTTCGCGGGATGTTGTATTGGTGCCCGGCGAACCGTCGGTATTGGGGACATCAAGTTCCCCCAGAGGCGTATCAAAGAAGTTGTCGACAACAACATCCGGATTGACTTGCTCAGCCAATGCACCGGTCACATTATAGGTGCCGTCAGGACTCTGCTCAAGAGTGAAGTCCGGTGCGCTGCCGCCGCCAGAGCCGATTCGATAAATCAGGCCCGGCTGGTCCGTCGAGTAGAACGCACTATCGGGTATTGGCGATCCGTCGTCGGTCGTCACCTCGCCCCGCAGTATGCGAGATATGGCGGACGGATTGGGGTTTGCCATATCCGCGATATCGAGAATCGCAGTCGGCCATGTATTGGTCGCCGAGAACAGAACCTCCCCGCTTCGTAGCTCGCGGATATGGTCCATGAACTCTTGGCTAACGTCGGCGCCTAGCTCCGCAAAATGCTCCTCGAAGTTCATGGTGACCGGCGACGGGTAGGGAGACACCGTTCCCCCCGCCGCCTGGTAGTTTTGAATCCGCCCGTTCAGATATTGATAGTAGTTTTGAGCGTCCTGCTCGGTCTGGTATTGGGTCGGACGAAAAATCGGAGGTGTGTAGGCGATACGATCCTGACCAAAGAGCCGCGGCACCGCAACAGTGGTGGTTTCAATCACCCCCACTTGCTCGATCGAGTAACGATGGCTGGCGGGCGTGAGTTGGCCCGAGCTCAGTTGCAGTACAGCCTCTAATTCGGCTTCTTCCACGGTCTCGCCGTCCAGGTCCACGCGGTTGCCGTTGGAGTCCCGCGTATAGAACCGCGATTGGCCCGGCGTTCCCGGGCCACTCTGGAAAATCGGCGCTGCCAATCTGATCTCGAACAAGCCGGGATTGCGAATCACGCCGCCATGCTCGGTAAAGGTTTCTTGCCCGTTTCGCTGGACGCTCAAGATGACCGTGGCACTTTTCTGGAAATTGGGATCCGACTGCTCAGCGGCAAGCAGTTCCTGAGGCGTTAATGGTCCCGACGGAAGCGTTGCTGGCGCGTTTGCGATTTGCACCCCCAGGTTTGATATCCCACTTTCCGTGGTCCCCAGGGTCCCGGGATTTGTGTCGTTCGTTGATACAACTTCCATAATTCACAACTTGCCCATTCCGCCATGTCAGGCACAGCGTATTTCTGTGGGCAGCGACACACTATCAAGTTGGCTACGAAAAAAACTACGTAGCCCCACCAGCTGTACGGTATTTTCGCCTCATAGGGTCGGCGGACAATCCCGCGACAGGTCCAGGGCTGCCATCCCGGATCGGACAAGTCCTTTTCCCGTAGGCTAAGCCCTGGGCTGACCAAACCCGCCACCGCCGGGGGACTTCAAAACAAAGATGTCACCAGGCTCCATCTGTGCTTCGTCATTCCCTGAAAACATCTCGATTCGGCCATCAGCGCGTTCAATACTGTTTTCGCCGGTGGCGCCGGCCTCCCCGCCTGACGCACCGTTGGGAGGCACCAACCGATGCGAGGATAGGACCGTTGCTGTCATCGGCTCAAGAAAGCGCAAACGTCGAACGATCCCATTACCACCACGCCAATGCCCCTTACCGCCCGACCCTTTTCGGATCGAGAACTCTTCAACCCGCACGGGGAACCGAGTTTCCAAGACCTCGGGGTCAGTCATTCTCGTATTGGTCATATGGCTATGCACCGCACTTGCACCATGAAAACCTTCGCCCGCGCCAGTACCACCGCAGATGGTTTCGTAATTCTGATACTGATCGTTGCCATATACAAAGTTGTTCATCGTGCCCTGACTTCCAGCTACAACTCCAAGCGCCCCATAAAGCGTGTCTGCAATCGCCTGGCTGACCTCGGTATTGCCTGAGATTACGGCAGCAAAAGCCTTGGGATTGATCATCGAACCCTCCGGCACAACCAAATGCAGCGGTTTTAGACAGCCTTCGTTCATTGGAATGTCGCTGCCGACCAATGTACGAAACACATACAGCACGACGGCGCGGCAAATCGCCAAGGGCGCGTTGTAATTGAGGACATCTTGAGCCGATGTTCCGGTGAAATCGATAACAGCCTCGCGGGCATCTTTGTCCACTGTGATCGCCACATCGATTTGGGCGCCGCCATCCAATGGATAAGAGAAGCTGCAATCATGCAGCACATCAAGAACGCGGCGGACACTTTCCTCTGCGTTGTCTTGCACATGACGCATGTAAGCATGCACCGTTTCCAGCCCGAATTGATCGGTGATCTTTGTCAACTCCCGAACACCGGTCGTGTTTGCAGCAATCTGGGCAGATAAATCGGCCATATTCTGATCGATATTGCGGCAGGGATAGCGGCCAGACGCCAGTAAAGCCCGCGTTTCGGTGTGGCGCAGCCTGCCTTGATCGACCAATAGGAAATTGTCGATCAGAACGCCCTCTTCTTCAATATGTCGGCTGTCGGGCGGGGCGGAACCTGGCGTTTTGCCGCCAATGTCGGCATGGTGACCACGGCTTGCAACAGTGTATATGATCTGTTCGCCTGCTGCATCAAAAACCGGCGTGACGACCGTGACGTCAGGCAAATGCGTGCCCCCGTTGTACGGGTTGTTCATCATAAAGACATCACCCGGGCGGATGCCACCGGCATTTTGGTGCAAGATAGTCCGAACACTTTCGGACATCGAGCCTAGATGCACCGGTACATGTGGCGCGTTGGCGACTAGATCGCCGTTTTGGTCAAAGATCGCGCACGAGAAATCGTAGCGCTCCTTGATGTTCACCGAATAGGCTGTGTTGGCCAGGGTCGCGCCCATTTGCTCGGCGATTGACATGAAAAGGTTGTTGAAGATCTCAAGCATAACCGGATCGATGTTGGTGCCGATCGCCTCCTGCCGTCGCAATCGAGTCACACGGCGCAGCACCAGATTACCACCGGCAACGCACTCCGCCTGCCAGCCGTCCTCAAGGATATTCGTTCCGGTTGGCTCGGTCAGGATCGCCGGGCCCAGGACGGTGTCACCCGGGCTAAGCGTCGCTCGATCCACCAAAGGCACATCTCTAAAATTCCCACCCGAGAACATTTTTGCCCTTCCGGCCTGGGCGTTGGTCCCCGCTGTGTCTGGCAAGGTGACCTTTTCCCCGGTTTCACCTACCGCTTCAGCCGTCAGAATGTCGATGATCAGATTGTTGTACACTGGAACAAAGCCGAAGCGTTTCTGGTGTGCCAATTCAAACGCCTTCGTCATCTCGACGGGCGTACCATAGGTTACCGCTAGAGTTTGATGTGCTCCGTCGGTACGAATGTGGGCTGATTTGACGACCACCGTCTGCTCGGCGGTAATGCCCTGCGCGCTGACCTCTGCCTTCACTTCAGCGACCAGTTTTTGCAAAGCCTTGTCAGCTTTGGGCACCGCACTGATCGACTGTCCAAACTGCTGTTCGCGAATGGCGCGCACATCGGCCAAACCCATGCCAAAGGCCGAAAGGACACCCGCAAAGGGGTGGATGAAAATGCTCTCCATACCCAGAACATCGGCTACCTGGCAGGCATGTTGCCCCCCGGCCCCGCCAAAACAGTTCATTGTATAGCCTGTCACATCATAACCACGTTGAATGCTGATCTGCTTGATCGCATTGGCCATGTTTTCGACGGCGATGCGCAGAAAGCCCTCGGCGAGTTCCTCGACCGTTTTACTCCAGCCGATCTCGTCGGCCAGCGCTTCGAACTTTTCGCGCACCACATCAGCGTCTAGCGGTTGATCCGCTTTGGGGCCAAAGACAGACGGGAACTGATCGGGCCGCAACTTGCCTAAAAGCACGTTGCAATCGGTCACCGTTAGCGGACCGCCACCGCGATAGGCGGCCGGGCCCGGGTTGGCACCAGCGCTTTCCGGACCAACCTGCATGCGTCCGTTACGGTACGACAAGATCGAGCCGCCCCCCGCCGCCACTGTATGAATCGACATTGTTGGGGTGCGCATCCGCACCCCGGCCACCTCGGTCTCTAGTGTACGCTCGAACTCCCCGGCATAGTGGCAAACGTCGGTAGAAGTGCCGCCCATGTCAAAGCCGATCAGTTTGTCAAAACCAAGCGCCTCGGCCGTACGCGCCATCCCAACTACGCCACCAGCCGGACCGGAAAGGATTGCATCCTTGCCCTGAAACAGCTGGGCATCGGTGAGTCCCCCATTTGACTGCATGAACATTAGGCTGTCGCACCCGCCCTTGCTGGCGTTCAATGCCCCAGAAACCTGTCGGACATACCGGCGCAAGATCGGTGACAGATAAGCGTCGACCACTGTGGTATCACCGCGCGATACCAGTTTGATCAGCGGACTAGCCTTGTGGCTCAGCGATATTTGGGTAAAGCCCGTTTGCTTCGCCATGTTCCCCAAGATCACTTCGTGGTTCGCAAAGCGATATCCATGCATCAACGCGATGGCGACGGATCTGTACCCTTTACCATAGGCACGCGACAAAGCTTCGCGAGCCTGGCGTGCGTTGAGCGGTGTGATCACTTCACCATCTGCCGACACCCGCTCGTCAACTTCAATCACCTCATCGTAAAGCAACTCCGGCAACTCGATATTCAGATCGAAAAGGCGAGGCCGATCCTGATAACCGATCCGCAGCAAATCGCCCAAACCCTTGGTAATGAGCAGAACCGTCCGCTCGCCTTTGCGTTCCAGAAGCGCATTCGTAGCAACGGTCGTGCCCATTTTTACGGCCGATATAAGGTCCTCTGGGATTTCCTCATTTGGTTTCAGCCCAAGTAACGTCCGGATCCCGTGCACTGCCGCATCGGAATAGGATTCAGGGTTTTCCGACAACAACTTATGCGTGAGCAACTCTCCGTTCGGCTGACGTGCAACGATGTCGGTGAACGTACCACCCCGATCCACCCAAAACTGCCATTTTTTAGTCGATGCACTTTCCATTTTTCCTGTTCCCGAATCACTTTTTGTGTTGCTTTATTTGTATAACGCTGACAAATTATCAACGTTATGAATGTATCGGGATTCGAGAATCCCATAACCACAGGGAGTACCAAAAGTGAAATACGCTTTGATTTTTGCGGCAGCCATCGCAACCGCCACACCCACGCTGGCCGAAAACTGGGATATGCCCACGCCCTATGGCGACGCCACATTCCACACCCAGAACATCACTCAATTCACTGACGAGGTGCGCGAAGCGACCGGTGGTACGCTGGATATCACCGTCCATTCCGCTGGGTCGTTGATACCGCATGCTGAAATCAAGGGCGCGGTGCGCTCACGCCAAGTGCCTATGGGTGAGTTTTTCCTATCTCGGCTGTCGAACGAGGACCTGGCCTATGGAATTGACAGCCAGCCTTTTGTCGCCACCAGCTACGAGGATGCACAGGCCTTGTGGGACGCCCAGCGCCCAAAGGTTACCGAACTTCTTGGGGAACAAGGCTTGATGCCTTTGTTTTCTGTCCCGTGGCCAGCCCAGGGCTTGTACACCAACGGCGAGATCAAGACGGTAGACGATCTGAACGGCTTGCGGTTCCGTGCTTACAACGCTGCTCTTGAAGAGTTCGCCACGCTGGCAGGCGCTGCCCCGGTTCAGGTCGAGGCTGCTGATATCCCACAAGCGTTTTCGACCGGTCAAGTCGAAGCGATGATCACCTCACCCTCGACCGGCGTAAATTCGACCGCTTGGGATTTCGTGAGCCACTACAGCCCGATTAACGCGTGGGTGCCCAAAAATATCGTGGTTGTGAACAAACGCGCCTTCGATGGCCTGAGCGACGAGACAAAAGCTGCCGTTCTGGCCGCCGCCGAGACCGCACAAAAGCGCGGCTGGGAGATGTCCGCAGCGGAGGCGCAAAGCAAGACCGAGGAACTGGCCGCCAACGGTATCGTGGTTTACCAGCCCAGCGCCGAATTGGTCGAAGGCTTGCAGGGCATCGGCGCAACAATGCTCGACAATTGGAAAGCAAACGCTTCGGACAGCGCACTTTCGATCCTGAGCAGCTTTCAAAACTAGGGGTCTCCCTCGGACTGGCCGGCGGCAACTATAACGCTGCCGGCCTTTTTTAGCATCACGCGGAGGGTGGCATGGGCCGATTTCTTGAAGCTTTGTATCGGATTGCAGGCGTCATATCAGGCTTTCTGATCCTTATGATTTGCCTGCTGATCAGCGCGCAGATCATCCTGAACGGCATCGGTCGGCTTTCGCCGGGCCTGCTGCCCTCGACCATTCCTTCCTACGCTGACTTCTCGGGTTTCATGTTGGCCGGCGCCACGTTTCTGGCCTTGGCACACACACTGCGCGCAGGCGGTCACATTCGAGTTAACCTTGTGACACAGATTATGCCAGACAAACTGCAGGTCGCCCTCGAGGCTGTGGTGTTGCTGGTTACAATCACGCTGACCGGTTATACGGTTTGGTATATGGGCGCGCTTGTCGGCGAAAGCTGGCACTATGGCGATGTCTCGAACGGCATTGTTCCCGTGGCACTTTGGATCCCGCAAACCGTGACCTGCGCCGGGATGGCCCTGTTGCTAACCGCCCTTATTCACACCCTGTTCGATCTTATCAGGGTGCGCAAACCTGTCCTCTCAACACCGGATGATGTGTAACTATGGCCGATCCTTTTATCGCACTGCCCCTTCTTGTGTTGCTGATCCTTCTCCTTGCGGCGGGCACTTGGGTCGCCTTTGCTCTGATGGTGGTGGCCTTTGTCGCGATTGTGTTCTTTTCCAATGCCCCCGCCGGACTGATCCTTGCGACAACTTTTTGGGGGCATTCGCACAGCTGGGCGCTGACGGCGTTGCCGCTGTTCATACTTATGGGCGAGATTCTGCTGCGTTCGCGCCTAAGCAAAGACATGTTCTCGGGGCTGGCACCATGGTTGGGCCGTGCGCCTGGACGGTTGCTGCACGTTAATGTCTTCGGTTGCGCAATCTTTGCGGCGGTTTCGGGGTCCTCGGCGGCCACGGCAGCGACCATAGGCCGAATGTCAGTGCCGGAACTAACAAAGCGTGGCTATCCTGAGTCGCTGATCCTTGGCACCCTTGCGGGTTCGGCCACGCTTGGCCTTTTGATCCCACCGTCGATCATCCTTATTGTTTATGGCGTCGCGACCGAACAATCGATTGCCCGTCTGTTTGTCGCAGGCGTTCTGCCCGGTTTGATGCTGATCGCGCTCTTTGCGGGCTATGTTGCGGTAAGGGCCTGGATGGCGCCTGGGTTGATCCCGGCCGAAAAAGACCAGTTCTCGCTGCGTCAGAAACTGGCGGCGTCGCGCAATCTTATGCCGGTGGGCTTTTTGATCCTGGGCGTGATCGGCTCGATCTATGGTGGGCTTGCTTCTCCTACTGATGCCGCCGCTTTGGGAGTCGTTTTGGCGACGTCGCTCGCATTTCTGTCGGGCTCCTTCAGCTGGACACTGTTTGGCGACGCCGTCATGTCGGCGGTGCGCACCTCATGCATGATCGCATTCATTCTGCTCAGCGCCGCCTTTCTGTCCGTGGCAATGGGGTTCACGGGCTTGCCGCGCAACCTGGCCGCATGGATCGGTGCTATGGACCTTTCGGCACCCGCCCTGCTTTTCGCCCTGACGATCTTCTTTGTCGTGCTTGGCTGCTTTCTCGATGGGATATCCGTTGTGGTGCTTACGACCTCCATTATCATGCCAATGGTTACCGCAGTCGATATCGATCCGCTTTGGTTCGGGATCTACTTGGTTATTGTGGTCGAGATGAGCCAGATCACACCGCCTGTGGGCTTCAACCTGTTCGTTATTCAAGGGTTGACCAATATCAACATTCTGCGCATCGCGCAGGCAGCCTTCCCATTCTTCTTGCTGCTGCTACTGGGCGTAGTGCTCATCTCGGTCTTTCCGCAAATCGTCATGCTCTTACCCAGCCTGATGGGCAAATAAACCGGGTTAGAGCGATGCAGCTGCTCGACTAGCCTGATCATACTGTCCTGACAAGACCCGCAGGCTCGAGGCGATTTCGCGCATTTCCTCGCCGCTGATATCAAGATTGGCTAAGCCATCAACAAAACACCTATCGCGAACGCTGCGATAGGCATCACACAGATCAGCGCCCTCTTGGGAGGTTCTATAAAACACCTCCTTGCCGCGCTTTTCCGAGGACAAGAGACCCATTTTCATAAGCTTTTTAAGGGCATAGCTGACCGTATGCGTATCTTCGATATTAAGAAGAAAACAAATGTCCGTCAGCCGTTTGTCACGGCCGCGGTGGTTGGTGTTATGCAGTACAAGGATTTCGAGCGGCGTTAAATCCGTGTTGCCGGCAGCCGACATACAGCGATTCATCCACCGGCAGAACGCATTGTAGGCGATAATCATACCGTATTCGACTTCCGACGCCTCCCACCCTTCGCCATCGGCCAGGTGGCGGGAGGAAACAATGCGTCGTTTGGTTTTAGCCTGCGAGGTCATATCATGGGTCCTAGCAACAGGTTGGGAATGATTAACAGTATCTATAAGCCTTTGCGCACACAACCAGATCATCGGCAAAACCTTGGGAAAAAACCTGTAATCCGATATCAATCTCACGTAAGGGCACCTGGAAAAATTGCCGTGGCCGTGCCGCCAGGGTAGGAAGCGGGTGGTATTCGGCTGCTGGAGGGTGACGATGGCGCGGATGGGTTTCTTCGATCTTTCAGACCGCTCCGCGAACCTGGGCGCCAAGAAGGATCCGCTGGTCGAAATCGACACCATCGTGCCGTGGGAAGAATTCCGCCTGCCACTGGAACGGGTCTGGCGCAAGCCCGAGAGCAGCGCACGTCGTGGACCGGGCGCAAGCCGATGGACGCGGTGGTGATGTTCAAGACGCTTGTTCTATGCGCGCTCTACCATCTGTGCGAGGATCAGATCCAGTATCAGGTGCGCAACCGGCTGTCGTTCATGCGGTTCCTTGGTTTGGGCATGGAGGACCGGGCCCCAACACTAAGACGGTCTTGGCTCTGTCGCGAAAGGCCGTCGAAGGCGGGCCTGGTGGAGGCGCTGTTTCGACAATTCGACGGCTATCTGGCGCGGCAGGGCTACATCGCGCGGGGCGGGCAGATCCTCGACGCCACCATTGTGCCGGTGCCGAAGAACCACAACACGCAAGAAGAAAACAAGGCGATCAAGGCTGGTGAGGAGCCGACGCCCGCTGGACCAAGAAACACGGAAAATCTCATTCCGGCGACAAGAACCATGTTAACCTGGACCGCCAGCATAAGCTGATCCGCCGCTAAGAGTCTTCTGTGGTTGCCGCCCGTGATGCAAGAAGATTTTGTTCCGATGAGCATGTGATCAAGTGCGGTCTTCTGTCAGGCCTTTAAGTGCGGCGTTTTCAGAAGCCGCTGGCCGGTATGGTGATCTGCGGAGCAG
>CALICM010000068.1 GCA_938049225.1 uncultured Paracoccaceae bacterium
GTCGCTTGCATAACGTTGACTCCGTCGGTCATAGTTCGGGCGAGTGATTTCTGTCCAAGGCATGATTTTCTCCAGGTTTAGCAACCACAGGGAATCACAACTGGCTGAAATCACTCAACTTAGTTTTCGGTTGGGCTCTTAGCTGACGACGGGGAAATCCGGCTCACGGATTTTACCCCTTTATTTACCGCCCCCCCATTAGGTAAGATAGGGGACGAGCCAACAAGACCGCCAGCGTTAGACCCTGGGAACGGCAAGCGGCCCCAGTCAGCCGCCCATGGACAGATCGGTATGATCGAATTCAGGAACGTCAGTAAATCTTTCTGGACCGGTGTGACCCGCAAGGTGATCTTGGACCAAGCAAGCTTCAAAATCGATCTGGGCGAAAGCCTGGGCATCCTTGCCCCCAATGGCACCGGCAAAACAACTTTGATCAATATGATGGCGGGGCTGGAAAAACCGGACGAAGGGCAGATTATGCGCACCTCGCGCATTTCGTTCCCTTTGGGCGTGGTCAGCGGCATCGCCCAGGTTCAGTCGGGTCAAGAGAACGCGCGCTACATCGCGCGGCTTTACGGTCTGGACCCAGATTATGTCGAGTCGTTCTGCCGCTATATGGTCGATATCGACGAGTATTTCGACATGCCCATGGCCACCTATAGCCAAGGCATGAAGTCCCGATTTACATTTGCCCTGATGCTGAGTTTGGATTTCGACATATATTTGGTGGACGAGGGCATGCCCTCGACAATGGATGCTGAGTTCAACCGCAAGGCTGGCACCCTGTTACATGATCGGCTCCGCACCGCGACGGTGGTGATCGTGTCACATAAACCAAAGATCCTTGAGGAATACTGCCAAAAAGCGGCTGTGCTGCGCGATGGGCGCTTACATATGTTCAATTCGCTCGAGGCGGCGGCGGAGATGTACAAATACAACGTTCTTCCGGCTCATAAGGCAGTCCAAAAACAAGCGAGTGGACGATAGAATGGCAGATGACGCCACCCTAGACCCCGAAGCAGAGGCCCGGGCGGAACGGCGCAGAAAGCGTCGCGAAGAGCGCGCGGCGGCAGAAAGCGCTGCCAAGGCGGCGGCCGCGACCTCGGACAAGCCACATCCCAAGGACCTGCCGCCCTTCGAAGATCCCAATGGCCGCATGGTGACGCTAAAACACAAGCGCATGGCGTTGCGTGTCGCCACAGCCAAGGGGCTTGAGCCCTATAACGCCAACCATGCCCTGCATCTGCTACATGACGAGGGCATCGACGTGATGGCAGACAAAAGCACCATGCTGGATCTGGCCCGGCAAGCGGGGCAGGGCAGTCAACTGCCTGTCATTGCGGATCCCAAAAACAAGAACGCCGTCGCCCTGACCGAGGAAGACGCGCAATCTTTGCAAGAGGAACGCGAAGCGGCCATCGCTGAAATACAAGCCGGGCTGATCGCCCGCCGCCGCAAACGCCTGCTGGCGATGTTCCTGCGGATCTTTGTCTTTGTCATCCTGCCGACAATGGCGATGGGCTATTATTACATGTTCGTCGCGACCAACATGTACGAAACGGAATCCAAGTTCGTCATTCAAACCTCGGACAACCCGTCGGCGGGGGGCGGATTGGGCGGGCTGCTGGCGGGCACTGGTTTCGCCACCTCGCAAGATAGTATCGTCGTGCAGGAATATCTCAATTCACGCGAGGCTTTTGCGCGCCTTAACCGCGACTTCGGCTATGTCCGCCACTTCCAAAACCCCGAAATCGACGTAATCCAGCGCCTGCCCGCCGACGCAACGATGGACGACGCCTATAAGTATTTCGCAGGCAAAGTGACCATTGGTTACGATCCGACCGAGGGGTTGGTGCGCATGTCGGTGGTGGCCGCCACACCGGAAGCCTCGCAACGGTTCTCGGAGGCCTTGATCGAATATGCGGAGGAGCGCGTCGATGGCCTGACCCTTGAGGCGCGTGGCGACCAACTCGAGACCGCGATCGCCACTTTCGAGGAGGCCGAGCAACGCACCATTCAAAACGAGCTACGTGTCCAAGAGCTTCAAGAGCAAAGCGGTGTGATGAGTGCCGAGGTCGAGCTGAGCGCCCAGATGTCGATCATCAACGCGCTGGAGTTGGAGCTTGAGAAAAAGCGCTTGGCCCTGGCGCAGATCATGGACAACCCGCGCCCCAACCCCAGTCAGGTGTCCGTCGCACAGGCCGAGATAACACGGCTGGAAGAGCGTATCCGAGAGTTGCGCGGCTCGTTCACCCAAGAATCCGCCACATCAGCCTCGCTCTCGCAAATCAGTCGCGAGCTGCGCAGCGCCGAATTGCGCTTGGCCACCAGCCAATTGATGTTGCAAGAGGCCATCGCCTCGGTCACCACCGCGCGCACCGAAGCGACCCGCCAGGTGCGTTATCTGTCGCTGGGCGTCGCCCCCGTTGCCCCGCAGGAACCCAGCTATCCGCGTAAGGTCGAGAACACAATCATCGCTTTTCTGATCTTCATGGGAATTTACATTATGGCCTCGCTCACCGTTTCCATTCTGCGCGAACAGGTCAGCGTATGACCGTGATGAAAAGCGTGCGCGCCGGATCCGTTACGTTTTCCAACGACGCGCCTCTTTCCGTGATTGCCGGTCCTTGCCAGTTGGAGAGCTTGGACCACGCCCTGATGATCGCCGAGGCGATGGCCACCGCCTGTGCCATGGCGGGCGCGGGCTATGTGTTCAAAGCGTCCTATGACAAAGCCAACCGCACATCGGTCACTGGCCAGCGGGGCCTGGGTATGGACGAAGGCCTGCGCGTTCTGGCCGAGGTTCGAACTCAGATTGGCTGTCCTGTGCTAACAGACGTCCATGCGCCTGATCATTGCGCCCCTGCGGCGCAGGCCGTCGACATCCTGCAGATCCCCGCCTTCCTATGTCGGCAAACCGACCTGTTGCTTGCTGCGGGCCAAACCGGCGCTGTTGTGAATATCAAGAAGGGGCAGTTCCTGGCCCCTTGGGACATGGATCACGTCGCGGCCAAAGTGGCCTCGACCGGCAACGAGAACATCCTGCTGACCGAACGCGGCAGCAGCTTTGGGTACAACGCTCTGGTCGCTGATATGCGCGGCCTGCCCCGTATGGCCCAAACCGGCTATCCTGTGATCATGGACGCCACCCATTCGGTGCAACAGCCCGGCGGCCAAGGCGGCTCAAGCGGCGGTCAGCGTGAGTTCGCCCCCGTCATGGCGCGCGCTGCCGTCAGCCTGGGGATCGCTGGGGTGTTCATCGAAACCCACCAGAACCCCGACACAGCCCCGTCGGATGGCCCCAATATGATCCCCCTCGCTCAAATGCCGGATCTTATCCGCGCTCTGATGTCCTTCGACACCCTTGCTAAGGCGGATCCGTTAAGGCTGTAAATACACCGCGCTTTTTGCTTGCGGCCCCCAAAACCCACCGCTAAAACCCACGCCACTGCTGGGGTGTAGCCAAGTGGTAAGGCAGCGGTTTTTGGTACCGTGTATCGTAGGTTCGAATCCTACCACCCCAGCCAAGCATCTTTTTTTGTGCCGTCCGGCATGAATCGCAACTTGTCCGGCTAGAGATGCAACTTTTGTCGGGTAAGAACACAACTTCCACCAATTTTGACACTTTTGAGGGTTGCTTCTTCACTCAGGTGGCGTGTTTTCACATTTCCAAGAACTGCCCCCGATAGACAGGACCCGCTGGATATGGATTCGGCGGCAATGGTCGCCACCGTCTCAGCTGATGCTTTGAACAGCAGCCCGTAGACTGCGCGCTTGTTCCAATAAGCGATGTGAGCGATCTCGGCTGGCAGCGTGAAGACCAGGTGGAAAAGCCGCTGCCATCGCCTATACCCTCATCGAAACCGCCAAGATGAATGACGTTGATCCCGAAGCATGGCTCACATGGGTGCTCGACCGCCTGCCGGATCACAAGATCAATCGCATCGATGAACTCATGCCGTGGAACTACGCGGTGCAGTGCAATGTTCTGGTCCTTCCAGGCCCAGCAGAAGCAACTGAAAGCGAGCACAGTTGTCCCTGAATTGTCTCTTTTGCCAGCTCTCTGCCAACCCGACCTCCCATGAGATTTATCGGGACGAGGATATTTTCGCCATTCTTGTCCTCCATCCGATCCGACCCGGCCATGCTCTGATCCTACCGCGCGCGCATTATCCCTATTTCGATAATATGCCCGCTGATATCGCCGCGCATATAATAGAGGTGGCCAACGCCTCGTTCGCATCCAAAAACAGATATTCAATGTCGAAAAGGTGGCCTTCCTTTATACCGGCGGCGACATCCCTCATGCGCATGTATTGCCACTTCACGAAAACACCGACATCACATCAACCCGCTACATAATCCAGAAAGACTTCACCTTCAGCGAAGCTCCTGCCGCTGAGCCAGAAGAGCTTCTGAACGTCACAGCGCAGTTGCGTGCCGCTCTGATCGTTTGAGCGGAAGGACCGGACGGATACGCCATGGAGGCTTCCCCTACGATAACATCGCCCATGGCCCCCAAGTTTTGCCCACTCCCCTCAGTACATGCGTAGAGTTTCTGGGTGCCAAGCGGATAGGTTGTTTGGAACTGGCTGACCTATGCTGTCACGTGAAACGGAGGTGGCCACCTTGGATGCCACGTGATCCGTTACCGCAAGAGGCGCTTGGACATGGACGACTATAGTTTTCAGACGCCGTCGGAAGGTACAGGGGTTGCAGCCGAAGGGGCCGAGACGGAGGACTTTGGGTCTGTTTTAGAGGCGGTGGGGAGCTCTGCGCCGGGGGTTGCGACCGGGCCTCAGCCACCGTTGACGAGCACATTGGATGGGCTGCGTTACATCGCCTCGCACAAAGATTTGGCGGACGCTTTTGGGGCGAATGCGGAGGAGGGGCTTGCGCATTTTGACGAGTTTGGGGTGGACGAGGGCCGGACGACAACCTTTGACCCTGCGGCCTATTTGACCCAACGACCGCAAGTCCGTGCGTTTCTGGAGGGGCAGGGTTTAAGCGGCACGGCACTGCACGAGGCGGCGGCGCGGCACTTCATTTCGCGTGGTCGGTTCGAACTCGCGGGCGTGCCGGTGCCAGGCACTTTCGAGGACGCTTTGCGCGAAGCAACGGAAGGGGCGCCGCATGTGCCCGCTGGGCAGCGGCCACCGACATCGGAATTGCAGGGGCTGATCTATAATGCCTCGAACGGCGATCTGGCGGATGCTTTTGGCGCGGATGCGCAGGCGGGCCTGGACCATTACGAGGCGCTTGGGTCCGGCGAAGAGCGTTTTATGACCTTCGATCCGCAGGCCTATATGCGGCGTTTGCCGAACGTGCGGACGCATTACGAGGCGCAAGGCTTCTCGGGCGAGGAACTGGAAATCAAAGCGGCCGAGCATTTTTTGAATCACGGCCGCTATACGCTGGCGGGGCAATCGGGTCCGCCTGCGGCCTCGCCCGGGGCGTTTGGGGATGTTCTTTCGCTTGCGCTTGGGGCGTCGCCGCAAGGCACGGCGGCAAAGAGCTTGATCTCTGAGCTTGACGGGCTGCGCTACATTGCCTCTTACGAGAACCTGGCGAATGAGTTTGGTCCCAATGGCCTGCGAGGGCTGCAGCATTTCGACGAATTTGGCCAGGCCGAGGGGAAAGGCATCCTGTTCGACCCCGAGGCCTATATGGCCGCGCATCCGGGCGTCCGCACTTACTTCGAAAGCGAAGGGCTTGTGGGCGACGCGCTTCTGATCGCCGCCACGCGGCATTTTATCAACCAAGGCCGCTACGAGATCGGGGGCCTGCCGCTCCCGCAGACTTTCGATGCCGCGCTTTACGAGGTGGTTGGCGATGCTGAAGGCATTGCGGCTGCCGACCAGCCGCCGCAGACCGAGCTTGAGGGGTTGATCTATATCGCATCCCACGGGGATTTGGCCGACACCCTGGGCGCCAATGGGCAAGCGGGCATAGATCACCATGCCGACGTAGGCAACACCGAACCGCGCAGCCTAATCTTCGACCCGCAAGCCTATATGCAGCGCTTGCCGAACGTGCGCGAGCACTACGAGGCGCAGGGCCTGTCGGGCGAGGAACTGGAAGTCAAAGCGACCGAGCATTTCCTCAACCACGGGCAATATACGCTCTCGGGACGGGTGAAGTTTGCCGATACGCTGGCCACGCTGGATCAATGGGCTGCGGCTGGGGTTATCACGCAAGGCCAACGGGACGCATTTGCCGCCGATCCTCAGATCATAGGCGACATCGACGCACTCTTTGAGGCAGGCAGCGGGCGTCTGGATATCGAAACCGAGGGCAGCATTGCGCTGGCCGAGATTTCGGCCGAGGCGACGGCGGATATCGAAGGTGTTCTGGCCGAGGGTTTTGACCTGGCCACGGGGCCTAGTGCGGCACAACTCACGGCGATCGATGAATTGGCGCAAGGCCACGACAGCGCCTTTACCGAGATCCTGATCAACTGGATCACGCGACATCATCCGCAAGTTGAGGTTCAGTTCAATCCCAAACGCGACGTCGAGACGGGCGATCCGGATGACCCAACCGTATACGAATGGGGCGACTTCCGTATTTGGAATACCGAGACAGACCGTCGTGTGGATACGCCGTTTTTCAATTGGCTCGATACCAAGTTGGAACCAGATGCGAGCATCCGCAGGATCCTGAAAAACGAGCTTGTGGGCAACTACAGTCCGCGCGGTGGCCGTCAATTTTCAAATAACTGGTACACGGTGACCCCGGCTTTGTATGCGACCCATAACGTGGTGGTGCGCGATGCCGGACTTACTGTGTTTGACGAACTGACTGAATTCAACCGGATCGTCGAGGTTGTGGGCTTGGGGAAAGCGGAAGCGACGGTCATTGAAGAGTTCCGCTACACGAACGGCGAGAAGAACCATGATCGCGACCCAGCTGGATTGCAAACGATCGGCGCCCGCGTCACCGGCCGCCCCGGCGGTGAACCCGCGCTGACCATCGATATCGGTGACAATTTTATTGACGATGGGTTCAACAACGCCCGCACCAGCGGTTTCCTGCGCGAAGCGCTCGAGACGACCGATCCGGATTTGCTGACCGGCACGACCACGATCCTGCTGAAAACCGAAGGACAGATGGTGGGGGATGCGTTCGATGTGGGTGATCGCACCATCATCGATCTGGGCGGCAACGGCTCGATCTACGAGGTTGGCCAGGGCAACGCGAATGTCACCGTTGTCGATGCGACGGGGATATCGCTGACCGGGGGCAGCGGCGGGCTGAACTTGACCACTAGCAGCGCGGCCGAACTGGTGATCGACGACGATCAGGATCGGCTCGATGTCGCGACCAACGTGACTTATACTGGCGAAAATGTCTCGATCGATCAGGACACCGACGGGGGTGACAACAACGTCACTGTTGCCTCGGGTACCACCACCGACCTGCAACTCGATGCCGATGGCGCGCTCAACTTCACGGTGGGCAGTGGTGCGTCGCTGGTCGACAGCACCGTTCAGGCTGACAACGACGGTATTGTTTTTACGACCCAGCAGAACTCGTTAATCGACAATGTCGACGTGATCGGCGATGCGGGCGAGGATCAGTTCTTCCTGGGCGGTCAGGCGATCGGCAGCCGGATCCAGTTGGGCGATGGCAACGACTACGTCCAGATCCAGCCAACCTTCGAGGGCGACTTCAGTCTCGAAGACACAGCCGCCTCGTGGATGTGGGCGGACGAGACCGAGATCCACGAACAAGACATCGTCGAGCTTCAGGGCGAAGGCTGGGAGATGGTCGAGACCCCTGACGGCCCCAAGCTGATCGCCCGCGACCCCGAGACCAACGAGATCCTCAGCCAGATCAACCTGTCGGGTGAGAGCGACTTTATCGAGTCGATCTATACGGTCGGCCCCGACAACCAGATCACGACACTGCAGGACATCCCGCCCGAGATCCGTATGAAGTTGGCGGCCTTCGGCCTCATCAGCGAAGCGTTGATCGCGATCGGGGGGGCTTTCACCCCCGCTCTGGCCCTCGGAATTATGATGAAGGCCGCGTATCTGTCCGAGAACGGGCAGCTTAACCTTAAGACCGGGGCCCTGCTTGCCCTCGACGCGGCAACGGCGGGAAGTGCGTCTTTCACTTCCGCAGGCCTTACAGCCACTAGCACGCGCTATTTTCTTCCGGCTGTTGGCGATTTGGTGGTCGCAGGTGCCGAAGGCTTCGAAGGTGGTCTTCTAGATCATTTAGGGAACGCCGCACTGACTTTCGGCGGGATCGCGGGCGTGGGAGGGCCCAGCGGGATTGCGGATCTGTCTATCGATATCGGGAAGGGCATAAAAGCCACCGCCGTCGTTCTGGACGGTATCGAGCAAGGCTCACCCCTCACCATCCTCGACGGGGCGGTCTCTATTGCTGGGATCACCGTCGGCAAAAACGGCACCCCGCGCCTCATCTTGGGGGTCACCGACGGCCTCCTCAACGCCAGCGAGGAGATTGCACAAGGCGACATTTCCGGCTTGTTGACCGGCGCCCTGAGCGATGCGATCAAGCAAGGTCTCTTCGACGATCTGCCGCCCGAAGCTCAGGCGGCCGGCTTGACACCGGACTTCATCGATCGCCTGATCGAGGATATCAATGCCGGAACCGTCGATGGCAAAGCGCTCGTTGAAGAACTGGCCGGCATCCTGGGCACCGGCGGCGCCCTTGGGACCAGCCAACCCACCGCCCCCCCGGATGAGCCAAACCTCAATATACCCTTCCCCCGCGATGAACAGGATATCATCGCTTACAACCCCTACGCCGACGCCGACGCCGACCTCAATCTGGATGCAAACCTTGCACCAACCGGGCTGACCAACACTGAAGAAACGGTGGATGAAGATCCGGAAGCGGATGTCGGCGCGAACAGCGACGATGACGATGGGGCCCGGCTCATCTTTGGGAGCGAGCAGATCGATTTCAACGAGACGACCCTGCCGCCCAACCCCTTCACAGACCCAGAGGCCGATCCGGACCTGGATCTGCTGACCACTTCAAACGAAACACCAGCGTCCAGTCAGCCCCAGTTCCTTGAAGATGTTCAGCTGCCAGAATTCGATGCGGGCAACACCCAGGCCGTGTTGGAACAGGCAGAGGCGATCGATGAAGGGACGCTTGGGGCGTTTACACCCCTGGCAATGGTCAATGCACCCGTCCTGACGACAACGGGCGAGACCTTTGACATATCCCTGCCTGAGGGGGCGGTGCAGAACTTCCCGCAGGGCAGCGCATACGAGATCTTAGGCCCCCGCCCCCTATTCGGTGAATACAACCCAGATCTGGCACCCGCCTTTGATTTTGCCGCGCCGCCTGCCGCTGACAGCAGCATCCGTCTTGCCCTCGACGATACCGGCCTGCGCGTGTCGGAATTCGAACTCCCCCCCCGGCGGCCAAATTCACACTCACGCCGACCGAGGACCCCGAACTGACCTGGCTCAGGCTGGCCGACACCTATTCCACGCAAATCGCCCAGGAAGATGGCCGCTTCAATTTTGGCACGGTCACAGATGTTATAGATCCTGAGATTTTCACCCCAAGTAACGTGGAACTCTATAGCGATGCAGTTCCCAATACCGCACAACCCCTGGACGTGGCCGCCAGCGAGATCGCCGTGGAGTATCAAGGCCCCGCTGCTGTGGGAGAGGTCGAGGTTCTTCAAACCTTCAACAGCAAAGACTGGCAGGGAAAGGAATTTGTTCTCTATCAAGTACAAAACCAAGTCACCGGGAATTGGGAAGTGCGCGTGATCGCGCAGCGCGAGGGGCTGTGGGTCCCGGATGCAACGGTCTTTGAATCGAACCGCCCCGTCACCCCGGAAGACTTCGGTAAGGACGGATTGATCTGGGACCGTGTGGTCCAAGGCGTCGAGGACTTGTACGCCCCGGAAAACAATCGCGGGACATTTGAACAGGGCCAACTCGACGGGAACGCCTGGGATTTTCTGGGCGGTGGATTCTTGAAACCAGTCTTCACATTGGGGGGGCAGATAGCCTCTATTCCCGAGACTGCCGTGCGCGGTACAGTTGCCCTGGGAGGGGGGATCGCCAAAATCTGGGAAGACCTAGTCGATGACGGGATATCCCTCATCAATCCCGACTACGACGGGACACGTACAGGCATTAACAACCCTCTGCATTACGAAGCTCTTTCCCAAGCGGCAACCGGTCAAAACCAAACTCAGGCTTTTGTCGACAGTATAGAAAAAGAGATCGCAGATTTTCTTCACCTGGATCTGAATTCAAAACAGTCTGAGTTCGGCGAAGTTTTTGTTCCGATGATTCTGTTCTTGGGGAAAAGACCGGGCACAACAACAACCGTCGCTCGATTGCAGGGCAACTTCGGGCCCGAGGACCTCGCCAATCTGACGAGATCTGCGCCCCGGGCCGAGGTCATTCGAGTGGTTAACAGCGTTTCGGATGACGCACTAAGGGCTGGCTTCGAGCAATTGCCCGATGTCGTGGCTGCCTTGCGTCATAACTTGCTGAGGACTCCCCCTGACGCCGCGGCACAAGCCACTTTGAACCGCATCAATACGTTGGTCGGCCCTGCCCCGGTTGGGGCCCCCAGGCCGATAGACTACACGGTCGTTTCGCCCTCGACCAGCGCGATAAGCACAGTCAATCCAAGCACCGCCGCGAGCACAATCGCCGATGATGTCGCGCTGGCGACCGCCGCGACAGTCGTTGGGACACCGAATTCCGTCGCCACCGTGAACAATATCGAAGGTTCAGACCTCGCCAACCCAAACCCCAGCGCACCCACCGGACCGTCCGTCGGCACAGTGCCTAACGTCACGATAACCCCTGCGACGAGTGCAGATTTCGCCGACAACATTATTGATCTCGACGGCTTTACAATCCCCGAAGCGGCCCCAACCCGCACTGTCGAGGGGATCGATGGGCCGGTAACCTTCGAGATCCGGCAGAACGCCGATGGGGTTTTCGAGGCGATCACGGGCAATCGCTCTGTACCGTTGCAAGTCGGCGGCGACCTGGCGGGGGCGAATGCGGCGTTCAATGAGTTGTATCAGCTGAACGCCCTGCCCAATGTTGCGGGCCAGCCCAGCCCGATCATACCATTCAACATCGGCGGACTGGACACAACCATCACCCGCAGCGTCGAGGACGGGGCGAATGTCTATGACATCACCTACACCACCGATGCTGGCAATACCTATCGCGGACGGCTGGACGGCAATACACTGGAAGACGCAAAAGCGAATGCGCTCGATCTGCTCAAGAACGGTGATCTGGTCGCCCGCACACTCCCCGTCGATCCAAACCCTGTCATATCCGACATCACCACGGATGGACCGATTGACGTCCTGACGGTCGAAAGTCCCCCAGATATCACATTTACCCCCTTCAAGCCGAACGCAAACACCCCCCCCCTGGACGCGACACCACAGCCGCTCACCACACCAACGACCATCGAAACATCAACGCCACCCGAAACCGCGTTCTTCGAAACACCGGCCAACCCGTTCAACCAATGGGACGCAAACGGCGAACTCTCCCTTAACGAGAACTCGACAAGCAACCCTTCGGAAACCCCACACAACACCAACAGCAACAACAATCCGCCACCGGAGCAAGATCCCGAGCCCGACACCACCGGCGGCATCGGCAACGACGGCAACGACGGCAACAACGGCACCCCACCCGTCACAACCGGCGGAACCCCAGAATACATCGACCCAGAAGAAGAGGGGGATGGCTACAGCAGCGAACAAACCGAGACGTCGCTAAATGTGCCAAACGAGAACCTTGACGGACCACCCGATCCGATCGAGGCCTACGTGCGCACCACAATCGCGGACGCGGTCGGCCCGGATGCCACATCAGAAATTGTAGACGCCTACACCAACGCAGCCCTCGCGCAATGGAACGCAGAAGGGAACTTGAACGGGCTTCAGGTGATTTTGGCTGACATCAATCAACCCCCCGTGCCCGACGTTTCGGCAGCCGAACCTGCTGATGTTGAGAGTGAAGATGTAGTGACGAACAACGACTCGGAGACAGAGCTTGCCCTGGATGTCGATGGCGAAACCTCACAAGACGCGCCATATAAATCTGAGCTGCAGTACCCCTTATTTTTGGGGCCCAAGTCTAACACCCTTTACGCCAGCGTTGCGCGTATTGACGAGGTTGACCTGCTAAACCTTGCCGTGTCGACGGCCTCCCCTGGGCAGAGGGCGGTCGTTGAGGCACTGGCCACCTCGGAAGCTGGGAAAAACTTCCGCAACTTGTTGGGTGTCCCCTTTGCTAGCCTGGACGAGGCAACTGCAGTCGTCGGCAACGCGCAGCGCGATCTGGCACACGCGGCCCGCGGCGACAACCTGTCAAACGAGGTCGAAACAAGCGTCTTTGTGTTCGAGAAAGACGGCGCTTACTACATGGGTGAGTCGCTTGGCATCGGTAGTTTACGAACAGTAAACACGCCGCAGTTTCAGGAGTCCATCAAAGGGGCAACCGAGCTGCGCGTTGTCCATCCTCATCCGGCGCGGGGCAACGAATTCACGCATGACGGCGAGCGCTACCTGAATCGGTCGCGCCAAACGATCATCTCTATCGATGACAGAGCGCAAGCCGAGAAAACGCTGAAACAGGTGGCGAACATCGAAGGGCTTTCAAGCATAAACGAAGTCTCGGTCACCTCAATAAATAGCATAAGCGGAGAATTAACGACTTATACCATCAAGCAGGATGGCACGGCCAACGTCACCTTCCAGCCCGCCGACCTCGACGGGCGGCCGGTGCAGGATACGATCATCGTGGGGGGGGTTAGGTTCAACACCTGGGATGTCCTCGACGAGGCAACAATGGACGTGATCGGGGCTGAATCGACAGACTCCGCGCAGGACATAAAGAACAAGTTCTATGAGTTCTTCTACGACCTGGATCCCGCAATGACCCGCGCACTGGAGGAAGGGCAATTTGTTGAACTTGCTCCGGCACCGGAGTCCGAGGGGGTCGCGGTGGGCGTGGATCTGGGCGGCCTCTCAATCGACACGAACTCGGAGGACGACGGCACCCCACCCGCCACGACCCCAGGCCCAAGCCGCGCGATGAGCGGTGACGACGCAAATCGGTCCCAGCCGGGCCCGGACCTGAGTGCGAGCCTAGGCGACGCGGTCCCGGAAGACGTTACGGGGATCCCGGAGGATCTGATTTATGACGCGGAAAGTAAGCAGTCCCCCGAGATCGAAGCCAATTGGCGCAGTTTCCTTCGGACGCTTGGCGTCGATGAGTCATCAGTCGAGGCCACCATTTCCACGATCAATAACTCGTCAATTGACGTTGCCCTGGTCTTTGATGACCAGATCACGCGCTTTGCGATAGATACTTTCGGCGAAGAAAGCTTCCGGCAATTCCGTGACCGCTACACAAGTCAGCCGGGGATTTCATCGATTAACGTTTCAGCGGCAGTGTTGGAGGCTGCTCGACGGAACGGCGGCCTTCACACAGCGGCAGCCATTCTTGCGGATCGTTTCGGTACTGACGCTAACGGCGCCCTCGAAGTGGTCGGCGATGAGATTCCGGTAGATTTAGGTTTTCACTTCGAACAGTACGTCGATGTCCCACTCCCCTTGTTTCACGTGCCGGGGTCACAAAACGTCATGGTCGATGTGAAGCAGGTCAATGCCACGTCGTTGGATGGCTATGATCAAAGTACCCTGACGGACGATGCAGCGGACACGTTGGATGTTCTGCTGAGATCGGACCTGGTCGAGGCCATCAACAACAACACCGACTTCGCCAGCGCTTATGACGCTAAGACGTTCCTGGGCGAACAGCTGCGCCAGATCAGCATCGCAAGCGGCGATCCGAGAAACGGTGATGTCGAAATGAGTGGTTGGATCTATGAACACAGCGGGCAATACAGGATCGGTCGCTCGATCGCGATTGGCGATGAACGCTCAGTGTATCGACAGCAAGCTGACAGCGACATGTCCCAAACAAAGGAACTCGGATTTGTTCACAATCATCCGGTTGAGGGTGCGATCAGATTCAACGAAGAAGAGCTCGATCCGCATTTCCAGACGGCCCTCACACCCGAAGATGTAAACGTGGGCGAAGGGATATATAATGGGTTGGCCTTGAACCAAGATATATTCCCCAACCTGAACTCGGTTTCAGTAACTTCGATGAACAGCCTGACCGGCGATATGGTTACCATTGCCAGACATGTGGGTTCATCAGACACGGGCATCCAACTGGGCATCTCGGTAATTCCCGGAAATCTGGGCGGTGTTCTTCCCGACGAGATCAGCGTTGGCGAATTTGAGGTCTCGCCCTATGCCTACCTTGATCCAGAGTTCGCACAAAGCATCGGCATTCAACCCGAGGACGACGACGAAACGCGGATCCAGATCATGAACCGCGAATTCTATGGAATTAGCGACGAGGAAGCGGAACAGCGTATAGACGACCAAATCGTGACCGCAGAAACGGGACCCACGGCCGGGCCAATCGAACTGACGCCCGAACAATATGCGGCCCTGCAGCAGGGCATTGCGATACCGATAAACAGCGCGGGCACGCAGCCGCTGCCAGCGGCCTTTGGAGCACTGGATTTCGCACCAGGTCAAGAACTGCCAGCGGAAACCAAAGCCGCCTGGCGGTCCTTCCTGGAGGGTCTGGGATACTCGGACGGGCAAGACGGCAAACCGATAGCCGGGATCCTGTATTCCCTCGACAATGGTATCTTCACCCCCCAGACTGCCCTTGAGCAGATCGGCAGAGATCTCGCTTTTGATCGGTTCGGCGCCGATAAGGCCTCTCAGTTCTTTGCAGAAGATCAAGTGCTCGATGGTACGACCCTCGATCAAAGTCTCTCCGCCATCGAGGTCGTTCAGCAAGGCGGCGATTTCGAGGATCTCTCCGCCAACATCACCAGCCGCAGGGACTACCCTGATATCCAGGCAAGTTTCAGCGGCGACCCAAGCCCCGATGACTATGTGCGTCGCGAAAACCCCCCGTCTCGGCCCGATTTCATACCCACAGATCCCACAAGCCTATCGATTGACGAAAGCGTTGGGGCGCTAACCAGGTTTGCCGAGCGGTTCACAACAACGCCAGATGAGGGTTTCAATACTTTTGCTGACTTCGCCATCCAAAGTTCAGTTATTAAACTCGACAGCGACGGGTTGCCCCTTAGGGAAGTGCAGGCAGATCTTCTGGACACGCTCCAACAATTCGTAGGTGAATTCCCTGGGCTACAGGTGAACCAGCTCGTTCAAGAGGCTGAAATGGACTTGGCGTACTATGACTTCCCGCCTGAGTTGATTTTCGTCCCCAATGTGCCAATGACCGCAGGTCAGTACGCCGCCTGGCAGTCGTTCTTGCAGCCCTTGCTGAGTGATAAAGACATTCAATCTGTCCTGGCGAACCTGGAAGAGGGCTTTTCCAGTGTGGGCGAGGTTGTGGATCTCACTGCGGGTCTATGGGGCTATGCCAACTTTGGTGCTGATGCCACCGAGGCCTTTTATACTCGAAATGCCGAGATTTTCGAGAGGTATGGATTTGTGGCCAGTCTCCCGCTGATCGAAGCCGCCCAGCAAACTGGTGATTTGGGCCTAGCGCAGCAGATACTTGATGACCGCTTTGGAGTTGATGGGGGCTATCGTTGACCCGAACCCTGACCCGTCCACCTCGCAAAACCCAGGTGTCACAGGTGAAACCGCGGACAGGTCTGTGTCAGAGCCCTCGGACATCAGTAGTCTGAGTGACTACCCCGATATCCAGAACGGAGCTATGCCCAAAAGTTGGTGACGGCGTGATCAGGCGGCGGTTTGAATTTGTTTGATCCCGTCGATGAATGCAATGCCTTGGATGATCTCGGGCATACGGTTGGCACCGTTCAGTTTCTGCCATTTCCCCTGGGCTGA
>CALICM010000069.1 GCA_938049225.1 uncultured Paracoccaceae bacterium
ACAGCCCGCCAAATCCTCAAGATAACAACCAACATCACTTCCGCAACATCAGTGAAGCGCTATCTACGCACTACACAAACAACGCGCAAGAGCGATTTTTGATCTTTCCAGATTATTTTTGAACTGCCCTCACGGCAACCAGTGAAGGCCATTGCCCCCTGCGTCGGAGTTCAGAATTTGGCGTAAAAAATCGGAAATACCCTTTTGAGACAGGGGCTGCGGAAACGATCTAAATCGAGACTTGCTCCAGCAGGACCGCCCGGGTCACCTCAGCCCGAGACGCCGAGAAGCGTATTTCGCCGCGGTTCATCACAAAAAAACGATCCGCCAAGCCAAAGGCGAAGTCGAAGTTCTGTTCAACCAACAGAATCGACAAATCGCCCTGATCGCGCAGCAGCGCGATCACCTCGCCAATTTGTTTGATGATATTCGGTTGAATCCCCTCGGTCGGCTCGTCCAAAAGCAGCACCTTTGGTCGGGTGATCAACGCGCGCGCGATGGCCAGTTGCTGTTGCTGACCCCCTGACAGATCGCCGCCGCGACGCTCTGCCATTTGTTTGAGAACGGGGAACAGCTGATAGATGCGATCTGGGATCTTGCGATCACCCTGCGGCAGACACGCAAAACCGGTTTCTAGGTTCTCGGTCACGGTCATCAACGGGAACACTTCGCGCCCCTGGGGCACATAAGCAACGCCCGCGCGGGCTGCTTGTACGGCACTTGGGTGATTCAAGTCCGCACCTTCCAAACTGAGCCGACCACCGGAATAGGGATGTCGGCCCGCAATCGCCTTCAACAGGCTGGTTTTGCCAACACCATTTGTGCCCATCAGGGCAGTCACCTGCCCCGGTTGGGCCGCCAGGTTGACACCATTCAAGATCTGGCTTTGCCCATAGTGCAGGGTCAGTGCGTCCACATTCAGCATCGCCTAGCGCCCCAGGTAGACGTCGATGACGTCTTTATTCGCCGTCACATGGTCCAGGCTACCCTCGGCCAGAACGGACCCTTCGTGCAGCACGGTGACCTTGCAGCCCAGGCGGCGGACAAACTCCATATCATGTTCGACCACCACGACCGCGCGCGTCTGAGCGGCGCGCTTCAAAAGGTCGGTGGTATGTTCGCGCTCGGCCGGGGTCATACCGGCGGCCGGTTCGTCCACCAGCAGCAGGCGGGGATCTTGGGCCAAAAGCATACCGATTTCGAGCCATTGCTTCTGGCCATGGCTCAGGTCGCCCGCACGGCGGGGCAGCGCGTCGGTCAGACCGATCTCGGCTGCGATCTCGGCGATCTTGGCCGCACCTTCCGCTGTCTTACGGTAAAACAACACCTCGAACGGCCCGCGTGGGTTGCGCAACGCCATCGCCAGGTTCTCACGCACGGTCTGATCCTCGAACACCGTGGGCTTTTGGAACTTCCGCCCGATCCCTTGCCGTGCGATCTGGCTTTCGGACATCCCCAAAAGCGAGAGGTTTTTCTCGCCCCACAGCACGCGCCCCTCGTCTGGCTTGGTCTTGCCGGTAATAATATCCATAAATGTTGTCTTGCCCGCGCCATTCGGGCCGATCACGGCGCGCAACTCAGGTTCACCGATCTGGATCGACAGATTGTTGATGGCGCGAAACCCGTCGAAGGTGACAGAAACGCCCGAAACCTCCAAAAGCGTACTCATGGCTGCTTCCTGACCAAATAGTCGAACAGCCCACCGATGCCCTTGGGGAAGAACAGCGTGACCGCTACAAATGATAGGCCCAGCAACACCAACCACCAGTCGGTCCACTGAATGGTATAAACGCCCAGATCGATGTTGGGTGCCCCGCCCCCCGTGAACCAGCTGGACAGCAGCGACACAAAGACCGCCCCGATGACCGCACCATAGAGCCGCCCGCGGCCGCCGATGGCGACCCAGACAGCCAGATAGATCGAGGCAATCGGTGCCACCTCGGCCGGGTTGATGATCCCCGCTTGGGGGTAGTAGAGCGCGCCAGCGATGGCGGCGATTATCGCGGTCAGGGTGAAGACGAACAGTTTGTAGCTTTCGACGTGGTAGCCCAGGAACCGCACCCGCGCCTCGTCATCGCGGATCGCGCGGATCACGCTGCCCATTTTGCCCGAGACGATCCAGGCAAACAGTACGTAGCCCAGCGCCAGGGCCAGGGCCGAGGCCCAGAAGAACCACAGCGAAATCTCGGCCTGCGGGGTGCCCCGAAAACCGGGGATGTTCTGCAGCCCCGACAGGCCGTTGTTGCCACGCAACCCGCTGTCGTTTTGAAACAAATACAGCGACAGGGCCAACGTCATCGCCTGGGTCAGGATGGACAAATATACCCCGGTGACCCGGCTGCGAAACGCGAGCCCGCCAAAGATCAGCGCCAACAGACCAGGGATCAGGACGACCATGATCAACTGCAAGGCCAGGCTGTCGGCAAAGGCCCAAATCATGGGAAACTCGGACGCACCGACGACGCCGAAGATTTGCGTGGCGATGGCGTCCGAAACCTCTTGCGGGGTGGGCGGGATGGCGGCATTGGTCAGCGAGGCGGTCACGATGATCTCGGTCCGCGCGTACATCAGCCACATACCGATGGCATAGCCCCCAAGCCCAAAGAAGGCGAAATGCCCCAGGCTGAGGATCCCGCAGTATCCCCAGACGACATCCATCGCGATGGCCACCAGGCACAGGCACAATGTCTTACCCAAGGTCTTGACGAAGGAGGTCGAGATCAGCCCCGACCCCACAGACTCGGACATCAGCGTCACGACCAGGGTAAACAGCGCCAAGACCAGCAGGAACCACAGGACCGATGGGTTTTGGGCAATAAAGGATCGGCGTCTCACCACGGCGCGCCTCCAAACCAGGTGCGCGCCGAAACGCTCTTTAGTTCAGCGTCAGCGTGAACTGCTCGTCGAAATAGCTTTTGGTCGCCATGATACAGTTTGTCTCGTCGGAAAAAACGAAGACTGTTGCGACCTCGGCGACCAATGAGACGCGGCAGAAGGCGCCCTCGACCGCCATCGAGGCGGGGCACGTTTCCAGGTCGGTGTGCGGAACGCCGACCTCGAAATCGTCGTAGCTCATCGGACAAGGCGCGGCATGGCCGTCGGCCAGGGCCAGGCTGGGCAGGGCCAACACATAAAGGACTAGGGGCAAACGGGTCGTAAATAACATCATGTTCTCCTCCAAATTCGCCAGGGCGAATTGCCCCGCGATCTAAGACTAACATGGCAGGCGTGGGCCGGGCTAGATGATTCTTGAGTATATTAGTCAACTTTATCACTCTCCCGCTGCGCGCCCTTTCAAGGCGACAATCCCCTTAGGTCGGAACTGTATGAAAAGAATGATGAAAAGGATCATGTACGTCTGCGCGGCAAGCGTGTTCGAGGGGTTGAACCACTCGATCCCCTTTTGCAATGACCCGATCAGCGCCGCCCCGGCCAGGGTGCCCCAAACGTTGCCGACCCCACCCACCACCACGGTCATGAAGCTTTGCACGATATAGTCCGACCCCATTTCCGAGGTCACTTTGGCATAAAGCCCGATGGCCACCCCGGCGATCCCCGCAATGCCCGAACCCAGGCCAAAGGTCAGCATATTGATCCGATCTGGATTGATCCCCATCGAGGCCGCCATGCCGGGGTTCTGGGTCACCGCCCGCACTTCCAACCCCAATCGGGTGCGGCGCAGGATGAAGAGGATCAGGCCCAGAAAGATCAGCGCCAGGACAAAGATCGCGATGCGGATATAGCTGATCTGGATCACATCGCTGATCACCAGCGCGCCATCCAGCCAGGCGGGCGAGGTCAGCGGCCGGGCCTGTGTCCCAAAAATATTCTTGGCCAGCTGCTGCAGAGCAATAGAGATCCCAAACGTCGCCAGCAGCGTCTCTAGCGGCCGGTGGTACAACCAACGGATCACCAAGCGCTCCATCGCCACGCCAGCGCCAAAGGTCAAGGCAAAGGCCATCGGCAGCGCGACGAGGATGCTTAGGGTGTAATCGGGAACGAATAGCTGCACGACATAGCCCGTGTAGGCGCCCATCATGATGAACTCGCCATGGGCCATGTTGATCACGCCCATCACGCCAAAGGTGATCGCCAAGCCAATCGCCGCAAGGAAATAGATCGAGGCGAGCGACAGCGCATCCAGCGCCAGATCGACCGCCTGACCGGCGGCCACACGGGTCGCCGCGGCGGCCTGCGCCGCTTCGGCGGCTTTCGTGATGACAGGGTCCGGTTCTTTATAGGTCTCAAAGAAGACATGCGTGGCAAGTGCTGTCCGTTGGTCGTCCACCGTCACCAAAGCGGGTACGGTCCCCGCCCTTGCTAGGGCCGTATAAGCGCGTTCCCGGGCCTCGTCGGTATTCAACTGCGCCAAGGGCACACCACCCGCAAAACCGCCATCGATATGCGCGGCCAAGGTTTCGCGGATCATCACGGGTGGCGTCGGCGGCGGTGCCAGTTCGGCAGCGACCAGGCGCTCATAGGCGACATCGACGGATAAATCAGCAGTGCCGGGCGTCAGAATGCGCGCCACATTCGCGTCCTCGGGCAAGACCTGCGCGACTTGGGACGATGTGGCGAGGATCTGGTTTAACATCGCCCGTGCCTCGACACTTGTGTCCGTTGCTAGGCTGTCGATGGCCGCGATCCTTGCCTCGGGGGTTTCCGCAAAACGAGCTGACAGGAAGTTCGCAAGTTGAATTTTGCGGGCACGCAACGTCGGGTCAGCCTCGTCTTCAACCGAGGCCAGCAGCGGCGCCAATTGCTCGGCACTGGGCCGGCGCGCGATCGACTCTACCGCTATGGTGCGGCGCGCCAAAGATGGGTCCAACAGCTGAAACTGCACCAATGCGGTGGCGATCACCCGGCGCACCCCGCCATTGGGTTTCAGCTGGGTCAGACTGCCCGCAGGGGCAGTGCCTGCCGCTGCGCCGTTACTAACATCCGTCAGCCGAAAGGTGCTGTCTTCCTGCTTTTCCGCATAGAAAAACAGGCCATCTGTGTCCCGCTGCCAGACCTCTTTCCCCTGCCAGCGCTCAAGGAAAACAGGGACAGACGGCAGACCCGAGGCGACCAGGTCTTCCAGGACGACCCCCACGCTGCGGCGCGAGGGTTTGGCAACCTCGTCGGCATGGGTTTGCAACAGGGTTTGCAGGTCCTGAGCCTGTACGGCGGGCGCAAAACAAATGGCCGCCAGCAAGACGCACACAAATCGCAGCATTCGGGAAAATCCGCGTTGGGGCAGGAACAAAGCGCGCGACCGGGGCCGCGCGCCCGCGTTTTTAGTAGTTCGAGGTCAACTGCACACAGGTGTTCGTCTCGGTGTTGAACATCCCGCAGCCCAGGTCTTTCCAATCCGATTTCAGAATGGCGCTTTCGGGCAAGAAGTCGGTCCAGGCGTCGCCCGGCACTTCCTCGGTCTGGCTGATGATATCGAACTGACCGTCGGCCGTGATCTCGCCAATCAGGACCGGTTTGGCCAAATGGTGGTTGGGTAGCATAACGGCGGTGCCGCCGGTCAGGTTTGGAAACTCCTGCCCGTACATCGCCGTACGCACCGCATCGACATCGGTCGTGCCCGCATCGGTCACGGCATTCACCCACATATTGAAGCCGATATAGTGGGCCTCCATCGGATCATTGGTCACCCGGTCGGCGCCCGCGAAGGCCTTCCAGGCTTCGATAAAGGCTGTGTTCGCTTCGGTCTCGGCCGATTGGAAGTAGTTCCAAGCCGCCAAATGCCCAACCAAGTTCGAGGTGTCGAGGCCCGAAAGCTCCTCTTCACCCACCGAGAAGGCGACAACCGGGATATCATCGGCGCTGACGCCTGCAGCGGCGAGTTCTTTGTAGAAGCCTATGTTCGCATCGCCGTTGATCGTGCTGATGACACCCACCTGCTTACCATCCTCGCCCAGTGCGACAACGTCGGAGACGATCGTCGCCCAGTCCGAATGGCCAAAGGGCGTGTAGTTCACGAAGATATCCTCGGCGGCGATGCCATTGTCCTTAAGGTACTGCTCAAGGATGTTGTTGGTCGTGCGCGGATAGACATAGTCGGTGCCCAACAGCGCGAATTTCTCAACGCCCAGTTCCTCAAGGTAGTAGTCCACCGCCGGGATCGCCTGCTGGTTCGGCGCGGCACCGGTATAGAACACGTTTTTCGAGCTTTCCTCGCCCTCGTACTGCACCGGATAGAACAGCAGGCCATTCAGCTCTTCGATCACCGGCAGCACGGATTTACGCGACACGCTGGTCCAGTTGCCGAAGATCACGTCGACCTCTTGCACGGTCAACAACTCGCGCGCCTTCTCGGCGAACAGCGGCCAGTCCGAGGCGGGGTCGACAACCACCGGTTCGATCTGACAACCCAACAGGCCGCCTGCCGCGTTCTGCTGTTCGATCAGCATCAACATCGTGTCTTTTAGCGTGGTCTCGGAAATCGCCATCGTGCCCGAAAGCGAATGCAGCACGCCCACTTTGATCGGGCAATCCTGCGCCAAAGCGGCGCCGCCGCTGGCCAGAGTTACCGCAAGCGTCAGCGCGCCAAGCGTCTTTGGTGAATTCATCTGGTCTTTCCCCCAGTCTGGGCGGCGCGCCTGCGGCCCCTTTCTGAAAAGAGGCGGAACTGCTACGCAGGCCACGCAGCTGTGATGTTGCCGTCGTGCGGGGGTGGTTATCTGCCAGGATAGATCCCCTGCACGGCGTTTTGAGCCTGGCTTCAGGCCGCGCCAACCTAAGCAGCGAGATCTGGGCAGGCCCGGCCAAACCGTGCAAGTGCAGCATATTCGGGGGTATATGCTGTATTTTTCAGCAAATTTTCAGCAAACCGCTCGCTTGAAGGGCATGTGTGAGGCATACGATGAAACAACGGGCAGTCGTATCACGGGGGCGATTCTGGATTGGAGAATGTTTAGGGTCGGCGTGTTGCCGCTGCCCCGGCGGCCATTCGCCTGGCAAAAAAGTAGCTGAGCAGCACCATGGCGGTCGCGGTTCCCAAACATAGGGGCAAGCCACCGATTTGATAACTGACGCCGGACAGCAGCGTGCCGATCAACCGCCCCGCAGCGTTGGACATGTAGTAAAAGCCGACGTCCATGGTCACGCGGTCCGCCTGAGAAAAAGCTAAGATCAGATAAGAATGCACTGAGGAGTTGACGGCGAAGACAAAGCCAAACAGCAAAAGCCCCACAATCAAGATCGGCGTTAGTCCCCCTTGCCCCCCAAAGACGATTGCGGCCAGCGTCAGCACCACCGGGATGGTCGCCAGGCCCAGGGTCCAATGGGCGGCTATTCGGGCAGTCTGGGCGATGCCCCGGCCCCGCGCCGCTAACAGGCGGGGCGCCCAGGCCTGAACCGCGCCATAGCCGATAATCCAAAGCGCCATGAAACCACCGATTTGAAAAAAGGCGGCCCGATTGCCCTCAACAGTGCCATCCGACAGCACCGCGTAGAAATAAATCGGAATGCCGACCACGAACCATACATCGCGCGCACCAAACAGGAACACGCGGGCCGCGGACAGGCGGTTGATGTTACGGTTCTTGGAGAACACCTCGCGGAACTTGGCACCTTTCTTGCCCTTGGGCAGGCCCGTCGGCATCAGAGCGGCCAGGGTGAGCAAGACCAGCCCCAAGGCCACGCCCATCGCCAGGACTGAGGCTTTGAACCCGAACAGGCCCAGCAAAACGGTCCCCAGCAAGAACCCCAGGCCTTTCACGGCGTTCTTTGACCCGGTCAGCCACGCCACCCAGCGGAACAGTGTACCGTCGGCCTCGGGCGCCAGTAGTTTCACGGCACTCTTCGCACTCATTTTGGCCAAGTCCTTGGCCACACCCGACGCCCCCTGGACCGTCATCACGAACAAAACCGAGGCGCCGACGCCCCAAGCAGGGTTCAGCGCCGCGAGCGCCAAAAGCGCGGCGATTTGCAGAGCCAGCCCCGCGTAGAGCGTGGAATTCAGGCCAAAGCGGGCGGCGATCCAACCCGCGCAAAGGTTCGTCACAACCCCCATGACTTCGTAGAGCACGAACAGATAGGCCAGTTGAATGGGCGAAAACCCCAGCGTATGAAAATGCAGCAGCACCAGCATCCGAAGGGCGCCATCGGTCAGCATAAAAGTCCAATAGGCGGCCGTGACGGCGATATAGGCCGACAGCCCCTGGGGCCGGGATGCCGCGCCCTCCACTACATCGCCCCGGCGACCATGCGCGTCACATCGGCTAGACGCCAGGCATAGCCCCATTCGTTGTCGTACCAGACATAGACTTTCACCTGTGTGCCGCTGACCACCATAGTCGAGGGCGCATCGACAATCGAAGAACGCGGATCGTTGACAAAGTCGGCCGAAACCAGCGGTCGGGTCTCGTACCCAAGAATACCTTTCAATGGGCCTTCGGCGGCTGTTTGGAACAGGGCGTTGACCTCCTCGACGGTGGTCGATCGCTCGACCTCGAAAACGCAGTCTGTCAACGAAGCGTTCAGCAGCGGAACCCGAACCGCATGGCCATTCAACCGCCCCTTCAATTCAGGATAAATCAGGGTGATCGCGGTGGCCGATCCGGTCGTGGTCGGGATCAGGCTGTTCAGCGCCGACCGGGCGCGGCGCATGTCCTTGGCGGGGCGGTCGACGATAGTTTGGGTGTTGGTCACATCGTGGATTGTGGTTATGGAGCCATGCTTGATCCCAATCCCCTCGTGGATCACCTTGACCACCGGCGCTAGGCAGTTGGTGGTGCAACTGGCGGCCGTGATCAGATCGTGCAGCGCGGGGTCGTAAAGGTCGTGGTTGATCCCGTAAACCAAATTCAGTGCCGGGGCCTGTTTGACGGGGGCCGAGACGACCAGCTTTTTGACGCCTGCATCGTAATAGGGCTGCAAAGCTTCGGGCGTCTTGAACACACCGGTGCAATCGATCACCAGGTCAACACCCTGTTCGGCCAGGGCCAGATCCTGGATCCGGCGCTGGCGTTGCAGGGGGATGCGCTTGCCATTGATCGTCAGGCTGTCATCGTCAAAGGCGAAACCGGCCGCCCAGCGCCCATGCACAGTGTCGAACTCTAACAGCAGTGCGTGTTGTTCGGGTGTGCCGACCGCATCGTTCAGCAGGGCGATCTGGCTGCCCAACCCCTCTTCGATCAGCGCGCGCAAAACGATTTTGCCGATCCGGCCCAGGCCATTTACCGCGATGCTTGGCATGACTTTCTCCCCAACCGACGGCGCTCAGCGCCGTGGTAGCGAAGTTCGAAACCTGCGCAAATGAACTTTTTACGACAGATCGGCCGGGATCAGGATTGCCCCTTCCACGGCACCAGCCATTTTTCCGCCATGCGCATCAAGATATCGATGCCGTAGCCGATCACACCGATCAGCACGATCCCCATGATCACAATGTCGGTAAGCTGGAATTTCGAGGCCGCGATGATCATCATCCCCGCGCCTTTTTGCGCCGCGACCAACTCGGCCGCCACGACCGTGCCCCAGCAGACGCCCATCGCCACGCGGGCGCCGGTGAAGATCTCGGGCAGCGAGTTTGGCACGATCACATGGCGCATGATCTGCCATTTCGACGCGCCCAGGCTGTAGGCCGCATGGATTTTTGAGATATTCACCCCCGACACCCCGGCCCTTGCGGCAATGGTCATGATCCACAATGCGGCCAGGAACAGCAGGATAATTTTACCCGTCTCCCAAATACCAAACCAAATGATCACCAGCGGGATCAGCGCCAACGGCGGGACCGGGCGCATGAACTCGACGATTGGGTCGAACCAACCGCGGAACCAGCCGGACAGACCCATCGCATACCCCAGCGGGATCCCCACCAGCGAGCCCAAAAGGAACCCCACGACAACGCGCATCAGCGAAAAGCCCAGATGCTCCCATAGGGTGAAATTCTGATAGCCCTCGCTGGCGATCTCGACAAAACGGCCCGCCACATCCTCGGGTGCGGGCAGCCAGATCGGCTCCATCTGCATGCCCTTCGCGGGGGCGAAATTCAGCGAACCCTTGGCGGTCATGGTCACAGTGCCATTGTCGACTTTGACCGCGCGTCCCGGCGCGATATCCTTGCCGTTGATGGCCGTCACCGCCACCTCGTCACCTTCGTCATTGCGCACGGCCCGCAGCAGCACACTGCGCCATTCCTCGACCGTGCCGGCATCGTTCTTGGCAAAGCCATCGCCGGGCTCGATCGCCGGATCCTCGGCATCCGTGCCGCGCTCGTGGACCAAAACGGTGACCGTCGCCTCGTCCGTTTCACCTGCCGCATTTGTTGCCGTGTAAGTGAATTCGATCTGCCCCGCGAAGGGCCCCGGCACATGGATCGGGATCAGTTTCGAACCGGTAAAGGCACCCCAGATCAAAAAGATCACAAGGATCGAGATGATCGAGGCCGCGCGATCCGGCCGCACCGCACTTTCATCCCCAAAAGTCACCGTTTTCAGGCTGGTGAAGTCATGGCGCGCCTCGCGGCTGCGGCGAAAGGCGCGGACGGCCAGAAACGCCCCCACGAAAAGCGCGATGTAAAAGAACAGAACGGTCATTGCGCTGCCTCCGTCCGGCCCATGATCTCTTCTTCCATCTCCCAGATCATCGACAGGATCTCGTCCCGGGTCTCGGCGAAGCCTTCGGATTTCTTGACGTCCCGCAGGTCGGCATTCACCCCACGTTCGGCGAACGGCAGGCGGTATTCCTTGTGGATGCGCCCTGGGCGCGGAGCCATAACGACCAGGCGCTCGCCCAACAGCAGTGCCTCCTCAACCGAGTGGGTGATCAGGATGACGGTCTTGCCCGTTTCCTTCCACAACTTCAGCACCAAGCCCTGCATCTTTTCGCGGGTCAGCGCGTCGAGCGCACCCAGCGGTTCGTCCATCAGGATAACATCCGGATCATTCGCCAAGCAGCGGGCCAAAGCCACGCGCTGCTGCATGCCCCCCGACAACTCGTAAACCGCCTTTTCCTTGAAATCCTGCAAGCCAACGGTCTCGAGCAAATGATTTGCGATCTTGTCACGCTCGCCCTTGGCCATCCCCTTCATCCGGGGGCCGAAATCAACATTCTCGCGCACGCTCATCCATTCGAACAGCGCGCCTTTTTGAAAGACCATACCGCGTTCTGCATCAGGGCCCATTACCAGATGGCCGTTCAACTCAACCTTGCCTTCCGTCGGCGCCAGAAACCCCGCGAGGATATTGAGCAAAGTTGTCTTGCCGCAACCCGAGGGGCCAAGCACCGACATGATCTCGCCCTGCTTCAGGGTCAGGCTCACATCCTTAAGCGCCTGAACCGCAGACCCATTCGGCAAGTCAAAACGCATCGAAAGGTTGGAAATTATGAGTTCTGTCATGGCCCACCCCTGCCCTGGGTTATACTGCGCCCATGCACAGCAACTGGCTGGCCCAGAGAGGGCCAGCCAGCATTTGCTCAGGTCAGATTACAGGCCTTTGGCGCCTTCAAGCGGCGCCGTATTAACAGCACCCGAGTAGCTGTCCAGCGCGCTCTCGATGCTGCCCGCATCGACAAATACACCGGCTACGCCGCCCATGAAGTTCTGGGCACCACCACCCAGCCACTTCTCGGACAACTGATCCTCGACCGATGGGAAGACAAAGGTGGCAATGGTCGCCTCGGCAGCGTCCACATCCATACCTGCGTCCTGGGCGATCACAGGCAGCATCTCGTCCTTTTTGTCGCCCGCGTTCCACATCTCATTCATTTCCGCGGTCACTTTCAGGAACTTGGACAGCAACTCAGACTCCTCGGCGACGAAATCAGCGGGGGCTGTCGTCACATCGAACACCAAGATACCCAGTTCTTCCTTCTCAGCACCGGTCAGCAGAACGTTGCCATCCTCTTTCATGCGGCGCAGCGCGCCACCCCAGCCGCAGACCATGTCCAGGCTACCCTGGGCAAAGGCGGCCTGGCCATCCGCAGGGGCCATGTCGACGATTTCCATCGTTGAGACATCAACCCCGAAATGGGCCATTTGGCTTAGGAAACCATAGTGCGCAGCCGTTCCGATCGGAACACCGACTTTCTTACCAGCCAGCTCACCCGCGCTTTCCTTGTCGATCTCAAGCGCTTCGGCCACCACGCAGTTGTCGTTCTCAGAATAGCTGACAGCCACATCCACGATCTGGATGTCCTGACCGGCAGATGCCGCGACCACGAAGGGCGGCACTCCCTGGCTGACCGAGATCTGCACATCGCCCGAGGCCATAGCTGCCGACATAGCGGTTCCCGTGTCAAACGACACCCAGTTGATATCGACTCCAAGCGCTTCCTCGTAAAGGCCCTTGGCTTTGGCATATTGGAACGGCATCGGCCACTCCAAGAAATAGGCGACGGTGATTTCATCCGCCGCAAAGGCCGCAGGTGCACCGCTGAGCATCGCTACGGCGGCCACCGCGCCCATCAGTTTTGATTTGATCTGCATATTATACTCTCTCCATGTTGCATTGGCGTTCATGTGTCAGCCAGTTTCCACCCGATCATGCCTGCCGGGATTGATCAAAAACTATAGCCCTGCACATTTCTGCGCGTATAGGTCCACTTTGTCTAGCGCCGATAAGTCCAAACCGAACTGGCCAAAAGTGCAAGGGCCAGTATCACGCGGGCGCCGCTGGCCTTATGGAAGGGCGTCGTCTGGCCCTATTGGCCCGCGCGTCGGTTAGGCAGTTTTAACCAATTGCCGGGGCCTGGCCCCCTACCCGCCTTAACCCTAAATCTCGGAGCGCTCGTTATGGACACTGCCCTGCACGCTAATGACCTGAGTGACGTTGTCGAAGCCGACCGCAACCATGTTTGGCACCATCTGACGCAGCACAAGCCGCACGAGACCATCGATCCCCGCATCATTGTCGAGGGTAAGGGCATGCGCGTGTGGGACGCGAAGGGTAAGGAGCATTTGGACGGTGTCTCGGGCGGGCTGTGGACCGTGAACGTCGGTTATGGCCGCGAGAGCATCGCCAATGCGATCCGCGACCAGTTGATGACGTTGAACTTCTTTTCCAACACTCTGGGCTCGGTCCCAGCCGCCCGCTTTGCCGAGCGCCTGATCGAAAAAATGCCCGGAATGAGCCGCGTTTACTATGCGAACTCTGGCTCGGAAGCCAATGAAAAAGCGTTTAAAATGGTCCGCCAGATCGCCCATACGCGCTATGGCGGGCGCAAAAACAAGATCCTGTATCGCGACCGCGACTACCACGGCACGACCATCACCGCCTTGTCCGCCGGTGGCCAGGAGGAGCGCAGCGCGCACTATGGCCCCTATACCCCCGGTTTCATACCCGTGCCGCATTGTTTGGAGTACCGCAGCCAGTTTGGCGATGTGGGCGATTATGGCGTTCGCGCCGCCTTGGAAATCGAAAAGGTCATCCTGCGCGAGGGCCCCGACACGGTCGGCGCGATCTGCTTGGAGCCGATGACCGCCGGCGGCGGCGTGATCACCCCACCCGAGGGGTATTGGGAGACGGTGCAGGAGATCTGCACCAAATATGACGTCCTAATCCATCTGGACGAGGTTGTCTGTGGTCTGGGCCGTACCGGCGCCTGGTTCGGCTATCAGCAATGGGGCATCAAGCCTGATCTGGTGACAATGGCCAAGGGCGTCGCCTCGGGCTATGCCGCGATTGCCTGCCTTGTGACCACCGAGGACGTGTTCAACATGTTCAAAGAGGATCCCAGCGATAAGCTGTCGTATTTCCGCGATATTTCGACTTTCGGCGGCTGCACGGCCGGTCCGGCCGCCGCGCTCGAGAACATGCGGATCATCGAGGATGAGGGGCTGCTCGACAACACCTGCCTGATGGGCGACCGTTTGATGGCGAACCTGCAGGGCCTGAAAGAGAAACACCGCGTGATCGGCGATGTTCGCGGCAAGGGTCTTTTCGCGGGCGCTGAATTGGTTGCGGATCGAACCACCAAAGAGCCCGCCGAGGAACCGAAAGTCCTTGCCGTGATCGCCGACTGTATGGCCCAGGGCGTGATCATCGGTGGAACCAACCGCGCGCTTCCGGGGTTCAACAACACCTTGTGTTTGAGCCCTGCCCTGATCGCCACGGCCGATGACATCGACCAGATCACCGATGCCGTGGACGGCGCCTTGACCCGGGTATTTGGTTAGCGGGATTCGGTGACCAAGTGATGTTCGTTCTCGCGCAAACACCAAACACCGAAACTGAGGCCTGAAACCGGCAGAGCACCGATTGGGCGTGAATGGGTTCTAATCAGGACAGTCACATGTCACTGTGGCAAGCCTGTGCCGCACGTTATATATCCAGATGACGGTAATCGCCTCGTCTGGATATACGTTTAATGGCTATCGCAGAGACCACCTTTCACCTTGACCCCGAATTCAGGGGCACATTGCAAAAACAGATCCAAGGCGTGGTCGCCGAAGGGATCCTGTCAGGCCGCTTTCGTCCGGGCGAAAAACTCCCCTCGAGCCGCCGATTGGCCGCCCATTTGGGGGTCAGCCGGATCACCGTGACGCTGGCGTATACCGAACTGGTGGCGGATGATTATTTGAGTGCGCGGGGGCGATCCGGCTATTTCGTCTCGGACACGGCGCCGCGCAAACCGGATTTCGACCTGCCACGAACCACACGTATCGATGCGATCGACTGGCCGCGGCTGATCGGCACCCGGTTTTCCGCCATTCCGACAATCTCCAAGCCGGTGGATTGGCGCAGCTACCGCTATCCTTTCATCTATGGCCAAACCGATGCGACCCTGTTCGATCATGCCAATTGGCGGCTGTGCGCCCTGCAAGCCCTGGGGCAAAAGGATTTTGAGGCGCTGACCACCGACTATCACCAGCGTGACGACCCTAAACTGATCGAGTTCATCGTCCGCAACACCCTGCCCCGCCGGGGCATCGTGGCCCAGTCGGACGAGATCCTTGTCACTCTCGGCGCCCAAAACGCGCTGTGGCTTGCCGCCCAAGTACTGCTGACCCAACGCCGCACGGCGGTGATGGAGAACCCCTGCTACCCGGGCCTGCGCGAGATCCTGTATCAGTCCCGCTGCAACCTGGTCACAGTCGATGTGGACCAGCATGGGCTGCCGCCCGAAGCCATCCCGACAGACACGGACGTCGTCTTCACAACCCCCAGCCATCACTGCCCCACATCTGCCACTATGCCGATCGAGCGGCGCCGGTCGTTGCTAGAGCGCGCCTCGATCGACAATATGGTGGTGGTCGAAGACGACTATGAGTTCGAGATGTCCTACCTCAAACCCATGCTGCCCGCCTTGAAATCGCTAGATCGTGAAGGACGTGTGATCTATATCGGCTCGTTCTCGAAACCCCTCTTCCCGGGCCTGCGCCTGGGCTATCTGGTCGGACCCGCCACCTTCATCCGCGAGGCCCGCGCCCTACGCGCCACCGTGCTACGCCATCCGCCCGGCCACATCCAACGTACGGCCGCCTATTTCTTGTCGCTTGGCCACTACGACGCAATGATCCGCCGCACCGGCCAGGCCTATCTGGCCCGCCGCCAGGTGATGGAGGACGCGCTAAACGCTTTGGGGTTGGATATCGCGGGCCGTGACGTGGTCGGCGGCTCAAGCATATGGATGCGCGCCCCGGACCACATTGACACCAGTGTTTTGGCCGAGCGGCTGCGCGAGGATCGCGTATTGATCGAACCCGGGGCGGTGTTTTTCAACGCCGAAGACGCACCGAAAAACTACTACCGCCTGGGCTACTCCTCGATCTCGGCAGATTTAATCCCCCAAGGCGTCGCCTTAATAGCCAAAGCCCTGGACGCAATGCACTGACCCCACTCTGGACTTAAATCACCGCGTATTTTGGCCCTATCCCGCATGGGCCCGAGTGACTAGTTACCAAGCCAAGCAATGATCCGTATCGGGGAGAGATCGCGATGAAAATGACCACCGAAGAAGCCTTTGTAAAAGTTCTGCAAATGCATGGCATTCAGCATTCCTTCGGGATCATTGGTTCGGCGATGATGCCGATCTCGGATCTGTTCCCCAGCGCCGGCATCACCTTTTGGGATTGCGCACATGAAATGACCGCTGGGATGATGGCCGACGGTTACACCCGCGCGACCGGAAAAATGTCGATGATGATCGCGCAGAATGGGCCGGGGATCACCAACTTCGTGACCTCGGTCAAAACCGCCTATTGGAACCACACGCCGCTGTTGCTGGTGACCCCGCAAGCGGCCAACAAGACCATCGGCCAAGGCGGCTTCCAAGAGGTCGAGCAAATGAAGCTGTTCGAGGACATGGTCGCCTATCAAGAAGAGGTTCGCGATCCCACGCGGATCGCCGAGGTTTTGAACCGGGTCATCCTGCAGGCAAAGCGCGCCTCGGCCCCTGCTCAGATCAACATCCCCCGCGATTATTGGACCCAGGTCGTCGATATCGCGCTGCCCGCGATTGTCGAGTTCGAGCGTCCCTCGGGCGGTGACGCGGCCATCGCCAGCGCTGCTGAGCTGCTGTCCAACGCGAAGTTTCCCGTCATCTTGAACGGCGCGGGCGTGGTCTTGGCCGAGGGCGGGATCGCCGCCTCGATGGCGCTGGCCGAGCAACTCGACGCGCCCGTCTGCTGTGGTTACCAACACAACGACGCCTTCCCCGGCTCGCACCCGCTGTTCGCCGGTCCCCTGGGCTACAACGGCTCGCGCGCGGGTATGGAGCTGATCAGCAAGGCCGATGTGGTGCTGGCCCTGGGCACGCGGCTGAACCCATTCTCCACCCTCCCCGGCTATGGCATCGATTACTGGCCCAAAGACGCCAAGATCATTCAAGTGGATATCAACCCCGACCGTATCGGCCTGACCAAAACCGTCACGGTCGGTGTTGTCGGCGATGCCCGCAAAGTGGCCGATGGCATCATGGCGCGACTGTCTGACACTGCGGGCGATGCCAATCGCGCTGAGCGCAAGTCAACTGTCGCGCAGGTGAAATCCGCCTGGGCTCAGATGCTCAGTTCGATGGACCACGAAGAAGACGATCCGGGCACGACCTGGAACGAACGCGCCCGCGCCCGCGAGCCACAGAAAATGTCGCCCCGCATGGCCTGGCGCGCGATCCAAAGCGCCCTGCCGCAAGAGGCGATTATCAGTTCGGACATCGGCAACAACTGTGCGATTGGCAATGCTTATCCCACTTTCGAGGCAGGCCGGAAGTACCTCGCCCCTGGCTTGTTCGGGCCGTGCGGCTATGGTTTCCCGGCGATCTGTGGCGCCAAGATCGGCTGTCCTGATGTCCCCGTGGTCGGCTTTGCGGGCGATGGCGCTTTCGGGATCTCGATGAACGAGATGGTCTCGATCGGTCGCAACCAATGGCCCCCGATCACCATGATCATCTTCCGCAATTACCAGTGGGGCGCCGAGAAGCGGAACACGACCCTTTGGTTCGATGACAATTTCGTCGGGACCGAGTTGGATCAGAACGTTTCGTACGCCGGCATCGCCAAGGCCTGTGGTTTGGATGGCGTAGAAGTCACCAGCATGGAGCAACTGACGGATGCGCTGAACACGGCAGTCAAGGCACAGATGACCCAGGGCAAAACCACATTCATCGAAGTCATCCTCAATCAAGAATTGGGCGAGCCTTTCCGCCGCGACGCGATGAAAAAGCCAGTGGCGGTGGCCGGTGTAAGCGCGGAAGACATGCATGCCGATGCCGATATCTAGCGCCATCACTGGCCCCATGGGCACACGCATGGCATGCTAGAGAGGCTGCAACAAAGGGCCGCTGAAAACCCTGCCACCATCGCGCTGAGCGAAGGCGATGATCCGCGAATTATCGCAGGGGCATTGGCGGCCCGCGAACGCGGCATCGCGCGGATTATATTGGTCGGCGACCAGGTCGCGATCCAGGCGCAACTACCAGATGGTGTTGAGGAGATCGAGATCCATGATCCCCAGACGTCCCCCTTGCATGACAGCCTGGCCGAGGCGTTCCACGCGTTGCGCAAGCACAAAGGGGTCACGCGGCAGAGCGCGGCAAGTTTTGCGAGGGACCCCCATGTATATGCCGCCCTTCTTGTTCATCAGGGGCATGCCGATGGTACGCTGGGCGGCGCGGTCGCGAACACCTCGACCATTGTGCGCACCGCCTTGCAGGTTCTGGGCAAAGCGCCGGGTATGCCTTTGGTTTCCAGCTTTTTCATCATGGCCCCGCCGCCTGGTCATCCGGCCGGGCGTGAGGCGATGATTTTCGCGGACTGCGCTCTGGTGATCAACCCGACCGCACAGGAATTGGCAGGGATCGCCCAAGCCTCGGCCCACTCGTGCGCTGCCATGCTGCAACAGGAGCCGCGCGTTGCGATGTTGACCTTCTCGACCAAAGGCAGCGCAAACCACGCGGACGTAGACAAAGTGGTCGAGGCCACGGCCCTGCTGCGCAGCGCCGCACCCGATCTGGCGGTGGACGGCGAGCTTCAGTTCGACGCCGCCCTTGTACCAGATATCGCCGCCAGAAAGGCGCCTGGATCGCCAACGGCCGGGCAAGCGAATGTGTTTGTCTTCCCGACCCTGGATGCAGGCAACATCGGTTACAAGATTGCTCAGCGTCTGGGGGGGGTCGCGGCAATTGGGCCGATTCTGCAAGGTCTTAGCGCCCCGGCGAACGATCTGTCGCGGGGCTGCTCGGCGGACGACGTTCTGAACATGATCGCGGTCACAACGCTTCAGGCCAAAGCGCCAAGTTAGAACGATGCACATGAAAATTTGACTTGTATTTTCATGTATTCAAGTGAAAATACTTTCGACTTTTTCATGAGAGCCGCCGATGACCGCCCTGCCCCCCGATCCATCGATTGGCCGCGACCTGCGGGCGCTGCGCAAAACCCGTGGCCTGACGCTGGCCGAGCTTGCCGCGCAACTCGGCTGCTCAATCGGATGGCTCAGTCAGCTTGAGCGGGACAAATCCAAAGCTACTATTGAAGATCTGCGCCGCATAGCGGCCGCACTTGATGTCCCGCTCTCCCTACTCTTTGGCCAACCCAGCGCCCGCGTGGGCGAGGAAGGGTTCATCGTCCGCAAATCGGCGCGCCGCCCCATCGGCTCGGGCACCGCAGGCCTGGTCGAAGAACTGCTCTCGCCCGACCTGACCGATGATTTCGAACTTGTCCACTCGACCTTCGCCCCGGGTGCGGCGCTGTCGGACCCCGTCTGTCGACCCACGCAGGAGGTTGGTTTTATCGTCACGGGTCAATTGGACCTCGAGATCGATGGCCGGACCCATCATCTGGCCACCGGCGACAGTTTTCGGATTCGCGGCGAACCCTTCCGGTGGGCGAACCCCTACAAAACCCCCTGCATTGCCATCTGGGCCATCGCGCCCCCTGTCTACTGATCCTGGAGACCACACCCATGTCCGACCTGCCCACCACAGCCCGCGTTGTCATCATCGGTGGCGGCGCCGTCGGCGTCTCGGCGCTTTACCACTTGGCGCAAGCCGGTTGGACCGACTGCTTGTTGTTGGAAAAGAACGAGTTGACCGCCGGATCGACTTGGCATGCGGCGGGGAATGTGCCCACGTTCTCAAGTTCTTGGGCCATAATGAATATGCAGCGCTATTCGACCGAGCTGTATCGAGGCCTGGCCCAGGCAGTGGATTGCCCAATGAACTACCATGTCACGGGCTCGATCCGTCTGGCACACAGCCGCGAGCGGATGATGGAATTCGAGCGGGCGGCGGGCATGGGCCGCTACCAGGGCATGGACCTGGAAATCCTGGATCCAACCGAAGCCAAGGCGCGCTATCCTTTCATGGAGACCCATGACCTGGCCGGAGTGCTTTATGATCCCAATGATGGCGATATCGATCCTGCGCAGCTGACCCAAGCCTTGGCCAAGGGCGCGCGCGACATGGGCGCCCAGATTGCACGGTTTACCCCCGCGACTGGCGTCACCCGCGATGGGACCGAATGGATCGTGCACACCGACAAGGGCGACATTCGCTGCGAGTTCGTCGTCAATGCCGCCGGATACTACGCCCAACGCGTGGGCGAATGGTTCAAACCCTATGGCGGGCGTACCCTGCCGATGATGGTGATGAGCCACCAATATATGCTGACGGACGAGATCCCAGAACTTCAGGCCTGGTCGGCGGAGAATGGGGGCAAACTGCCGCTGCTGCGTGATGTCGACAGTTCGTATTACCTGCGCCAGGAAAAGCATGGGCTGAACCTGGGCCCCTACGAGCGGAACTGTAAGGCACACTGGGTGACCCCCGACGACCCAATGCCCGAGGATTTCTCGTTCCAGCTTTACCCCGACGATCTGGAGCGGCTGGAATGGTATATCGAGGATGCGATGGCCCGGGTGCCCCTACTTGGAACGGCCGGTGTCTCACGGGTCATCAACGGCCCTATCCCTTACGCCCCCGATGGCCTGCCGCTGGTCGGCCCGATGCCCGGCGTGCCCAACGCGTTCGAGGCCTGCGTCTTCACCTTTGGCATCGCCCAGGGCGGCGGGGCGGGCAAGGTGCTGGCCGAATGGATCACCCAGGGCCAGCCCGATCAAGATATGTGGGCGATCGACCCACGCCGCTACACCGATTACACCGACGCGGATTATTGTGTGCAAAAGGGGATGGAAACCTATGGCCACGAATACGCCATGCATTTCCCCTGGCACGAATGGCCCGCGGGACGGGACAAGAAACTGTCGCCCGTGCATGACCGGATCACCGCCGCGGGCGGTGTGATGGGTGCTTATAATGGGTGGGAGCGGGCCAATTGGTTCGCCAAACCCGGCGACGATACGTCCGAGGAAGCAAGCCAAACCTGGAACCGTGCGGGCCCGTGGGAGGCGCGCATCGCCGAGGAATGCGCCGCCGTTCAGAACGGTGTTGGCGTTCTGGACCTGCCAGGATTCAGCCGGTTCAGCCTGTCTGGTGACGGGGCTGCCGAATGGTTGCGGACCCGCATCGCTGGTGCGTTGCCCAAAGTGGGCCGGATGAACCTGGCCTACTTCGCCGATAACCGCGGGCGGATCGTGACTGAAATGTCTGTGCTGCGCCATGCCGAGGACGCCTTCACCCTGATCACTGCCGCCTCCGCGCAATGGCATGATTGCGACATGCTGCGCGCGGCCCTGCCCGGGGGCCTCAGCCTGATCGATCACACGACCGAATATTCCACTTTGATCGTCACCGGCCCAGAAGCACGCGCGCTGTTCGAAAACCTGCAAACCCAAGCCGATCTGAGCCTGCCCTGGCTATCGCATCAGGCCGCGACCGTCGCCGGGACCGATTGCACGCTGGTTCGTGTGTCTTTCGCTGGCGAATTGGGGTGGGAAGTGCACGCAGCCAATGCCGACATTCCCGCCCTTTACGACGCTGTCCTTAGCGCGGGGGCCACCCCCTTTGGGATGTATGCCCTCAATTCCCTGCGCATCGAAAAAGCCTATCGCACTTGGAAGGGCGATCTTTCGAGCGACTACACCCTGCTCGAGGCGGGTTTGGACCGCTTTGTGCGTCTGGAAAAACCCCAAGACTTCCCTGGAAAAGCCGCCCTGCACGACGAGCAGCAAAGCGGCCCCTCCAAAAAATTTGTCAGCCTGATTGTCGATGCGGGCGACGCGGACGCGCCTTATATGTCCACCCTTTGGCACGATGGCGAGGTGGTGGGCGAGACCACAAGTGGCGCCTGGGGCTACCGTGTCGGTGCCTCGATCGCGCTGGGCATGTTGCGCAAAGATCTGGCCGTTCCCGGCACGCAGGTCGAGGTCGAGATCTATGGCAAGCGTTATGCCGCGACCGTGCAGCCCGACGGGCCACTGTGGGACCCGGACAACAGCAGGATAAGGGCATAACCGATGGTGACCCCTCCTTCCCACGCGCGGGTTGTTATCATTGGCGGCGGCGTCATCGGCTGCTCGGTCGCCTATCATCTGACCAAACTTGGCTGGTCGGAGGTCGTTCTGCTAGAGCGCAAACAGCTGACCAGCGGCACGACTTGGCACGCGGCGGGGCTGATCGCACAACTGCGCGCGACGGCGAACATGACCAAACTTGCAAAATACAGCCAAGAACTCTACGGCGATCTTGAAACCGAGACCGGCGTCGCCACCGGGTTTCGCCGCTGTGGCTCGATCACCGTGGCGTTGACCGAGGACCGCCAAGAGGAGCTGTTGCGTCAAGCCGCCATGGCCCGCGCCTTTGGGGTCGAGGTCGAGCCGATTTCCCCGGCCGAGGTAAAAGCCCGCTACGCGCATCTGAACACCGAGGGCGTGTTGGGCGGCGTCTACCTGCCGCTGGACGGGCAAGGCGATCCGGCCAATATCGCCCTGGCGCTGGCCAAAGGCGCGCGCCAACGTGGCGCCAAGATCATCGAACGGACCAAAGTCACAAGCATCGCTCACCTTGACCGCAAAATCACCGGCGTCGACTGGCAAAACGAAACAGGAGAGCATGGCCACATAACCGCCGATATGATCGTTAATTGCGCGGGCATGTGGGGCCACGAGGTCGGCCGCATGGCCGGGGTCAACGTCCCCCTGCACGCCTGCGAACATTTTTATATTGTCACCGAGGCTATACCGGGGCTTTCACAACTTCCCGTCCTGCGCGTGCCGGATGAATGCGCTTATTATAAAGAAGACGCGGGGAAAATGCTGTTGGGCGCGTTTGAACCCAATGCCAAACCCTGGGGCATGGGCGGTATTTCCGACAGTTTCGAGTTCGACCAACTGCCCGAGGATTTCGACCACTTCGAACCTATCCTCGAAGCCGCCGTCAACCGTATGCCGATGCTGGGCGCGGCGGGCATCCACACCTTTTTCAACGGTCCCGAAAGCTTCACCCCCGACGATGCCTATCACCTGGGCCTTGCACCCGAGCGGGATAATGTCTGGGTTGCTGCGGGCTTCAACTCCGTGGGGATCCAGTCCGCCGGGGGGGCGGGCATGGCACTGGCGCAATGGATGGAGGATGGCCAGAAGCCCTTCGATCTGGGTGACGTCGACATCAGCCGCATGCAGCCTTTTCAAGGCAACCGCCACTATCTGTTCGAACGCTCGAAAGAGACCCTGGGCCTGCTGTACGCCGACCATTACCCGTTCCGTCAAAAGGCAACCGCCCGCGGCATCCGGCGCTCGCCCCTGCACCGCGAGTTATTGGACCGCGGTGCAGTCATGGGCGAGCTTGCGGGGTGGGAGCGGGCCAATTGGTTCGCCGACCCTGGCCAGGCGGCCGAATACACCTATGGCTGGGCGCGCCAGCCTTGGTTCGACAACACGGCGCGCGAGCATATGGCGATCCGGGAAAACGTGGGCCTCTATGATATGTCCTCCTTCGGCAAAATCCGGGTCGAGGGGCCGGATGCCGAGGCCTTCCTGAACCATATCGCAAGCGGAAACATATCCGTCCCCCCTGGCAAGATCGTCTACACCCAATTCCTGAATCCCACGGGCGGGATTGAGGCCGATGTGACCATCACGCGCCTTGCCAACGACGCGTACCTCGTCGTCACCCCCGCCGCGACCCGATTGGCCGACCAGGTTTGGATGCGCCGCCATCTGGGCGCGCACCGCGTCACCCTGACCGATGTCACCGCCGCCGAGGCCGTGCTGGCCGTCATGGGACCTCAATCGCGCGACCTGCTGACCCGCGTTAGCCCGAATGACTTTTCAAACGCGACCAACCCCTTCGGCACCGCCCAAGACATCGAGATCGGTATGGCCATGGCCCGTGCCCATCGCGTCTCCTACGTCGGCGAGTTGGGTTGGGAGATCTATGTCTCCACCGAAATGGCGGCTCATGTGTTTGAGGTGCTGGCCAAGGCTGGCGCTGACCTGGGCCTGAAACTTTGCGGCTTGCACGCCATGGACAGTTGCCGATTGGAAAAAGGGTTCCGCCACTTCGGCCATGACATAACCTGCGAAGACCATGTGATCGAAGCCGGCTTAGGTTTCGCCGTCAAGACCGACAAACCCTCCTTCATCGGCCGGGACGCGGTCCTACGTAAAAAAGACGAAGGTCTACGTATGCGGCTGGTCCAATTTTGCCTGAAAGACCCCGAACCATTGCTGTTTCACAACGAACCCATCCTGCGCGATGGAGAAGTTGTAGGCTACCTCACATCCGGCAATTATGGTCACGCCCTTGGGGCAGCCCTGGGCATGGGATATGTGCCTTGTGTCGGCGAAACAACAGCCGACATGCTGAACTCAACCTACGAGATAGATGTCGCTGGCGCCCGGATCGCCGCCGAGCCCTCTTTGCGACCATTCTATGATCCAAAATCCGAGCGTATGCGTGTATAGGTTCAGGAAATGCCGGGTTCATAATATATTGATTTTATTGACGAAATGGCGCGCTTCGCCGGAGAAAGTTCGAACTCTTTGTTCGACGCTCTGGACGAATGGGAGCGCCATCTTCGCGCAATTGAGACTTCCTCCAACACCGTAACTCAGGACAATGATCCGAGGTGCGGCGATGAGCATTTCGGAACGTAGTTTCAACGCGGTAGCAGCCGCTCAACCCCCAAAAAAGCGTGAAGCGCCGTTTTCGCTGCGCCTCAGCTTTGATGAAAAAGCCGCATTGCGTGATCTGGCCGGAGATATGCCCCTTGGCGGGTATATTAAGGCTATCCTCAAAGAAGCCATCGATGAGGGCAAAACAGTCTCACCAAAGCCGGATTCACAAGCAGTAGGCCGTGCGCTTGGTCAGCTGAGCTATGCCCAAAAGTTGGTGACGGCGTGATCAGGCGGCGGTTTGAATTTGTTTGATCCCGTCGATGAATGCAATGCCTTGGATGATCTCGGGCATACGGTTGGCACCGTTCAGTTTCTGCCATTTCCCCTGGGCTG
>CALICM010000070.1 GCA_938049225.1 uncultured Paracoccaceae bacterium
ACATCGGGAACATACGCCAGCGCTTTCCCCATAGGAAGGCGCACGTATCCCGCGGCTTCCACCTTGTCAGATTTGTTAACGCGGGCCATCCCGCCAAGACCAAACCTAACGCATTGGCCCGCATCAAAAAATCTTAGACATGGCGGCCGTCGCTAACGCCGCACCGAAAGTCCGGTTCATCAACCCCGGCGATGCGGCCGCTCAAGACGTGCAACCAGATCGATTGAATGTTGAATTAGACGAAAACCGCATCGTGACACGGGTCTACTGCGGCTGAGGCTACTGTTTCAATCGGTACAGCTCGTGGCAAGCGGTGCAGCTTTGCCCCAGGTTTTGCACAGCTTGGCTAAACGCCGCCGGGTCGGCGCCTGCCGCTTCGATCTGGATCGCAGCGGCACCCATCGCTTGTGCTTTAGCGACGAAATCTGCCCAATTCTCCCAAATCTCGGGCAGCGCTTCCGAGGGGGCGTCGAACATCCGCTCTTGGAACAAGCCTGGCATCTCGGCCGCATATTGACGTAATTGCAGCGCCGCGTCGGCCGCGGTCGGTGGATCGATCGCGCCGCTTTTTGCCATCAATCCCAAAAGCTTCGCATTTCGCGAAACCTCGCCCATCGCATCCATCCGCGCCTTCACCGGCCCGGTGGCACCCTCGTGCGAGATCGAGCCGACCGGGATCAGACCCGCCATCATCATCAATGCTGCTAAACCGACGAACCGCATAGGCTTTAGGTGAAGGATCGGGGGCCCCGTGGCAAGCCAAATTACTCTTCGGGGGCCTCGTCCTCGATCAGTTGGATGGAGCCAGCTTTGGCCATTTCTTGGATCTTGCGCACCGCCTCTTGATGCGCGGCCTCGCCATCGCGTTGCGTGGGTTCGGGCACGGCCTCGACTTCCTCGGTCAGGCGTTCGGAGAGGCGTTTGGACAAATTCTCCAGAATAAAGTCGGCCGAGGCATTGCCCTTCACCTGACCCCATTTCAGCGCCACGATCAGCAGTGCTTCGTCCAGGTCCTTGACAATGATCGACACATCGCGCGGCTCGACCCGGTGGCGAATGTCGTTGAAAGTAAACATTGTTTTCAGAACATCCGTGTGCAGCGCTGGTTTCTCGGCCTCCAGGAAGTTCAGGAACTTCTCGCGGTTGTCCGAGCCCAGGTTGTTCATCAACCCTGCGATCAGATCCGCTGGGCGGCGCGAGCGTTGGGTGCGCTGGATCGCCGACAGGAAGTCGCGCGCGATGACCCGTTCGACCATCTCGGCCACGTGCGGCTCAAGGCTGGGCACGCGGCTGAGGCGCAGAACGGTTAGCTGCGCGAACTCGGGATCCAGGCGTTCCAGAACGGCGGCGGCCTTGTCTGAACGCAACTCGGACAGAATGACAGCGGCTGTTTGCGGATGCTCAGCACCGACAAAGGTGGTCAGCGCCGTGTTCGTGATATCGTTCAGCTTTTTCCAGGCCTTGCGTGTGTCGCCGCCCTCGACATCGAACATGATCCGGTCGATGGTTTTGTCGTCCAGCACCTCGGACAGCAGGCGGCGGGCGGTTTGGCTGCCGCCCGAAACCTCCTCCTCGGTGCCGATGGACAGCAGAAACTCGGCAATCACCGAATCGAGCACCGCGGGCGAGATCCGGTCGATGCGGCTGATCGCAATCGCGGTCCGGGTCAATGCCGTCTCGTTCATGTCCTTCAGAAAACCCGCCGCAGCCTCGGGGCCGATGGCAGAAAGGATGACTGCCGCTTTGCTGATCGGCGGCATATCGACGGCCGAGGCGTTGTCGCGCACGGCCTCCCAACTTGTGACGGCCGTGCCCGTGGCAGGCACGGGCAAGGTTGAGGGGTCTGCATCGGTGGTGGGGGCTTCGGTACTCATCCTGGGCCGTACCCACGGATCATCGCGCCCGCCAACAGGGACCAACCATCGGCCAGCACGAAGAAGGCCAATTTAAACGGCAGCGAGACCACGACCGGCGGCACCATCATCATTCCCATCGACATCAAAATTGCGGCAATGACCAAGTCGATAATCAGGAAGGGTAAAAAAACCAAAAATCCCACTTCGAATCCGCGCTGAATTTCTGACAGCAAAAACCCAGGCACCAGGACTGGCAACTCGATCTGGGTGAGATCTTGCGGCGGGGCGGGGCGACCGGCGGCGTCGGTCAGCAGGCGCAGGGTGTCGGGGTTGGTGCGGCCGATCATGAAGTCGCGGAACGGCTCGATGCCCCGGGTAAAGGCCAGTTCCGGGGCTATGTCGCCATCAAGCGCGGGCTGGATCCCATTGCTCCACGCCTCCTGAAACACCGGCTCCATCACGAAATAGGTTAGGAATAGTGCCAGGCTGACAATCATCATGTTGGGCGGCGCTTGTTGCACCCCGATGGCTTGGCGCAGGATCGACAGGACTGTGACCATGAACGGAAAACATGTCACCATGATCGCCAATCCCGGCGCCAGACTAAGGACGGTGACCAAGATGAACAACTGCACCGTTCGCAGCGACAACGAGCCGTCGCCGCCAAAGTCGATCAGTACATCCTGCGCCTGCGCCCCGCCGCCCCAAAGGGTCAGCAAGGCGATCAGCGGGACAAAGGCGGCCAACCGGTGGATCTCAGACCCCCTTGGACAAGTCCGCCACCTCGGTCAGGCGCACGCCCAACCGCCCCGTGCCGTCATCCATTTCTTGCAGTTCGCCACGCGCAATCAGCCGCTCGCCAACATAGAGCTCAACCGGATCGTCGATCTTTGAGTTCAGTGTGATCACGCTGTCACGCCGCAGTTTCACCAGGTCCGCCACCAAAGGGCGGGCTTTACCGACCGAGATCATCACCTCGATCGGGACGCCCATAAAGGCGGTCTTGCGCCGCTCGTCCCTGCGGTCGGGGGCGTCCACCTCGACCATTGGGCTGGGTGGCAAGGCGCCGTCGATGGGTGTTTGCTGTGATGTCTCGTCTGTCATCGGATCATCCTTCTTGCGCGCGGGGGGCCGCTTCGGCGTTTGTGGTCAACGGTTTGGGCAGCAAACCATCGAGAAGCGCTTGGACATGAGCGGTCAGACGGTCGAGGTCGATCATGTCGAACCCATCATCCCAATGCACCTGCACCTCGTGCGGGGTGAGGCGGCTGTCGATCTGCAGATCCACCTGCTCCTGCCAACCCTGCAATGCGGGTTCCAGCCCTGGCACGGCCTCGGCCGCGCAGCGGATCAGGGGTTTGGTGTTCGGGCGGTTGTCCAATGCCTCGGTCACGGCGGCCGAGACCTGCTGCGGCAGGCCTGCGCTAACCAGCGCGGGGGTCAACTGGCCGACAACGGCCTGCAGCAACGGGGCGATTCCGCTCAGCACCTGGGCTTGAACCGCCACACGGTCTTGCTGATGGTCGCGCAATGCCTCGACCAGCTCGGCCCGCAAACGGTCCTGTGCCTCGGCATGGACCAGGGCCGAGGCTTCGGTGCCGGCCTTAATCCCAGCTTCGTTTCCCTCGCGATACGCCTGCGCGATGCGCGTCTCAACCTCATCCGGTCCCGTGTCGAGCGCGGACCCGCTGTGCGAAAAGTCATGGAATTTCAAAGGTGAGGCCATCACGTGGCTCCTTCGCTTTGTTCAGGGGCTTCGATCCAGCGGCGCAGCACATCTGCGCTGTCATCGCGGCGGTCATCGACCAATGTGCGCAGGTTCTTGATCTTGTGCTGGTTTTCGTTCGGCAGCGCCGGATTGTTTGGATCCGCATCGACCACATCCCCCTCTGCTGTCATATCAATCGTGCCCGCCAACAGCTCGGGCCCAGGCAGCGCTGGGGGCGGCCGCATCAACAGTGGGCGGACGACAAACAAGCCCAGCAGCAGGGCGACGACGCCCAGTACAATCGTTTGGATCAGTGACATGGCCGAGCCGCCTGGAAGGGTGAAACCAGGTGCCGCGGCTTCGGTTCCCAAGGCAGGCGGCACTGGGAACTCCAACGTTTGCAAGGTGACCCGGTCGCCGCGCGCGGGGTCGAAGCCGATCGCACTTTCAACCAGTTCGCGCAGCGCTTGCATTTCTTCCTCGGGGCGCGGCGTCCAGTTTCGCGTGCCGTCGGCGGCGGTATCGGTGATCCCGTCCAGCATCACAGCGACGCTAATCCGTCGGATCTGCCCCGGTTGAATCACCCGCTCGCGCCGGGTCTCGGACACCTCGAAATTCTGCCGCTCGCGCGTCTCGGAACTGGTGCTGTTTGAGCTTTCGCCCCCCGCTGCCGCATCGCCCGCAGGCAGGTTGCTGGCCACCGTCACAGCCCCGCCGCCCGTTCCGCTGGCCTGTTCAGTGGTTTCTTCCAACTCCTGGCTGATCGCGACGCGGCTTGCGGGGTCGATCACCCGCTCGGTCACCACTTGGCTGTCCATATCCGCGTCAATATACAGCTCGACCAGCGCTTTGCCGGGGCCAACGCGAGCCGCCAGCAGCCGCTCAAGATTGGCTTTCATCTGCGCCGCACGTTGGTCCAACTGTCCGGGATCGGGGCCCGCACCCGCATCGCCTGTCAAGGGGATCACCCCGTTGACGCTGTCGATCATCGCCACATCCTCGGGCGCCAGTCCCGGAATGGCCGAAGCGACCAGGAACCGGATCGCTTGCGCCTGGCCCGCATCAATCCCCGCCGAGGCCGGTGTCAATGTGACCGAAGCCGTCACCGCAACATCGCGCGAAAACGCCTGCCGTGGCGGGGTCGCGATATGCACGCGCGCGGCGCGGATCTGGCGGCTGGCCAGGATGGTCCGGGCCAACTCGCCCTCTTTCGCGCGCCAATAGGCGGCGTCGAACATCTGTGCGGTGGTGCCAAACCCCGTCATCGTGTCCAGCAACTCGTAGCCCATGCCACCTGTCGCGGGCAGGCCATCGGCTGCCAGGGCCAGCCGCGTACTGTCGCGCTGGCTCGAGGCGACATAAATCGCCCCACCGCGTACCTCGAAAGGCACAGCGCTTTGTTCCAACACCGCGATCACCTCGCCCGCGGTCGAGGGTTCAAGCCCCGCATAAAGCAGCGCCAGATCCTCGCGCCCTGCCAAGCGCCAGATCATGACCATACACAGCAGTGCTGCGATCGCGGCCCCCACCACGATTCCCTTTCTGCGTCCGTCCAAGGCCGCCCAACTGGCAACAACTTGATTCACAGCAAACCTCACACATTCGGCCAGCCCGTTCTGGGCCTGGCTGTCGGGATCCGTTTTCGCGGCTGCGGCTTAAGAATTGGTTAGCCACAAGCGGTTAGATGAAAGGAAATCGAGCGTTTGAGGAGACAGCTATGGTTGAGGCCACTGCCGACACCACGGAAGATGGGGACGCCCCAAAGAAAGGCGGCAAAGGTGGGCTTTTGGTCGCTTTGGTCGGCGCTTTGGTCGCGGGCGGCGGCGGCTTCGCCGCAACCTATGTGGGCGTGTTCGACAGTTTGTTGGGCGGCGGCGATCATGCCGCCGCACCCTATGCCAGTGAAAAGGACTACAGCTTTGTCCCACTGGATCCGATCATCATCTCTCTGGGGCCCCAGGCCCGCGCGGCGAACCTGAAATTCACTGCGCAGCTTGAGGTTACGCCACAGGCTACCGAAACCGTAGTCGAGCTGACGCCCCGCATCCTGGATGTACTCAACGGCTATCTGCGTGCGGTGGACGAGGCCGAGTTGCAAGACCCCGCGGCCCTGTCCCTGTTGCGCGCGCAGATGTTGCGTCGCATCCAGATCGTGACGGGCGAAGGAATGGTCCGCGACCTTTTAGTTACCGAATTTATCTTAAATTGAGGGGATTTAGATATGGAGTTCATTGCTGACGGTTTGATGGTGTTTGGTGCGCTGATCGCCGCCCTATACTGCTATGTTCTGTCCCGCCGTCTGTCCGCGCTGCGCAGCATGGATCAGGGTCTGGGCGGGGCGATCGCCGGGCTCTCGGCGCGGGTCGAACAGACCAAAGCCTCGCTGGCCGACACCAAGGCGACCACCACAGATCTGACACGGGAGTTGTCCGCTGTCACGGCCCGGGCCGAGATTGCCGCGGGCCGGCTGGAGCTGTTGCTGGCGACACTCCATGATTCAAGCACGGATGCCGCGCCCAAGGACACCAAAGCGGTTGTCACCCGTCACCGGGCCGTGGCGGAGGCCGAGCCAGAGGTGGCTCAAGAGACGCAGCCAGCAGCCGAGCCTGGGGGCACGACCAAGGGTGATCTTGTCTCGGCCTTGCGCCGGATCGCCGATGGCGGACGTCGGGCATGAGCGCCGCAAATCCCGTGCGCGGTGGGGCGCTGGCCCTGCTGATCGGCTGCTTTGTGTTGTCTGCCTTGATCCGGATGGCGGTCGTGGGTCCCGCTGTCGCCGAACAACTCAATGCGACCGGCGCGGCATCTGCCGATCTGGCTGGTTGCGCGCCAGCCTCAGATGCGGTGCTGGCCGCCCTCAAAGAACGTGGTGAGGCGCTGGATGCGCGGGAAGCGGCCATGATCGAACGCATCGCGCTGCTCGAATTGGCCGAGGCTGAGTTCACCAAAAAAGAGGCCGCTTTGATTGAGGCCGAGGAACGCCTGGCTGCAACCGTTGCCCTGGCCGATGGCGCCGCCGAGCGCGATCTCAGCCAACTCACAACGATCTATGAGAACGTGAAACCCAAGCGGGCGGCGGGTATTTTCGAATCGATGGAACCCAGCTTCGCCACCGGCATCCTCAGCCGCATGGCCCCGACCGCCGCGGCCGAAATCCTGGCCGCTATGGACGCCGAAAAAGCCTATGCCATCAGTGTGTTGATGGCCGCGCGGAATATGAACGCGGGTGGTACCGCCCCGGCGCAATAGCGCCGCCGGGGTTGAGGGATTTTTAAGCCTTCTCCCCGATAAGGTCTCGTGTTCAGGGGGCATCAAAGACAGGGTTCCGCAGGTTTGGACCGCTGATCGGATGCGAAATGGGAGTGTAAGACCGTGACTGGGATTTTGGGAATTGCCATCGTCTTTGCCATGGTTTTTGGCGGTTACCTGGCTGCGGGTGGCAAATTCGGCATTATCCTGGGCAGCATCGTCTACGAGATGATCATCATCGGTGGCGCCGCCGTCGGCGCATTTGTGATCGCCAACAGTGCCTCCGGTATCAAACAGACCATGAGTGACGTCGGAAAGGTGTTCAAAGGCCCGAAATGGAGGGCGCAGGACTACGAGGATATCCTGGTCCTGATGTTCCAGTTGATCCGCATCAGCCGCCAAAACCCTCTGGAACTGGAAGGTCACATCGAATCGCCGCATGAATCCGCCCTGTTTGGCCGTTTTCCCAAGATCCAGGCCGATCACGAGGCGGTCGAGTTGATCTGCGACACAATGCGCGCCGCCGGTATGAACTATGACGATCCGCATCAGGTTGAAGAAGTTCTCAACAAACGGATCGACACCCATGCGCATCATGCGGAGCATTCCAGCCATGCCTTGCAGGGGATGGCCGATGGCCTGCCCGCCCTGGGTATCGTCGCCGCGGTTTTGGGCGTGATCAAAACCATGGGCTCGATCGATCAACCCCCCGAGGTGTTGGGCAAACTCATCGGCGGTGCTTTGGTCGGTACCTTCCTGGGCGTTTTTCTGGCCTATGGGATCGTGGGACCCTTCGCGACCAAGGTTGGCGATGTGGTGGCCGAGGATGGGTGTTTCTACAGCCTGATCCGCGAGGTGATGGTCGCCAATCTGCACCGGCACCCCCCTAATATCTGTGTGGAGGTTGGGCGGCAAAACACACCGCACCACCTCAGGCCCAGTTTCAATGATCTGGACGAGGCGTTGCGGGCCGGCAAGCAAGAGGCCGCAGCATGATCCGCATCGAAACCCTGCGACAGCTCTGCGCCGTCGCGGGTATCTCCCTTTGTATTGCCCTGCTCTTCACCAGTGGTGGTGCCTTTGCGCAGCAATCGGCCTCGGTACGGGCGGTCGAACATCCTGAGTTTTCGCGAATCGTGCTGTCGGTCCCCTCTGGTGCGCGCTACGCGATGTCGTCCGATGCCGCCACCGCCCGCGTCCGCTTGACCGACAATGCGCTCAGCTATGATTTCTCGGGCGTGTTCGACCGGATGCCCCGGGACAGGATCCGCTCGGTCGAGGCGCGTGCATCGGGCGATGCCACTGTGATCACTTTAGCGCTGGGCTGTGCCTGCGACGTCTCGCTGGTGCCCATCGGCAGCGGCTATCTGGCGATTGATGTACGCCGCAAACGGGCGGCCAGCGGGTTTATCTCACAAACAACCCGCCTACTTGCGGATGACCCGGCCGCAGCGCCAGAGGTACCCGCCTCGACGCCGCCGTCTGCGGCCGAGGCCGCGGCACCTACAGCCACCATTGTAGACACCGATGATCTGCCTGATACCCCGCCACCCGTCACCCCGGTTGCGGCGGACCCGCCCATGGCTGAGGATCCGGTGGTAGCGGCCCGCCGCGCGTTGGTTCAGCAGCTGGACCGCGCGGTGGCCCAAGGTTTGCTCAGCCTTGCACCTGTCGTGGACACCACCGATCCGGCATTGACCGAAACCGCAGTTCTGGCGGATGACCCCATCGCCACACTGCCGTCGCCCGTCCTGGCTCCAAGCCTTACCGCGTCCGCCAAACCCGCCGAACCTGCGGCGGCGGACGCGCAGCCCGACCCCGTGCCCAACCCTGACTCTGAGCATATCTCGATCCGCCAAGGCCTCGCCAGCCGCGAACCCGAGGCGCCGCCCGCAAACCAAACCGCTGCCACGCCGGATGCGTGCCGCATTGAGGGCCCCCTGAACGTCAGTCAATGGCCCAAGGCTCAAGGCGATGTCACCGCGCTTATCGGCGAATATCGTCTGGCGCTCGTCGATCCCAGCGGTGCCGTCGACCCCAGCGCCGTCGAGCGTTTGGCGCAGTTTTACATTGCTCTTGGCTTCGGGCGCGAGGCGGAAGCGCTGTTGCGCAGTCTCGACCCACAGGCCAGGCAAACCGCCCTGCTCAGCGATCTGGCCCGGGTGGTCGAAGGGCGGGCGGTGGCCGCCGCGGGGCCCTTGGTTCAGGCTCAGGGCTGCACAGGTCGCAGCCTATTGTGGCGTGCCGCTGCCGGTCTGGACACCGTCACGCCCGAGGATGACGGCTGGACCACCTTGACCACCACCCTGATGGATTTGCCGCCGGTGATGCGCAGGCTTCTGGGCCAAAACTTCGCCCGCTCAGCCCTGCAACATGGCCAGGCACCTGCTGCCCGCGCTATCACCGAGTTACTCGACCGCACCCCAGGCCCCCAGACCCAGGCGGAAACCCGGCTGCGCGCCGCTTTGGCCCTGGCCGAAGGGAAAGCTGATAAGTCACTTGCGCAAACGACACCTTTGCTGGCACAGGCGACGAACCCCGACCCCGAAACCCTGCTGATCCATGCCCGCGCGCTTATTGCACAGGGCGTCCCAGCGGATGCGGCTGCCCTGACGGCCCTAGACACCAGCATAGCGATTCTGTCCGACAGGGATCCGATGGGTGAGTTGCTGCGCCTTGCCCGGGCCGAACTTTTTGCACTGAGTGGCACGCCCTTGGCCGGACTGGCTGTCTTGCAAGCCCTACCTGGCGAAACCGTCGAGGCCCGTGCGCGGATACGGGGCGTGGGGCGCAATATTCTGGCGGGTTTGGACCCCGCGGCACGTGCCACGACCCTTGGGGTCGAGGCGATTCTGCAAAGCGAGACCTTTCTGACCAACGATGCCGAAAGCCGCGCGCTGCGTCTCGACTATGCTCAGGCCCTGATCGAGGGCGGCCTGCCCAACGCCGCGCTCACGGTCCTCAATACGCCGCCCGGCCAATTGCCGGACCGTCCGATGCGCATGGCTGCGGCGGCCGCCCATATGGCCCAAGCGGCCTATCCTTCGGTTTTGTCCGCGTTGGAGGGTTTGACAGGGCCGCAGGTCGACACCCTAAGGGCGCAAGCCCTGTTCCGAAGTGGTGACATCTTGGCCGCCTATCGCGCGATCGAGGCGCAAACGCCCCATGCAATGGCCGAACGCGAAAAATTCGCCCTGCTCTCGGGGCAATGGTCCGCTTTGGGGGGCACCACCCCATTTGCCGGATTGGCAAGCTACGCCACCGCCCAAGATGATGAGCAGCCCGGGGCAGTGTCGACATTGGCGACCGCCGAGCAAGAATTGTCAGCTGCGAAATCGCTGCGAAGCGACCTGAGCAATGCGCTGTCAGAAACCGATCCGGATCGGTGATCGCAAACCCGAGAGCAAAATTCGATAAACCTGAATCAAAATCTACTGCCTCTCAATCAGCAAGATGCTGATTTCGAAAGCAGGTTTTGATAAATCGTGTTACAGATTAAATCGATTTCGCTTTAAGCGTCGCGTGCGGCTTCCAACGCTTCGATTCGTGCCAAAAGGGCCGCGTTCTCTTCGCGGGCCTTTTGCGCCATCGCCATAACCGCATCGAACTCGTCGCGGGTTACAAAATTCCGATCCGCCATCCAACGATCCATCAGGCTTTTCATTGCCGTCTCGGCCTCGTCCTTGGCACCCTGGGCCACGCCCATCGCGTTGGTCATAAGCTGAGAAATATCGTCGAAAATCTTGCCACGCGTTTGCATCTGTCCTGCCTTCCATTCACCTAGACTCTATATGGGGCGACATCCCGCACAATCCAAGCGCGCCATCCGTCGCGGGGGACCCGCTGCCTCGGCAAAACGCGCCACCTGCTTGACTTCCCCCGCCTGCCACGGGATCACCACGGCATCGTAACACCCCCGAGGGTTCATGCTTTTCGCCATCCAATTCCCCGAGATTGACCCAGCCCTTATCTCGGTCACCGTTTTTGGCACCGAATTGGCGCTGCGCTGGTACGCGCTGGCTTATATTGCAGGCCTGGTTCTGGGCTGGTGGCTTGTCGTGCGCCTGGCTCGCAGACCCGCATTGTGGGGCGGACCGCCGCCCCTGACCCCGCAATTGACCGAAGCCTTGCTGACCTGGATGGTGCTGGGGGTCGTGCTGGGCGGACGCTTGGGCTTTGTTGGGTTCTATCAATGGGAGTACTACAGCCAAAACTTGGCCGAGATCCCGCGGATCTGGCAGGGTGGCATGTCCTTCCACGGCGGTTTTCTGGGTGTGGTGATTGCGGGCACCCTCTTTTCACTTAAGAACCGCTTGCCCGTTTGGCGCGTTGGCGACGCGGTTGCCGCTGTCGCCCCCATCGGCATCCTTTTCGGTCGCCTAGCCAATTTCATCAATGCCGAGCTGTGGGGCCGCCCCACGACCCTGCCTTGGGGCGTGATCTTTCCTGACCCCGCCGCCCAGCTTTGCGCCGCCGAGTTTGGCGAGGTCTGCGCCCGCCATCCCAGCCAGCTATATGAAGCGGCCCTCGAAGGTCTGGTTCTGGGCCTGGTCATGCTGTGGGGGATCACCCGCCGCGGCTGGCTGAAAACCCCGGGCCGCGTCATCGGTGTTTTCCTGTTAGGCTACGGTCTGGCCCGTACCCTGGTCGAGGGGTTCCGCCAGGCCGATGCGCAATTTATCAGCCCCGACAACCCCTTTGGACACATCTGGCGCCTGGGCGAAACCCCCGAAACTTGGGGGCTGACCATGGGCCAAATTCTGTCCCTGCCGATGGTTGCCTTGGGCCTGCTGGTCCTGCTGGCCGCGCGCCGTCGCACATGACCCCTTTGGCCCGGCGCCTGATCCGGCAGATCGCCACCACCGGCCCGATCCGCCTAAGCGATTTTATGGCCGCCTGTCTGACCGATCCCGTCGATGGCTATTACACCACCCGTGATCCCCTGGGCGCGCAGGGGGATTTCACCACCGCGCCCGAGGTTAGCCAGATGTTCGGCGAGATGATCGGCCTGTGGCTGGCGCAGACCTGGGTTGACGCAGGCCGCCCCGCCCCATTTGTTTTGGCCGAGCTTGGCCCGGGTCGTGGCACGCTGATGACCGACGTCCTGCGGGCCGCACGCATTGTCCCCGATCTGGTCGACGCAGCCCAGATCTGGTTGGTTGAGGCCAGCCCCGCGTTGCGCGCCCGCCAAGCGGAACTGTTGCCCACAGCCCAGTGGGCGGATACGGTCGCGGATCTTCCCCCCGGACCGTTGCTTTGCATTGCAAACGAATTCTTTGACGCTTTACCAATCCGCCAACATCAGCGCACCGAAACCGGTTGGGCCGAGCGGATGGTAGGCGTTAGCGGCCGGGCCCTGGTCTTCGGCCTTGCACCCGCGACGCCCGATCCCGAACTGGACCGCCGCTTCGGCGATGCGGCGCCCGGTACGATCATAGAGACCTGCCCGATGGCCGAGGCGCTTGTCCAGATCCTGGCGGGGCGCCATGCCACCCTTTTGGCGGTCGACTACGGTGCCTGGGATGGCACCGGCGACACGCTGCAAGCGGTCCAGAACCATGGCTATGCCGACCTGTTGGCAACCCCCGGGACAACCGACCTGACGGCCCATGTCGGCTTTCGCTGGCTGGCCGAGGCAGGGCGGCCCCTGATCCCCCATTTCACCACTCAAGGCGCCTTCCTGGAACGCTTGGGTGTCACCCCCCGCGCCCGAACCCTGGCCGTCGCTGACCCCGACACCATCCGCACGCAACACCGCCGCTTGACCCACCCCGAGGAAATGGGGACGCTGTTCAAGGTGCTGGCGCTTACGCCCGCAACCCAACCATTGCCGCCGGGATTCGCGCCATGACCCCGATTACCAGTCCTGCCCTTGCACCGATCCATGGGTTCTTCACGCGTCAGGGCGGTGTCTCTCGTGGCCTTTACGACAGCCTCAACTGCGGCCCTGGTTCCAAGGATGACCCTTCGGCCGTGGCCGCGAACCGGGCTATTGTCGCCGAGACCCTGGGCGCGCTCGACCTGCGCACGGTCTATCAAACCCACTCGGCCGATGTGGTCCATGTCACCGACGCGGCCTGGCCCGACCGGCCGCGCGCCGACGCGATGGTCTGCACCACTCCCGGGATCGCCTTGGGGGCCCTGGCCGCTGATTGCGCGCCGGTGTTGTTCGCTGATGTCAGCGCGGGCGTTATCGGTGCCGCACATGCTGGGTGGAAAGGCGCGTTGGGGGGCGTGCTTGAGGCCACGGTTGACGCTATGACTGCCCTTGGCGCCACCGATATCACCGCCGTCGTCGGCCCCTGCATCAGCCAGCGCGCCTATGAAGTCGGCCCCGAATTCATGGACCGCTTCCTTGACGACGATCCGGAAAACGACCGGTTCTTCGCGGGCGGTCTGGGCGACCGTGTCCAGTTTGACCTGCCGGGTTTTGCCCTCAACCGACTGCGCGCGGCTGGGGCCCACGCCGAATGGAGTGGGTATTGCACCTTCTCGGACGAGGCGCGCTTCTTCTCGTACCGCCGCGCGACCCATGCCGGGGCGCCCGACTATGGGCGCCAAATCTCAGCGATAAGGTTGTAACCATGCTGCATTTCACCGACACCGAGTTTGCCCGCCGCCGCCAGGCCACCACCCACGCGATGCAAGACGCGGGCCTGGATGCGTTGCTGCTCTTTGCCCCGGAAAGCCAATATTGGCTGACGGGCTTTGACACCTTTGGTTATTGCTTTTTCCAATGCTTGATCTGGGATGGGCAGACCACGACATTGCTCACCCGCTCGGCCGATCTGCGCCAGGCGCAGCTGACCTCGAACATCGCGGATATCCATATCTGGCGCGACGCAGCGGATGCCAACCCGGCCCAGGACTTGGCCCGCCTGCTGGCGGATCTGGGTCTGGCTGGCAGGCGCCTGGGTGTCGAATGGGATACCCATGGTCTGACCGCGCTGAACGGCCAGCGGCTGGCAACAGCGCTGGGCGACAGCACGCTCGTCGATGCCTCGGCGCTGATCTCGCCCCTGCGACTGGTCAAATCGGCTGAGGAGTTAGCCTATGTCCGCCGCGCCGCAAACCTGTCGGACAGCGCGCTGGATGCGGCCCTTGCCACCACGACCCCGGGCGCGGGCGAGGCTGAGGTTTTTGCCGCCATGCACAGCGCTATCTACAGGGGCGGCGGCGGCGCGCCCGCGAACCCCTTTATCGTCGGCGCAGGGCCGCATGCCCTTTTGTGCCGCACCCAAGAGGGGCGTGGGCGGTTCGCCGCAGACGACCAACTGACCTTGGAATGGGCGGGAACCTATCGCCACTACCACTGCGCCGCGATGCGCACGGTGGTCATCGGCCAACCACGTCCGCAACACGAACCGATGCATGATGCGGTCCGCGACGCGCTGCTGGCCTGCGAAGCGGCCATGAAGCCAGGCCGCGCAATGAATGACGTGTTCCAAGCCCATGCTCAAACACTGGATAAGGCCGGGTACGGCGCCCAACGCCTGAACGCCTGCGGCTATTCGCAGGGGGCGCGCTTTGCCCCCAGTTGGATGGAGCGCGAGATGTTCTACGACGACGCCCCGACGATCATGGCCCCAGGCATGGTGTTCTTTTTACATATGATCCTGATGGACAGTGAGACTGGCACCGCGATGTCGCTGGGACGCACTTCGCTGATTGGTGAGGCGGGCGCCGAGCCGCTGAATGGTGCAGACCTGCAGATGCTTCGTCGATAATATCGATGCCAATGACCGGTTCATTAGAATTGACTGAATTCGCTGTTTGCCAATTTCTGCTTGCGTTTCAATTTGAATATCAAAGAGTTATCTCTGCTTCGCAGGCTGGGCTTCCTTGCTGGACCCTCAGCCCCCGCTGGCGCTTGATTGCACCCACCCTTGCCCTCTCCCCGGATCGGGCATAGGTCCGGTAAAACCACCCGCAAGGATTTTCAACATGACCGACGAGACCGACCAATCCCAACCCGAGCGCCCTTCGGATCCGATCAGCGACCGTCTGATTGCCGCCCGCCAGATCATCATCTGCGAAGCCATCGATCAGAAAATGGCAAAGCGGGTGACCGCTCAACTGCTTGCCCTGGCAGCCGACAGCGACGAGCCGATCACGATGTTCATCAACTCGCAAGGTGGCCATGTCGAGGCCGGCGATACGATCCACGACATCGTTCAATTTGTCAAACCAAGGGTCCGCATGGTCGGCACCGGTTGGGTTGCCAGTGCCGGGACCCATATCTATCTGGCCGCCGATAAGGCGGACCGGTTTTGTCTGCCCAACACCCGCTTCTTGATTCACCAACCCTCGGGTGGGGTCGGTGGCAAGGTCTCGGATATTGAGATCCAAGCCGAGCAGATCGAGAAGATGCGCGAGCGTCTGGCCAAGATTATCTCGGACACCACAGGCACCGACATCGAAACTGTCCGCAAAGACATTGAGCGGGACAAATGGTTGTCCACGGACGAGGCGAAAGCCTATGGCATCCTGTCCAAGGTGATCACATCGCAGGCCGAGTTGGACTAAGCCCGGGGTCCAAATAGAAACGGGGCGCCCCAAGGGACGCCCCGTTTTTTGTTGTGGTTCGACGCGATTACTCGGTCGCGGTTTCCTCTTCGCCGATTTCCGGCATCGCTTTTAGCTCGTCCTGGGTCAGCGGCAGTTTCACGAACAGCGCACCAGGCTGATCACTGCGCTCAAGCACGGATAGATCGCCAACCGGGATTGCCACGGAATGGCGGCCGAAGCCCAGGAACCCACCGGTGCTGACAACGGCAGCTTCCACTTCGCCCAAGGCGGTGAAGACGATATTGGTGACCCGACCGATCCCCTCGCCGTCGACGCCTAGCACATTCGCGCCAGCCAGATCTTCGGGAACGACTTCCTCAACGGGAATGACAGTTTCCGCGACAGCGACCTCGGCCTCGGCGGCAGGTGCCACGGCGGGGTCGGTGGATGTCGTGTCGGACTGAGCAAAGGCGGCGCCACCAAGGGTAAGACCGGCCAAAGCGGCAATCGCTGTGATTTTCATGTCTCTCTTCCTTTCACAGGTAAAGACAGCGCCGAAGCGCTGCTTGCCCCGTTATATTAACCAAAGGTTAGCGCGGCTTCATTACGCTGTTTTTTGCCGAGGGGCTTGACGTGGATAAGCACTTGATCTGCCATAAATTGAACAGCGGAAATCCGCGCGACAGGCTGCTAATCATTTGTGTTCAAATCGTTACACAAACGCCTTGAGCGCGTCATCGGCGGAAACTTGCCAATATATGAATATTTCTATTCTTCCTGTGCTGCACGCTCTTCCAAGACCTCGAACGGAACCCCCGGATCATCCTTGGCGTTGCGGATCACCAGCGAGGTTTTGACTGATGCGACATTGTCAGCTGCGGTCAGATCCTCGGTCAAAAAGGTTTGAAAGGTCGACAGATCCGGAGCTGTGCATTTCAGGATAAAGTCGATCTCGCCGTTCAACATATGGCACTCGCGCACCAGAGGCCAGGCGCGGGCCTTCGCCTCGAAGGCAGACAGGGCGGCTTCGGCCTGACTGGTCAGACTGACCATCGCGAAAACCTGAACCTCGAACCCCAATTCGCGGGCATTAACATCGGCATGATAGCCCTTGATGAACCCTGTCTCCTCGAGCGTGCGAACCCGACGCAGGCAGGGCGGCGCCGAGATCCCAACCCGCCGCGACAGCTCGACATTCGTCATCCGTCCATCCCCCTGCAACTCGGCCAAGATTTTGCGGTCGATAGGGTCGAGTTTGATGCTGGGCATTCCCTCACCGTTTGTTGTTTGTTGTTTGTTGCCGCTGACGCGGGGTCTTGCGAAAGTTTATTTCACGGATGCGCAAGAAACAAAAGGTGTTTTGCTCAAAAAGGGGAAGGATAGCCAAGAGCAAACGCTGATGCGGCATGGTTCCCAAAAAGCCGGCACTTTGGCTTTTCGCTTGTCGCACGTGGGATCAACACGGCTATGGTTGCAAAGCGGACGAGGACGAAGCCGCTACCGCGGCAGGGGCGCTTCTGGCTGTCGTATTGCAATGATCTGAGCGCCGGTATTTTGGGAATGGGCGTGTCTGTCTGACGATTGAGGTCTCTCAATCAACAGACAGGAGGGTCCCATGGTGGA
>CALICM010000071.1 GCA_938049225.1 uncultured Paracoccaceae bacterium
GGTTGTCGTTCGCAGGGTTGGACGTTGATCGGTGTACGTGCCTTTGAGCGGCGATCCTGACGCGCATAGCCGAAATAAGGGATCACCGCCGTAATCCGCGCTGCAGACGAACGCCGCAGCGCGTCGCTCATGATCAGCAACTCCATCAGATTGTCGTTCGCGGGGTTCGATGTGGGCTGGATGATAAACATATCCTCGCCGCGCACATTCTCGTAGACCTCGACGAAAATCTCACCATCGTTGAACCGTTCGACCCGCGTGTCGCACAACACCACGGCCTCGCCACGGTGAAAGGTCATACGGCGCGCGATCGCCTGCGCCAAGGGCTTGTTTGCATTGCCAGAGATAAGCTTGGGTTGCTGGGGGGTCATGGGGATCTCGTGTCAGGGGCCAGATGGGTTTGCCTTACCATTCCCACCCCCCCTTGCAAAGTCCGCAGCGACCGCCATGATCGCGCCAACCGCAAAAAATAACCCCCGAGGATTCCATGGCCCGCATCGACTATTATTTCACCCCGCTGTCACCCTTTACATATCTCGCGGGGACGCGGCTTGAACAGATCGCGGCCAAGCATGGCGTGGACATCGAATACAAACCCTTCAACCTGGCCGAGGTTGGCAAGCATACCGGCTTTGTTCCCTTGCCCGACCGTCCCGAGGCGCGCAAATCCTACCGCCTGGCCGAATTGAAGCGTATCGCCCAGCACGTCGGCCTGCCGATCAACCTGCAGCCGGCGCATTGGCCGACAAACCCGGTGCCGGCCTGCACGACGGTGATCTCGGCCCAGATGGTTGGCGGGGATGTCGGCGCGCTGTGCCATCGGATCATGAAAGCCACTTGGGCCGACGAGGAAGATGTGGCCGAGGATCACGTGCTGCGCAAATGCCTTGAGGAAACCGGCTTTGACGCGGGCCTCACCGATCGCGATATGCTTAGCGCCGTCGAGATCTTAGAGAAAAACACCAATGATGCGCTAAACGCGCAGATTTTTGGCTCGCCCTCTTATGTGGTCGATCACCATGTGTTCTGGGGCCAGGACCGGCTTGACTATCTGGACCGCCACCTCGCCCAGCATTAACGGGGATGGGGCTGCCCGATCCCCCATCTCCTGTCCAGAAATATCCCCGCCGGAGGCATTGAGACCTGCCGACAGCACGGATCTCAACCTGCCTGGACTGCCGTGACCAATGCGTCCACATCTGCCTCGGATGTGCACCAACTGGCAACCATTCGGCAGTCCAAAGCCTCGTCCACGGGCCCGTCCAAAGTCGCCCCGCCCGGCCACAGATAGTAGTGCCCAACCCGCATTGCGGCGCGATGCAACACACGCGGCATCCGCGCGAAAATCATGTTCGCATCGACCGGATGAAGGATCTCGACCCCCTGGGCGGCGGCCAGGCCCATGGCCAAATCCCCAGCGCGCTTGTTGGCCGTGCGCGCCATCTCCAACCACAGATCATCCTGCAGATAGGCGTCCATCTGCGCCGACAAATACCGATGTTTCGAGAACAAATGCGCCCCGCGTTTGCGGCGCAGCTCAAACTCCCAAGCTTTGGCCGGATCGAAGAAGATGACCGCTTCCGCCCCCATCAATCCGTTTTTCGTCCCACCGAAACTCAATACATCCACGCCTGCTTTCCAGGTCATCTCGGCCGGGCTGCAGCCCAGGGCGACCAAGGCGTTGGTGAACCGCGCGCCGTCCATGTGCACGGGCAGCCCATAGGCGCGCGCTTGATCCGTCAGCGTCCGGATCTCGGCCAAAGAGTAGACCCCGCCAAACTCGGTTACCTGAGTCAACGAGAGCGCGCCCAATTGCCGGTGATGCACCACACCACTGGGCAATTTGCCCAGCGCCGCTGCTAGCGCGCCAGGGTCCATCTTGCCATGCGCGCCTGGCACCAGGGTCAGCGCGGCACCGCCGGTGTAGAACTCAGGAGCGCCACATTCATCGATTTCCAGATGACTGGTTTGATGCGCAAACACCGTCGCCCAAGGATCCACAATCGCCGCAAGCGCCAAAGCGTTGGCCGCCGTACCGGTTGCGACCAAAAACACTTCGGCTTCGGGCGCCTCGAAAATCTTGCGGATCCGGTCGCGGACCCGCTCCATCGGTGCATCATCGCCATAAGAGCCCGAGAACCCCTCGTTCGCCCGCACCACCGCCTCGATCACCTTAGGGTGCGCCCCGCTGGCGTTGTCAGACGTGAACCACGTCATTGCAGCCCCTCCACGATGTAGTTTTCCAGATCGTCATCATCGACACCTTCTTCCGACACCATATGCCCGGCCAGCGAGATGCCTGCCTCGGCCACGCTGTTGGCCCGTCCGCTGATCAGCGGATGCCAGGGCTCCAACGGCCGCCCCTCGGCCATCAGGCGATAGCCGCAGGTCGAGGGCATCCAATAAAGGATCTGGTCCAATTTCTCGGCGGTGACCACCACGCAGTCGGTGACAATCTTTTTGCGATTGGCGTAGTCTCGGCACCGGCAGGTACCTCGGTCCAACAGACGGCAGGCGATATTGGTGTATTCCACCTCGCCGGTGTCCTCGAACTCCAACTTGCGCAGGCAGCACTTGCCGCAACCGTCGCACAGCGCCTCCCACTCAGAAGGGGTCAGATCGGTCAGCGCTTCGGTTTCCCAAAAACGGGGCCGGATGGCCTGACGGTTAATCGGATCTGTCATTCTGAGGGTGGTTCCGGGTGCTGCCGCCGACGCCTCCGGCGGGGATATTGGGGAAAATGGTAAGGGCTAGGGGGTGATCTGGGCCAGCGCCTCGCGGGCGGCAACGCTGTCTTTGTCCATCTGGGCAATAAGTGCCGCGACATCGTCGAATTTTGCTTCCGGACGCAGGAAGGCCGTGAGGGCGACCGAAACCTCGGCGCCATAGAGATCGCCATCCAAATCGAACACAAAGGTCTCGAGATTGGGCGCATTCACCCCAAAAGTGGGCCGCTCCCCCAGCGAGGCCACGCCATGGTACTGTCCCCCATGCGGTCCGGTCAGCACGTCGAACAGCACCGCATAGATCCCAAATTTTGGCAAGTGCAGACCGTCGAGCGCCATATTCGCGGTCGGATAACCCAACTCGCGCCCCCGCTGATCGCCCTTGATCACCGTCCCATCAATGCGGTGCCAATGGCCCAGCATCCGTGCGGCCTCCTCCGGGGCACCATCGCTTAGCGCTTTACGGATCGCGGTGGACGAGATGTCCTGCGTGCTGCTGCCCACCAAAGGCGCGATTGTTACCTCGAAGCGATGCGTGCGGCCAAGTGCCTGCAGAAGATAGGCGTCGCCGCGCCGGCCCCGGCCGAAACGGAAGTCCGCACCCACCACCACATGCCGCACGCCAAGCCCGGCAACCAGGATCTCGGCAATAAAATGGTCCGCGGTCATCGAGGCGGTCTTGGCGTCAAACCGGATCTCGTACAGTTGCTCAACGCCCAGCTTTTCCAGCCTGTGCGCGCGCGTCTCTTGGTTCATGAGGCGAAAAGCTGGGCTACCGGGCGCGAAATACTCGCGCGGATGCGGCTCGAAGGTGACCACACCCAATTGCCCACCCAGTTGCCCAGCGGCGGCGGCTGCCAGCGAGATCACCGACTGGTGCCCCAGGTGCACACCATCAAAGTTACCGATCGCCACGCTGGCGGCGCGGTCTTCGGGGGGCAGGTCGAAATATCGCGAATGGCGTTTCATGGGTCCCCGGCGCGGGGCCCGGCCCGCGTGTTAGTCGAATTTGCGGCTGGGTGCCAGCACCAAGGCCTCACCCTTCAGCACACAGATATCGCCCACAAGGCACTGACAATCAAGCGTGACACGTCGCCTGCTGTATTCAATGTCAGCCACATGTACCACGGCCTGAACCCGATCCCCCGGGCGCACGGGTGCGAGGAATTTCAGGTTTTGCCCCAAATAGACCGATCCATGGCCGGGCAACTGCTCGCCAATAACCGCCGAGATCAACGCGGCGGTCAGCATCCCATGCGCGATACGCCCACCAAAGATCGTGTCTTGCGCATAATCCTCGTCCAAATGCACCGGATTGTGGTCGCAAGATAGCTGCGCAAAGGCCTCGATATCCGCATCCGTGATGGTTTTGGAGATCGAGCGGGCCATCCCGATCTCCAAATCCTCGATGCAGATCGTCCCGGTCAGGTGATTATGTCGGGGCGTATCGAGCATCTGTTCTCCCTAGACTTGCGAATGCGCAGGCTGCGCCCGGAATTTCTAGCCGAGTCACATCAGCGACGCAAGAAAATTGCGCAACCAAATTTCAATTATGTGGTAATTATCAACATATAATTACCGGAATGCCTGGGGCGCCGGGATCGCAACCACCTGATACCCCTACTGACTAACATATTCAGCAATCCGGTGTCCCTCGGCAAATGAAACGCACCAACGACAATCACCAAACCACCCGCCTCCAACTCGGGAAGGGCAGTTTCGATCATAACGGCATTGCAATGAACGCCGTGTCGGCGTTGTAGAGCGCATAGAATGTCAGGATATCTTTAGGTTTTGCCTGCCAACGGTCGTCGCTGACAAGTGACGCAAGAATATCTTGCGGTTCAAGTGTGCGGATCGGCCAGGCCCAGCCCGCCCCCCTCATCGCAGCATTCCAATAACGGCGGTGGGGGTCAGTTGCGAGGGCGCCAGGAAGGTCTCCAATCGCGCCGGATTGGGGCCAGCTGAGGCTGTTGTTTCCGTTTCGGCCGCCGCCAGCCCGCCGGTGATGAAGAGTGTGTCCAGACCTTCGGCCACGCCGCCTTTGATGTCAGTGGTGATCCCATCGCCGATGCACAGGATCGCCTCCTCGGGCACCAAGGCCCCGCGCAGCGCCTCGGCCCGGGCGCGGGCCAGGTTGTAAATCGGCGGATGCGGTTTGCCGTAGTAATGCGATGTGCCGCCCAGATCGGTATAAAACCCAGCCAAAGCACCCGCGCAATAAATCCGCGTCTCGCCCACATCGACCACCACATCCGGGTTCGCGCAGAGCAGCTTCAATCCGGCCTGTTTGGCCTGCATCAACTGCAGGCGATAATCCTCGGGGGTTTCGGTGCGGTCGTTGAACAGACCGGTGCAGATAATCCCCTCGGCTTGCTCAAGGGGGACACGGACCACATCAATCGGCACACCGTCTTCGGTGCTGAAAAACACCAGATCCCGCTCAGGCCCCATATGATAAACCTTGCGCCCGAACAGCCCCGCTGCCATCGCCTGCTGTGCCGCATCCCCCGACGAGGCAATGTCGTCATAGCAATCCGCCGGCGCCCCCAAGCGCTCTAGCTGCAGGCGAACCGACGGTCGGGGCCGGGGCGAGTTTGTCACAAGGATTACCGTTCCGCCTCGCGCCCGAAACGCCCGCAAGGCCGCCACGGCCTCGGGGAAAACTGCGGTGCCGTCGTGCAGACACCCCCACAGGTCGCAATAGAGAACGTCATAGCGATCGGCGATCTGGTCCAAACTTGTAATTATCATGCGTCTGCCGTCACCTTCAAAAGCATCAATCAACCTTAGCGGGCATACGCAACCAGTTGGCCCTTCGCAAACCAGCCCTACAGATCTAGGCGCGTCACCTTAAACCCCAGCGCCTGGAGTTGTGCCAGCAACCCATCCTCGCCCGTCAGGTGCAGCGCGCCGACGGCCACCACAAGCCCGCCTTCGTCGAGCGCTGGAACCAACTGGTCCATCCAGCGTCGGTTGCGCTCAACCAGCAACAGCTCAAGAAACTTGTCTGCTGCCTGGCTCGCCTTGGGATCATCCACCTGCTCCAGAAGCGCCAGCGAGAACGCTTCGATCTGTGCGATCTGCCCGTTCTTATACATGCGCTTGGTGGTTGCCAGCATGTCCTCGGCCAACCACGCGGTCGGCAAGCTGGCGCGCAGCATGGCAACTTGGTCGTCGTAGGGAAGGTCTGAGAACAGGCTGAAAACCTCCTCGGGGATCTCAAGCCCCGTCACGGGAATGCCCCGCTCTTTGGCCGCGGCCTCGATCCGGCGATCCAATATCAGCCGCCCGCTGGCCACATCCGCTTGGGCGCATGCCGGGATCGTCAGCGTGATGGCCAGGTACCACGGGGCGACCTGATTGGCATAGGGTTCGGGAATGCCATAGGGTTTGAGCATACGGACCAAATCGCGCCATTCCGCAACGCTTAGGCTGCGCTGCAACCGCGCACTGTCCTTGGCCAGAAACAACCCTGGGTTGAGGATGATTTTGCGCATCATCCGCTTTTCTTCCTCGCGCGTGACCTCGACCATCAGCTGCCGCGCATTCGCCAATCGATCGATCAGGGCATCGGGCGGCGTGGCCACATCGTCATCCGTCAGATGCAGTGTCCCGAACAGGGTCGAGGCCGCGCCATCGCGCTGCACCTCGTACATCCGCCCCTCGCCAAATGGTGTGGCAGCCGCCCGCGCGGATACCCGTGCCGCGAAATCCGTGTCCCAGCCTTGGGCCAAATCATGCCCGGCGCAGGCCGACAGCGCAATTGTCGGGGCAAGCAGCAAAAGTACTGCAAGTGTCATCAGAACAGCGCATATCTTCGCCATATCAGTCGCCTTTCCAGAGGCCCTCACAAAGGCGAAGCTACCGCGCCAGCTGCGGTTTTGAAACCGGGCTTCCGTTACGTAAATCAAGGCGTGTTGAAACCGTATCATATCCACGGTCAGACCTCTTGACTCACCCGCCTACGCCACCTATCTCAGCCCAGTTAGCACTCAAGGGCAGCGAGTGCCAACAGACGCATGGGAGCGCTGCCCATCCAGTTTCGGAACGCCACTAAGGAGCGAACCTTATGAATTTCACACCATTGCATGACCGTGTACTGGTCCGCCGTATCGAAGGCGAAGAGAAAACCGCCGGTGGGCTAATCATCCCCGACACCGCCAAAGAAAAGCCTGCCGAGGGCGAGGTGATCTCGGTCGGCGCAGGCGCCAAGGACGACGACGGCGATCGGATCGCGATGGACGTCAAAGCCGGTGATCGCATTTTGTTCGGCAAATGGTCGGGCACCGAGATCAAGATCGACGGTGAAGATCTGCTGATCATGAAGGAAAGCGATATTCTGGGTGTTATGGTCTAAGGCCGCGCCCTCGTTTCCTGACAACATTTTTTCCGAGGAGTCTGCCAAATGGCTGCTAAAGACGTAAAGTTTGATACTGACGCCCGTGACCGCATGATGAAGGGTGTCGAAACACTCGCCAACGCCGTCCGCGTCACCCTGGGCCCCAAAGGCCGCAACGTGGTTCTGGACAAGTCGTTCGGTGCACCGCGCATCACCAAGGATGGTGTGTCCGTCGCCAAAGAGATTGAGCTTGAGGACAAGTTCGAGAACATGGGTGCACAAATGGTCCGCGAAGTGGCCAGCCGCACCAACGACACCGCCGGTGACGGCACCACCACCGCGACCATTCTGGCCCAATCGATCGTCAAAGAGGGCATGAAGTCGGTAGCCGCCGGCATGAACCCGATGGACGTCAAGCGTGGCATTGACTTGGCCGTGACCAAAGCGGTGCAGTCGATCAAAGATGCCTCGCGCGCCGTGTCCGGTTCGGACGAAGTTGCCCAGGTCGGCACGATCTCAGCCAATGGTGAGAGCGAGATCGGCAGCCAGATCGCAGATGCGATGCAGAAGGTTGGCAACGAAGGCGTAATTACTGTCGAAGAGAACAAAGGCCTTGAGACCGAGACCGATGTCGTTGAAGGCATGCAGTTCGACCGTGGCTACCTCAGCCCCTACTTCATCACCAACGCCGACAAGATGACCACCGAGCTGGACGACGCGATCATCTTGCTGCACGAGAAGAAGCTCTCGTCGCTGCAGCCGATGGTGCCGCTGCTGGAAACCGTTATCCAGTCGGGCAAGCCCCTGCTGATCATCGCCGAAGACGTCGATGGCGAAGCGCTGGCGACCCTGGTGGTCAACAAACTGCGCGGCGGTCTGAAAATCGCTGCCGTTAAAGCACCGGGATTTGGCGACCGCCGCAAGGCCATGCTGCAGGACATCGCGATTCTGACCGGCGGCCAGGTGATCAGTGAAGACCTGGGCATGAAGCTTGAGAATGTCACCATGGACATGCTGGGCTCGGCCAAGAAGGTCACCATTACTAAGGACGAGACCACTGTCATCGATGGCGCAGGCGAAAAGGCCGAGATTGAAGCCCGTGTGGCTCAGATCCGTGCGCAGATAGAAGAGACCACCAGCGACTACGACCGCGAAAAGCTGCAAGAGCGTCTGGCCAAACTGGCTGGTGGTGTTGCCGTGATCCGCGTCGGCGGTGCGACCGAGGTCGAGGTGAAAGAGCGTAAGGACCGCGTCGATGACGCGCTGAACGCCACCCGCGCTGCGGTGCAAGAAGGTATCGTCGTTGGCGGCGGTGTGGCCCTGGTGCAAGCTGCAAAAGGCCTGGCCTCGATCAAGGGCGAGAACGCCGACCAAGACGCTGGTGTCGCCATTGTGCGCCGCGCACTGGAAAGCCCGCTGCGCCAGATCGCCGAGAACGCGGGCGTGGACGGTGCCGTGGTTGCCGGTAAAATCCGCGAAAGCGACGACGACACTTTTGGCTTTAACGCGCAGACCGAGGAATATGGCGACATGTTCAAGTTCGGTGTGATCGATCCGGCCAAAGTGGTTCGCACAGCGCTCGAGGATGCAGCCTCGGTCGCCGGTCTGCTGATCACCACCGAAGCCATGGTCGCCGACAAGCCCGAGCCCAAAGGCGCTGGCGCCCCTGGCGGCGGCATGCCCGACATGGGCGGCATGGGCGGCATGATGTAAGCCAGCCTGGCACTTTTGTCAGACGAAGGGCCGCCCTCGGGCGGCCCTTATTTATTTGGCGGCTTCGGTAATATGACGTGGCTCAGACATCCGCCGCTTGCATCTCGGCCAAGATCTCTTCGATGATCGCGAAGCCGCTGCCCCAGCCTTTGTCCATTCCGGCCATCGCTTGGGCGAAGCAGGCGATCTCGGCCTCGGTCGCGTTCATCGGCGTTTGGGTCAGGCGCACGCGGGTGTTGGCGCCCATGTCCTCGAACGTCACGGTGGTCAGCAACACGCGCGGCCAGTCGGGCATCCTTTGATTGGGCGCGATGTTCCATTCCGCATCCGCCGACGAGTGATGCCAGACGATTTTTTCCTTCGGCACAACGTCCTGAAAAGCCATTCGGCTGAGGTCCGATGTCTCGCCCCACTTCATCTCGTTTAACCACATCCCGCCGGGGCGCGGATCGAAGGCATGGATGATGGTCTCGACACCCGGGCCATACCATCTGGCCAGCAACACGGGGTCGGTCCAAGCGCGCCACACCATGTCGCGCGGCGCGTCGAACACGCGATCAAGCACATATTCTGGTAACTCAGCCATTCTTTGAATCCCTCCCCGTTTCCAATTTCATATCAGCAAGCACGTCGTCCAATTGATCAAAACTTGCCCCCCAAAACGCCCGAAACTCCTCCAGCCAAGCGGCGGCAGCGGCCATTCGCTCCGCCTTTAGCCGCGCGGGGCGTCGCTGCTCGTCAATACCCCGCTCAATCAGCCCGGCCAGTTCCAGCACCTTCAAGTGGCGCGAGATCGCCGGTTGGCTGATCGCAAAGGGTGCCGCGATCTCGGTCACCGATGCTTCACCTTCCATCAGACGCGACAGAATGGCCCGCCGGGTTGGGTCCGCGAGAGCCGCGAAGATCGTGTCCAGATCTGCGGGTGGCTGTCCATAACCAATCATTTCCATAACATATTGGCTATATTATGGATGGCGCTCCGTCAACGACTGTCCGTTGACCCGACTCACTTCCATCGACACTCTTACCTAATCAAACATAAGAATATGGGAGGGTACCAAGATGAAACGACTGCTTGTCGGCATTTCCGCCGTTACTTTGATCGCCACGGGCGCGCTAGCTCAAACAGCGGATGTGCCTGATAATTTGGAAAAACTTTCAAATTTCCAAACCACGGGCACCACCGAGTTCACCTTTATCGAACAGGGTGGCGACTACGCCGAGGGGATCAAAAAGACGCTTGAGAGAATCACGCTCCCCGCCGGTTTCAAGATCGAGCTTTACGCCGTAGTCCCCGATGCCCGCCACATGGCCGTCGGCCCGCAGGGCATCGTCACCTTTGTCGGCACCCGCAAAGACAAGGTCTGGTCGGTCACCGATCGCAACAAGGACCGGGTGGCGGATGAGGTGAAAGACTTCGCACCCTCCCTCACCTTTGCCATCCCCAATGGTCCCTGCTTTTCGGACGACGGCTTCCTTTATATCGCCGAGCAGAACCGCGTTCTTCTGTTTCCTGCCGCCGAGTTTTTCTATGAAAGCCCGGATGTGGCGGCCTTCAATCTGGTCGCCCAGGGCGCGTTAATCCCACCTGAGGAGGAGAGCTTCAACCACACCGCACGGGTCTGCAAACTCGGCCCCGATGGGATGATCTATATCTCGCTGGGCCAGCCCTTCAATGTCGCGCCGCCCGAGAAACTGGAACTTTACAACGAGGTTGGGATCGGCGGGATCATCCGCATGAAAACCGATGGCACGGGGCGCGAGGTTTATACCTATGGCGTGCGCAACTCTGTCGGGCATGATTTCCACCCCGTGACGGGCGAGTTGTGGTGGACGGACAACCAGGTGGACGGCATGGGCGACGACATCCCGCCGGGCGAGATCAACCGTCAGACCGCACCGGGTCAGCACTTCGGCGCGCCCTGGTACGGCGGGGGTGATGTGCGGGTCGCCGATCACGGCTATGATCAAGACGAGGTTCCTGTCGACGTGGTCATGCCAGCGGTCGAGACTGTCGCCCATGCCGCCGATCTGGGCATGGATTTCTACGAGGGCAATATGTTCCCGGCCAAATACAAAAACGCCATCTTCTCGGCGCAGCATGGCTCGTGGAACCGCACCACGCCGGTCGGTGCGCGGGTGATGGTCACCTTCATCGACGACGAGGGCAACGCCAGCATCGAGCCCTTTGCCGAGGGCTGGATTGACGAGAATGGCGAGTACTTGGGCCGCCCGGTGGATATCGCCGAATTGCGTGACGGGTCGATCCTGGTCTCGGACGACCTGGCGGGCGCGCTCTATCGGATCAGCTACGGCGAATGATCCGCATTTTGATACCGGCACTAGGCGGGGCCCTCCTCGCCGGGGCCGCTTTTGCGCAACCCATCGGCGACCCGGCCAAGGGCCGTGAATTGGTCGGTCAATGCCGGACCTGCCATGGATTGGATGGGTTTGCCAAAATCCCAATCGCCCCGCATATCGGCGGCGAACCTGCGGCCTATCTTGCCAATCAGCTCACCGCCTTTCGGGATGGCACCCGCACCCACGAGATGATGACCGTGGTGGCTAAAACCCTGACGGACGACCAAATCGCCGACCTCGCCGCTTGGTATGCCTCGTACACGGCAACTGCGACCCTGACTGCTGACCCAGCGGGCGCCCCCGAGGCTTGCATTGCCTGCCATGGTGCCGATGGCATAAGCCTGGTTGAAGACGCGCCGAACCTGGCGGGCGAGACCAATATCTACATCGACACGCAGCTGAAAGCCTTTCGCCTGGGCAAACGCACTCATGACGTCATGACCCCCATCGCGTCCGAACTGACGGATCCAGAAATCCGGGCCTTGGCCGACTGGTATGCCGCAGTCGCCCTGACGATCGAGCAAACTGATTAACAGCGCCGGGCAGAGTTTCGCGTCCAAGCCCAGTTTCTGCCATGGGATTGCGTAGGTTTCAAATCACGACAGGTGCATTTTTCATCAGGGCAAAGGCCGTGTGTCAATTTGTAATGAACTATGTTCACATTTCTGTTGACAGCAGGAGGTCGCTTACGTAAAGAAAATGAACTATGTTCATAAATGGAGAACCTACGATGATCCGCTCAACTTTATTTGCTGCCCTTGTCGCCCTGGCAGCCGTGCCTTCGTATGCGGGGCCCAGTGGCCAACATTCCGCGGCGGCTGTTGATCACAGCGCGCAGGCCGCCAGCCATGGGTCGGCTGCTGCTGTTTCGGGGGCTTCGACGGTGGCTTCGGTTCCGATTGTCGCGGTCGGCTCGGCCATCGCAATCACTGGTAGCGCCCTTGAGGAAGTCGGCGAAGGCGCGATTGGTCTTGGGTTGGACCTGTCACACATCGCGACGGGTGAAGAACCCCTCTTGCACTCGAACGCCGCACCGAAACTGGATTGAACCAACGACAGGAGCATCCCATGACACGATTGTTCTCGTTAATATACCTCGCCCTGATTGTCGCGCTACCGTCCTTCGCCTGGGCCGGCAGCAGCCAGGCCAACAGGTCCATCCTACCGGCCGGCCAGGTTGCCGCATTCTCAAACCGCGTGCAGCAGGATCTGGCGGCGCGCGGGGCGCATGTCGCCATCGTGGCCAGGATGGGGCGTGATCCAGCACAGCTGCCCCAAGGCATCAAATACACCCATGTCGGCTTTTGGGTTTATTCCGAAATCACGCGGGCCGACGGCAGCACGGGGCGGGGGTACCGGGTCTACAACTTGTACCAACAGGCTGAAAACGGGGCGCGCAGCGATCTTATTCAGGACAGCCCCGCCGATTTCTTCGCCGGTGCCCGCAGGCTGGACGCGGGTATCATCATACCGGATCCACGCCTGCAGAAAAAGCTGCTGAAGGTCATCGCCAGCCCGACGTATTCGGATTTGCATAACCCAAATTACGCTGTGCTGGCCAATCCGACGACCGATCAATTCCAAAACTGCACCGAGCATACCTTGGATGTGTTGATGGCCAGCCTCTATGGCACCGACGATGTGCGCCAGATTAAGGCGAACATCGCGGCACATTTCCAGCCGCAACCCATTGAAGTCACCGGGCTGAAGCGGCTTCTTGCCCCGGCTGTCTCGCAAGCCCTGACCACCACTGATCATGGATCAAAAGTGAAAACGGCGACCTTTGGCTCAATTGGACGGTTCATGCGCGCGCACAATCTGCAGTCTGAAATGTACAGACTGACCCCAGATCAGGTCTCGCGCCTCTAGGGGCAAGGTCGCGCGCGCCCAAGGAAAGACCGTGTCCGAGCGCATCACCCTCTCACTATTGGGTGATGCGCTCGGCACCCATGGCCGGTCGATCAGCCGCCGAAAAACCGATAAACTGGCAGCAGCGCCTCAAACTCTTTGACGCAATTGCGCACCAGATCGGGCCGCGTGACAAACCCCCGGTCCGGGATATCCTTCCAAGCTGAAAACCCTTTGCGGCGCAGCGCCTCGGCGTGCGGGTGGTCCTTGTCGTACCCGCGCGGCACGGTTTTGAGCGCGGGCGCGCCCACCCGCAGACCCTTGGCGCCAAGCGCCTCGGTCAATTGCATCAACTCAGCCCCGCGCGGCCCGGCCATGTCGGTGCGAAAAGCATCCAAAGCGGCCTTCTCAAAGCCGAATATCCCGCAACCAAGCGTCAGCTTATCGGTGTCGAGTCCGAAGAACCACATCGGCGGTGCTTCCTGATCAAGCTGGGGCGCAAAGGAAATATGGACATGTGTGTTATATGGCGTCTTATCCTTCGAGAACCGCACATCCCGGTGGATGCGAAAGACCTTGGGCGTGTGGTCGACCCCGACCAGGTCGCTCAAGCGGGCCGCGAGGGCTTGGGAAAAGGCTGCCGCGGGGTGCTTGACCTGGGTTTCATAGGTTTTCTTGTTGGCGGCAAACCACTCGCGGGTGTTGTTCGCGCTCAGGTCGTCCAGAAATCGCAGCGCTTCCGGGTCAAAATGATCAAAGTCGCGCATCCCATCTCCTCTCACGCCTTGGGCGGCAGTGCGGCCGCATGATGCAGACACATGCCCAACCAGCGGGACAACTCACTTGCGTCACAGTCTGTGTCAGTGACATGGATGAAGCCACCCAGCTTGCGGCCGCCCTGTATTACGGGTCGGGCGGCTGGGTTCTCAAGGGCACGGGCTTCCTGATCCTTGCCAACGCGAAACATGAACCGGCGCACGTCGTCGTTATCACGTCGCGCGCCACCCAGCATATTACCGTTCAGAAAGAAACAAACGCCGCCCATCATCCGCTTTTCGGTGATCCCCGCATGCGCCACGAGCGCGCGGCGCATGCGGTCCGCCAGGCCTTCGTCATAGGGCATTAGGCCCAACCTGCCAAATAGACCAGAATCGCCACCGCGCAAGCCAGCATGCTGAGCGAGGTGAGGCCCGCCCCCAGCGTGCGGCCCGGCCCCTGGCCGGACCCGCGCAAGGTTGCATAATGCATCAAGCGCGCCACCAACAGCATGACACCGCAGCCGACAACGAACCAGGCCGGGGCGCCGACCCATTCGGCCCCGGCCAGACCGATCAGCGCCAAGGGCACATACTCGGTGAAGTTCCCGTGCGCCCGCATGCGGCGCAGCAGCTCGTCATCGTCGCCGTGCAGCCAGAGGATACCGGTCTTGGCGCGCCGCAACCCAACCGCGATGGCCATCCCAACGCTGATCGCGATCAGGATGGCGGCAAAGAAAAGCGTGATCTGAAGAGTGGTTTCCATGACCCGATCTCCCTCAACCAATGGCTAGGACGCCATGCTTTCATAGGTGATGACCGCAAAGCGCGCGCCCTGCGGATCGGTCAGCGTGGCCATGCGGCCGACGCCCGGCATATCCATCGGCGGGGCCAAAACGCTGCCCCCGGCATCGGTCGCCTTGGACACAGCCGCATCGACATCCGGCACGGTGACAAAGATGGTCCACGCGCCGGCATCCTCCGGCATGGGCGAGAACCCCCCAATGGGTGTCTCGCCCACCGCGATCGAGGAATAGCTGGATCCATCCTGCATCGGCATCTCGCGGATCGTCCAGCCCAGCACATCTTTATAAAAGGCCTTGGCCTTGGCCTGGTCGGGGCCGGAATGGCCGATCCAACCGGGGTTACCAAGGGTCGTCATCTCAAGAACACTCATATCGTTTTCTCCTGTCGGTTTTCCCTTGCGTCAAGGCAGGGACAGACCAAGGACGTGCGAGAGTGCCACCTTCCGACAAGGTTCATAAATTTTCTTGGCAGGCCACCATATTGCGCTGGATGATCGTGCGCTCGGGGCCGGTTGGCGCCAGCGTTAGGGCGGTTTCATAAGCGGCATGGGCCGCCTGGGCCTGGCCAGTCTCGGCCAAAAAAGCCGCCCGCATTGTGTGAAACCAACGATAGCCCGCCAGCGGTTCTTCCAACGCCGCCATTTCGTCCAGCGCAACATCTGCACCTTGGATCTTAGCGATGGCTGCGATCCAGTTCAGACGGACGACCGGCGTCGGCTGCAAGGCATAAAGGGCGGCATACAGCGCTTCGATCTTATGCCAATCCGTTTGCTGGGCGGTCGGGGCCAGCGCATGCACGGCAGCAATTGCCGCTTGGATCTGGTAGGGCGCACTCTGCCCGCTCCGTTCCGCCTTTTGCAGCAAGCTGACGGCCTCGTTTATTGCGGCGCGATCCCAAAGACCGCGATCCTGTTGCTCCAGGGTCAATAGCGTCCCCCTGTCGTCCATCCGGGCCGGATGGCGCGCGTGTTGGAACAGCAGCAAGGCCAAAAGAGCGGCCTGTTCGCTCATCCCTGGGAACAGTTCGAGCAAAAGGCGGGCGAGGCGGATCGCCTCGTTGCACAGGGACAGGCGGATCTGAGCGTCACCGCCCGACGTGGACCAGCCTTCGTTGAACATCAGGTAAACCATCAGCGACACCTCCCCCAAACGCCGCGCGCGATCCTGGGGGCTTGGCGTCTCGAAAGGAACAGTATTGGCGGCGATGGTGCGTTTGGCCCGGGTAAGGCGCTGCTCCATGGTCTTCGGCTTGACCAGAAATGCCCGGGCAATCTCGGGCACGCTCAGCCCCGCGACGACCTTAAGCGCCAATGCCAACTGATCCTGACGGGCCAGGGCCGGATGGCAGCAGATAAACAACAGCCGCAGCACATCGTCGCGTACCGCGTTTGGATCTGGCAGGTCCGGCTCGTCAATATCCTGCATCTTCAGCCACTCTGCGTTGCGATCCAAAATCGCGCTGCGTCGGGTGGTTTTGCGCACACGGTCGAGCCCTGCATTCCGCGCCACGGTCAGAAGCCAGGCAAAGGGATCGGTCGGCGTGCCCGTTCGGGGCCAATCGGCGACCGCTTTCACACAGGCGTCGGCAAAGGCCTCCTCTGCCAGGTCGATGTTGCGAAACACCCGGGTGAGGGCCGCGATCGCCCGTGGGCGATGCGTGACGAAACCGGCCTCAAGCCACGCCGACATTCTGCGGTTCCGACGACATGACACCCCCCGCCCAGGCGATCGGCCGTACCTCAATCCGTGCAATGGGGGACGAGATCATGCGCGCATGTTCCAGCGCCTCGTCCAGATTGGCGAACTCGGCCGCATAGAAGCCCAAGAACGCCTCCTTGGTGTCGGCAAAGGGGCCATCGACAACCAGCGGCGGGCTTTCGGGTGTGGCGGCAGGCTCGACCGTGACCGCTGACGAGGGCGGCATCAGTTTAACGGACATAAAGTCGCCCCGCGCGCCCAGCGCTTTCTGCAGGGCCTGATGGCCCGCCATCACTCGGTCCTGCGCCTCTTTGGGAAGCTGATCGAACACGCCAGCCTCGCTATAGATCAAAACGGAATACATCATGGTGCGTCTCCTCAACAGGTGTCCATGGTGCAAGGACGCGCGCGGAAATGCAAAACCGACAGCGGGGCGAAGTTTCTATCGCTGGCAAAACACGGGCTAAACGATACCGCCCCCCACGCCCGACACCGCCGGACGTTCGCCCGCAACCCGGGCGCGATAGCCTGACGCCCGATAGGTCGCCACCGGGTCGATGGCGCCACCGCCCTCCAGCCGGGCCATGGCCAGGATCGGCTCAACATCCGTCCGAAAGCCGTGCTTGAGGGTCGTCGCGGCCATCAGGGCGTCGTTCTCGTCCTGGAACCCGACCAGTGCGGCGCGGTCGACCAGCAGCGCTTGCGCATATGCGCGCTGAACCTCCATCGCCGAGGTCATTAGGCTTTCAATCGGGTCGGTCACGTTGTGACTTTGGTCGAGCATATGCATCGGGTTGAAACCCGGTGTCCCCTCAGCCTCGACCAACTCGTTGAACACCAAAAACAGACGATAGGGGTCGATGCTGCCGGTGTCTAAATCGTCGTCGCCGTATTTGCTGTCATTGAAGTGAAACCCGCCCAGTTTGCCGAATTGGGTCAAACGGGCGACGATCATCTCAATGTTTACATTGGGCGCGTGATGACCCAGGTCGACCAAGCATTTAGCCTGGTCCCCCAATTGCTGCGCGATCAGCAGGTTTGTGCCCCAGTCCTGAACCACCGTGGAATAGAACGCGGGCTCGTACATTTTGTGTTCCGTCAGCAGGGTCCAATCATCCGGCAGGGCCGCATAGATTTGCTGTGTCGCCTCTAGATACCGCTCGAACTGCCGGGTGAAATTGGCTTGCCCAGGGAAGTTGGACCCATCCCCCACCCAAATCGTCAGCGCTTTCGATCCAATTTTCTCGCCCAGCGCGATACAGGCGATGTTGTGTTCGACGGCCTGCCGCCGCGTGGCCGCGTCGGTATGGGAAAGGGAGCCGAATTTGTAGCTGTGTGTTTGGCCCGGCTGGTCTTGAAAGGTGTTAGAGTTCATCGCGTCGAACCTGAGCCCGACCTGTTCGGCCTTAGCATTCAGATCGGTCGCAGGGGCATCATCCCAAGGAATGTGAAGCGAGACCGAGGGCGTGGCCCGGGTCAGTTGCTGGATCACCCCGCAATCGTCCAGCTTATCGAAAATGCCACGCGGTTCGCCTGCGCCTGGAAAGCGGGCGAACCGCGTGCCGCCGGTGCCAACCCCCCAGCTGGGCACGGCAACGCCATAGCGCGCGACCTTGGATTTGATACGCGCGATGTCGATGCCCCGGCGATCCAATTGAGCACCCAACGCGGCATAATCCGCGTTCAACCGCTCTAAGCGGTCTGCATTCTGCTGCGTGATGATGTCGGCATTGATCATGGCCACCCCCTAGCGCGTGAACGCCTGAACGTTGCCCGCGTCCACATTAATGATGTTCCCGGTCGATTTGGCCGAAAGGTCCGCCGCCAAAAAATACGCGGCCTCGGCGACATCCTCGGGCAATACTGACCGTTTAAGGAGCGAGCGTTCGCGGTAGTGCGCCTCCAGCCCCTCTTTGTCCTTACCATAGGTCGCGGCGCGTTCCTTCAGCCAGTCGCCGGACCAGATTTTGGATCCCTTCAGAACGGCGTCTGGGTTCACGACATTCACCCGAATGCCATGCGGCGCACCTTCAAGTGCAAGGCAGCGGGCCAGGTGGATCTCGGACGCTTTCGCGGTGCAATAGGCCGACGCATTGGGCGAGGCCGCAAGCCCGTTTTTCGAGGCAACGAAGACCACCGCACCGCCCAGATTTTGTGAGAGCATCACCTTGAAAGCCGCCCGACTGACCAGGAAATACCCCGTCGACAGGATCGCCACATTGGTGTTCCACATCTCAAGACTGGTGTCCTGAACCGGGGCCGAACTGGCGATGCCTGCGTTGGACACCAGAATATCCACACCGCCAAATTCGACGCAGGCCTCGGCAAAGGCGGCGGCGACGGCCGCCTCGTTGGTGACATCCATGACAACCGTCCGAACCACATCTGACGAATAGCGATCTGTCAGGTTGGCCGAGGTTTCGGCCAATGCGGCGGCGTCGATGTCAGCCAACACCACGCACGCCCCCTCGCGCAGGTATCGCTCGGCCGTGGCCGAGCCGATCCCACCGGCACCCCCCGTCACCAAAGCCACCCGGCCCGCCAGTGATTTGGGTTTTGGCAAGCGCTGCAGTTTTGCCTCCTCCAACAGCCAATATTCGATGTCAAAGGCCTCCTGCTCGGGCAGGCCTTGGTACAGCGAGACCGCATCGGCGCCACGCATCACGTTGATCGCATTGACATAAAACTCGCCCGAGATCCGCGCGGTCGCTTTGTCCTTGGCAAAGGTGATCATGCCGACCCCCGGGACCAGATAGACCACCGCATTGGGGTCGCGGATGGCTGGGCTGCCCTCTCGCTTACAACGTTCATAATAGGCCGTGTAGTCCGCGCGATAGGCCGCGACCGCACCGGCCAGGCCGGCCAAGGTGGCATTGACATCCGGTTTGGCGGGGTCGAAATCGACCATCAAGGGGCGGATTTTGGTGCGCAGGAAATGGTCCGGGCAAGATGTCCCCAAGGCCGCCAATCGCTGCATATCCGTCGCATTCACAAAGTCCAGAACCGCAGCGCTGTCCGTGAAATGACCGACCATATGCTGCCGCCCCGAGACCATGCCACGGATCGCGGGCATCAGCCGCGCTGCAATGGCGCTCCGCTCGGCGCTCGGCAAACTGGTGTGCTTGGCACCCCCAAAAGCGGCCTTGTTTGCAGTTTGCACCGCAAACCAATCCGTGGCCGTTTGGATCACCTCAAGCGTCAGGGCATAACAGTCCGCCGCATCATCGTCCCAGGTGAACAGACCATGGCTTTCAAGAACGACCCCTTCGGCCTGTGGGTTCTCTTCGCAGAACTCGGACAGCCAAAGGCCCAGCTCAAACCCTGGCCGCTTCCATGGCAGCCAACCGATGCGGTCCCCGAAAATCTGCTGCGTCAGGGCCTTGCTGTCCTTGGCCGCCGCGATCGCGATGATCGCGTCAGGGTGCATATGGTCGACGTGTTTGCGGGGCACATAAGCGTGCAAAGGTGTGTCGATCGAAGCAGCGCGCGGGTTCAGGTTGAAGGTGCAATGGGGCAGGTAGCCGACCATCTCGTCCTCGAAGGCGACCCCGCGATACAGGCCACGCAGGGCGCGCAGTTTGTCCATGTAAAGGGTCGAGAACCCGTCCATCTTGATGGACCCGACATCACCCCCTGATCCTTTGACCCATAGAACTTCGACCATCTCGCCGGTCAGCGGGTCCCGCTCCATCACCTTGGCCGAGGTATTGCCTCCGCCATAGTTGGTGATTCGCTTGTCCGACCCCAACAGGTTCGACCGATACAGCAGCTTCTCAGGCTCGCTCATCCCCGCTGCATGTGCGGTATCCCATTTATTTTCAAGGTGTTGAGGGGGGGCAGGCTGGCGCATCATAGTCTCCGAAAAGGCATGACCAAAGGCAGTGTTTGGAGCAAAAGGTGACGCGAAGGGCGGGTCAAGTCAATCTATATCAATCATAATTAGTCATTAATTTATCATTTTTGACTGATTATGATAAACCATGATTGACAAATGGTCGCAATTTGCCACAATCCCCCGAAGCGAAAAGGAAACGGCCAGGATGCACGAGAAGGACAGACACAGAATTATACTCTCAGCCGTGCAGGATCGGCCGGTGGTGACTGTGATTGATCTGTGCGTCCTCACCAGCGCGTCCGAGGCAACGATACGGCGCGACATTGCCACGCTGGACCGCCAAAAACGGCTGCGCCGGGTGCGTGGCGGGGCCGAAGCGATCACCACCACGCCCTTTGTCGGGCTGGCCGGACGCCCTTTCTCGGTCAACGAAACGATGCATATCGCCGAGAAACAGGCCATTGCGGCGGCGGCCGTCGATCTTTGCTCGGATGGTGAGCCCATTATTATCAATGGCGGCACGACCACCTTTCAAATGGTCCACCCCCTGGCCAATCGGCGGATGCAGGTGTTCACCAACTCCTTTCCAATCGCCGAGCATTTGCTGAAGAACACACGCAACACGGTGATGTTGTCCGGCGGCGTGATCTATCGCGAGCAGAACATCATCCTGTCGCCGTTCGAGAACGACGTGACCCGAAATTTCTATGCCAAGCGGATGTTCATGGGCGCCCAGGGCATCGGTCCCTTGGGGTTGATGGAGCAGGATCCCTTGTTGATCCAAGCTGAGGAAAAGCTGATCGGGCAGGCTGATGAATTGATTGTTTTGGTCGACAGCTCGAAATTCGCCAATCGGTCCAGCCTGGTGCTGTGTCCGCTGGACCGGATCGACACAATCATCACCGACGACCGTATCCCAGACCGCACGGCAGCTATGCTGGACGCGGCGGATGTGACGCTGATCGTCGTGCCCGCGGGCACGACGCAAAAAGAAGAGGTGGCGTCCTAAAGCCACTTTGATTGCAATCACTCCAGGGAGGAAACCATGAGTGTACTAAAGAAAGTCATCGCCTCGGCCGCCGTGGCCACGGCCTTGTTGAGTGGTCCGGCTCTGGCGCAAGACAACACACGGATTGCCCTTGTGGTCAAAGCGCTGGGAATCGGATTTTTTGAGGCCGCCGCAAAGGGCGCTGAGGAGGCCGCCGCCGAATTGGGCGGTGTCGAGATCATCTACACCGGCCCCACGGACACCACCGCCGAGGGCCAGATCGAGGTGATCAACGCGCTGATCGCCCAACAGGTTGATGCCATCGCGATCTCGGCCAATGACACCGACGCCTTGGTGCCCACCTTGAAAAAGGCGATGGATCGCGGGATCACCGTGATCAGCTGGGACAGTGGCGTGGCGCCCGAGGGGCGGCAGCTGCACCTGAACCCCTCGTCGAATGCGCTGATAGGGAACATGATCATCAAACTGGCGGCGGACCATCTGCCCGATGGTGGCGAGGTTGCGGTGCTGTCCGCCACGACCACCGCGACGAACCAGAACATCTGGATCGAAGAAATGACCAAAGTGATGGGCGACTATCCTGGCATCGACGTGGTCTCGACCGTCTATGGCGACGATCTGGCCGACAAATCCTATCGCGAGGCCCAAGGCCTGATGCAGGCCCACCCCGAGCTTGACGCGATCATCGCCCCAACCTCGGTCGGGATCGTGGCCGCCGCGCAAGCGGTTGTGGACGCGGGCAAAGTCGGCGAGGTCAATGTGACCGGCCTGGGCCTGCCCTCGGAAATGGCGGGGGCCATTGAAAGTGGCGCATCGCAGTCCTTTGCGATCTGGAACCCGATTGATTTGGGGTATTCTGCGACCGTGTTGGCCTATCAACTGGCCAAGGGCGGCGCGGTGGCCGAGCCTGGCGCCGAGATCCCGATGGGCCGCATGGGCTCGCTGACGCTGGACGACAACAACGAGGGGGCGATGGCGGATCCGTTTGTCTATGACGCCAGCAACATCGACGCGTTCAAGTCGATCTTCTGAGCCGCTCAGTCCGCCCGGCGCCTGACGCGCCGGGCAACGCCGCCCCGCTGAAAGCGAGCCGAAATGACCAAGCCCGCGCTGCCCGTTGTGTCGATGGACGCGATCACCAAGACCTTTCCGGGTGTGAAAGCCTTGGATGCGGTTCGGCTGGATCTGTACCCCGGGCAGGTGACGGCCCTTGTTGGGGAAAATGGCGCAGGCAAATCGACCACCGTGAAAATTCTGACGGGCATCTACCGCCCGGACGGCGGGACCATTCGCATCGACGGCACACCGGTGACAATCGACAGCGCCAATGCGGCCGCGGATGCGGGCATCACGGCCATCCACCAAGAAACCGTCCTGTTTGATGAGTTGTCGGTGGCCGAGAACATCTTCATCGGCCACGCCCCCCGCACCCGCACCGGCCTGATCGACAAAACGCAGATGCACCGCGCCGCGGAAAAACTGCTGCGCGAGATCGACGCCCCCATCGACCCCCGGACCCGGTTGCGCGATTTGGGCATCGCCAACAAGCATCTGGTGGCCATCGCCCGCGCCTTGTCGGTCGATGCGCGCGTGGTGATCATGGACGAGCCCACGGCCGCCCTGTCGCACAAAGAAATCACCGAACTTTATGAGCTGATCGAAACGCTCAAATCCCAAGGCAAAGCGATCTTGTTTATCAGCCACAAGTTTGACGAGATCTTTCGGATTGCGGACCGCTATACCGTGTTTCGTGATGGCGCCTTTGTTGGCGAGGGGCGGATCGCCGATATTGACGAGGATGCCCTGGTCAAAATGATGGTTGGCCGCACCGTCGATCACATCTTTCCGGACCGCGGCAGCACAATCGCCGAGGACGTGTTGCAGGTCGCGGGCTACAGCCACCCAACCGAATTTGCCGATATCGGCTTCACGCTGCGCCGGGGCGAGATTTTGGGGTTTTACGGCCTTGTCGGCGCGGGGCGGTCCGAATTCATGCAAGCGCTCTTTGGCATCACCAAACCCTCGAAAGGGGTGTGCAAAATTAGTGGCAAGATCCGGGTGATCCGCTCGCCCGCGGATGCGGTGGCCAATGGGATCGTCTATGTCCCCGAGGATCGGGGGCGACAGGGGGCGATCATCGGACTGCCGATTTTCCAGAACATCACCCTGCCCTCGCTGGGGCGCACCTCGCGTGCGGGGTTTTTGCGACTGGCCGAGGAGTTCGCCCTGGCCCGCACCTATGCCGAGCGGCTGGATCTGCGGGCGGCGGCGCTGGATCAGGATGTCGGCAATCTGTCGGGTGGCAATCAGCAGAAAATCGTCATCGCCAAATGGCTGGCCACCCAGCCGCAGGTGATCATCTTGGACGAGCCGACCAAAGGCATCGACATCGGCTCGAAAGCCGCCGTGCACGCCTTCATGGCAGAGCTTGCCGAACAAGGCCTGTCGATCATCATGGTCAGCTCGGAAATCCCCGAGGTTATTGGCATGTCGGATCGCGCGATCATCATGCGCGACGGGCGCATCGTGGCCGAACTTGAAGGCGACGCCCTGCGCCCCGAAACCCTTGTGCGCCACGCGGCGGGCATCACGGCATCGCCCCAACTGGAGGAGGCTTGATCCATGTTGCGCCGTCTGCTTCTTCTGCGTGAAACCATCCTCATCGGCGCGATCCTTTTACTGCTGGCGTTGATCGCGACCCGTTTCCCAGGCTTCATTGCCCCCCGCAATCTGGCCGGCGTTTTCAACGACACCGCCCCGCTGATCATTCTGGCCCTGGGGCAAATGGTGGTCATCCTGACGCGCTGTATCGATCTGTCTGTGGCCGCCAATCTGGCGCTCTGCGGCATGGTGGCTGCGATGCTGAACGTGGCCATGCCCGGTCTGCCGATCCCGGTCATTATCGCGCTTGTCATCGCGCTGGGCGCGGTCTTGGGTGCAATAAACGGCCTGCTGGTGTGGAAATTGGCGATACCGCCAATTGTCGTCACCTTAGGCACAATGACGATTTTTCGCGGCATTATCTTTCTGATATCGGACGGCAAATGGGTCAACGCCCACGAGATGGGCGCGGCCTTCACCGGTTTTCCAAGGGCCGAGGTTTTGGGCCTGTCCGTCCTGTCGTGGATCGCCCTTCTGGCGGTTGCCGTCTTTGCGATCATGATGTCGCGCACCCCTTTGGGTCGGTCGATCTTTGCCGTCGGGGGAAACCCCCATGCGGCGGTTTACACAGGCATCAACGTGGGTCGAGTGCAGTTCTTGGCTTTCGTACTGTCCGGCGCTTTGGCCGGATTGACAGGTTATCTGTGGGTTGCCCGCTATGCGGTGGCTTATGTCGATATCGCGGGCGGGTTCGAGCTTGAGGTCGTGGCCGCCTGTGTGATCGGCGGCATCTCGATTGCCGGGGGCGTCGGATCCGTGGGCGGTGCGGTGCTGGGTGCGGTTTTCCTGGGCGTGGTCAAGAACGCCCTACCGGTGATCAATGTCTCGCCCTTCTGGCAACTGGCGATCTCGGGCAGTGCAATCCTGATCGCGGTGGCCTTCAACGCCCGCGCCGGGCGCACCAAAGGCCGCATCATCCTCAAATCCGCCGAGGCCACGCCATGAGGGACACCGTCCAGCCCAACCGCCATGTCCCCGACCGGCTCACCAGCCGCGCCCAGCGCATGTTGCGCAGTTGGGAAGCGCTGTTGCTGGCAGTCGCTGTGGCCATCTTCATGCTCAATTCCTTCGCCTCGCCTTATTTCCTGAATGCCTGGAACCTTAGCGATGCGACGTTCAATTTCACCGAAAAAGCGATGATCGCCTTTGCGATGGCGCTGCTGATCATCTCGGGCGAGATCGATCTTTCGGTCGCTTCGATCATCGCCCTGGCCAGCACCGCGATGGGGCTGGCAGCGCAATATGGGGCCGGGACAGGCGAATTGGTGGGGATTGGGTTGGTCGTGGGCCTGCTGTGCGGGGCGTTTAACGGGGTGTTCGTCACGATCCTGGGCCTGCCTTCCATCGTGGTGACCATAGGCACGATGAGCCTGTTTCGGGGGATCAGCTATATCATCCTGGGCGACGAGGCTTTTCGCGGCTATCCGGCGGATTTCGCCTGGTTCGGTCAGGGCTATGTCTATTGGGTCTTCACGGTCGAACTGGCCATATTTGCGATCCTCGCCGTGGTCTATGGCGTTTTGCTGCACAAAACCAACTTCGGCCGCGCCGTCTATGCCATCGGGAACAACCCAACAGGCGCGCTTTTCAGTGGGATCCGGGTGCAGCGGGTGAAGTTCATTCTGTTTCTGTTGACCGGCTTGATGTCCGGCCTTGCGGCGATCTGCTTGACCTCGCGCCTCGGCTCGACCCGCCCCAGCATCGCCCAAGGGATGGAGCTTGAGGTGGTCACGATGGTCGTCTTGGGCGGGGTGAACATCCTGGGTGGCTCGGGCTCGATCCCCGGGGTAGTGATTGCGGCCTTTGTGATGGGGCTGGTCACCTTTGGCCTGGGCTTGCTGAACGTGCCGGGGATCGTGATGTCGATCTTCATCGGGCTGCTGCTGATCGGGGTCATCGCGCTGCCACGACTGTGGGCGATGCTGAGACAAGGGCGGCGGGCGTCATGAGCGAGCGTTATGTTTTTCGGATGCGCCTCAACCCTGGACAGGCCGAGGAATACCGACGGCGTCACGATGCCATCTGGCCCGAGCTTGTCACCCTGCTTCAGGGGGCCGGTGTCAGCGACTACAGCATCCATTTGGACGAAGAAACCGGCCTGCTGATCGGCGTTTTGATCCGCACGGACGATCATGGGATGGACGCCTTGCCCCAGCATCCGGTGATGCAGAAGTGGTGGGCGCATATGGCGGACATCATGGAAACCGACCCCGATAACGCCCCCGTCGCGGTTCCGTTGCCGCGCCTGTTCCACATGCCATGAGCGACCCGCGCCATATCGCAGTCATCGACATCGGCAAGACGAATGTCAAGTTGGCGCTGGTGGATTTGCCCTCCCTGACCGAAGTCGCGGTGCTGTCCCAACCCAATCGGGTCCGCCCCGGACCGCCCTGGCCGCATTTCGACACCGAGCGGCATTGGGTCTTTATTCTGCGGGGTTTGACACAGCTTCACAGCGACCACGGGATCGACGCGATCTCGATCACCACACATGGGGCAAGCGTCGCGTTGCTGGATCAGCAGGGCGCTCTGGCGGCCCCGATCCTGGATTACGAGCATGATGGCCCCTCGGCGACGGCGGCAGCCTATGACGCCATCCGACCGTCCTTTGCGCAAACAGGCGCACCCCGGCTGGCAAATGGGTTGAACATTGGGGCACAGTTGCACTGGCAATTTCAGACCGACCCAGGCCTGCACGCGCGCACGGCCCATATTCTGACCTATCCACAATATTGGGGTCACCGGCTGACCGGCCAACTGGCCAGTGACGTGACATCGCTGGGCTGTCACACCGACCTGTGGCTGCCGCGCAAGGGGGCACTTTCGGGCTTGGTCGATGCGCTGGACATCCGGCAGAAAATGACCCCGGCCCACAGACCGGGCGACAAACTGGGCCACATCCTGCCCCCGATTGCCGATCAAACGGGCTTGTCACCGAATACGCCCGTTGCCTGCGGGATCCACGACTCCAATGCGTCGCTTTATCCCCACTTGCTGGTTGAGCGGGGTCCGTTCTCGGTCGTCTCGACCGGGACTTGGGTGATCGTCATGACCTTGGGCGGCACCGATCCCCCCTTGGATCCCGCGCGGGACACGCTGCTCAACGTCAATGCGCTGGGCCAGATCGTGCCATCGGCGCGCTTCATGGGCGGGCGCGAGTTCGAGACTATCCAAGGTGAGCACAAGGTCGAGGCCACGGCAGCGGACTTGGCCCAGGTCCTGGACGAGGGCCTGATGCTGCTGCCAGCCGTCGATCCCACAACCGGGCCTTTCCAAGGTCGGGAAATGCGCTGGTTGGGGCCCGAACCGCAGCAGGGCTCTGGCCAACGATCCGCGGCGCTGGCGTTCTACCTTGCCCTTATGACCCAAACATGCCTGCACCTCACGGGTGCCACCGGCAGAGTGATCGTTGAGGGCCCCTTTGCGCGCAATCCCCCCTATCTTTCAATGTTGGCCGCCGCCAGCGGTCACCCAGTGAACCAAAGCCACTCTGCGACCGGGACCAGTCTTGGCGCTACCCTGTTGCACGGCGGCAGCAAGAGCGTCGCGGAACCAACCCCGTTCCAGCCGGTCGGTGACCTGAACAAACTGCGCGAATACGCGCGAATTTGGCGCGCACGGGTTGGTGACTAGCCGATCGGCCGCTTGCCCCCGCCCACACCGCCCGCCATAGTCCGCCGCATGCGCCTTCCGCTCTTGACCCTGGTCGCCCTGATTGCCTTTGCCGCGAACTCGATCCTGAACCGCGCAGCGCTGGCGGGTGAGGGGATGGACCCTGTGGTTTTCACCGCAATCCGGTTGCTGTCCGGTGCGCTGACCCTGGGCGTCCTTACCCTGCTGCGTGGTGGTGCGTTGCGCCCGATCATGACACAAGGGTCGCTCCCCTCAGCCGCGGCCTTGTTGATCTATGCGGTCTTCTTCTCTTTCGCCTACATCACCTTGGAAGCGGGCCTGGGTGCCCTGATCCTGTTTGGTGGCGTCCAACTAACCATGTTCGGCGGGTCCATTTTGCGCGGCCAATCACCGGGGCCATGGCGCTGGGCGGGATCCGCCCTGGGCCTGCTGGGACTGGCAATCCTGTTCCTGCCCGGCGCCGGCACCCCTGGGGTTATGGGCATCGTTCTGATGCTGGTCGCGGGTGTCGCATGGGGGGTCTACTCGCTTCGGGGGCAAGGCACCCAAGCCCCGCTTCAGGCAACAGCGGCCAATTTTATCCTGGCCGCCCCATTGGGGCTGCTGGGCCTATTGATCACCGGCGCGCCCATCCCGACGCCAACCGGGGCGGCGCTGGCCATTGCTTCCGGCGCGTTGGCCTCGGGGCTGGGATATGCCATTTGGTATGCCGTCCTGCCCCGGCTCGACGCCAGCCTAGCAGCCATCGCCCAACTAACGGTCCCGATTATCGCGCTGGCCGGGGGCATCCTATTCTTGGACGAAACCGCGACGCTGACCTTTGCGGTCGCCTCGGCACTGATCTTGGGTGGGGTCGGTTTGGCCCTCTATGGCCCACGGCTGCTGGATAGATAACCTATTGTATCGGAACATGTAATTTGGCCTTGACGCAAGCTGCCCCAGTTTCGCACACTCCCGGCACCTTGAAAAAATGGGGGAGGATCCAACCATGGCAGGCGAGAACGACAAGTTTGAGGTGTACCAAGACAAGCGCGGCGAGTATCGCTGGCGGCGCAAGGCCAGTAACGGCCAGATCGTGGGCGCTTCGTCTGAGGGCTATAAGAAAAAGGCCGATTGCGAAGCGAATATGAAGCGCGGTCCCAAGGACTCGGACAAATGGGAGTTCTACACCGACAAACGGGGCGAGCACCGCTGGCGGCGCAAGGCCAGCAATGGGCAAATTATCGGCGCCTCGTCCGAGGGTTACACCAAGAAAGCAGACGCACAAGCGAACGCGGCCCGGCAGGGCTATACCGGCTAGCCCTTTGGGTTGACCCGGGTTACATGACCCATCTTGCGGCCAGGCCGGGCCTCGGCCTTGCCGTATAGATGCAGACCACCCTTGGCACTCAGTGCTTCCCAATCGGCGACATCGTCACCGATCAGATTGGTCATGACCGCATTCGAATGACGACTGGCGTCGCCCAACGGCCATCCGGCGACTGCTCGGATATGCTGCTCGAACTGGTCGATGGCGCAGGCATCCTGGGTCCAATGGCCTGAATTATGCACCCGTGGCGCGATTTCATTGACCACCAGACCGGCGTCGGTCACGAACAGCTCAACCCCCAAAACACCGACATAATCCAGCGCGTTCAGGATCCGGCCTGTCAGCAGAATGGCATCCGTGGCCAACGCGCCGGGAATCGCGGCAGGCACAGTTGTGCTGTGTAAAATGCCGTCTCGGTGCAAATTCTCGCCCGGATCAAAGCAGGCAACAGCGCCGTCCAGACCGCGCGCCCCGATGACCGAGATCTCGCGCTTGAAATCGACAAAGCCCTCAAGAATGGACGGGGCGCCCGCCATGGCGTCCCAAACACTGGCCAAAGGATCGCCGGGACCAATCCGCACCTGGCCCTTGCCGTCATAGCCAAACCGGCGCGTCTTCAGGATCGCCGGTGTGCCAAGCTGTGCGACGGCCTGCTGCAAACCGCCAAGACCGTCGACGTCCGCAAAGGGCGCGACGGTCAGGCCCAGGTCGGCCAACCAGGTCTTCTCAGTCAGTCGATCCTGGCTTACCGCCAATGCGTTTCGACCGGGGCGGACGAGGACCAGCGACTCGATAGCATCCAGCGCGGCTGTGGGGATGTTCTCGAACTCATAGGTGACCACATCGACAGCTTCCGCAAACGCAACTAACGCGGCAATATCGTCATACACCGCCACCGAGTGCTGCGCGATCTGGGCCGCGGGCGCCTGTGGATCGGGATCAAAGATATGGCACCTGAGGCCCAACCGCGCGGCGGCAAGCGCCAGCATGCGCCCCAATTGACCGCCGCCCAGGATCCCGATGACGCTGCCAGGCGGCAGGGCGTCAGTCACGGACGGGCTCCTCGGCCACAGCGTCGGCTTGCGCGGTGCGCCAGGCGTCAAGCCGGCCCGCCAAAGCATTGTCTGTATTCGCGAGGATCGCGGCCGCCAAAAGGGCGGCATTGGCCGCCCCGGCCGCACCGATGGCCAGGGTTCCGACGGGGACACCGCGGGGCATTTGCACGATCGACAGAAGCGAGTCCAATCCGCTAAGCGCGCTGGATTTTACCGGCACCCCCAGCACCGGAACCCGGGTTTTTGCCGCCAACATGCCCGGCAAATGCGCCGCGCCGCCTGCGCCCGCGATAATCACCTGCAACCCGCGCGAGGCGGCGGTCTCGGCATAGTCAAACAGCCGATCCGGTGTGCGATGCGCTGAAACGATGCGCGTTTCATAGGCGACGGCCAAACTGTCCAAAATCTCGCCAGCGGCGGCCATGGTTGCCCAGTCGGACTGGCTGCCCATAACAATTCCAACAGAGGGGTGAGTCATCACGACGGTCCTTTAGGCGATAATGTCGGGGGTGATTTGGTCTTCCAAACGGGTGATTTCATCCTTGAGCGCCAGTTTTCGGATCTTCAGCCGTCTCAGCGCCAGCATGTCTTGCGACGCCCGCTCTTGCATGGCGTGGATCGCCTGATCCAAATCGCGATGCTCGACCTTCAGGGCGCTTAACTTGGCGCGCAGCACCTCGGTCTTGTCCATTTTTGAGGCATTTGACATATCGAAAGCGGCCCCAAGGCTGTGTAAACCCTTGTGTTATGCGCCGCGCACCCCCATCTTTTCAAGAGCGAAGGTCGCCGCGATTGGGGCCCTTGCTGGATCTGTCGCTTGATGAGGGCTGAACCATAATGAACAAGGCAAATTTTGCCGCGCATCCCTATCTGCTGGGCTTTGAGCAGCTTGAACGGTTGATGGAGCGGACCGCGAAATCCGGTAACGAGGGGTACCCCCCCTATAATATCGAAAGCCGGGGCGAAGGGCGTTACCGCATTACCCTGGCCGTGGCCGGTTTCGCCGAGGATGATCTGTCGATTACGCTTGAGAACGCTCAACTCGTGATCCGGGGCAAACAAGTGGACGATGCGGACGAGCGCGTCTTTTTGCATCGGGGCATTGCCGCGCGACAGTTTCAACGTAGTTTTGTCTTAGCGGATGGTGTCGAAGTCGCCGGTGCGCAGCTGGAAAATGGCCTGTTGCACCTGGACCTTCATCAACAACAACCCGAAACGGTGGTCCAGACCATCCAGATCAATCGGAGGTAACCAGTATGAGCAGCACACCCAGTTTCCCGCAGGATGATGCGCCCGTCGCCTACATCCGCATGGTCGCACGCGATGCCTTGCCCAAGGACGTGCAGGAAAAGACCAAGGGTATGGATCAGATCTATTCCATCCATGACGCCGAAGGCCAGGTTCTGGCCCTGGTCAACGACCGGGATCGCGCCTTTGTGGTGGCCCGAATGAACGAAATGCAGCCGGTGAGCGTGCACTAGCCCGGATTATCTCTTGGCCTTCGCGGCGTTCCCTGCGATGAACGCGGCACGAAAAGGGGGCCGCGGATGCTGGGGTCGGACAATATTCACACCATTGACGCGTTGACGATTAGACCGGTGGCGGGCCCACTGAACGGGCAGGCCGCGCCGCCGGGGTCGAAGTCGATAACCAATCGGGTGCTTTTGCTGGCGGCCCTCGCACCTGGCACCAGCCATATCACCGGCGCTTTGAAAAGCCTGGACACCACATTGATGGCGCGCGCGCTGCGGCAGATGGGCGTCGTGGTGACAGAGCCCGACGCGACCACCTTGGTGGTGAAGTCGAGCGGGCGGCTGCAGGGCCCGAACGCACCCCTGTTCCTGGGGAACGCAGGAACGGCCACCCGGTTTCTGACCGCCGCCGTCAGCCTGGCCCAAGGTGCCGTTGTTGTCGATGGCGATGCACATATGCGCAAACGCCCCATCGGCGCCTTGACCACAGCGCTGGGGCAGCTGGGTATTGCCGCGACCGACACCGACGGGTGCCCGCCGGTAACGGTCGAGGGGAAGGGGCGCATCAGTGGCGGAAGGGTGCAGATCGACGGCAGCCTTTCGTCTCAATATGTCTCGGCCCTGCTGATGATTGCACCCGTGGCCGACGCACCGGTCGAGGTCGCCCTGACCGGGCCTCAGATTGGCGCGCGGGGTTATATCGACCTGACGCTGGCGGCGATGCGGCGGTTTGGGGCGGATGTCACCCAGACCGATGACAGAAGCTGGCGTATTGCCCCGACAGGATACACCGCCGCCGAGGTGGCAGTCGAGCCAGACGCCTCAGCCGCAACATATCTTTGGGCGGCGGCGGCATTGACGGGCGGCGATATCGATATCGGCACGGCACCCGAGGCCTTTACACAGCCCGACGCGGCCGCCGCGGGGGTCATCGCGCAGTTCCCTAACTTGCCTGCCGTGATCGACGGCAGCCAGATGCAGGACGCGATCCCGACCATTGCGGTGCTTGCGGCCTTCAACGAAACACCGGTGCGTTTCACAGGGATCGAGAACTTGCGAGTCAAGGAATGCGACCGCACAGCGGCGCTGGCGACCGAGTTGAACCGCATCCGACCCGGGCTGGCACGGGAGGAGGGCGACGATCTGATTGTTATTGGCGATCCAAGCCTTGCGGGGCAAGCTCTGACCACGCGGATCGAGACCTATGCCGACCACCGCATCGCGATGAGCTTTGCGCTGGCCGGGCTACGGATCCAGGGGATCACGATCCTGGATCCGGGCTGTACCGGCAAGACCTGGCCCGAGTATTGGCAGGTCTTGCAGGGGTTGGGCGTTGGCCTAGACAAAGCCCCATAGGTCGGCTTCGTCCAACCGGGCGTTTACTTCCAGGTCCGTCAGATCGCCGCGCTCGTCGACAAGGACGACGTTTTCGATGCCGCGGGTGGTGATGCCCAGTGCCGCGAGGGCTGCATCGGTATCCGCCTCAGCCTCGAAAGCCGCGCGCGTGTCTTCGGTCAGCGCCAGGACCAGTGTGTCTTGGCCGCGACCACCACGGAAGGTGTTTTGATCGACGCCAGGCACGCCACCGATCAAGCTGGCCTCGGTGAAGAGGAACACGTCGGCGGCTTTGTTGCCGATCAGAACATCAGACCCCAGGCCGTCGATCAGAACATCGGCGCCGCGACCACCCGCTGATTTATCGTTGCCCGCGCCGTCAGCCAACACGTCCGCGCCAAGACCGCCCCGCAGGACATCGTTGCCCGAACCACCAGCCAGAATATCAGCCGCTTTCTGGCCCTTGATAACATCGTTGCCCAAACCGCCAATCGCGATATCGGCCGATTGGCCCAAGGCGATGGTGTCGTCAGCGGATCCGCTGAGGATCAAATCAACTTCGGCGGTGCCGACAACTTCACCACCCTCGAACACCACATTGTCGGTCAAACTCGCCGCTTGGAACGAGCCCAGAATGCCATGCAGGCTCTCGGTGGGATGCAACAGATCGAAGAACGCAATCTGATCCGGATCCAAGGCCGCCACGGCTTCGTTTTGCGGCACGAACAGATCGGGGCCGTTGGGGCCATCAATAACCACCGGGTTGCTGCCAACACTCAGCAGAACAGGTGCGGCAAGCGGGGCGAGAAAGCCGAAAGTACCCTGGTCCGCAAGGATTTCCAGGCTCAGCGCCTCGAAATCAACGATGATAACCTCGGCCCCCAAAGCGGTGAGTGATGCCGAGTTCGCGATCAGCGCATCGTTTTGGCCCGAGATGATCTGCGTACCCAGGCCCTGGATCTCGGGCGGGGCAAAGCCGCCGATCACTGGGAAAAACGTTGCGGTGGGCAGAGTGTTCAGGATGATCGTGTCCACCCCAGCAAAGACCAACGCGACGCCGGCGCCAAGGGTTGCGCCAACAACCTCTTCCACCAAGGCGCTTCCTGCGGCCACGGGATCCGCGGGTGGGTTTTCGCCCATCAATTCACTCGCGAAGCCGTTATAATCATTCAACCCGATCAACAGTGATGCAGCGGTGCCCGGCTGGATCTCTTCTTCGAAGATGAAGCGGGTCACCTGGCCGCCGAGGTTGATATCGAAATCGATAATGTCTTGGTCAGGATTGTCCACCAGCAAATCGGCCAGTACGCCGCCGTTGATCAACTCGCCCAAGGTCCGTGTGCCCACGGCCGCGGCGCTGCCCAAAGCAAGGGCGTCAACATCGTCGATGCCCAAAAGCCCGGCCGCCACGGTGGTGTAAACATCGCCGTTGCTGAAACGGGTATCATACCCGGCCGACGAAGGGGGGACACCAACTGGAAGCACGTCGCTGGTCAGGCCAAAGAACAGCCCATCATCGGTAAGACTATCGCCGAAAGTGACCAAGCGATCAAAGGATACATCTGTCATAGAGAAGGGACTCCCCCCAATTTGTTGATTTGGGAGAAGTTATGCCTGGAAATTTCCGGTTTTTAAATCACGTATTCGATGTAACGCGGCGTCAAATCGTTACTCGGCCGCCTGAAGCGCTGCGTCAGCCTCGGCTAGGAAGCGCTCGGCATCCAGGGCGGCCATGCATCCCATTCCCGCGCTCGTGACCGCTTGGCGATAGATGTGGTCCGTCAAATCGCCCGCCGCGAACACCCCGGGGGTCGAGGTTTCGGTGGTCCCCGGTTTCACTTTAACATAACCGCCCATATGGGTTTCCAGCTGATCCTTGACCAATTCATTGGCCGGGGCGTGGCCGATGGCGACGAAGACGCCCTTGCAAGGGATCTCGGTAACAGCGCCTGTTTTGGTGTGTTTGACACGGATCGCTTCGACCCCCAATGGGCTGTCGGCGCCGATAACCTCGTCGACCTCATGGAACCAAAGCGGCTCGATCTTGGGGTTCTTGAACAGACGGTCCTGTAGGATCTTTTCGGCGCGCAAGGTGTCACGGCGGTGGATCAGCGTCACTTTCGAGGCGAAATTGGTCAAAAACAGCGCTTCTTCAACCGCCGTGTTGCCACCGCCAACGACCACAATCTCTTGTCCACGATAGAAAAAACCGTCGCAGGTCGCGCATGCGCTGACGCCGAAGCCCTTAAACTTCTCTTCCGACGGCAGCCCCAGCCATTTCGCCTGCGCCCCAGTCGCCAGCACCAGCGCATCGGCTGTATAGGTCGTGCCACTATCCGAGGTCGCGGTGAACGGCCGTCGGCTCAGATCCAACGATGAGATATGATCGTTGATCACCTCGGTCCCCATCGCCTTGGCATGAGCCTCCATCCGGACCATCAGATCGGGGCCTTGCACCTCGGTATCGCCAGGCCAGTTCTCGACCTCGGTCGTGGTGGTTAGCTGGCCGCCGGGTTGAATGCCCTGGACCAGGATCGGCTCCAACATCGCGCGCGCGCCATAAACGGCAGCGGTGTAGCCAGCGGGACCCGACCCGATGATCATCAAGCGCGTGTGACGTGTCTCTGACATGAAAGTGCTCCATTCTGCGGATCACTTCATATAAGCTTGCGTCAGGATGACGCAAAGGGGGCTTGGCGGGTGATTCCAACGAAAACCGTCAAAAAACTGTAATGGCCACCGGCTAGTCCGATGCATGGGCAGGGCGAATACGCCCGCCTTTCACCAACAGCCAGGGAGACTTCAATGTCCCGTAACGACATAATCAATGACCCAAGCCACGGCAACAAAGCCGAAGCGTTCGAGGCGTTTGACGATATTCCAACCAATCCGAACCTGGGGAACACGATCGGTGACGTGATCAACCGCCGCTACGGCCGCCGCGATGTGATGCGCGGGGCGCTGGGCGTTGCCACAACGACCGCGCTCTTCGGCACCTCGGCCATGATCGCGCCCAGGCAGGCCGCTGCAGCCAGTGCCGCCGACAGCCGCTATAAGTTCGATGAACTGGCCTGGGGCAATGATGAGACGCACCACATCGCCGACGGCTATGACGCCGATATCCTTCTGCGCTGGGGCGACCCGATCATGGCAGATGCACCGGATTTCGATCCGCAGAACCAATCGGTCGAGGCACAGCTCAAGCAGTTCGGCTATAACAACGACTATGTGAGCTTTTGGACCTATGACGACGGTCGCAGCGTGTTGTGCGTCAACCACGAGTACACGAACGAAGAGGTGATGTTCCCCGGCCTGGGCCGCCAGGACAACCAGGACTTCGTCGGGATGACTAAGGATCTGGTCGACATCGAGATGGCCGCCCACGGCGGTTCGGTGGTCGAGATCGCCAAAGGCGACGACGGCAAATGGGCCCTGGTTAAGGACAGCGACCTGAACCGGCGGATCCAGCCTTATGACACCGAGATGACTTTCTCAGGGCCCGCTGCCGGGCATGATCGCCTGAAAACGGCGGATGATGCCGAGGGGATGTTGGCAATCGGCACACTCAACAACTGTGCGGGCGGCATGACCCCCTGGGGCACCTATCTGATGGCCGAAGAGAACTTCCACGGCTATTTCTGGACCGACAAGCTGGATGGCGAGGGCGATCCGGATGTGTCCGAGCAGGCAGAAGCCGCGTCGATGAAGCGCTATGGTGTGCCGGGCCGTTGGTATGCTTGGGGTAAGTATTACGACCGGTTCAACATCGACAAGGATCCCAACCAGGTCAATAAATGGGGCTGGATCGTCGAAGTGGACCCGCAGGACCCCACCTCGACCCCCGTCAAACATACAGCCCTGGGTCGGTTCCGGCACGAGGGGGCCGAGACCAGCGTATCGCCCGAGGGCAAGCTGGTGGTCTATTCTGGCGACGACAACCGGTTTGACTACCTGTACAAATACGTCTCGAACGGTGTGGTGACAGACGACCGAGCCGCGAACAGCGCGCTTTTGTCGGACGGAACACTCTATGTGGCGCGGTTCAATGACGACAGCTCGATCGACTGGATGCCGCTGACCCATGGCGAGGGGCCATTGACGGCCGAGAACGGCTTCAACGACCAGGGCGACGTGATGATCGACACCCGCATCGCCGCCGATCTGCTGGGCGCCACCCCGATGGACCGCCCCGAAGACGTGCAGCCGCGCGGCGACGGAACCGCCTATGTCATGTTGACCAACAACACTCGACGCAAGCCCGACCAGGTCAATGCGGCCAACCCGCGCCCTGAGTCGTCCTTCGGGCATATCATCGAGATTAAGGAGGCCGGGGGCGACCATGCCGCCACATCCGGCACTTGGGATATCCTGGTGAAATGCGGCGATCCGACGGTTGCGGATGTGGGGGCGCAATGGAACCCCGAGACCAGCGAAAACGGCTGGTTCGGCTCGCCCGACAACGCCGCCGTGGATGCGGAGGGGCGTCTGTGGATCTCGACCGATCAGGGGTCAAGCTGGGCCAAAACCGGTAAGTCCGATGGTCTTTACTCGCTCGAGACCGAGGGCGATTTGCGCGGGCATTCCAAGCTGTTCTTCCGCTGCCCCGTCGGCGGTGAGCTGTGCGGGCCGTATTTCTCGGAAGACAACGAGACGCTGTTCCTGGCGGTTCAGCATCCGGGCACGGATGGCACAAAGGATATCCCGGGGTTCGAGCGCAACTCGACCTTCGAAGACCCCGCCACCCGCTGGCCCGACTTCGCCGACGGCATGCCACCCCGGCCCTCGGTGCTGGTGGTGATCAAACAGGGCGGCGGTAAGATCGCTGTTTAAGGCGGCACGCTGTTGAATAAGATGGGGCGCGCGGAGATGGCGCGCCTCTCACTTCACAATTAGGGCTGGGCACTGAACCAAATAAATTACGATCAGTCCAGTATGCCCCACGCTGTCCCCTAGGTGGACCAGGTTGGTTGGCAGCCCCGCCCCAAACGCAAAAGCCAGCCGTGTAGCGTCCGCCTGTAGGATGGCGCTACCACCTCTGGATGGGGCACTTTATGCCAGCCAAATGTCTGTATGACATCTGTTGTGCTGAACAGTACCCAAAGCGCCCACCCGACGGAACGGTCTTTGCTGCCCGGCGGATTTGCCTTGGCTCCAGGCGGGCAGGGGTGGGTGTTTGATCCAACGCGGGTGCGCTTGGAGCCCACTTTGCCCGATGCTGCGTTTTGTACGAATGTCTGGTGTCTTACCCGGCTCCAAAAAATGTGCCAAGTTCAAATCAGGCTCGCGACGCGGCAGCATTTGGGCAAATTTCTTGTAAGGGAGCGCGATGAGAAAACTTGCTCTTTTGTTCATTGTAACTTGGTTTGTTTTGGCGTTCTTCGATCTGAATTTCGATCGCGAGATATTTAGAGCTTACACCGCTTCTGAAGTCGTCGATTACGACCCCGATGAAGGAAAGCCTGGGCTACTTCCAAGAGCAGTGACTGAATATAGGGTTCAAGAAGAATCTGTGGTCAGTCGGGTAGGGGATTAGGTTAACAAGTATGAAGACTGCACGATCTTTGATCGTGATAATTGGACCTGCACACACTCTGACGGCTCAGGCACATTTGGAGCAAGGCAGGGCGAATTTTTCAGCCGAACTAATCTCGAAAAATTCCCCCACCTTTGGTACCTCAATGATGAGGAAACCCTGTCTCGATTTGGCTTTATCATCCTTCAGTGCAGATGGGATGCCACGGGTGGCATCGATGCCATCCTGTGCTTGACAAGACCATTCACAACATAAACCCTAAGAGTGACACTGGTCTAAAACGGACGCTCATAGGATCGCTATAAACGGCAGTAATGTCTAAGATTTTTTGATGCGGGCCAATGCGTTAGGTTTGGTCTTGGCGGGATGGCCCGCGTTAACAAATCTGACAAGGTGGAAGCCGCGGGATACGTGCGCCTTCCTATGGGGAAAG
>CALICM010000072.1 GCA_938049225.1 uncultured Paracoccaceae bacterium
AAAGCCGGTGGCATAGGCGATGTCGGCTAAAGTATCGGTCGTGTTGCTTAGTTTGCCCTGGACCGCAGAGATGCGGCGTTCCAGCAGATATTGATGCGGCGCAACACCCGCCGTGGCCTTGAAGCTGCGGCAGAAGTTGTAGACGCTGATGTCCAATTCCGAGGCGACCGCGTTCAGGCCGATGTTTTGGTCCAAATGCGCCTCGATCATGTCCAAAGCACGGGTGAAATCCTGGGGGCTGAGGGTGGTGATCCGCTGGGTCTTGGCGTGGCTGCGTGCGTCGTGAGACTGGCGCATCAACAGGATGGCGAGTTGCTGGATGGCCGTGTCGATCATCATGGCGCTGCCACGGGCGGTCTCGTCCATCTCGGACTGGATCGAACGGGCGATGCTGTTGATCCGGGGGTCAAACCGCCCGTTGAATCCATAAAGGTCCAGAGTGCTGCTGTCGCCCGTGCAGATCTCGCGCGCGACATCTTGGAACACGCGATCCTCGAAATAGAGCTGAAAAACCTCGATTTCACCCTCATCGGTTTCAGCGGTAATCACTTGTCCTTGGGGTGCATAAAACAACGCATTCGGTCGGTAATACGCCTGTTTCGGGCCGATCAGGCTGTCAAATGAGGTGTCTGTACGTTGTTTGCCGGCGACGCAAAGTTCCAGCAGATGGAAGCCGGTTATCGGAGACTTAAAAGTAAGCTGGCCCTGTTTCATAAGCACGGCCGTCACGCCGCTCCAATCGGCACCGGATTGCAGAATGGTCGAGGGGGTTTCTTGGGTCAGAAAGTCGATAACCCGTGGGATCGTAAAGGCCTCGGTCATTGTACATTCCCCCCTTGTGGGCCGGTGCCCCGGAAGTGCAGCGGGGCGACCCCCTGGGTTGTGACGAAATGATAGACCATGTTGGACAATAAACCAAACCCGCAGCTTTTCGCGATTTCGTCCAAGGGTGTATCGGTGGCGGTCAGCAGGGTGATCGCGCGTTCGATCCGGCGGTCGCGCAGATAGTCTTGGGGTGACTGGCCGAAGGTTTCGGTGAAGCTCTCGGTAAACTCAAGCGTGGTCTGACCGGTGACGGCGGCCATGTCGCCCAAGCCGATGTTCTGGTCCAGCTTATCCTCGATATAGTCTTGAGTTGCCTGCGCGGCGCGCTTGCTGAGGTGGGCCATTAAGGGGATCCGTCGATTGGCGCCGGTGGAAAAGCGCAAAAGATGTATGGCGAGTTGTTGTATGGCGATATCTGCGGCCATTGCCTCGGCCTGGCCTGTGCCGTTCCGGCTTTCCCGCAGAACGGTCTTGGCGCAATTTAGCATTGCGGCGTCATAGCGTTCGTTGAAACCGAAGATATCTATGCGGTCGGGGTCGCCTTTGAACATATGCTGTTTGACGTCCGAGAAAACGCGGTCGTCGATCCACATTTGAAAGACGTCTATCCGCCCCCTTTGCCGGATGGCCACGCTTTGCCCCTGGGGGAGGTAGAAAAGCGCGTTGGGGCGATAGGTCCCTTGTGCGTCGCCCAGGTTCGCATCGAAGGATGTTGTGCCTGTGCAATGGCCGCCGATGCACATCTCAAACAGATGGAACCCCAATTTGGGCGAGGGGGTAAGATCAATGTCGCCCTGGCTCCAGACCCCTGCCACAGTGCCGCCCCAAGTCGACCCGGCCCGGATGGGCGCGCTGCCCAACTGGGTGGTCATGAAGTTGGTCATGTGATCGACGGTCAGAACGTCGCCCATCGGTGTATCCCCCGGTGCCGTCGGAATATCGTAGCTACAACTAGGACGTTAGGCGCGTTTGGGGCGGGGATCTTTTTCCTTTTTGCCGGTTACACAATCTTGCCCCGACCCGGGCGGGTGCGGCAAGGCAATGTAATGTCTCTAATAAGAGTGGACTAAGCGAACGCAAACCGCCTAGTCCAGGGCGGCTTTGACTGCTCGGGCCAACTGCGCGCGGCTGATGGGCTTCATCAATTGGGTGTCTTGCGAGGCTGGGCCGCTGATCGGGGAATTTTCCTGGCCTGTGGGATAGCCCGACAGGTAGAGAACCCGCAGCCCGTCGATCATTTTGCGGGCCTTCGCCGCCAGGGCCGGTCCCTGCAACTGGCCGGGCAGCACAACGTCGCTCAGCAGCAGGGCGGGGCGGCAACCGGAAGCCAGCAAAGTCATCGCGAGATCGCCGGACGAGGCTTCGATCACTCTGTAGCCCAGCGTGCGCAGTTGCGTCGCGACAACTTTGCGGACGTCATCCTCGTCCTCGACAACCAGGACCTGGGCGGCGGCGTCTGTACTGGTGGCATAGGTTTTTTCGATCCGATCGGTGAAAACATCATAAGGTGTCGTAGTTCCGATAGCGGGGAAATAGATTTTGATCGTGGTTCCAAAGCCATCTTCGGTATAAACGCGGATTATGCCTTTGGATTGTTTGACAAACCCTTTGATCATCGACAGACCCATGCCAGCGCCTGCTCCCGGAAGTTTGGTTGAAAAAAAAGGCTCGAATATGCGGCTCGCGATCTCATCGGTCATGCCGCAGCCAGTGTCTGAGACGGAGAGTACCACATATCGACCTGGGTCAATGGGCTCGGAGGACGCTGCGGCCCGTTCCCCGCTGATATGCAGATTGCCGGTTTCGACTGTGAAAGTGCCTCCGTCGGGCATCGCGTCGCGGGCATTGGTGGCCAAGCTCATCAGCACGGTTTCCAACAGGTTTTGATCCAAGCGCGTTGTCCAAAGACCGCTGGTGATCATTGTTTCGACGGCGATCTGCGACGGGAACAGGCGCTTTAACATCACTTCCGTATTGCGCACTAGCCTGTTCAAATCGACGACCTGTGGCCTTAGCGCGGCCTGCTGGCCATAGGTCAGCAGTTGCTGGGTCAGGGTTGCCCCGCGGCGCGTGGCGCGGATCGCATCCAGAATAAAGATATCGCGTTCGGGGTGATCGAAGTCGTCTTGAAGTGACTCAAGGCTACCAAGAATAACGGACAGAAGGTTGTTAAAGTCATGCGCCACACCGCCGACCAAGTGTCCAACCGTCTCGGCGCGGTGTTTTTGATTGAGTAAGGCCAGCGTATGCTTGTGTCGGGTATTGTCGAACATGATGGCCAACGCGTGCCGACCTTGTGCCGACTCGGATTGCAACATGCTGGCTGACATCAGAACCGATATTTGATTGCCGTCCGTGTCCAGAAACTCCAGTTCAATGTCCTGCATCTTTCCGGTTTCGAAAAACTGCGGCAGCGCAATGGATTCGACATATTTACGCGAGGCCGGAGTTAGAAATCGGGTCACTGGCAGGCCCTGCATCTCGTCCGGCTCTAAGCCAAGTTTCGCGGCCCAAAAAGTGCTTACCTTTATGAGAACGCCCTGGTCGTCAAAGGTTTGCATCATCGTGGGGGCACTATCGAACAGAGACTGGAAAGAATCCTCGCCACTGCTGCGCCTCAGCTCCAGGATGTTGTTGGTTATGACGACCTCCACTAGTTTTTGTGTGAATGAGTTATCCAATCCTGAGTAAAGAATTGAAAAACCCACTTATTCAGAAATAATATTCGATTCAGGAAAACGATATGTAGCGAAAGATCTGGCTGTCAACACAGCGCCGCGCAAATTTATTGACCCCCAGAGTAAAATTTACGTAAGGGCCAAGCTTAAATTTGTTTGGATACTTTTGTATTCAATGAAAGCGCGGGCGTCGCGCAAGTGAAGTCGATACCTCAAGTCGCGAGGCGCCCGCGCTCCCCCCCAAGTGATGGCCGTTCTATTTATACACCGCCGCGCGCGCGATGGCGCTTATGTCGCCCTGGTATATGTCTAGGTCGAGCTTAGCATCGATGTTCAGTGCCGAAAGTGCTGCCACAGTTCGGTTATAGGCGGCCCGTTGGCGGCGGGAGTTTTGTATATTTGCGAAAAACTGTTTCATAATCAGGGTCCTCGCTTAGGTGTTTCTGCATCGGTTCAAACCGCTGCAAGTCCAGTATGGGGATTATTGTGCAGCGCGACAATTGCTGTTTATGCGAAGCGGCTTTGCATTCAGGTCATATCCAAAATCCATGATTTCAAAGGAATTACCGCGCCTTTTGCCGTCGCCATTTCATGTTGCGCCGCGGCATACGGGTGTTTATCGCGAGGCTTGTCAGGTTGGCTGCGCGATCAGGTGATCCGCCAGCCGCATAGCGAGTTGAACAAGCGTGTAGGTCGGATTGGCAAAGCCTGATGTCGGAAACACAGCAGCGCCGGAAACAAAGAGGTTCTGCGCGCCATGAACGCGGCAATTTTCGTCAACAACGCTGGTGCTGGGGTCGGGGCCCATCCGCGCGCCGCCGATGTGATGGCTGCTAGAGAAGAACGGAATATCCTCCGCTGGGGCGCTGTTCCACAGGTTTGGCTCGACTTGCATCCGACCCAGACCGTTGCGGATCAGGAACTGCGCCGCGGCCAGGGCTGTACCGCGCATCGTCGCGACGTCAAGCGGTAGAAGTTGCCAATCCAGTGCCGCTTTGGCCAAGCCGAAGCGATCATATTGGTATGTCAGCGTGATGCGGCTGCGCGGGTTTGGGGACTGCTCGGAAAAGAGAACTGCCTCGCCGGAGAAGAAATAGTCTTTGTCAAAGGTCAGATTGCGCAGAAATGGGGCTGTTTCAATGGTATCCTGGGACAGCGGTGCGCGGCGTGGAAAGTTCAGCCACACGCCAGCGTTTAGAATGTGGTTCTGCCGTGCATGCCCGGGCGACGGGCTTAGCACCATCTGCTGTGGCGCACGATGGATCAGGCGCTCGGCCCCGAAGTAGGGAAGCGGCGAGAACATCCTTTTGGTGATGAAATATGATCCCAGATCAAGCCTGGGATGATCCATGAAGCACCGCCCGACCATGTCACCCTGATTGCCGAACATGTCGTTGTATGTGGCGTTCAGATGTAAGAGCGCGCGCGAGGTTTCGATCCCGCCCATCGCGGTGACAAAGCTATCGGCACTGATGGAATAGCGATTGTCGGCGTAGTCTTGGATGGTTGCACTGGTGATCCGCCCGGTCGCTGTGTCAACGGCAAAACCGGTGAAATTGGCATTCAGCAGGGTATCGATGCTGGTCGAGCGCTCAAGCTCATTGGCGAAATAGGTGCCCAGGCGGCGCGGCTCGTCCTTACGCAGATCAAAAATAGTGTCGGCGGAGCTGAAGTGCTGCGTAACGATATCGACGGCACCAGTGTCATCAGCGGGCCGACGGGTGCGCCCAAAGGGCGGCGCGCCCAGGAACCGTGCGGCACGGTCATGGTAGCGGGACAGATCGTCGTGGTTAATTGGCCAGCCGGACAGCGGAACATTGTCGTGTGGCTCAAAATCGGCGGGGTCGAATTGCAGCAGGCGCCCGGTCCAATGTCCGGTGGTGCCGCCAAGATAGCGCAGCCGGGCGACATCCAAGGCGTGGGTGTCGAGCCCCAGAACCTCGCCCTCGTATTGAATTTGGGATTCGCTGGTGAACTCACGATCCCCGGCCTCGACCAGAACCACACGCCGCCCCGCGGCCGCCAAAGTGATCGCAAGAGAGAGGCCCGCTGGACCCGAGCCAATGATGCAGTGGTTGTAGTGGTCTTGGAGGGGGAGTGTTCCAGTTTTCGTATTGTAGATCATTCGCCCGAGAAAGTTGCGACCGTCTGGCTTAGATCACGCTCGTCGAGCACCCAGCCGTCGACCATAACGGCACTGGGCTCGGCCACAGTCGGCAGAAGATTCCGTTGTAACATGACATTAGTTGCCAACGCCGCCGGTACAGCGATACTGAGTCCGACAGCCATGAAAAGAAGACCCCGACGATTGAGGGGCTTTTGGTCCCCGCTGTCCATGATTTCCACGTTATGCATAACATCCACACATCTAAACACACGCTCTATTAACGTGGATAGGACAGCCATGCCTTTTACGCATTGATTTTGCGCAATGCCAAAGAGACAAGCATGTTGTCCAACCCCATGGCCAAACGTACCTGGAGTTGGATTTTTGTCCAGTGTGATTCTTCACTTAAGCCCGAAGTATTTGAATTTCGGCGAATCCTCGGGGTCGACGATGGTGTCGACGCGTTCGGACATACCCCAATTCAACACCTGGTGGTGAATGGGCAGATACAACACCTCATCCTGCACCACTTGCCAAATTTCCGCGATCATTCCATCGCGAACCTCGAAGTCGGTTTCCGACGCCAGCGCTTGAATTTTGCCGTCCAGATCCGGATTGGAAAAGCGCGTGGCGTTCCAGGATCCGTATTTTTCGCCTTTTGTGTGGGCCAGGAAGTTGAATATGTACTCTGAGTCGTAGGTCGGTACACCCCAGCCCAGCATGTAAAAATCCGTCACTGTCGTGTTGATCAGAGGGAAGTGCTGGGCCTTAGGCAGGGCTTCCAAGTTCACATTGACACCGATCTGGCCCAGCATGCCGACAGCCGCTTGGCAGATCGCCTCGTCATTGATGTAGCGGTCGTTGGGGCAGTTCAGCGTGATCGAGAAACCATCGCCATAGCCTGCTTCGGCCATCAGTGCTTTTGCGCCATCAATATCGGTCGCGGGCACCGCGTCCAGCGCTTCGGTCCAGCCGTTCACAAAGGGCGGAGCAATAACGCCTGCGGGGATCGATTGGCCGCGCATGACGACCTGTTTGATGGCGTCGCGGTTGATCGCCATATTCATCGCTTGGCGAACACGGATGTCGGCCAATGGATTGGCGTCGTCGACATTGTCCGATGCCAGGTCGTCGTCGCCCTGGTTCATACCGAAAAAGATCACCCGGTTTTGTGGGGCGGTCTTGACGCTCAGACCATCGGTCCCCTCAACCCGTTCGAGGTCTTGGACGGGCACGTCTTGGATAAAATCAACCTCGCCCGACAGCAATGCGGCAACGCGCGTCGCCGCGTTTTGGATCGGTGTGTAGACGATCTCGGTCACTTCCATGGGGAACTCGTCTTTGCCCCAATAGCTTTCGTTGATCGCCATGACCGTCTTCACATCCGGCTCGCGGCTGATCAGTTTGAAGGGGCCGGTACCGTTGGCGTTTTTGGCCGCGAAAGTGTCTTCGCCACCCTCGTAGTCTTGGACTTTAACAGCGTTGTTCGCCTCGGCCCAATCCTTGTCCATGATGAACAGGTTGGTCAGGTTCGAGGGCATAATGGGGTTGGGCCCGTTGGTCACGATCTCGAAGGTATAGGCGTCTTTTGCGCGGACTTCGGTGACAGAGGCAAGCAATTCCTTGTAGTCGCTGTCGGGGGTCATGGCGCGATTGAACGAGAAAACAGCGTCTTCGGCGTCAAAAGTGGCGCCATCGTGGAATGTCACGCCCTCGCGCAGGTTAAAGACCCAAACGTTCGGGTCGTCTTCGGACGGGTTCCAGTCGGTGGCGAGCGCCGGGACGATCTTGCCCGTCATATCACGGATGACCAGCGGTTCCATGATCTGATGCGCCAGAGCGGATGTGGGTCCTTCGTTCTGGGCATGCGGGTCCAGCGTCAGGCTGTCGCCGGCGCGGGCCCAGCGCAGGGTTTCAGCGGATGCGGCCGAGGCGGTGATCGCAAGGATCGAGGCCGCGGCCAAAAGGAAGGGAGCACGTGTCATGTGCGATGTCTCCTGTTGGGATTTTGTTATGCGGTCAGCCTATCGCGCCGAGCGGGGCGCGCAAGGGTGGGGTGGGTAGATTCTATGCCTCCGGCGGGGATATTTATGGGACAAAGTGGGGGTCAGAGGCAGGTTTCCAAGGTCTTCTCGATGATCTCAGTGATGAGGAGGGTATGACTGTCGTCCATGATGAACGGCGGGGCGAGGAGGATGTGATCGCCCCGGGTTCCGTCGGCGGTGCCGGACATCGGGTAGCAGATCAGGCCGTTCTGGAAGGCGATTTGCTTAATTTTGGCCGCGAGTTTGTGGCTGGGGTCGAAGGGAGATTTGGTCTCGCGGTCCTCAACCAACTCAATGCCGATGAAAAGGCCACGGCCGCGGATATCGCCGATGTTTGGGTGTTGGCCGAATTGGGATTTTAGGGCGTCTTGCAGGGCTGTGCCCAGGGTTTGAACGCGTGGGATCAGGCCACGGTCCAGGATGGCCGAGACAACAGCGAGACCCGCGGCGGTGGCGGTGGGGTGGCCGATATAGGTGTGGCCGTGCTGGAAAAAGCCGGAGCCGTCTTTGATAGCACCGTAAATTTCGGTGCTCGCAAGCATGGCGCCGATGGGTTGGTAACCAGCCCCCAAGCCCTTGGCGATGCACAGGATGTCTGGGGCGATGCCCTCGGCTTCGCACGCAAAAAGATGGCCGGTGCGGCCCATGCCGCACATGACCTCGTCCAGTATCAACAAGACACCGTATTGGTCGCAGATCTGGCGGATGCGTTTGAAATAGCCGGGGGCGGCGGGAACGGCGCCCAGGGTGGCGCCAACGACGGGCTCGGCCATGAAGGCCAGCACGGTGTCGGGGCCGAGGCGCAGGATCTCGGCCTCAAGCTCGTCGGCGGCGCGTTGGCCGTATTGCTCGGGCGTTTCATCGGCGTGCTGGTGGCGGTAGGCGTAGCAAGGGGCGATGTGGTGGACGTCGATGAGCAGGGGCTCGAACGCCGCGCGGCGTTGGGCGTTGCCGCCGGTGGCGAGCGCGCCCAGGGTGTTGCCGTGATAGCTTTGCCGACGGGCGATCAGATGCCGACGCTGGGGGTGGCCGGTTTCGACCGCGTATTGGCGGGCGAGTTTGAGGGCGGCCTCGGTCGCCTCGGACCCGCCTGAGGTGAAGTAGACGCGGGAAAGCGGGGCGGGGGCGTTTGCGACCAGCAGATCGGCCAGCTGCTCGGCCGGATTGGAGGTGAAAAAGCCGGTGTGCGCGAAAGCCAGGCGGTCAAGCTGCGCTTTAATCGCCTGGGTCACTGCGGGGTCCCCGTGGCCGAGGCACGAGACGGCGGCGCCACCCGAACCGTCGAAATAGCGTTTGCCGGTCTGGTCGATCAGAAAGCAGCCCTCGCCCGCCACCGCTGTGGGGAGCTGGCTGTGACTGTGGCGCGGGAAAACGTGAGACATGGTGGCCCTTATGTTGGCGTGACAGGCATGCTATAGACCGGGCTTTGCGATGCAAGAGGAACCGATGACCGCGAGTGCGCCGATCACGCAAGACCTGCTGACCATTCCCCGCAAGGACGCTGAGGGGTTGCCCAATTTGGTGGGGCTGACGCGTGAAGCTTTGGGTGCCGCCTTGGCTGAGGCGGGCGTACCCGAGCGGCAGATTAAGATGCGGGTCGGGCAGGTTTGGGCCTGGCTGTACCAAAAGGGCGCGCGCGATTTTGACACGATGACCAACCTGAGCAAAGCGTTCCGGGCGGATCTGGCCGCAAGGTTTCAGATCGCGCGCCCCGAGATTGTGACCCGGCAGGTCAGCGCGGATGGGACGCGGAAGTATCTGCTACGCATCGCGGGCGGGTACGAGGTCGAGGCGGTCTATATTCCCGAGGAAGACCGGGGCACGCTGTGCATTTCGTCCCAAGTGGGGTGCACGCTGACCTGTTCGTTCTGTCATACGGGGACGCAGAAATTGGTGCGGAACCTGACAGCGGGCGAGATCGTGGGACAGATCCTAGTCGCGCGGGACGATCTTGAGGAATGGGGCAAACCCGCAGGCGACAAGCGGTTGGTGTCGAACCTAGTCCTGATGGGCATGGGCGAGCCGCTGTACAATACCGACAACGTGCGCGACGCGATGAAGATCGCGATGGACGGCGAGGGGATCTCCCTGTCGCGTCGGCGGATCACCTTGTCGACCAGCGGCGTGGTGCCCGAGATCGCGCGGGCGGGGGCCGAAATCGGCTGTATGCTGGCGATCAGCTTTCACGCGACGACAGATGACGTGCGAGACCGACTGGTGCCGATCAACAAGAAGTGGAACATCGAAGCATTGATCCAGGCGTGCCACGATTACCCACGTCTGTCGAATGCCGAGCGGATCACCTTTGAGTATGTGATGCTGAAGGGGGTAAATGACACGGACGCGGATGCGCGGCGGCTGGTCAAGCTGATCGCGGGGATCCCGGCCAAGATCAACCTGATCCCCTTTAATGCCTGGCCCAGTGCGCCTTACGAGCGGTCGGATTGGGACCGGATCGAAGCCTTTGCCGAGATCGTCAACCGCGCAGGCTATGCGAGCCCGATCCGCACGCCGCGCGGCGAGGATATCATGGCGGCCTGCGGGCAGCTGAAATCGGCCTCCGAACGGGTGCGCAAGGCGCGGCGGGTACCCGCGACCTAATTGTGCGCCTTGAGGCGCAAGTCCATGAGCCCTTCGGGCGGAGCTTGCCGGCGGCTTCGCTCTGGCCTGTGATCGAGCTTTTAGTCCTGAGGTATCATTGCCCGGCGATAAAGGTGCCACGAGGCGTGGCCCAGGATCGGGAAGACGATGAGCATTCCCAGAAAAAACGGCAGCATGGCCAGCGCTGTGAGTACAGCGATGATGGCGCCCCACATCAGCATGGTCGGCAGATTGTCCAGCACCGCACGAACGCTGGTGATCATGGCGGTGACCACGTCAATCTCGCGGTCCAGCAGAAGTGGGGTCGCAAAAACGGTGATGGCGAAAAGCGCGAAGGCAAGCACACCGCCAACGATGGTACCAGCGGTTAGCATTGTCAGGCCCGGCCCCGAGAACAGCAGATCGGGCTCGGTCATGATGTTGGTGAGGGGCTTCAAACCGAAGCTCAGCGCAAAGATCAGATGCGCGAAATAGACCCAGGCCAAGAAGAAGAACAGCGCGACAAAGGCCATCGAGGGGATCTGGCGGCCCCGCTCGGCGGCGATCACTGTCAAAACGCCCCCCCAATCGACAGGCTCCCCCGCCTCCATCCGGCGCGAGACGTCATAGAGGCCGACTGCAACAAAGGGGCCGATCAGCGGGAAGCCAGCCATCAGCGGCAGCGCCCAATAGCTGGTGCCCCAGACCACCAACTGAAGATAAATCACGATACCGATGACCGAAAAGACCGCCCCGAAGAACAGACCGATCGCTGGGGCTCGGGCGAAGTCCTTAAGGCCAGCGCCCAGCGCGGCGCGCAGATCCGCCGAACTGATATGTTGAATCTCTGGCAGAGCCGCCGCTTCATGTTCTGTGTCCGCCATCTCTTGCCCCCCTTTTGGGTCCGAATGGCTTCACTTTTACGTGCTATGCCAGGCTTTTCTATGATTTGGATCAAGCCGAAACACTTGCTCAAACAGCTGGATTTTGGCAAGATCCCGCCGATAAGCCGTTCGGATCAGAGGCGGCGAGGCAGGCGTACTATTGAGGTTTTATCGATGCACAGTCCTTATCTGAACCGACGATCCCTGTTATTGGGCGCGTCGGCGGCTGGCTTGAGTGCTTGTGCCCCACCGGGGCCAACACGTTTTGCCACCGACCACGTCTTCATTCTGAAAGAGCAACGTCGGCTGTTCCTGATCAATCAGCGGCTGCCGGTGGTGGAATATCGCATTGATCTGGGCTTCGAGCCCCTAGGCCATAAAGTGACCGAGGGGGATGGACGCACCCCCGAGGGGCTATACTGGGTAGATCGCAAGAACCCACGCAGTTCGTTTCATCTGAGTTTGGGGATCAATTATCCGAACGCCCAGGACATCGCCAAAGCGCGGGCCTTGGGTGTCGATCCGGGCGGGGACATCTTTATCCACGGCCAGCCCAACGGCGCCCGCGACGAGAGTGATCCAGATTGGACCGCCGGGTGTATTGCGGTAAAAAACCCAGAGATGGAGCAGATTTTTGTCAGCGTTCCTGTTGGAACCCCAGTGACGATACGACCCTAACCTCAGAGCGTGGGTGGGGGCAGCGCGCCTGTGCTGGCAATCGCAGGGGCGGTGCTGCCCAGCAGTTGCACCCACCACAATTTCCCGTCGTCTTCTTGGAACCAGGCAATGCCCAGGGCATTCGCCGCTGGGTTCAGCATGACGCGGCGGGTGACCGGGTCGTCCAGCCAGCTTTGAAAGACCTGAAATTCGTCATCAAAGGACTCGGAGATATTCTCGCCCACCACTGTTCCATTAAAGCCCGCGCGGATCGCCCGATCCCGGGGTGAGGTGCCGTCCGAGCCGAAGTGCCAGGCGCGTTCTTGGACACTCATATCGCGGGCATGGGTGGCGGCAGCGGCGGTTAGGCGGGCCGACAGGGTGACCGGCTGCAGACCCTGGGTCGCGCGAAAGGCATTGATCTGATCGACGTGGACGGTGCGCACGGCGTTGGTCTCGCTTGGGCTGATCAGGCGGATGCCATTGACGGTTTCAGGGGGCTTGGGCGTGCAGGCCGCGACCAGGATCAGACAAAGAAGACCGCCAAGAGTTCGAAGAAGTGCCACGCAATACCGCCCTATGTCATTTGGCGCACAGCACTAGCGAGAATTCGCGGGTGGTTCAAACCTTGTTTGATGGCGGGCGCGGCTTCGCTTATAAAGCGTTGCTTGGGGTCCTCAGGTGGGAATTGGACCAAGGCGATTCGCCAAAGGATGCTGACTATGCCCAAGATATCTTCAACGATAACCCGCCGCGTGGTGGTGCGCGGCCTGGTCGTGAGTGGCGCGGGTCTGCTGGCGGCTGGCTGCACCCGCAACAATGCGCGCTCAGTGGTGGACCGTTACCAGACGCTCAGCCAGGCCGAGACAGAGCCTGTGGCAGGTTTGGATACGACGCAGTTGCAAAACGTTGGCGAGGTTCAGGGGCTGGACCGCAGGGTCTCGGGCTTTATGGCGCGCGACTGGGCGGATCACTTTGGCGACCTTGCGAACGGCGCCATCCTGGTGGATACGCAAGCGCGCGCGTTGCACTATTGGTCCGAGGACGAGATGGTCTATGCGATTTACCCAACCTCGGTCCCATTGACCGCGCAATTGACCCGGCGTGGGCGGACCAAAATCGTGCAAAAGCGCGAGGGGCCTGACTGGCGGCCAACGCCAAATATGCTGCGGCGGAACCCAGATTTGCCAGTCTATGTGGGGCCAGGGCCGGAAAACCCCTTGGGCACGCATGCGTTGTATCTGACCTGGAAGTACTATCGAATCCACGGCACCAATGACACGCGCAAGATAGGGCGGAAATCCTCGAACGGCTGTATCGGTCTCTATAACGAAGATATCGCGGAACTTTTCGGCATGGCCAAGGTTGGAACACAGGTTCTATTGCTGTGACGCTTCACCGAATTGTGTAGTAGATATGGCACCGAAAGCACAATTTGGCGGATTTCGGGGCTTTCTGTGGCGGGCGCGTTGAAAAACTTAATCATTGCCAGTACCGCTGAGGGTGCACTGCCCGCCTGCTGGGCACGGATGCAACAAGTTTGGCCATAGGAGACCAACATGAAAAAAGCACTTCTGACCGCAGCTGCGCTGTCGTTCGCTGCCCCCGCTTTCGCCGGTAACGTCGAAGTTTTCGAAGCCCCGGCTGATCCCGTAGTGGTTGAAGAAGCACCCGCAGGTGGTTCGAATGCCGCGATCATCGTGCCGATCATCGCGATCATCGCAATCGCGGCCGGTATCGCTGCTAGCGACTGATTTTACCAAAAGTTTGGTTTGGGACACGGCGGGTCGTTAGGCCCGCCGTTTTTCGTTGGTCGGTGCTGGGCTTATCGGCAAGCGCGGAACGCACCCTGGGCCAGATGGAAATGATCGGCGTGCAGGGCGTTGTAGTCTGGGGACAGCACCGTGTGGAACCAGTCGCAGGCGCCGTTGCGCAAGGCACGCCAAAAGCGGCGCTCGTCCGGATCGGGGCTGTCCCACCCCGTCGTCAAGCGCAGACGGGTGCCATCCGTCAGCACGACACCGTTGATATCGATCGCACTCGCGGTGGCATGCGCACTCATCCGGTCGCTGTCGCCGGTTGGGGTTCGCAATTTGCGGCAACTGTAACTCGACAGATGCTCGATCTCGACCACATTGCGACCCAAGTGGGTCGCGGCGGCTGGCTGCAGGCTGTGCCGCTCCCACATGTAAAGGCGTAGGGCGATGCTGCAGCGGGTCGAGACAGGTGCCAAGCCCGCCCCCCACAACCCGCGTACCCGCGTGTGTTCGCGGATATGGCATTGGTCCGAGACCTCGCGGTCCAGCATGCGGACGACACGCAAATCGGGGATCTTATCAAGCTCGGCGAAACACTGCGCGGGGGTCGCGGTGGCACGGTTCAGCTTATAGCCGGTGAAGGGGCCCGGCGGGGTGGCAGGGTCGAACGGGCTGATCGGGTTGTATTGATCGGGGATGCCAGGGGCATAGGCCAGGGCGGCAAATCCCACGCCGATTATCAGAACGACATAGCCGGTGACGCGCAATACGAACCCGGCGCCACCGCCGCGGTTCGGGGGTGGCGGTGCGTGCCGCTTCCGGTGCCGGATGTGATGAGGAAACACAGTATGGGGCCCTTGGGTTTTAACCCGTCCAGCCTAGCCCGTGGGGAATTGCGGTTTCCACAACAGATCGATGTTTTGTGCGAAAAAGGTCAGCAAAAAAGAAGCGGCCCGGCGAACCGGACCGCTTAAACCACTTCTTCCCTGCCCCGGGAAAAGTAGGTCGTCGGATTAGCGCGAAATAACGGCTTCGATCCGGCGTGCTTTTTCGTTGTCGCTGTCGTCGGCGGCCAGGATGTTCTGGATGATGGCGAGCTGTGAGATCGTGAGCGTCATAACGTCCACGTCCTGAATGCCAACACCGATCAGGGCGTTGTTAACAGCCAGTTCCAGCATGGACAGTTCCTGCTCCATCGCGATAGCGGGCGCGGTGAAGGCGAAAGCAGATGCCAGAACGGTAACGGCTGCGAAAGTGCGTTTCATGTGTAGTTCCTTTCCTCGTTTGGACCAGATGTTCCGGCCAATGTGTGAAGGTTTGTACCATCCTGACGAAGCGTTCAAGCCATGTGTGTGTTACGCCACTTCACGAATTTATTTTATTGACGGTCAGATGTTATCTGGCAACAGAGCAATTTGTGACAAGTGCATTTTCTATTGTTACAGAACCACCCCTGGTGTTCGAAAAACGGCCTGAGATCGCCGAAAATCTGTAACAATTCTCACGCGCGTGCGAAGGCGGCGCGTTGGAAAAATGTTTCATCGCACTCATAAAACGTGAATTTCCCATACATTTCAAAGCAGGCACATTTTCTTGAGCCTCGGATATCGGCCCGGATTTGGCGGATCGGCCCGCCGGATCACAACCATCGCCCCTCCGATGATTCGCACCGGAGGCACCGTTAAGATCGGGTTTCGTCAAGTGGCCGAGGGTTCGAATTTCAGCGATGTGCCGTTAATACAGTGCACCAATATGCCGTCCACGGTCAGAATATGCCCCAAATGACTGCCACAGCGGCGGCAATGCGCCTCAATCATAGCCCCTTCGCCCGTGCCGGACATCGAATAAGGTGAGCCACGGTCGATATCCATCAGCACATGCGTGGGTGTTGATTGTGAAAAGAACACATAGCCTTTGTTCAATTCGACCCGCCACTCCGAAGAATAGACATGCAGATCGCACCCTTTGCAGTGAAATTCGCCCGCACGGTAGTCGTCCCAAAGGTCCGAGGATTTGGCCCATTCGGTCCCCGCATCGCGCAGAATGGCGTATTCATACTCGCTGAGGGTCTCGAGCCACTCTTCCTTGGTGCGTTGGATCTCGTAGACGAAATCGCCGGTGCGGTCGGGCCGCGCCAGGGCCGTGCCCGCAAAAGGCAGGGCCGCGCCTGCAAGGGCCGTGCTGCCAAGAAAGGCACGGCGGGTTTGGTGTTTTGGTGTCATTGTATGCTCCTCTGTCCGCGAACAACATATCACGGGTTTTGATGGAGTTTGAAACAATGCTATGTGAATTGACGTGACCCCAGGGTCACGCCGCCTCGGGTTCGAACTTCAGGGCCAGGCCGTTGATGCAATGCACCAACTGGCCATTGACAGTCAGGATGTGGCCCAGATGGCTGCCACAGGTCCTGCAGTGGGCTTCGATCAGCGTGGTCTTGGCGCCCTCCATGCCCGAGTAGTTGGCTGAGTCATCGACATCCATCAGCACCGCTGTGGGTTCGGCATGTTTGAAAAACACCCAGCCTTTGTCCAATTCCGCGCGCCATTTCGACGAATAGACATGGGCATCGCAACCGCCGCATTTGAACCGGCCCTCGCGATAGTCGTCCCACAAGTCCGAGGATTTGGCGTATTCCGTTCCGCCGCCGCGCAAGATCGCATATTGATCCTCGGTCAACATCGCGCGCCACTCTTCATCGGTGCGCTGCACTTCGTAGGTGTAATTCGCCGTCCGATTGGGGAAGGCGCGGGCGAGGCTGGCGAAGGGCAGGGCTGCCATGGCCAGAATGGTGCTGCCAAGGACGCGGCGACGGGTGCTATGCGACTGTTTCATAAGGCTCTCCTGTTCTCAGACTTGGGGTTAACACGGCCGGAGGACACTGTTTAAACAAGGATTTGTTATCGCCTTGCAGCCGCGAAAAAGGGCCCAGATCTGCCGACCGGGGCCCTTGGTTTTGACGTGGCTGGTTTTATCGCATTTCGGCTTTTTGAAGAGGCTTCAATTTAAAGGCGAAACGCGTCAGTAACGATATTGTTCGGGCTTGAAAGGGCCTTGGGGCGTAACACCGATATAGGCCGCTTGTTCATCGCTCATAGTGGTCAGTTTAACCCCGATCCGCTCAAGGTGCAGACGCGCGACCTTTTCGTCCAGGTGCTTGGGCAGGACATAGACTTCGTTCTTATAGTCGTCGCCCTTGGTCCACAGCTCGATTTGCGCCAACACCTGGTTGGTAAAACTGGCGGACATCACGAAGGAGGGGTGGCCGGTGGCGTTGCCCAAGTTCAACAAGCGACCCTCGGACAAAAGGATCAAGCGGCTGCCCGAGGGCATTTCGATCATGTCCACCTGGTCCTTGATGTTGGTCCATTTGTGGTTCTTGAGCGCCGCAACCTGTATCTCGTTGTCGAAATGGCCGATGTTGCCGACGATCGCCATATCCTTCATCTCGCGCATGTGTTCCAGGCGGATGACGTCCTTGTTGCCGGTGGCGCTGATGAAGATGTCGGCCTTGGGCGCGGCTTCCTCCATCGTTACCACTTCGAATCCGTCCATCGCGGCCTGCAGGGCGCAGATCGGATCGACCTCGGTCACCATCACGCGCGCGCCGGCGCCGCGCAAGCTGGCGGCCGAACCTTTGCCAACGTCGCCATAGCCCAACACGACAGCGGTTTTGCCCGCCATCATCGTGTCGGTGGCGCGGCGGATGCCGTCGACCAGGCTTTCCTTGCAGCCGTATTTATTGTCGAATTTCGACTTGGTGACGCTGTCGTTGACGTTGATTGCGGGGAAGGGCAGCAGGCCGTCTTTTTGCAACTGGTACAGGCGGTGGACGCCGGTCGTCGTCTCTTCGCTGACGCCCTGGATCGCATCGCGCTGCTTGGTGAACCAGCCGGGGTTCTTTTCCATGCGTTTGCGGATTTGGGCGAAGAGGTATTCTTCCTCCTCCGATGTGGGGACATCGATCAGACCGGTCTCGCCCGCCTCGACCCGCGCGCCGATGAGGACGTACATCGTGGCGTCCCCGCCGTCGTCCAGGATCATATTGCAGGTGCCATCATCGAAATCGAAGATCCGATCAGCGTAGTCCCAATATTCTTCCAGCGTCTCGCCCTTAATGGCAAAGACGGGCGTGCCGCCAGCAGCTATGGCGGCGGCGGCGTGGTCTTGGGTCGAGAAAATGTTGCACGAGGCCCAGCGGACGTCGGCGCCCAGTTCCACAAGCGTTTCGATCAGAACGGCGGTCTGGATCGTCATATGCAACGACCCGGCGATCCGCGCCCCTTTCAACGGTTTGCTGTCGCCAAATTCGGCGCGCAAGGCCATCAGGCCGGGCATCTCGGTCTCGGCAATATCCAGTTCTTTGCGGCCAAAGGCGGCCAAGCTAATGTCTTTGACGATATAGTCGCTCATACGTGCAATCCTGCTGACGAAGGGTTTCGCGCCCCCCATACCAGTCGCGATCAGGGGGCACAACGGGCGGCCTGACGCATCCGAGTGAACGGTGGGTTAAGGCGCCAGTTTTAGCTTTTCTCACCCATCATCGACATCATCGCGGCGGGGAAATCGACCCAATCGCTGCCCGAGGCAACGATGCAGGATTGGCCGCCCGCATCGGTTTGCAGGATGGTCCAACTGCCGGTTTCTTCTGAGTTCCAAATCTCGAGCAGTTTGGTAGGGCCAGTTAGGCCCCCTGCGCTGAGTTGCTCGCCAAATTTTTGGCCCAACTCGGTGATCAGCTGGTCCCGCTCGCCGCACTTGGGCTCGGATTGCGCGCTTAGGGCGGTCGCGCTGGCGGCGAGGATGGCGCAGGCGCCGAGCGTGCAGATGGCTTTGGTCAGCATGGTCGTATCCCCGTTTGAGCGCGCGATGCGCGGGCAGGTCAGAATACTGCGCTGATGCCCATGGTGATGCAATGAACCGCTGTACACAGCTTGATCAGCTTTGTTTCAAACCGGCAGGGTTGAACCTGCGGCAGGTCCTGCGACATAACCGGGGGAGGTGAGTGGCGGAAACGAAAGACAATGTCCCAAACACGTGCATGGCAAAGGATGCTGTCGGGGCGCCGGTTGGATCTGCTGGATCCATCGCCGCTGGATATTGAGGTCGAGGATATCGCCCACGGATTGGCCTTTGTCGCGCGATGGAACGGACAGACCAGGGGCGAGTACCCGTATTCGGTGGCCGAGCATTCGCTGTTGGTGGAGCAGTTGTTGGGGGTGATGGCGCCCAAAACGCCGGTGAAATGGCGGTTGGCGGCACTTCTGCACGATGCACCTGAGTATGTGATCGGCGATATGATCAGCCCGGTGAAAGCGGCGGTGGGTCCGGGGTATAAGGCGTTGGACGAGCGGCTGACGGCGGCGGTGCACCTGCGGTTTGGCCTGCCTGGCGCGGTGCCGGTTAGCGTCAAACGTCAGATCAAACGGGCGGATAAGGTGAGTGCTTGGCTTGAGGCGGTGCAGATCGCCGGGTTCAGCGAAGGCGAGGCGGATCGGTTGTTTGGCCGGCCCACACAAGCGGAATTGCGCGCAGTGGTCTTGGTGCCGCGCCCGCCGATGGCGGCGAAGGCCGCGTTTTTAGCGCGGCATGCTGAGCTGATCGCGGCGTTGTAGACCATTGTTAAAATGAGGCCCGTGGCCGGGCCATTCCTTGTCTCCCCATCCCCGCCGGGGCGGGGATGGGGCCCGCCGCCCCCCGTCAGCCGATGTGCGTTTTGTATGGTGTGGCGGCTAGCTTTGCGGTTCCGACCGGTCACGCCCTGGGGCCGCCCCTGGATTTACGAGGGATATGCCCAAGCTTGCGCCTTCGGAGCGTAGTGGGCGGTTCCACATTTCGGTGAAGGTGGCTTTCAGGTCGGCCTGTTGGTGCAGGATTGCGTTGACGGCTTGGCAGATCGGCATCGGCACGTCCGCGCGGGCGGCCAGGGTGGTAACCGAGGCGGCGTTGACCTCGCCCTCGGCCACCACCGGGCGGCCGTCGAAACAGTCGGCGCGGGCAATCCCCTGGCCCAATTGTACGCCCAGTGACATGTTACGGGAGGTTTGGCTTGAGCAGGTCAGCGTCAGATCCCCGACCCCGGACAGTCCCATGATTGTCCCGGCCCGACCGCCCAGGGCAGCGGCCAGCGCGGTCATTTCGCCCAGGCCGCGCGTGATGAGTGCCGCACGAGTGTTTTCGGCAAACCCCGCGCCGGTCATCATCCCGCAGGCGATGGCGACAACGTTTTTGACCGCCCCGCCGACCTCGACCCCCACCAGATCGTCGGTGATATATGGACGCAGGGCGGTGGAGCCGAGGGAGACCGCCAAGCGCGCTGCGGGGGTGGCGCCGGGCGTTAAACGGTCTTGGGTGGTGAACGGAAAGGCAATGGTCACGGCGGTGGGGAAGCCGCGCGCAACCTCGTGCGCGAAGGTTGGGCCTGATAGCGCACCAGTGGGGTGGCCAGACAGTTCCGCCATGACAACATCGGACAACAGAAGACCCGTGTCGCGTTCGATGCCCTTGGCACATAGGATTAGCGGGACGCCGGGCGGCAGATGCGGGCTTAGCGCGGCGCAGATCTCGCGCAGGCTGTGCGAGGGGGTGACCAGCAGGACCGCTTGCGCGCCCGTCAGGCAGGTTGCGAGGTTGGTGGTCGCCTGGATGCCGGGGGCCAGGGGGATGTCGGGAAGATAGGCGGGGTTCCGGGCGGTCGTGCGGATCGCGTCTATTATGCGCGCATCGCGGCCCCATTGGGTGACATGGCGCCCCGCCTGCCGGGCCGCACTTGCCAAGGCGGTGCCCCAGGCGCCTGCACCGATCACGGCAATGCGGTCATAGGGTGGGGTACCAGGGGTTGGTGTCATAGGGGATTTCAGCCCTTTTTGAGCGAGGATTTTGCCAGTCTGGAAAGAACTGACGTAGCGGGTTGGGTTCAATTCTGGTTAAGAAACTGTAACGGCCTCACCAAAGTGTTACAATTCCAACAGTTTTTCGCCACATTTCGCCGTAATTATGAGACCAGCCGTAAGGTGCATTGCGGCTGCGCTGCCCCGGACCGGGCAAAAGTTCAGATGTTTAACGAGTGAGCCAGTGGGGGGTCGTGCGGACACTTTGTTCCTGACCTTATTCCGTCTGAGCAGGCCAGCGTGTCCGGGGTGGCTGCTAAACGCAAATGTTCATATGAGCAATTTCGCGCTAAACCTGAAAGCCACACTTGGCCTCGATGCGGCTGCCTGCTAGACCGCCCTTGGGAATAGGGGGTGAGATGGATCTAACGGCGCGGCAAACGGATATCCTGGCGGCCCTTAGGCGCGATGGACGGGTCGAGGTCGATGATCTGGCCCTGCGCTTCGACGTGACCACACAGACGATACGCCGAGACTTGGGTCAGTTGTGCGATCTGGGTCTGGCGGCGCGCACCCATGGCGGTGCCCGCGGTTTGCAGTCGGTCAGCAACACCGATTACCGTGCGCGCCAACAAGCGAATGCCGCCGCGAAACTGGATATTGCAGCACAAGCCGCAGGGCTGATCCCGGATCACTGTTCGGTCATGCTGAACATTGGTACTACCACCGAACAGGTGGCCCGCGCAATGGCGTCGCATGCGGGGTTGGTCGTGATCTCGAACAATATCAACATCATAGCGGGACTGATCGGGGCGAATATGCGCGAGTTGATCCTGGTGGGTGGTTCGGTTCGCGCGGCGGATGGGGCGATCACTGGGCCGGATGCGGTGGATTTCATCGGTCGGTACAAGGCGGATGTGGCGGTCATCGGCGCCTCGGCCCTGGATGCGGATGGCGCGGTGCTGGATTACGACACCAGCGAGGTGGCTGTCGCCCGCGCGATCCTGGCCAACGCCCGCACGCGGATCCTGGTGGCGGACCGCACCAAGTTCGACCGCAACGCGCCGGTGCGGATCTGCGCGCTGCCCGACCTGGATCATTTTGTCACCGATCATCCGCCGCCATCCACGTTTACCCTGGCCGCCACCGCCGCGGGCACCACCGTTCATATCGCTCAAACCGCAGGAGCCGCGCATGTCGACGGACGCTGACAAAATTTACGACCTGGCTGTCATTGGTGGCGGCATCAATGGCGTGGGCATCGCCCGGGACGCTGCGGGCCGTGGCCTGAGCGTGCTGTTGGTCGAGAAGGATGACCTGGCGCAGGCAACCTCGTCAGCCTCGACCAAGCTCTTTCACGGTGGCCTGCGGTATCTGGAGTATTACGAGTTCCGCCTGGTGCGCGAGGCATTGCTGGAGCGCGAGGTGCTGCTGCGCGCTATGCCGCATATCAGTTGGCCATTGCGCTTTGTGCTGCCGCATCACAAAGGGCTTCGCCCGGCTTGGCTGCTGCGCTTGGGCCTGTTTATGTATGACCATCTGGGCGGGCGCAAAATCCTGCCGCCGACACGCACGCTGGATATGACCAAGGACAAAACTGGCGCGCCGTTGAAGCCTGGCTTTACCAAGGGTTTCGAATATTCCGACTGTTGGATCGAGGATTCGCGCCTGGTCGCTTTGACGGCCCGCGATGCCGCCCAGCGGGGGGCGGATGTGCGCACGCGAACTGCCCTAGGTGGGGCCGAGCGGCAAGGGGACATCTGGGCGCTGACGCTTGAGGACAGCGTGACGGGGGCCGAAAGCACCGCGCGCGCCCGTGGCGTTGTGAACGCGGGCGGGCCCTGGGTGGCCGAGATCATGAACGGTAAGCTACGGCAGAACAGCAGCGAGAAGGTGCGGCTGGTGCGCGGCAGTCATATCGTGACCCGCAAGCTGTTCGATCATAACCAGCCCTATATCTTTCAACAGTCGGACGGGCGGATCATCTTTGCCATTCCTTACGAGACCGATTTCACCTTGATCGGGACGACCGATCAGGATCATGACGGCGCGCCGGGTTCGGCGGTCTGCACGCCTGAGGAACAGACCTATCTGCTGGGGGCGGCCTCGGAGTATTTCAAGGAACAGCTGACCGATGCGGATGTGGTCTGGACCTATTCCGGGGTGCGGCCGCTTTATGACGACGGTGCCAGCTCGGCCACGGCGGCAACGCGGGATTATGTGCTCAGCGTGAATGATGCAGGGGGGGCAGCGCCGCTATTGAACGTCTTTGGCGGCAAGATCACCACGCATCGGCGGTTGGCCGAAAGTGCCTTGGCCAAGCTTGTGCATTATTACCCGCAGGCGACCGGCCCTTGGACCGCCAATGCGCCGTTGCCAGGCGGGGACTTCCCGGTGGATGGCGTGCAGGATCTGGTGATCAAGGTCCGTGCGGTCTATCCATTCTTGACCGACCGCTGGGCCCTGCGCCTGGTCCGCGCCTATGGCACCGATGCGACCGAGGTGCTGGGCGGCGCGCTGACGATCAACGAGATCGGCCAGAACTTCGGCGCGAACCTGTCTGAGTCCGAGGTCGCCTGGCTCATGGACCACGAATGGGCTCGCACTGCCGAAGACGTCGTGTGGCGTCGCACAAAACTGGGCCTGCGCATGACCGACGAGGAGATCGCGATCCTGGATGCCTGGATGGCCGACCGCCGTCAGGCGCAGGATACCGCCGCTGAATAGCGTTTTGACTGATTGCTCACGCACATCAGATCAAGGGTGTAAGCTCTTTGTTGTATGCATGCCGAACAACGCAGCGGCCATCCTTGGATGCGCCCGCTCAGATGCAACAAGCAATTTGCTCATCCCTACTCGCTTGAACGCCATCTTCTGAACATGAAATGACCCCAATTACTCCCACTTTCCTTAACACAATGAGTCACAAAGTTTCATCACATTCAAAGGTAATTTCATGAAAATTTTAGTTTTGGTCGTTGGGGCGCTGTTGCTTGCGGCGTGCACACAGCAATCCCAGGAAGAATATTCAACAGTCGATGGCACACGGCTTTCGATATCGGCGGAGCTAACCCCAGGGATAGTTGACGCAGAGTTCGTACTCATTATGAACGGTAAAACTGCGATAAAGGGGCGCACTCAGCCCTTTGGTGGAACTTCTCAAAGTTTCTCAGGGTTTTATGAAAACGTCCCTGTAACGGCGCGTGTGACAAGAGTTCAAAAGTTCTTGTCGAACTACATACTTGTTGATGTTTTTTATAGGGGTCAATTGATCGAAACCCTAACAATATAAGATGTTTTGGATCGTTAAGTTTGAGGCTGCGCATTTACTGCGCGCCATTTTCCTCTAAGTCGCAGATCACTTTCTGCTTTCAATTTGACTGCATAGAATTTCAGAAGAAGCCGACGGTTAGTTCCCGGCTTCGCCAACGTTGCCGTTTGATCAATCCGGCTCTCGATCCTCCAGGATCCGGGCGGCGTTGCCGTCGGGGTCGTCGAATTGGCCGCTGCGCAGGGCATAGACAAAGGCGGCCAGCCCGGCCCCTCCCAGGATCAGCGAGATCGGGATGAGGAATAGAAGGACGTTCATCCGCGCCCTCTCAGCCGCACCCTCAGGGCGTTTAGCGACACGCAAATGGAGGAGGTGGACATGGCCAGGGCGGCGGCCAAGGGGGTGGCAAAGCCCGCGACGGCCAGCGGGATCGCGACCGCATTGTAACCCGCGGCCAGGGCGAAGTTTTCTAGCATCCGCGACCGGGCGCTGCGGGCGATGCGCAAAATCTCGGGCACCACCGCTAAGTCGGGGGTCATGAGCAGAATGTCGGCGGCGTTGCGGGTCACATCCATGCCGCTGGCAGGCGAGATCGAGACGCTGGCCGCCGCCAGCGCGCCCGTGTCGTTCATCCCATCGCCGATCATCAGGACTGTATGCCCGGCGGCGGTCAGATCCGTGATATGGGCTTGTTTTTCTTGCGGGGTCAGCGCTGCACGGGCTTGGGCGATGCCGAACGCCTCCGCCAGGCGTGCAACGGGGGCTTCGGTGTCGCCGGACAGCAGGATAATCCTGCAGCCCCGCGCGCGCAGGCCGTCGAGCATGGCTTGCAAGCCCTGGCGTGGTTGGTCGGTGAAACAAAAGGGGATCGGGGCGGCATCGCCGTGCTGCAACCAGGTGGTGGTTTCACTGGCTTCCGGTGCGCCCAGCCATGTGCCGCGCCCCAGGCGGAGGCGTTGACCTTGGTAGATCCCCTCGACACCGAAGCCGGGGATTTCCTTGATGTCGGTGACCTCCGGCACTTGGCCGCCGGCGGCCTTGGCCAAAGCGGCCGCTAAAGGATGGGCGCTGGCCGCCCCCAGGGCCCCGGCGAGGGCGAGGGCTTGGGGGTCAATCGGGCCAATAAGCTGCAGATCCCCGGTGGTGAGCGTTCCGGTCTTATCCAGAACCACGGTGTCCACCCGGGCCATCCGTTCAAGCGCCGTGCCATCTTTGAGCAGCACCCCACGTCGGAACAAAGCGCCCGAGGCCGAGATCATGACCGAGGGGACGGCCAGGCCCAGCGCACAAGGGCAGGTGATGATGAGCGTGGCTGTCGCGATATTGATCGCCAGGCGCACGTCGCCACTGGCCCAGTACCAACCCAGCCCGGCGGCGGCGGCAAGCAGGTGGACCACTGGTGCATAGACTTGGGCGGCGCGGTCCGCCAGGCTGACATAGGCGTTCTTGGCGGCCTCGGCCGCGCGCACCATCTCGGCGATCTGGCGCAGTTGGGTGTCTTCGCCTGCAGCAGTGACTTGGATTTCCAGGCGGCCAGTTAAGTTTACCTCGCCCGCATGAACCTGGGCGCCGGGGGCGGCGGGGACCGGGGAGGTCTCGCCTGTCAGCAGGCTGCGGTCAACCTCGGTCTGGCCTTGGCTGATGATGCCATCAACAGGGATCCGCATACCCGGGCGGACCAGGATGCGGTCGCCCGCATGAACCGTTTGCAAGGGCACCACCTTGGGGCCATGAGCACCGAGGCGTTCGACCCGTGGCACCTCTAACGCGGCCAGTTCGGTGGCGGCCGAGCGGGCGGCGGCGCGGCTTCGGTGGTCGAGCACACGACCGAGCAGCAGGAAGAAAGTGAGCGAAAGGGCGGCATCGAAATACGCGTGATGGCCGCTTTGGGTCACCTCGTACAGCGACACGCCCAGGGCCAGAAGAATGGCGACTGAGATCGGCGTGTCCATCACCATCCGGCCCACGCGCAGCGCGCGGCAGGCGTTGCCGAAGAACGGCTGGGCGGCATAAAGCGCGGCAGGCAAGGCAATCATCGCCGAGACCCAATGCAACAGATCGCGGGTCGCCCCCTCGGCCCCCGCCCAAACACCGACCGACAGCAGCATGACATTCATCGCTGCGAAGCCAGCGATGCCCAGGCGCAGCATCAGCGCGCGGCCCACAGGATCGGATTGGGTGCGTCCCAGGGTGGCAGCGTCCAGCACCTCGCCCGGATGGCCCAGTGTTTTGAGGCGGTCGAGGATTTGCGCCTCGACCCCCGCGGCCTCGGGCGCGCGGACAGTGAGGCGTTTGAGAGAGAGGTTCACGCGGGCGGCGTGCAGTCCCGGCATGCCCACAAGACCGCGCTCGACCGTCGAGATACAGGATGCGCAGTGGAGTGAGGGCAGGCTGAAGTGATAGTCCCGCAAATCCCCCTTTGCCTCGGGTCGCGCGCCCGACGGCTCGGGCAGGGCCACACAGGCGGGGCAGGCGGCGACCGAGGTCATGATCTGTCAGGGACCGTCAGGTCCAGGCGTTGTAGAAAGCGCGTCCCGTCGGGTGCTTGCGCTTGAAGCCGCAGTTGCCAATTGCCGGGGGCCAGTTGCACGGGCGAGACCAGACCGTCGGTACCGGGGGCAAACGCAAGGATTTGGTCGTCTTTGATATGGGTCGGGCGGCTGACGATGGCCGAGGTGATCTGCGGTGTTACCATGCCGCCTTGAGCGTCGGTCACGACCAGGGTTAGGCGGCCGGGCGCATAAGTGACCTTGGCAGTCCACCCCAAGGCCGCTTGCGCCGCACGGTCCCGATCAAAACTTTGGCTGGCGACATAAGAGTTCTTGACCTCCAACCCCGGAAAACTGCCCAGGGCGGCGAAAAGCATCGCCATATTGGCAGCCAGGATCACGCCAAAGGCCGCCACCGTGATTGCTAGAACTTTGCGCCCTGTAAGCGGTTTTGCGGTTTTGACGGTCATTGTACCACCCCATGAAAAACGCTGTCCGTATGTGCCCGGGTTTGGCTGCCCAGATCCTCGACCCAGAAGCGGACCTCTGTCGTGTCGCTGGTCGCTGCCGTGCTGCCCGGCCGGGCGATCAGATAGACCCGCTGCTCGAAGGTGACATCCGCGGGCACCAGGACCGACAACTCGGACGTCCCCTCAAGCGCGATTTGCAGCACCGCGTCCGCGGTGATCGACAGGCGGAATTGGCGATCTTCGCCGCTTTGGTTGCGCAGGCGCACGGTGTAATTGTTGCGGATCGCCCCATCCGACAGGGTCACATAAAGCGGATTGCGCGAGGGTTCGACGGCCAATGTCAGATCGCTGCGGATGAAAAGCGCCACCAGCAAGCCCACGCCCACGGCCGCCCACAGCGCGGTATAGAGGATCGTGCGGGGCCGGACGATATGCTTCCACACGGCGCGGGGTTCCTCGCCCGCTCGCTCGCGCGGTTCGTCGGCCAGGGTGCAATAATCGATCAGCCCACGCGGTTTGCCGATCTTGGCCATGATATCGTCGCAGGCGTCGATGCACAGGGCGCAGGTGATGCACTCCAGTTGCTGGCCGTCGCGGATGTCGATGCCCATTGGGCAGACGTTGACGCAGGCCATGCAATCAATGCAGTCGCCCGTGGTATGTTCGTGCTTCTTGCCGCGCGGCTCGCCGCGCCAATCCCGATAAGCGACGGTAATGGTGTCTTCGTCCATCATCGCGGCTTGGATACGGGGCCAGGGGCACATGTAGATGCAGACCTGTTCGCGCATGAAGCCGCCGAAGACAAAGGTGGTGGCAGTCAGCAGCGCGATCGAGGCATAGGCAACAAAGGCGGCTTGGCCGGTGAAGATATCCACCAGCAGCGTGGGCGCGTCGGCGAAGTAAAATACCCAGGCGCCGCCGGTGGCCACGGCAATCGCGAGCCAGGCGGTCCATTTGGTCAGGCGCAAACGCCATTTGCGCGTATCCCATTTGGCGTTCCACAGGCGCACGCGCGCGTTGCGGTCGCCCTCGATCCAGCGCTCGACCAGAATGAACAGGTCGGTCCAGACGGTTTGCGGGCAGGTATAGCCGCACCAGACCCGACCAAGTGCCGAGGTAAAGAGGAACAGGCCCAGGCCTGCCATGATCAACAGACCAGCGATAAAGTAGAATTCATGCGGCCAGATCTCGATCCAAAAGAAGAAGAACCGGCGACCGGCGAGGTCGACCAGCACGGCTTGGTCTGGCAGGTTCGGGCCGCGATCCCAACGGATCCAGGGGGTCAGGTAATAAATGCCCAGGGTGATCCCCATGATCCACCATTTGAACGTGCGGAAAAAGCCGCTGACACGGCGTGGAAAGACCGGCTCGGCCGCCTCATAAAGCTTCGGGGGATCGGCGGGCACGCTCAACGGGCACGCTCCTGCATTGGGTTCCTGTTCACGAGGTGACGCTTACAGGTCCACAATGTCAGAGCCTTGACCCAGATCAACTGCCGCCAGGCATCGCCGGGTGCGGAGCAGTGTTTCGTGGCGGCATAGACGTGAAATCTGGTTAGCGGCCCCTCAAAGTCACCTGCGAACCCAAAGTCCGGTGTCCTGGCTGGCAAGAGGATGGCTATAGGAGTGGTGGGCAAATTGCCCACCCTACCCGGGCGGCGTTGGCCCTACACAGTGTAGTTCAGGCCTAGTCTGCCGCCATCGACGTAAACAGTTTCGCCGGTGACATAACTCGCCTTATCGCTCAGTAGAAACGCGACCACGTCGCCGATTTCGCGGGCGGTGCCGACGCGACCCAGGGGGGTACGGGACAGCACGCGGGCCATGGCGGCGGGGTCGGCATTCACGCCCGCCAGCATCGCGGTATCGATCGAGCCGGGGCCGACGGCGTTCACTCGGATGCCATGCGGCGCCAGCGCCAAAGCGGCGGCTTTCGTCAGCTGCATCACCCCGCCTTTCGAGGCACAATAGGCGGCAATCGTCGGGATCGCCACCTGCGCGTTGATCGAGGACATATTGACCACCGCGCCCCTGCGCCCTGCAGCCACCATGGATTTTGCGGCGCGCTGGGTGGCAACGAATGTGCCGGTCAGGTTCAGGCGGATCACACGCTCGAAATCCTCAAGGCTAACATCAAGGAATTCACCACCCACGGCGATCCCGGCATTATTGACCAGGGCCGTGACCGGGCCGTCTTGTCCCTCGATTTTGTCGAACAATGCTTGGATCGCGGCGGGATCACTCATGTCGCAGACATGCCCTGTCGCGCCCAGGGTTTTTGCGGCCTCGGCCACGGCGTCGGCGTTGATATCGGCCAAATGGACCCGCACGCCTTCTTCCGCCAAGGCTTGAGCGCAAGCAAAGCCTATGCCCTGGGCGCCGCCGGTCACGAGTGCTGTACGATGTTCTGTCATGTTCCCCTCCGTCTTGTTTGCATGCCATAGACACGCATTTCGCAGGCGCCGTCCAGCCAACACTTGCAAAGGCCCGCGGGACTGCTACGAGGGGCAATAACTGCCGAGGTTTCGCCCGTGCCCCTTTCGCCCCTCTTTGCCCTTCGCCTGACCTTTGCGCTGAATGCGCTTGGCATTGCGGTCTGGTTCCCCCGGATCCCAGATGTCAAAGCGGCGTTGGACGTGGATCTGCTGACGTTGTCGTTTTGCTTTTTCATGCTGCCCCTGGGCACGATGTTGGGTTTTTTCGTGGCGCCCGCGATTGTGGAACGGTTTGGCACACGCCAGGTGTGCCGATGGGCAGGACCTTTGTTTATCTTGATGTTCGTGCCGCCCGCGCTGGCGGTGTCCGCGCTACAATTGGGCGCGGCCCTGCTGCTGGCGGGACTGACCATTGCCTCGATCGAGGTTGCGATGAACGGGAAAGCCGCCGAGATGGAGCGCACAAACCCGCGCCGGATCATGGCCAGCTGTCACGGATTTTGGAGCATCGGGTCAATGCTGGGCGCATTGTTGGGCGGTGGGGCGGCGGCGATTGGACTGTCGTTCCTGGGGCAGCAGCTGATTTTGGCACCGCTGTTCGCGCTGGCGGCTTTCATGATCGCGGCCACCCTACCAGCTGACCTGCCGGGTGCGGCCAAGGCGGGCCCGTCCCGCCTGAGTTTGCCCAAAGGTGCGCTGCTGGCCGTTTGCCTGATGCCGATGGGTGCACTGATGATCGAAGGCGCGATGATGGAATGGTCAGCCCTGTTTCTGCGGGGCGATCTGGGGACCGGGCCGCTGGCGGCTGGGGCCACCTTTGCCGCCTTCTCGCTGGCGATGGCATTGGGCCGTATGGGCGGGGATCGGATCACCGAGCGTCTGGGTGCCGCGCAAGTGTTGATCGGGTCGTGTCTGCTGGCGGGTGTCGGCAGCCTGAGTTTCGCGCTGGCACCGGGGGTCGAGGTCGCCTTCGCGGCGGCAATTGTGATGGGGGCGGGGGCCGCGAATATCTATCCGCTGGCGATGTCGCGCGCCTCGCAGGTGCCGGGACGCTCGGCCGAGGACAATATCGCGGCGGTGGTTTTTGCGGCGTTCTCGATCTTCCTTTTGGGGCCACCGCTGATCGGCAGTTTGGGTCATTTTCTGGGCCTGCCCATGGCGCTTCTGGTGCTAACGCCGGCAGCGCTGTACCCGCTTTTGATGATCTCGACCAGTTTGGGGACCCGGCCCCCGCGCACGCAGACCGAAGGACCAAAGCCATGACCAAACCCGAGGCGGTGATTTTCGATATCGGCAATGTGCTGATCACCTGGCATCCTGAGCGGTTGTATGACCAGTTGCTGCCCGATCCTGCGGCGCGAGAAGCGTTGTTCGCGGCTGTTGACTTGCACGGCATGAACGACCGCGTTGATCGCGGTGCGCCGTTTAAGGACACGATCTATGCCGAGGCCGAGAAGCACCCCGAATACGCTGATCTGATCCGGGCCTGGCATGATCGCTGGATTGAAATGGCCAGCCCGCTGATCGACGACAGCTGGGATTTGCTGCGCACCCTGCGGGCGCAGGGCACGCCGGTGCATGCGTTGAGCAATTTCGGGATCGAGAGTTTCGCCTACGCCGAGACGATCTATCCGATGCTGAGCGAGTTCGATCAGCGGTTCATCTCGGGACATATGGGGGTGATCAAACCCGAAGCCCGGATCTATGAGATGGTTGAAGAGGCCCTGGGGTTGAGCGGGCCACGGATCTTTTTCACCGACGACCGTGCCGACAACATCAATGCGGCTCGGTCCCGGGGCTGGCAGGCTCACCAATTTACCAATCCGGCGACCCTGGCCAGGGCCCTTGCCGAATGTGGAGTACTTTAACGGTAATCCCGGCCTTTATCTTAGTAGAATACGCTTGCTGCAGGCATGGAATGCAACGGCTTCTCAACTCCGACTGGTCAAAAGCCTAAGTGTCCACCCCGAAACTCATTGAGTGATATCAGTCGTTTGTGATTCATTCGGATTGTCAAAGATTCGAAGGAGATCGCCATGGTTTGGACTGACATCACCCGTGTTCGATATGAGCGCAACAAGGGACGCTATGCA
>CALICM010000073.1 GCA_938049225.1 uncultured Paracoccaceae bacterium
TTTGGCCGATCCCAACAGCGTAATCGCGGCGATCGAGGATATCCGCTCGCGCCTGCCGGGTGGCCGACTTGACGCACTCGTGAACAACGCTGGCATCTCGCCCAAAGGGCCGGACGGGGGACGGTTGGATACGCTCAGCACTGATCTGCGCGGTTGGGGGCATGTGTTCCACGTTAACTTTTTCGCGCCCGTGCTGCTCGCCCGCGGTTTGATCGCCGAGCTCAGCACCGCCAAGGGTGCTGTCGTCAATGTTACTTCTATCGCGGGCGCACGGGTGCACCCTTTCGCGGGTCCAGCCTATGCCACCTCCAAAGCGGCTTTGGCGGCGCTTACGCGGGAAATGGCTCATGATCTGGGGCCGCGGGGGATTCGCGTCAATGCAATCGCCCCGGGCGAGATTGAAACCGAGATTCTGTCACCAGGAACTGACGCCATCACTGACAAGTTGCCGTTACGTCGACTTGGGGCGCCGGCCGAGGTCGCCGAAACTATTTATTTCTTATGTTCCGAAAAAGCGGCCTACATCACAGGCACCGAGGTCGAGATCAATGGCGGTCAACACATATAAACACCTTAAAATTTAACTACTTGCGAGGATTTGCAATCACAGATTGAGCATTCTGCCTATAATTGTATCATTCGTGTGAGCACACCGGATAACCCTCGCTATTGCCTTCATAATGTAGTATCCAAAAGGTCCATCTTGTGTTTGAACGACAAGTGTAAAGGGCTTAAAATGGGGACGGTACGTTGTGTATTTGACGGGCCGTTTGCAGTGTTCTTGGGGTCGAAGCTGAGCGATGCATCGAGGGGTGCAGCAAGGCGGGACATTGCAGTTTGAGTGATCGATGAACAATAGGTTCTCCAGGGTATAGAGAATGATAAAAGGTCACGTTAAGTGGTTCGACTCTACCAAGGGATACGGCTTTGTTGTCGTAAACGATAACCTTGGTGACGTGTTGCTGCACGCCAATGTGCTGCGGAACTTCGGAAGAAGCTCTGTGGCCGAGGGTGTGGAAATCGTTATGGACGTTCAGGGAACTGAGCGGGGCCGTCAGGCCGTCGAAATCCATCAGATCGAAACAGCTGCGGAAGACCCGGTCGCTGCACCGGCAGAAAACCGCGAAACTTTTAGCACCGAAGATGCGTCCGAGTTGTCCGCGGCGCGTGTGAAGTGGTTCGATAAGGCCAAGGGTTTTGGCTTTGTGAACACGTTTGGCGACCCCGACGATATCTTCGTCCATATGGAAGTGTTGCGGCTTTATGGCCTCTCTGACCTCCAACCGGGCGAGGCTGTCTGCGTACGGTTCAAGGGCGGCCCAAGGGGCAAAACAGCTGTCGAGATCCGCTCGTGGGATCATGCCAACCTCGTTCTACGGGGCTTGCGCACGCCTTGATCACACGGCTTCTGGCCGCGTGGATCACGTGTCTTGTGTTGGTGGCAACACAGGGCGCTTTGGCGTGTTCGCCTGACAGCATCGATGTGCGCAACGGTGCCACGACGGTCCGATTTGGGGTCGAGGTGGTCGACACAGCGCCAGAGCGCGCGCAAGGGCTTATGAACCGCCCGTCGCTACCGCGATTTTCAGGCATGATCTTTGTCTATGACCGCCCTCAGTCGGTGGGCTTTTGGATGCGCAACACGCTGATCCCGCTGGACATGCTGTTTGCCGATGCAACGGGTACCGTCCAGCGCATCCACGAAAACGCCGTACCGTTGTCGGAGGAGACGATCCCCGGGGGCGACAACATTCAATATGTGCTCGAGATCAATGGCGGGTTGGCGCGTCAATTGGGCCTGACCGAAGGCGCCCAACTGCGTCACCCGGCGATCCCTGCCGCCACCGCTGCTTGGCCTTGCGCACCGGAATAGATTTTATGCTTTTCAGCGGCCGCCGAAGTCGCTATGGCAGGGCCTGGTCCGGGGCGTGGCGCAGCCTGGTAGCGCGTTCGTTTTGGGTACGAAAGGTCGTGAGTTCGAATCTCGCCGCCCCGACCAATTCCAGAAACAATATGGGTCAGCCCGGAAGTGGCATCCTGGCATCCGCCGGCAATTCCCCGCCCACAGCATATCGACTTCAACTTGAAGCCTCTCTGATCGGCTTTTGTGTTCGAGCCAAAGGCGGCAGGCAGTGAAAGCAGATTACGGTTTAAGTCGAAATGCCATAACACCACCCAGTCACTCACCGTCAGCCCGGTTAGCGCAATGTCACGGCATAGCGCTGGCCGCTGGTCTCGAACCAACTCCACCGCATCTCGACGACCGTGTCTAGCAAATCGAAGGCCCGCCGCTCGGCCACTAGAGCCGGTGCGCTGGCGGCAAGCCCTAAGGCCTTTGCCACCTCCGACGGCGCTGCAACGGCGGCCAATTGATCATCTGCCCGCACAATGCTGACCCCCGCCTGCGCCTGGTAGTAAGCGTATAGTGCGTTCGGCAGGGTGGTGTTGGCCGTTAGGCCAGGAAACCGCTTGGGATCTAAGTAAATATGCTCGACGATTGCGGGCAACGCCGCGACCGCGCGCACCCGCGTGATCCGCCAAACCTTGCGCCGCCCCGTCCCAAGCGTTTTCGCCACTTGGGGCGGGGCGCTAACCATCGCCGCCGATTGCGAGACCATTTCAGGCAGCACCGGCGCCCCGCCCGGGCCCTGCATTCGGAAGAAGTGAAACAGCGCGCGCGCCTCGGTATGCTCGGGCACGAAAGTGCCGCGGCCCTGGTGCCGCTCGACCAAGTTATCCGCCGCCATCGCATCCAATGCCTTGCGGACTGTCCCCTGACTGACCCCCATCTGATCTGCCAATGCGAATTCCGAGGGTAGCGCGGCCCCCGCAGCCCATTCGCCTGCGGCGATTCGGGCGATCAGCGCTTCGCGCACCTGCAGATACAATGGGCGGGCAAGGGTTTGCATGAGTGTCCTTTACCAGGGTTGAGCCCGGCTGCAAACTGTGATGTATGATATCTTATATAAGAATTAATCAAGCCGTGAGTCGAAGGAGACACAAATGGCCGCACCTCAACTGCTTGTGCACGATGAAAAGGACAACGTGGGCGTTGTCGTGGTCGAAGGTCTGACCGCGAACACCGATATGCTGTGCGTCATCACCCATGACAATTCCGACTTCCGCCTGACCGCCGGGGCCGATATTCCCATCGGCCACAAAGTGGCGCTCAAGGACCTCAAAGAGGGCGATACCGTCATCAAATACGGCGAGGATATCGGCAAGATGGTGGGCGACGCTCCCAAGGGCGGCCATGTCCATACGCACAACTGCAAAACAAAACGCTGGTAGGGGATCAAAATGGCATATGACGCAAGCAATCTGACGGTCCAAGGCTGGCGCCGCGAGAACGGCCGTGTAGGTGTACGGAACCACGTGATTATCCTGCCCGTCGATGATATTTCCAACGCGGCCTGCGAGGCGGTCGCGAACAATGTCAAAGGCACAATGGCCCTGCCGCACGCGTATGGGCGCCTGCAGTTTGGCGAGGATCTGGACCTGCATTTTCGCACCATGATTGGCACTGGCGCCAACCCGAACGTTGCCGCTGTGATCGTCATTGGGATCGAGCCTGAGTGGACCAAGGTAATCGTCGATGGCATTGCTAAAACTGGCAAGCCTGTCACCGGCTTCTCCATCGAGCAGAACGGCGACTTCGAGACCATCCGGGCTGCCAGTTGGACGGCAAAGGAATACGTCCATTGGGCGACTGAGTTGCAGAAGGAGGAGTGCCCGCTCACCGACCTCTGGGTCTCGACCAAATGCGGCGAGTCAGACACGACCACCGGTCTCAGCTCTTGCCCCACTGTGGGCAATATGTATGACAAGCTGATCCCCAACGGTCTTTACGGTTGTTTTGGCGAAACCTCCGAGATTACCGGGGCCGAGCATATCTGCGAAAAACGGGGTGCCACGCCCGAGGCTTCGGCGAAGTTCATGAAGATATTCCAAGCCTACCAGGACGATGTGATCTTCGCGCATCAGACCGATGATCTGAGCGACAGCCAGCCGACCAAGGGTAATATTCTGGGCGGGTTGACCACCATAGAAGAAAAGGCGCTTGGCAACCTCGAAAAGATCGGCCGCGACTGCACGTATATCGACGCGCTGGAACCGGCCGAGGCGCCGGAAAAGGGCAGGGGCCTGTATTTCATGGACACCTCCTCGGCGGCGGCAGAATGCGTCACCCTGATGGCAGCGGCAGGTTATGTCGTGCACACCTTCCCCACGGGGCAGGGCAATGTGGTGGGCAATCCGATCGTGCCGGTCATCAAGATCTCGGGTAATCCGCGTACCCTGCGCACGATGTCTGAGCATATTGACGTGGATGTAACCGGTGTGTTGACGCGCGAAATGACAATCGATCAGGCCGGTGACGCGCTGATCGATATGATCCGCCGTACCGCGAACGGGCGTGCGACAGCTGCCGAAGCGCTGGGGCATCGTGAATTTGTGATGACTAAACTATACAGGTCCGCTTAAGCGAACTATACTGGGCGGCGAAGGGTCGCCCGGGACAACAACCCAAGGGTTAATCGGTGGGGCGTACCGCGAAGACTTGGGGAACACTTGCCATGCCGGACTACACCACACTTTCGCTTGAGGCAGCTCAGGCGCTGGTCACTGACGCTCTGATTGCCGCTGACACCAGCCCTGATAATGCCGCTAGCACTGCCCGTGCCCTGGTCCGGGCCGAGGCGGACGGGCAGGGCGGCCACGGACTGTCGCGGGTGCCCAGCTATGCGGCGCAGTCCCGTGTGGGCAAGGTGAAGGGCCACGCTGTTCCGACCCTCGAGATTTTGCGCCCGGCCGCCATCCGGGTCGATGGCGGCCATGGCTTTGCCTATCCAGCCTTCGATCTGGCCTTGCCGCAGATCGTGAGCCGCGCGAACGCCTGCGGGGTGGCCGCGGCGACGGTCCACCGCTCGCATCACTTTGGGGTCGCGGGGCACCATTGTGAAACCCTCGCTGAACAGGGGTATCTGGCCTTTGTCTATGGAAACTCGCCCAAAGCTTTGGCGCCTTGGGGGGCGGCCCGACCGGTTTTGGGCACCAATCCGATTGCCTTCGCGGCACCGATGCCGGACCGCCCGCCGCTGGTGATCGATATGGCCGTGACCAAAGTGGCCCGCGGCAAGGTCCTGGCGGCCCGCGAGGTGGGCGAGACCATCCCCGAGGATTGGGCCTTTGGCCCGGATGGCACGCCTACATCCGATCCGGTCACTGCCCTCAAAGGCTCGATGGCGCCGATCGGCGGGGCCAAGGGCGCGGCGCTGGCCCTGATGGTCGAGGTGATGTCGGCTGCCCTGGCGGGGGCGTCCTTTGGGACCGAGGGGTCCAGCCTGTTCGATGGCGAGGGGGGGCCGCCCAATTTGGGGCAAAGCATTTTGGCCCTTGATGCGGACGTATTGTCGGACGGGCAATTCCTGGGCCGCATGGCGGATTTGATCGCGATTTACGACGATTTGGACGGTGCCCGCCTGCCAGGTTTGCGCCGACTGGACGCGCGGGCCGCGGCGGCGCAAGATGGGGTGCGGGTCAAAACCGCGCTGCTGGATCAGATCAAGGATATTGCCGCCGCATGACCACCGCTAAAAGCATCGGCACCCATCAAGGGCGCAGCGTGGACGAGGTTGTCCTGGACAGCGCACAGGCCCGCGTCGCCATCATGAGTTATGGCTGCGTGATTCGCGACTGGCGGATCCCGACAGGCGGGCGCGAGGTGCCTTGTGTCCTGGGTTTCGAGGATTTCGCGCCCTACCCGGAACACTCCAAATCCTTCGGCATCATCGCGGGCCGGGTCGCCAACCGCACAGCGCGCGGTCAGTTCACACTAGCCGGGCGGAGCTTTCAGTTGCCGGTGAACAACGGCCCCAACCATCTGCACGGCGGACCCGAAGGATTGGGCAAGCGCCTGTGGGAGATGGAGCCGGATGGCCCCGAGGCGGTGATCTTGCGCTATCACAGTCCTGACGGCGAAATGGGCTACCCGGGGGCCGTCAATTTTGAAGTGCGCTTTGCGCTCGCGGGCGCCACCCTGCACTGCCAGATGACAGGCCGCCCCGATCGACCCACGCCGATCAACCTCGCCCAACACAACTATTATAACCTGGGGTCAACGGATACGGTTCTGGATCACCGTCTGCAGGTTGCGGCCGCGCGCTACACGCCCGTGGACGACACCCAGATCCCGACAGGAGCTTTCGCCCCGGTCGCGGGCACCGTGCTGGACTTCCGAACCGAGGCCCGCGTCGGTGATTTGGACCCGGCGGGCGAGGGGGCGGACCACAACTTGGTGCTCGACGCGGAACGCGACCCCGCAGCCCCAGCCGCGCAATTGACCGCCCTGGACACTGGTTTGACCCTGAAGCTTTGGACCGATCAACCCGGCATTCAGCTGTTCACTGCTAAACCGATGCAGATCACCCACCCCGGACACGATGGTGCGCTATACGGGCCTTTCGGGGGGCTGTGCCTTGAACCACAGCATTTTCCCGACAGTTTGAACCAGCCCGACTGGCCCTCGATCATTTCCACACCCGACGCGCCATATCGGCAGGATTTGTCGCTGCGGATCCGCTGATCTATGCAAGCGCCGACGCTTGTAACGATGATGATTTGCGAAGAGTGGTGTCAAAGCCCGCCCAGGGTTTTGAGTTGGTGCTCTAGTTCCTCGATACGCCGCTGATCGCCAGCTACCAGCGCATAAACCCAGGCGTGGGTCAGATGAAACCGGCGCGCGGCATCCGACGCCATCTGATCTGCGGCTTGGACATGTAAAGGCACTAACAGCGCGGGGTCCGTCGTTGTGCGCAGGGCCCGGTCCAGTTGATCGGCATCACCCAAGGCGCGCGGCGACCCAGTCGTGAAAGCAATGCGTCGGGCTGTCCATCACCGCCGAGAAGCGCCCGCCATCGAAGTTCGGCGCACCGCGCCCCTTTTGCATACCTTCGACCACGAAGATGTCCTCGATAAAGACCTCTTTCCACATCGCCGCGTTCTTCTCTCGCAGCGTCGCCAAAGCGCCCCCCGTCGCTGCCTCGGGTGTGGTGTAATAGATCTCGATATGCTCGATCGTCCGATCCTGCGCCACGGGGTCAAGGCGGATCCCGTACATATGATCGCGGTGGATGCCGATCAGCACATTAGGATACAGCGAGACATATTCCGCGCCTGTGTCCCATTTCTCGGGCAGCCCATCGAAGTTGGGAAAGCTCAGATCAGGGTCCAGCCGTGGATTATAGACCACCGTCCCCTGGCCCGAGAAGGCCCGCGGTGCCTCGATATGATAGTGATCCTCAAGTCGGGAATAGCTGTTCAGGCCTGGGTGGATCCACGGCAGATGGTAGCTTTCGCAGTAATTCTCGACCGCCAGCTTCCAGTTGCAAGCAACCTGCAAACGAAAGGACGAGCCGTGGTGCACGCCCCGCCCCTCGAAATCCGCCCAACGGGACCGCAGCGGCGCGATCCAATCATCGAACGCCGGTGCGGTCCCCGAGATATTCACAAACACCATGTCCAGATAGCTCCCGCTGCGCACGGGGGTCAGCCCTGTCTTTGCCGGATCGATGCAATCATGGGTATTCACCCCTGGTCCGCCCACATGAGGTGTGGCGCGCAGCGCGCCATCATGGCTGTAACACCAGGAATGATAGGGGCAGCGGATCACGCCCGGCACGGTACCGGGCGCCTCGACCAGGATCATACCGCGATGGCGGCAGACGTTTTCGAACACCCGCAGGGTGCCTTGCGCGTCGCGGACCATCAGCAACGGCATGCCCAAAAGATCCACGGGCATGACCGACCCTGCCACGGGTGCATCCTTGCCAAAGCCGATGCAGACCCAGCCGTCCTTGAAAATCCGCTCGCGTTCCAACGCCATCGCCTCGGTCGAGGTATAAAGCGCATTGGGCAGCCCTTTGGCTTGGCCCACGGGTTGCATGACAGCGCTCAGGTCCGTGGCGAGTTTCCCAAGATCCAGCATCGTCCCCCTCCGACTAAGAGGGTTTTAGCCTAGGGGTGCGCCTGAGCGCGCGTCGAGGGGCAAACCGACATCTGGTGTCGCATTCCGATCCCGCGGGATGGGCTGATTCCCCTAAGCGTGGCAAAATCGCCATGAAGGTGGGCGAGACATTTGTTGCGGCGCAGTAAATCAAGAGTTGGAATGTAATCGTAATCCCTTAATTTTGTTCGATATTAATGTAAGTTAACAAAGTGTTTAGCAGACAATCACAGGTTAGAACTTTATCCCCGGCCACAACACCAGCCTTCAATCCCCCGCATTTAGTGGCTTTTTTGAGGTCAACAACAAAATCTGTCACGAACCGGTAAAATTTACGTTGACCGTAAGGGCCTACGTAGCGCAAGTTGTGCGGGCCCAGCGATGAACCACAACATATAGCGGTCTCCGCAAGGGGCAAATAGAAAGTTCAAATGGACCCAGCCCCCGCTGGGACCCGGCTGTGCGCAACGTCGTGTGGCCGACCAAACGATAATGCCAGAATGGCGAGGCAGACCAATGAAGATCGAACGCAACTTTACCACCGAAGATACAGGCGCTTACGGCGCCATCGACTGGCGCACCACAGCCTCGGAAATACGCAATCCAGATGGCTCGGTCGTGTTCTCACTCAGCGATCTTGAAGTGCCCGCCGACTGGTCGCAGGTCGCCTCGGACGTTCTGGCGCAAAAGTATTTCCGCAAAGCTGGGGTGCCTGCGGTGACCAAAAAGGTCAAAGAGAAGGGCGTGCCGGTCTTCTTGCAGCGCTCGGTCGCGGATGACGAGGCACTGGCCAACCTGCCCGAGGACGCACGGACAGGCGGCGAGATCAGTGCCAAGCAGGTGTTCGACCGCCTCGCCGGCGCCTGGACCTATTGGGGTTGGAAGGGCGGCTATTTCAGCACCGAGGCAGATGCCAAAGCCTATTACGACGAGATGCGGTATATGCTGGCCACCCAGCGCGCCGCGCCCAACAGCCCGCAGTGGTTCAACACAGGCTTGCATTGGGCTTACGGCATCGACGGACCCAGCCAGGGCCACTTCTATGTCGATTACAAAACGGGCAAGTTGACCAAATCGACCAGCGCCTACGAGCATCCGCAGCCACATGCCTGTTTCATCCAATCCGTTTCCGACGATCTGGTGAACGACGGCGGCATCATGGATCTGTGGACCCGCGAGGCGCGGCTGTTCAAATACGGCTCGGGCACCGGCACGAACTTCAGTTCCCTGCGCGGCGCGGATGAATCGCTGCGCGGCGGCGGCAAATCCTCGGGGCTTATGAGCTTTCTCAAGATAGGTGATCGTGCCGCTGGTGCGATCAAATCAGGCGGGACAACCCGTCGAGCAGCGAAGATGGTGATCTGCGACATGGATCACCCGGACATTGAAGAGTTCATCAACTGGAAAGTGATCGAAGAGCAAAAGGTCGCCTCACTGGTTGCGGGCTCGAAAGTCCATGAAGTGCGGTTGAACGAAATATTCACCGCGATCAAAACTTGGGACGGGGCCGAGGCCGACGCCTTTGATCCCAAGAAAAACAAAGGCCTGAAAGCGGCGATCAAATCCGCGAAACAGGCCATGATCCCCGAGACTTACGTCAAGCGGATCCTGCAGTATGCCGAGCAGGGCTATACCTCGATCGAGTTTCCGACCTATGACACCGACTGGGATTCAGATGCCTATCTGACCGTGTCGGGCCAAAACTCGAACAATTCGGTCCGGGTGACGGATGGGTTCCTTAAGGCCGTGCGCGAAGACGCGGATTGGGAACTTGTCCGGCGGACAGACGGCAAGGTCGCCAAGACCGTCAAGGCGCGGGATCTGTGGGAGCAGATCGGCCACGCGGCCTGGGCTTGCGCCGATCCCGGCATCCAGTTCCATGACACCGTGAATGCTTGGCACACCTGCCCGGCGGACGGGCAGATCCGCGGCTCGAACCCTTGTTCAGAATATATGTTCCTGGACGACACCGCCTGTAACCTCGCCTCCATGAACCTGTTGACCTTCCTTAAGGACGGTGAGTTTCAGGCCCAAGACTATATGCATGCCACCCGTCTGTGGATGATCACGCTTGAGGTCAGCGTGATGATGGCGCAATTCCCCAGCCCCGCGATTGCCGAACTCAGCTACAAGTTCCGCACCACGGGCTTGGGCTATGCGAATATCGGCGGTCTGTTGATGAACATGGGCTACGGCTATGACAGCGCCGAGGGCCGCGCCCTGTGCGGTGCCCTGACGGCGATCATGACCGGCGTCTGCTATGCCACCTCGGCCGAGATGGCCCAAGAACAGGGTGCCTTCCCCGGCTATGCCAAAAACGCCGAGCATATGCTGCGCGTCATGCGCAACCACCGCCGCGCGGCCTATGGTGAGATCAACGGTTACGAGGGCCTTGCCGTTCTGCCGGTCCCGCTGGACCACGAAAACTGCCCCGACGGGCGGCTGATTAACCTGGCCCACACCGTCTGGGACGAGGCGCTGTCGCTGGGCGAGGCGCATGGCTATCGCAACGCGCAAGCCACCGTCATCGCCCCCACCGGGACCATCGGCCTGGTCATGGATTGCGACACGACAGGGATCGAGCCGGACTTCGCCCTGGTCAAATTCAAGAAACTCGCGGGCGGCGGCTATTTCAAGATCATCAACCAGTCGGTCCCGGCGGCATTGGCGAAACTTGGGTATGCTCCTGCCCAGATCGAAGAGGTCGTCGCCTATGCCGTCGGCCATGGGACCCTGGGCAACGCGCCGGACATCAATCCGACATCACTGATCGGCCACGGCTTCGGCGCGGACGAGATCGCAAAGATCGAGGCGGCCCTGCCGACCGCCTTTGACATCCGTTTTGTGTTCAACCAATGGACCTTGGGTGAGAACTTCTGCACGCAAGTACTTGGTATTCCATCTGAAAAGCTAAGCGATCCCGCCTTCGATCTGCTCCGTCACCTCGGGTATTCGAAGGCGCAGATCGAGGCGGCCAACAACCATGTTTGCGGCACCATGACCTTGGAAGGCGCGCCGCATCTGGCTGAGGAGCATTACTCGGTCTTCGACTGCGCCAACCCCTGCGGCAAAATTGGCAAGCGCTACCTCAGCGTAGAAAGCCACATCCACATGATGGCAGCCGCGCAGTCCTTTATCTCGGGCGCGATCTCGAAAACCATCAACATGCCCAATGACGCCACGGTCGAGGATTGCAAGGCGGCCTACGAGCTGAGCTGGTCGCTGGGCACCAAGGCCAACGCGCTCTACCGCGATGGCTCGAAGCTGTCGCAACCGCTGAGTGCCGCGCTGATCGACGATGATGAGGACGATCTGGAAGACCTGCTGACGGCGGCGCCGACCGAGCAGGCACAGGTTCTGGCTGAAAGGATCGTTGAGAAGGTGATCGTCAAAGAGCTGATCCGCTCGAACCGCGAGAAGCTGCCGCAACGGCGCAAGGGCTACACCCAAAAAGCCATCGTCGGCGGGCACAAGGTCTATTTGCGGACAGGTGAATACGAAGACGGCAACCTGGGCGAGATCTTTATCGATATGCATAAAGAGGGGGCCGGTTTCCGCGCGATGATGAACAACTTCGCCATCGCCGTGTCGGTTGGCCTGCAATACGGCGTGCCGCTTGAGGAATTCGTCGAGGCCTTCACCTTCACCCGGTTCGAGCCGGCGGGCATGGTCCAGGGCAACGACAGCATCAAGAACGCGACCTCGATCCTGGACTATATCTTCCGGGAACTGGCGGTCAGTTACCTCGACCGTACGGATCTGGCCCATGTCGCGCCCGAAGGCGAGAGCTTTGACGAGTTGGGCCGGGGCGAAGAGGAGGGCAAATCCAACGTCGCTCCCGTCTCGCCTGAGGTTTCGCAAAGCTCGATCGACATGATCCGGCAGGTCAGCTCAACCGGGTATTTGCGCAAACGCCTGCCGCAAGAACTGATGGTGCTGCAGGGTGGCGCGACCAGCGCGGCACTTGCCGAGGTCGCCACCGAAACCGCCACTGTTACCCATATCGAAGCGGTTACCGCCCCGGTCCTGGACCAGCGTGCCAAGGCCAAGATGCAAGGCTACGAGGGCGACGCTTGCGGCGAGTGTGGCAACTATACGCTGGTGCGCAACGGCACCTGCATGAAGTGCAATACCTGCGGGGGGACGAGCGGGTGTAGCTGAACATTTGAGGGTTTGGGCTCGGAATTGCAGTTCCGAGCCCAGGCCAACCCGCATTCGTTAGGCACGCTGCGGGACAACCAATTTCGGCCCTTCCGGGTCGATAGAATCGAAAGAACATGAACCGAGACTGGTATCAATTGCGTGTCAAGTAACACACAGGGTTGTCCCCAGAAAGTTGGGGAATCTGTGGATAAATGGAGAAGTAAAATGGCTAGAAGGCCAAATAATGAAGTTACAAGCGCAAAAGCAGCTTCTGCAGCAAGTAAGGTGCTTCGAAACCCAAAGTCGAGCCCAGCAGCAAAGACAGCTGCGGCTTCGGCTTTGACACAACGCCCGAATAAGAAGTCGAGATAATAGTTTCCCACCCCCGGGGGCGCTTGGGGGTGGGGCAGCGTTCAGGCCGCAGGCAAAAAACCGAGCGGAACAATGAAAAGAGCCTGAAATGCAAGACTTGGGGGATGGGCAACCATCCCCCTTTTTTGTGGTTATTTACGCAAATGGTGTCGATACACGCTACAATCTTGTATTCATTCCAAATGCCGTCGGCGGCGCACTTAAATCAAAGTACATCATATATTTCGTTTTAACCCCAAATGAATCTGTCCCGCTTACGAGCAGGGTCATTGAAACGGTCCTTGGTGCTGATTATGAAAACGATTTATAAAGTCATGCTCATTTTCGCAATTCCACTTGTCGTTTCGACAGGATTTGCGGGTGTTATGATTTTGGACGATATTCGTGTTGTCCAAACCCAAATACCTGCATCAGCAACCGCAACTGATCTCGCTGCTCAAAGACGGGTTTGCGGATCCGGCTCAAGCAGAAGCGATTGTCCGCGAGGAGGGGCGCCTCGAGAACCTTGACCTTGCGTCGCAGGCGATATCGAAGTGCAAGCTGAAAAACGGCACTGGCATTGTCTCGGGCTTTATATGGGGCAAAAGGCGTTTCGATCTGCATCTCGCGGTTGTCCTGGATGACCATGGTGAAGACCTGGGCATGGTGATCGAGTGGCGGGACGTCACGGAAAAGCGTGAAATCGAAGAAGCGCTGGATGATTTGCTGCAGAATGCCAGTGGCGGCGATTTCTCTACCCAATTGGGCATCCGCCCGACCGAGCCACTGATGGCGCCGCTGGTCGAGGGGCTAAACGCCGTATGCGCCTCGGTTGACGCGTTCGTTGGTGATCGTACGGCAACGCTGACTGCCATCTCGGACGGTGATCTAACGCGCGAAGTTCACGGTCACTATCAAGGTCAGCTCGAGAGGGTCGCACAGCAATGCGATCGGTCTCGAGAAGACCTCGCAGGTCTGATCCAGGCGATCCGATTGAACGGCGCCTCGTTGGATACCAAGATGTCAACGCTGACGGATGGCTCGGAGAACCTGGCCCGGCAGGCGGTGGATCAGGCTGGTGCGTTGCGCGCGTTCTCGACCACATTGGGCACGGTAAGCGATGCGGTGAACACCAATGCTGATATGGCGGAAGAGACCAATCAATTGGTGCGGGATGTTCAAGCGAATGTGGAAAACTGTAATGCCATCATGGGAGAGGCCGTCTCGTCGGTGATGCGGATGGAACAGAGTTCCCCCGCGATTTCCGAGATCATCTCCATCATTCAGAAAGCCGAAGCAAAGCTTGAACAGATCTTGTCCACCAGCACTCAGACAGTGTCGCGCATCGAAGAAATGTCAGGCTCAAGCAAGCAGCAGGCCGAAGGAATGTGTGAGATGACCGCCACCATCGCCGATATTGACCGGCGTACCCAGCAAGACGCCGCAGTAGCTGAGCAAAGCGCCGATGCGGCGCGCGAGATAACCGCCGAGGGCATGCGTCTGTGTGACCAGATCGCAAAGTTTTAGATTGCCGAAGACAAAGATACGGTACGGTTGGCCGTAATTTAGAAGAATAGGGAAAGGACGGAAACTGCGTGGTCCCGCGCTGCAATATACTTCAGCCATGCGCGCCGGCGCGCCGCGACATGTAGTCCGCAGCCAGCAATCCCATACCGATGGCATCGACCGCTTCGTTGCCCCACCACATGGCCTCCCGCCGCCGCCCTTCGACCCGGAAACCAAGCTTTTCATAAACATGTTTGGCGCGGGTGTTGAAGGCATAGACCTCCAACTCAATTCGATTGAGGCCAAGGGTGTCAAAGGCATGGTCCAGGACCAGGCGCGCGGCCCGGGTGCCCAAGCCTTTTTCGCGCGTATCATCCCGCCAGATCGCCACCCGAAACCACATCAATCGGTTTTGCCGATCCAAACTATTCAGCACAACCTCGCCCACCGCAGCGTTGCCACCAAGCGTGATCGCATAGTCGATGCGGTCCGGATCTCCGGCCACGCGGGCACAATGGGCGCGCACTTGATCGGGCGTAAACCGACGCTGGGTGCCGGTCAGCTTTAGGGCCTGTTCGTCGTCTAGGCCGAACAACATGGAATCGGCGTCCTGCAAGCCAAGCTGGCGCAACATCAGATTATCATCGACCAAAAGGGGTTGGGGCAGGGGGTCTGGGATTGTCATCGCGTTGTGTCCTTGGGCAAGCGCCCCCGACTGGTGCTTTTGCGCTTAAGTCGGCCGCTGTATACAATATGTTAACTGGCAGGGAAAGGACGACCAATGCCGAAGACAGCTGCGGTAACTGGGGCGGGCTCGGGCCTAGGGATGGAGGTGGCGAAGCTGCTGTTGTCCAACGGCTACAACGTGGCGCTGCTGGGGCGCCGGGCGGCGGCCCTCGAGGCGGTTGCTGCGGGTCATGGCCAAGCGCTTGTCGTACCTTGCGATGTGACCGAACCTGGCCAAGTGACGGAAAGCTTCGCGGCGGTTGCACGACATTTCGGCCGGATCGATGTGCTGTTCAACAATGCGGGTACCAATGTCAAAGGGGCCCCGATTGACGAGATCCCTGTCGAGGACTGGTTGACCGTTCTGAACGTTAACCTGACAGGCGCCTATCTTTGCGCGCGCGCGGCCTTTGCGCAGATGCGCGCGCAAGATCCGCAAGGCGGCCGGATCATCAACAATGGCTCCATTTCTGCCCAGGCGCCGCGACCCGGGTCCGCACCCTATACGATCAGCAAACATGGGATTACCGGGCTGACCCGCACGCTCAGCTTGGATGGGCGGCCGTTTAATATTGCCTGTGGGCAGATCGACATTGGCAATGCCCTGACCGACATGGCGCGCCCCATGCTGGATGGGGTGCCCCAGGCCGACGGCTCGATCAAGGCCGAGCCGGTGATGGACCCGGTGCATGTGGCCACCTCGGTCTTGCATATGGCGGAGCTGCCGCTTGAGGCGAATGTGCAGTTCATGACCGTGATGGCGACCGCGATGCCCCTGGTCGGGCGGGGCTAGCGCCGCGATGCATCCGCGCGAGCTGCGCTTTGCTGGGATTTTGGTTCTGTCGATCCTGGGGTTGGCGCTGCTGGCGGGGTATGTGGTCGGCACATTGAACAAACCAGTGGCACCCCCTGAGGCCTCAGACGCCAGAGTTGTCTTTGAGGATACAGCAGATGTCGGCCCTGACGGGCGACGCGTGGGCAGCAATCTGCCCGGTTATTTGGAAGTTTATGTCAACGACTACGCGGACCTGCTGTTGCCAGAGACCGAGGATCGGATCCGCGCCGATCTGATCGAGCTTTATGATCAGACTGGAGTCGAGATGACCGTGCTGACGATCCCCTCGCGCGCGACCTATGGGTTTGACGGCACGAACGAGGCTTTTGCGACCGCGCTGTTCAACGATTGGGGGATTGGGAATGCAGAGCGCAATGATGGCGTGCTGGTCGCTGTGTCGCGCTTTGATCGCAAGATGCGGATCGAACTGGGGATGGGCTATGGGACCCGTCGCAACGCTGACATGCAGCGGGTGATCGATGATCACTTCCTGCCGCATTTTCGGCGCGACGCTTATGACTGGGGGATCGAGGATGGGGTCGAGGAGACCATCCGCGAGATCGCAGGTGTCTATCCCGGCAGCTATGACAGCCCTGTAGTGCTGCGCGGCTGGTCGCTGATCTGGCGCAATCTGACCCAGCTTGCCGCCCCCGTGCTGGCGCTGCTGGCGGCGCCATTTCTGGCGATTCCCTTTGTCTGGCGGGCCTATGCCAGGCGCCGCCCCCGCAGCTGTCATGCCTGCGGTACGCAGATGATGCGCCAGGCTGAGGATGTGGACGACGCTCATTTGGACGGCGGGCAAAGGCTGGAAGAGTACGTGAAATCGGTGGATTACGACATTTGGGAATGCCCGTCCTGTGCTGCCTTGCGGATCGCGCGCTACCCGGCCTGGTTCTCGCGCTATGGCAGTTGCCCATCTTGCAACTATCGGACGTTAAACTCCGAAACAACCGTGCTGCAAACGGCCACGGCCGCGCGCAGCGGGCGTAAGCGCATTGATTACTCTTGCGAAAATTGCGGTCACCAGGACAGCGAGACCCGAACCATTCCACGAAAATCAAAAAGCAAGTCGTCGTCCGGCTCGGGGAGGTCCTCTTTTGGTGGGGGCAGGTCGTCGGGCGGCGGCGCCAGCGGCAGTTGGTGAGCCATGGACCAAAAGGTGAGCCCGTGCCGGGCTCAAGTCTACACCCCCCGTTCCCGCGCGGCGGGAACGGGGCCCGTGGCGCCCTTGGTTAGGGTGCGACGGTTCGTGAAGGACCGGCTTTGTGTCAGCTGTCGCGCAAGCGCCGTTCGCGCCACCAGATATAGACACCGGCCGCGACGATCACAGCTGTGCCCAGAATTGTTTTGCCGTCGGGCGGTTGCAAAAAGATCAGCCAGCTGATTAGCGTGGCATAAAGGATCTGCACATAGACCACGGGGGCCAGGGTCGAAGCCGGCGCATAGCGGTAGCCTATTGTCAGCAGCGAGTGGCCCAAGCCGCCCAAGGCACCGATGGCAAGGGTCACTGCCCAGTTGGTCACCCCCTCGGGCCAGATCCAACCGCTCAGGACAAAGGGCAGCAGCGCCAGGGTGGGCAGGGCGCTAGTATAGAACTGACCGGTTGGGTTGTTGTCGACGCCCGCGATCATGCGGGTGAGCACGAAATAGAGCGAGGCACTGACCAACGCGCCCAGGGCCGAGAGCATCGACCAATGGAAGCTGACGCCCCAAGGGGTGGTGATGATCAACACGCCACCAAACCCCACCAGGATGGCCAGAAACCGGCGCAGACCAATCCGCTCGCCCAGCAGCGGGATGGCGAGCAGGCTGACCAGCACTGGGGTGGCGAAGAAGATCGCCGTGGTGATCGTCAGCGGCAGATAAATCAGCGCGACAAAGTTGAAAACCGTCCCTGCCATAAGCAGGCCCGCGCGCATCATCTGCAAACGTGGCGCGCGTGAGCGGAACAGATCTGCCCCCTCGCTGGGCAGAAAGACGACCAGCGTCGTGGCGAAATGCCCTGCGTAGCGGATAAAGACCACCTGCAACGCTGGTAGGCCGGCCGCGATCAGCCATTTCGCGGCGCTGTCGATCAAAGTGAAGCAAAGGAACGCGGCGCAGACGATGGCAATCGCGGCGCCCAGCCGATCCTCGCGCGGGCGAAGGGCGGTTTTCACAAAGGGGCGTCCCGATGGTCGTCTTGCAGGAACCAGCGGACCGAGTCCTCGAAGCTTTTGTCCGCTTGGAAGCCCAATGCCAGGCCTTTGTCGGGGGCGAAATGGTTGCGCCACCCATGGACGATTTTCTCGATCACTGGGTCGGGCTCCCAGGTGATCCGGGTCGCGGCTTCGGGGCCCGCGACACGGGTCATCGCATCGATCATCTGGCCGATGGTGTCTGTGCGGCCGGGCAGATTGAGGTTGCGGTTCGGGCCAAAGGCGGCACCGTCCAGCGTGGCGGCATGGATCAGATTGGCGACCACCGTGCGTGGAGCAGTGTGCCAGACTGCGAAGTCACGGGACACCGGGCAGTTTGACGGCGCGCCCTGCAACGGCTCGCGAAAGATGCCCGACATGAAGGAGGAGGCGGCGGCGTTTGCCTTGCCTGGACGGATCGAGACGGTGGGCAGACGCAGGCCACGGCCATCGATGAAGCCCCGGCGGCTCATGTCGTTCAGCAGCAACTCGCCCATGGCCTTTTGCGTGCCGTACGAGGTTTGGGGGTTCAACTCGATGCCATCGGTCACAAGCTCTGGCGCGGTGCCACCATGCACCGCAACCGAAGAGGCATAGACCACCACCGGAGTGCCCTTTTGCGCGCGCGCTGCTTTTAGAATGTTCAGCGTGCCCATTAGGTTGGCGCGTAGGCCCAGGTCGAAATCCGCTTCTGCGGCGCCCGAGACGACAGCGGCCAGATGATAGATAACATCGAAGTCGCGCGCGAACAGGGTGGTGACCGCTGCGGCGTCGGCAATATCAACAGCCAGGGTTTCGACCGTGATCTCGCCCTCGGGTGCCTTGGGCGTGGTCAGGTCAACCAGGGTGAGGGATGCGATTGGCCCGCCGCGTAACCGCCCCGACTGGGTTAAAGCTTTGGTCAGCTTCTGGCCGACGAAACCGCCGCCACCGGTGATCAGAATGCGGATCATGAAGCAAATCCTTCTTTTGGTGCGTCAGTTGGACATCACCTGGCCTGAATGTTATCGTTTAGGGGCAAGGGTCATCCCGACCAGCCGCCGTCGATTACGCAGGCTTGGCCTGTGGTAAATGCGCTTTCATTCGAGGCAAGGTAGAGCGCCAGCGCCGCGATTTCCTGGGGTTTCGCGATGCGGCCCATCGGTTGGCGCGCCACAAAATCCTTCATCGCCTGATCGTAGTCGCCCGTCGCGCGCAGCCGGTCGTGCAGCGAAGGGCTGTCGACGGTGCCAGGGCAGATCGCGTTGCAGCGGATCCCTTTAGTGATGTATTCGACCGCAACCTGTTTGGTCATGCCGATAACGGCGGCTTTGGTTGCGCCATAGATAAAGCGGTTCGGCGCGCCGATGATCGAGGAGGCCGCCGAGGACATGTTCACAATCGCACCGCCGCCACGCTCGATCATGCCGGGGATCACCGCTTGCATCGTGTGGAACATTGAACGGCAGTTGAGGTCAAAGCCCGTGTCCCAATCATCGTCGGTGGCGTCCATGATGCTGCCCGCATGCACAAAGCCCGCGCAGTTGAAGAGGATATCCGGCGCGGCCGCCTGGACGGCCGCTTGGGTGGCGGCTTTGTCGGTGACGTCCAGGGCGGCGGTCGTGCAGCCCAGGCCCGTCAATAAGTCGGGGTTGAGGTCGGTGGCGGTCACCGCGGCCCCTTCGGCGATGAACATCTCGGCGGTGGCCCGGCCAATGCCCTGGCCCGCGGCGGTGATGAATGCGCGTTTGCCCTGAAGTCGCATGGGGTCCCCTCCCTTTTGATTGTTTTCCAATGGCTAACCTGACGGCGGCGGCTTGTCACGCTCTGGCGTCACGGATCGAAAGGCGGGCCGTTCCGGCCCAAGTCTTTTCTCCCCAGATCCGCGATAGGCGGATCTGGGGCTGTGGTGCCTCTGGTTGGCGTTGGAACAAGGGATCAGATATCGGTCCAAGTGGTGTGCGAAAGCTGGGGGTCGTTGCCCCCGGTGCACAAGACGGCGCCGAGGCGCCCCAACTCGTCTGAGCATTTTGCGCCCGCGCCATTTCCGCCCGAGGCTGCGGCAACGCGTGGGGAGAGCCAGTCGATCACTGGGCGGCCGCTGGGGGTGAAGGTGGTCACGCAGGCGTCCATCTTAACCGCCTGGATCGCAAGGTCGGGCATGAGCTGGCGCAGGCGGGCTGCCAAGTGGTCGCGCACTGCCGCGTTGCCGCCGGAGCGAAACCAGTCGGCGATATCGGCGGGGGTGTGCAATTCGACATCCACCGGGTCGTCGCCGAGTTTGAGATAGGTTTTCCCGTTCGGATAGCGGATCGGTGGCAGCAAGTAAGGTTCGGCACTGTCCCCCGGCCAGCGATAGACGAGGGTCGGCATCGCTGACAGCCGCGCGGCCTCGGGCGGATCCACTTCAAACAGCGCGACGGTGCGGGCATAGACCTGCTGATGCAGCGCGCGGGGCGCTAGGTGATCCGTCATCGCGCCGGTGCAAAGCAGCGCGATATCCGCGTCATGACTGCCTTGTGCCGTATGGATCGTGACCCCTGAGGCGTGCTCTGAAAGGCCCATGGCGGCCTGGGGGACAATCACGGCACCATACCGCCGGGCGGCAGTGATTTGCGCGGTGACCAGTGCCCTGGGGCTGATGTGGCCCGCGCCATCGCCCTCTAGAAATCCAGTAAAGTCTGGCGGGAAGTCGAAGAAGGGCAAACGGTCGGCAAGGACATCATCGGTCAGCGCCTCGGACCTTATGCGCCGTGCCGTTCGGGTGGCCCGGGCTGCCTCGGTAAACGCCGCGCCGGTCTTCCCTGACATCATCGCGCCGCAGGGGGTGTGGAAGGGAATGCCGCTTTCGGCCTCGATCTGGGCATAGCGATCGATGGCGGCGCTTGAGACATCCGACCAGAAGGCGTCTGTCGCTAGGCGGCGGGTGATCCGCCCCTCGTCATAATGGCTGGCGAAGACATCTTGATGGCGGCGTTTGTCCTCGGGTTCGCCCGGGCCGATCACCAGCACTTGATGTTCGGCCTTGGCCAGGTGGCGAGCGGCTGCCGCCCCGATTAAGCCGCAGCCGACAATTGCGATTTTCATGGCTGGGTTTCAAAGGCCCGGGCGCGCAGCCTCGCCTGAATTTCATAGATCGAGGCATTGCGGTCCGGTTGCGGTTGCGGGATGCGGACCGGCACCGGGGCCAGTCGGGGGGTCAGCGTCGGCTGACCGCAGAGCATGCGGGTGTCGTAGTCGGCGATCCCGTCAAAGGCGGTCATCGCGCCCATGATTGGGAAGGCATCGGCGGCCATCATCTCGAGAAACAGCAGCCGCCGATCACGATCCGAGCGGTTGAGCGCCGAGCCGTGGACGACCCGCGCATGGTGGATCGTGATACTGCCCGCCGGAACTTCGAGCATCACCGCATCCATTGGATCCATGCCGCTGGCCGTAAGGTCCATCGCCCCCACGAAGACCCCATCTGCATGGTGGTCATGGATCGGGCCTTTGTGCGAGCCGGGAAACACCATCAACGGGCCGTTTTCGGGGCCGATGTCGTCCAGCGTGATACCGATGGCCAGCACATCGTCATTGGTGTGCGGATAAAGCGCGAAATCCTGGTGCCATTCGATGGCGGCGCCGAAGCCGGCCTTTTTCATGTTTAGTTTGGTCGTGTGTAGACGAATATCTGGCCCCAGCAGATCGCGGGCAGGGGCGAGGATAGCATCCGACCGCATCAGTTTGTTCACTACGGGCGAGATCAGATCGGGGCGCTTGATCCGCCGCACGCGGGGCGCGTCGGGATGGTGGCTGTCCTCAAGGTCCAGGCGTTCGTTCGAGGCGGTCATGCCACGGGCCTCGGCTTCAAATCGGTCGACCTCGGCTGAGAGTGCGGTCAGGGTCTCAGGTGAAATGCGGTTCGGGACGGTCAAATAACCCTGGACCTGATAGAAGGCGCGGTCGGTTTCTGTGAGGCACTCCATCGTCCAACCTTCCCCAATTGGGTCATCCGCAACGCGCGTTCCGATGCTGCTGCGGCCACCGGTCTTTGAAAACAGGCAGTTCTGCTTTGCATCATATCGTCCAGAAGGGTCGGCTGCGCGTCAAGAGCGATGTACAGGGGCAGCCGAGGAGTTCGAGGCACCTTTGACGCCGAGGCCTCTGGTACAAGTATTTTGCCAAAAAGAAGAGGGGACTACATCACCGCGCCAATTTGCCAGGGGACGAACTCATAATCGCCCAAGCCTTGCATTTCTGATTTGGTCTCTTTGCCTGAGGCCACATCCAGAATCATCTGGTAAATCTCACGGCCAACCTCCTCAATGGAGGCCCCGTCTGAAAGCACCCGCCCCCCATCCACATCCATGTCCTCGGTCATGCGCGCATACATCTGGGAGTTTGTGGCGATTTTGATCGATGGGCTCGGCTTGGCCCCGAAAGC